>DATKYG010000042.1:0-232336 GCA_035528655.1 Methyloceanibacter sp.
CGACACCATCAGCGTCGAAAAGTGGGCGATCATCCAATGAGCCCACCGCAGTGTAGCGCCGGTTTTGTTTTGCGGTACCTCCTGGGATGCCGCCAAAAAGCGAGGTGTAGGTCATGAGTGAGCAAAACCCAATGCATACTAGCGTTGATGTCTTCGTAGAATGGGCCAAGGCCTGTCTTGATGAGATGGCTGCGAGTGCCAAGGTACTCGATTCCAGGCTCGACAGCCTCGATGTCAATGTCCGTGCGCAAGCCGAGCAGGCCATCGCCCACGTCAAACAATGGATTGCCGAAGGCCAAGCCGATATCAAGGATGTTCAGGCTAAGGGAGCTGGCTCGATCGCCGAGGCGAGAGCTCAAATGGACGCCACGTGGTCCAAGTTTCAAAGCGAGTCCAGCAGATGGGCCGAATTGATTAAAGACCAGCAAGCGACGTTCCAAGCGCGCGCCCAGGCCCAAGCCGAGGCCTGGCAAAACGTGGTGAACAGCTATATGCAACGCGCCACGGAACTCCATGCCAGGAACCAGAAGCAGGCTGAGGCGCATGTCCAGCAACTCACGGCCCAGGCTCAGAAGGCCCAAGCCGATCTCAAGGCCAAGGCCGATAATCTTGGCAAGGCTGGTCAGGCCTCATGGGACGCCATGAGCCAGGCGCTCGATGAGTCGCGCAATGCCTTCTCCAGGGCGATTGAAGCAACTGCGAAAAGCTTCGACGACGCCGCCAAGGGGTAGCGCCCGGCGCGCTCCGGGCAGGAAGGCATGTCCGCTTGGGGTCATTAGCGGACGTCTCCTCAAGCAACATTCTAGGTCTGCTGAGCGCCTGAAAGCGGACGTCCAGGCGGATTGTTGTTGACGCCGTCGTTTATTGTGGTCCCAAAAACTCTGGCAGCTTCGCAACATTCACAGCAATGCGCCGAGCTTCATCGAACGTCAGCACCTTAGCGATGCTGGCTTGTTCAGTCGTCTCGCGAGCGTAGACGTAGACGAGGGCTTGGCCAGATGCGTCGAGCACCTTGAAGCCGCCAGGTATGACTAGTTGGCAGGGAGGTACGGCGTGCGAACCGGACTGCCGCAAAACGCCTTAGATAACTACAAGTCTTTGTTAGCCATTTTCGGCTTAAGTTTGCGCTCTCTCTTCCGTACACACTCAACCTGAGCAAGCTACCGGGCTGCAGACTGGAGAGTCTTCAACATGAAAGAGTCCGCCCCGACCGCCAGACTTCGGCGCGAACGCCGGACCGACAGGCCCTTCCCGAAGATCGTGCCGGAGAGGCGACGATACCGCCGCCTGAAGGTGAGCCTTCAGGGGCGCTTCATGTCCGAGGACGAGCGAGAATATCCGTGCGAGGTCATCGATATGTCGGCGGGCGGCATGGCCCTCTTGGCACCGATCTCCTGCCAGGTGGGCGAGCGCATCGTCGCCTATCTCGACAATCTCGGGCGTCTTGAGGGCACCGTGGCGCGCGCGTTCGAGGGTGGGTTCGCCGTTCAGATCAACGCGAGCGTCCAGAAGCGCGAACGTATCGTCAATCTGCTCACCTGGTACGCCAACCGCGAACTCGTGGCCGATGAACGGCAGCATGAGCGCAATGCGCCGCGCATTGCCGCTCAGAAGCTCATCCTGCCCAATGGCGATGTCCATGATTGCCGGGTGATCGACGTTTCCCAGAGTGGCGCCTCAATCGCCGCTTCGGTTAAACCGCCGATCCAATCCGTGCTCGTTCTGGGCCGTCTGCGCGGCCGCGTCGTGCGGCATCACGACCAAGGCATGGCGATTCAGTTCGGCGAACTTCAGGACCCCGACAGTCTCGCATGCACGTTCGGCTAACCTTTCCCAATTCTTTCGGTTGCCGAGGATCGGGGGCGCCCGCTTGTGGTCGTGCGCGGGAAAAGCCGCTTCACTTAACGTGACAACGCCTGGGCGTGATGAAGTTACCCATTTGGTACTCTGGCTGCTCGACAGGCTAGCCACACTAGGAGAGCAGAACCAAAGCAGGGGAAATCACAACGAACAGGAACAGGTGATCAGGTCTACAAGCAGGCAGTAGTCAGCCAGTGGCGGAGCATTCCCGGCGCTGAACACCATCAGGCTAACATCGAGACAGGAGAGATCCGGTCGCTCGACCATGGATGCAACGGACAGCAGCATCGTGGTCGCATCCTCAAGCTGACGAAGGCTTGCAGCGGCTCTCGTTATCAACATCAAGGCCAACGGCAGGTTTCGCACGTCGAGGAGCAGCCCAAGCGCCGCCGACTAAGTCCGTCCGAAAAGCATTGGAGCGCGGCGGCGTAAACCGGCCACGCGCACAACGCCTCACAGAGCGGCGTTCTTCCCCGATGGTCGCCTATACCTAAATCACCGGCTTCGCCGGTCTCGGGCGAACTGCAGAGGCCGTTTCTGAGCGGGGCAGGGGGGCATCGCTGCGTATAGGCCGACCTAGTTGCAGGGGAACTTTCCGTTCTGATCCTCGCACCCCGTAAAGTGTCTGTTAACCATAATATATGAGTCTCTGCTCGCATACTCTCGGCATCGATAGCCGGGTTGTTGGACCGTATAGGAGTACAGCCATGACTGGTAGCACATGCTTCATCGTATGGGTTCACCGTCGCGCCCAGAGCATCTTTGGGGCAGCCTCTCACCCAGTGAACCAAGACGGAGTTCTTCTCGCGTTCAGCGACAAACAAAAAGCTATATTTCAATGTGATAGCCTAAATGCCCATTCCGGCAGCCCCCAAGTGTCCTACACAATCGAGAAGCAGGAACTTGTCATAAGCGGTCGTCACACATATGACCAAGAAGACGTTCTGGACCTGACACACGATCTCGCGCTGGACCTGATATCGGACCTCGCGGCCTAACTCACGTGACGATGCACAACAGCAGTCACGTAGGCGGATCAGACGAGAAAAGTCGAAGCCGGTGAAAGTCACGGCTTACTCGCTGTCGGTCATCATGACGGCTAAGGTTGCAAGCTCCTGCCTGTCGCGGCGGTTCTCAACATTCGTTTAATCGCTTTCAGCATTTCTCCCCCCAACAGCTCCGGCAGCTTAACAACATTCGTGGCAATGCGCCGTGCTTCATCGAACGTCAGCACCTTCGCAATGTCGGCTTGCTCGCGTGTCTCGCAGAAGGGCCACCTCAAAAGTCTTACGAACTAACCTTAATCCCTGTCGCTTCTTGGCACCGACCGATGGTCGCAGTTAGCATGCTCGAACCGTGGTGAGTTGACGCTCCTCCACAAGGTCTCACAGAAGACCCAAGAAGCCCCGACATTCCCCCGTGTCAGGGGCTTCTTCTTTGTACTGGTGGTGGCCGCGCTCACGCCTACGCCAGCGCAGAATAGAAATCGCTCATGTTCAGAACCTTGTGGTCGGGGTAACTTAGTCCTGAATGAGCGCAGACAAAGAAAAGCCCGGCTGCGTCCGTATCAGCCGTGCTTTAAAGAGGCTCTGGCACTGCGGGGCCTTGGAAGGCCAACGAGCGCAGCGTCCATGTCCGGTTAACCAACTCGACGCCTGGCCAATCGGTTCCAGAATTTTTGTAACCACTTTTTAACCTTCGCAGTGGTCGGCCGTGCGGCGCCTTCAAATCAAGCGTAATATTGCCTCTCATGCGGCCAACTGGACCACTCTGATGAAAGCCTTCGCAGTTTTTCTGAACGCAATGTTGGTCATTGCAATTATGCAGTCGTACGAAAACGACTGCCGATGGCGAGGATTTGCCCTTTGGGATCATTGGGCAAAATGCGTCATTGAATTCTCAATCGAACCCCCGGCTGGTGCCAGAGGGTTTTTGGCGCGCCTTCATTGAGCCACACCCTTAATTTTTTAGCTTAGGCGTTACCTACGGCGCGGCTGGGTTTGGCTTCCACTCCTGCGCCAGCCTTTGCGCCTCGGCTATTTGCTCGGGGGTCAGTCTTGAAGCCGCGCGGTCACGGTTTTGAATCGCCCTATCGCGGTCTTCTGTCTCCGAAGCTGTAAACCGTGAAGCTGCGAGGTTGAGCCACATATACGCCTGAACGAAATCGTGCGGCGCGCCTCGACCCTCTCTGTACATCGTGCCGAGACGCAACTGGGCGCCGGCATGACCCTGTTCAGCTGCGAGGCGATACCAACTCATCGCCTCAGCGTAGCTCTGCGGCACCCCTTCACCGTCTTCGTATGTGCTGCCAATCGCGAATTGGGCCTTAGCATCGCCCTGCTCCGCCAGCGGTCGCCATAGCCGCTGAGCAGTAGAATAGTCGCCGCTCTCGTAAGCCGCGCTGCCCTGCTTAAACAACTTCTCGGCCCCAGACGGCTTCTCCGTCTCGGACGGCTTCTCCGTCTCAGGCGGTTTCTCTGCGTCACAGCCCGTCAACATCAGGGCGAGAACGACACCGGCAAGGATGCGGCGCATTGCTGCTCTCCTTCCAAGAGTGGGGACGAGCATATCACCATCGCCTCATGCGCCAAGGTTGCAGCCGCTAAGGGTCGACGTCCAGCGCTCCCAATAACTCCGGCAGCTTTGCCACGTTGGCAGGGCTTGGGCGCATTCCCCCTGCAATGCGTTTCAATAGTCAGCCTCTCAGGGCTTCAATCTCTTGCACCGCTTGCACCAGCGGCACGTCTGCATGTTCCACACAATAGTATCGGACCTTCTTCGCGTTGGCCTTCAACGCCTCAACATCCACGACCGTATCGCCGCGTTTGCCGCAGCCATAGAGCGATAGTGTTCGGGCTTGCGACCATATAAAGAGCAAATTGTTCGCAACTGATCTTCGATATGTCGATATTGACCTGTGCCTTGAGGCGCGTTGCACGCAGCACGTTTCAGAACATTCTCGATGACGGTGAGCAGACCATTTTTACCTTTTGAGGGTGCCTCACCTGTTTTTTTCAGAAAACCATTGACCTGTAACGCGCTGGCTTAGCCTGTCCTGCTGACTGTTTGCTGACCTTTGCGCAAAAGCACTGCGCCGCTCGAGGGGGTGGCGCAGTAACTTACTGATTTTTTTCGTAAATTTGGTGGAGCCGGACGGGATCGAACCGACGACCTCAGCAGTGCGATTGCTGCGCTCTCCCAACTGAGCTACGGCCCCAGATAGCCTGCATTTAGGGAGCGGCCTCTATACCTGTCAAGCGAGGCCCATTCGCAAAAGCAGAACTTAAGCCTTTGGCCCGTCGGAGACTTGCCCTTGGCCGCACCTCTCCGCTACATGATGGCTAGGCCGCGCGCGGAGGGGCCTTTCCATGGTGCCTTTGATTGGATTCATCGTTCTCGTCCTCGACCTCTATATCTGGGTCATCGTTGCGGGCGCGATTTTGAGCTGGTTGATCGCTTTCAACGTGGTGAACACCAGCAATCGCTTCGTCTACTCCGTCGCCGACATGCTTTATCGGGTCACGGAGCCCGCGCTGCGGCCGATTCGCAGTATCCTGCCCAATCTCGGCGGCATCGACATCTCGCCGGTGATCCTGATCCTCTTTCTCCTGTTCATTCGCGACGTGGTGTTGCTCGGCTGGATCCTGCCGGCCTTTCTGCAACCCGGCCTTTGAGCGCGGCAAGCCTCACCCTCAACCTCCGCCATACCGGCTCCGGAGTGATCGTCGCCGTGCGGTTGATGCCGAAATCCGCCCGCGACGAGATCGTGAGCGTGGAGGACTTTGGCGGCGAGGCGGTACTGAAAGCGCGCGTGCGGGCGGTCCCGGAGGACGGCCGCGCCAATGCGAGCCTCGAGAGGCTCATCGCCAAATGGCTTAGCCTTCCGCCATCGTCCGTGAAAGTCGCAGCAGGCGGCAAGTCGCGCCTCAAGCAGGTCGGCGTGGAAGGCGATCCCGGCGCATTGACCGAGACGATTGTAGCCCGCGTTGCCGCGCTTGGCGCAGGCTAGCGCCCCGGGCCTTCGCGCGCTGACAGGCGGCTACTTCCTCTTCGGTTTTCCATGCGGCGGCTGGTCCCCGCTCGACATGAGATCTGGAATCGGTTCGGACACCCAGCCTGGGGTTGTCGTTCCACTGGCGCCGGCTGACGTGTTCGTGCCGCTGGCACCGGCCGAGGTTGTCGTGCCGCTCGGTTTCGCAGACCCGAACTGGTCCTTATCGGTGAGAATTTTAATGTTCTCCGAAGTCGCCGCTCCTTCTTTCTTGTCGATAATCGATCTCCTCGCTTCATTGGTGGAGATCGTCATAGACGAAGCGGTGCGCCGTCACTCTGATGCAGATCAGCTTTGCTGAGCGGCGGCGATCTCTTCGGCAATAGCCAGCGCTGCCGCGCGCGGATCGTCGGCACGGGTGATCGGGCGTCCCACCACGAGATAGTCCGCACCCGACTCCACGGCGGTCTTGGGCGTCACCACGCGGGCCTGGTCCTGGGCGTCCGTTCCTTGCTGGCGGATGCCAGGCGTCACGATCAGAAAGTTGCGAAGTCGCTCGCGCAGTGCCGCCGCCTCTTTCCCCGAGGCGACAATGCCGTCCAACCCTGCGTCTTGCGAAAGCCGCGCCCGCTCTTGCACGAGCGCCAGCGGCGGCATCTCGATGCCTTGTTCGGACAGATCGGCGCGGTCGAGATTGGTGAGCACCGTCACGCCGAGAAGTTTAAGCCCGCTGTCGGCACGTCCGCGCACCGCGGCGTTGAGCGTTTTGCGGTCGGTCGCATGCACGGTGAGGAAGTGCGCGCCTGTCTTGGCGATTGCGGTCGTCGCCCGCTCCACGGTTGCCTCGATGTCGAGCAGCTTGGCGTCGAGGAACACGCGCTTGCCGCCGTCCACCAGCGCGCGCGCGAGCGTCAGCCCGCCGGCGAAGATCAGCTCGAGGCCGATCTTGTAGACGCCGACACTGTCGCCGAGCTTGTCGATCAGCGCACGTGCTTCATCGAGGTCGGGCACGTCGAGCGCCACGATGATCCGGTCCTTGGGGCTGATGATCTGCTCTTGGGGGGTCATGCCGCAAACTTTCCGGCTGCGATGGCGAGTGCTTCGATCACGCTGGCGAACAGCTTCTGCTGTGCCTGGTCCTTGAGGCTGCCGTCCTCCTCGAACGCGTGCATAGCGCGCGGCAGCGCCATCTGCTGCGGGATCACGGTGGCGCCTAGACCCACTTCAAGGATCTGACGCAAGGTGAGCAGGCTGCGCATGCCGCCGTAATAGCCGGGCGAGGCGCCGGAGACCGCAAACACCCGGGACTTGAATACGTCGGGCTCGTCCTTAACGCGCGACACCCAGTCCAAAGTGTTCTTCAGCAGGGCCGGGATGGAGGCGTTGTATTCCGGGGTGGCGATGAACACCCCGTCAAACTCTCCCAACAGAGCCTTGAAGGCGCGCGCCCGCTCCGGGACTCCTTCGTTGGTCTCCAGGTCGCCATGATAAATCGGCATGTGATAGTCGGCGAGATCGGCGAACACCGCCTCGATACCGTTTGCTTCGGCAATATGGCGGCCAAGCCGCGCAAGTTTCTTGTTGTGCGACCCCTCCCGGGCGCTGCCGGCAAAAAACAATAGTCGCATTCAAATCTCCCCTTACGCGCGCGGCGCGTCCTGATCGTCGTTACCGTCTTCGCCAATCCTAAACACATGGCGTAACGGCACGGTTGCCACGGCGGCAAGAGGCGTGGCGAGCGCCAAACCGACAAGCCCGAACACGGCGCCAAAAATGAGCTGGTTCGCGCCCACGGCGATGCTCTGGGCGAGCTGGGCCATGAGCGTCGGTCCCGCTGTACACGCCGCAAGGATGAGACCGGCGGCGCCGGCCAGCGTCACAATCGTAAGCATCAGAAGACGGGGCAGGCCGGTCAACTCGGCCAGCTCCCGGCTCGCGCCATACAGCACGATAACGAACAGAATGCCGGCAAAGGTCAGAAGGATTGCCGTCTGCGCGTACCAAAGGCCAAAGGCGAAGGCGATGACGACGATCGCCGCCGCGGTGATCTTGGCCGCGCGGGCCGCGTCCATGGGCGCTGCGACAGTGGCCGCAGGCGTCTTGGGATTGCGCAAAGCAGGCTCGCCGGCCATGGCTGTCTCGCTTGCTGGCGCGCGAAATATCAGAGGTGAACGGGCGCGCGCGAGGGAGGACTGGTGCCGCCAATCTACGTCAAAGGGGATGCCAAACAAAGGGATGCGCTACTCACCGATCCCCTCGAAGAATTCCTTCACCCGGGCAAAAAACCCTGCCGAGTCCGGGCTGGTATCCGGATTCGACGCCTCCTCGAAGGCTTTGAGCAGGTCGCGCTGCTTGCGCGAGAGGTTCTTTGGCGTCTCAACCTCGACTTGGATGTAGAGGTCGCCCTGCTGCTTGGAGCGCAGCACCGGCATGCCTTTGGCCTTCAGCCGGAATTGCTTACCGCTTTCGCTGCCCTCCGGGACTTTCACGCGACTCCGGCCGCCGTCGATGGTCGGCACTTCGATCTGACCGCCAAGCGCCGCCGTAGTCATCGAGATCGGCACGCGGCAGAACAGATCGGCGCCGTCGCGCTGGAAGAACTCATGCGGCTTGATCGACAGGAATATATAGAGGTCGCCAGGGGGGCCACCGCGCACGCCCGCCTCGCCTTCGCTGGCGAGCCTGATGCGCGTGCCGTCCTCGACGCCTACGGGGATCGTGACCGAAAGCGTGCGCTCGCGCATCACGCGCCCAGCGCCGTTGCAGGACGGGCAGGGCGTGTCGATTGTCTCGCCGCGACCCTGGCAGGCCGGACAGGTCCGCTCGATGGTGAAGAAGCCCTGGCTCGCCCGCACCTTGCCGACGCCGCCACAGGTGCGGCACGATGTCGGCGCCGTGCCGGTCTTGGCGCCCGAGCCCGAGCAGTCGTCGCAGGTGACGCTTGTCGGTACGCGGATCTGCGCCGTCTTGCCTTGATAGGCTTCCGAAAGTGAGATCTCCATATTGTAGCGAAGGTCGGCTCCGCGCTCGCGTGCCGAACGCTGCCGCGGACGGCGCTGGCCCTGGCCCATGAACTCGCCGAACAGATCATCGAACATGGCGGACATGGAGGCCGAGAAGTCCGCGCCGAAATTATGCGCGTCCGGACCCATACCGCCGCCGCCGTCGAAGGCGGCGTGTCCGAAGCGGTCATAGGCCGCCCGGCGCTGCGGGTCTTTCAGCGCCTCGTAAGCCTCGTTGGCTTCTTTGAAGCGCTGTTCGGCAATGGGATCGCCGTTACAGGTGTCGGGATGGCATTCTTTGGCGAGGCGGCGGAACGCGGATTTGATGTCGCCTACGTCAGCGCTGCGACTAATGCCCAGTATGTCGTAGTAGCACCGTTTTGCCATCACCCCTCCGGACCCTCACACCGCCGTACCGCTCGCCGCGGCGGCGCAGAAGCCTCTAGTTGGGCATAAGCGGAGCCCTCTTGTCGAAGGCTCCGCGCCAATTTGAGTCTGCTATGCCGACTTCTTGTCGTCGTCGTCTTTGACTTCCTCGAAGTCGACATCAACCACCTTCTCGTCGGAGCCGCCGTCGGCATCGGCCGACGGACCGGCCTCACCATCGCCACCGGCTGCGCCTTGGCTCGCGTTATACATCGCCTCGCCGAGCTTCATGGAGGCTTGTGCCACCGCATCGACCTTCTGCTTGATGGCCTCGGCGTCCTCGCCCTCGGCGGCGGTCTTGAGCTCGGCGACAGCGGCTTCCACCGCGGCCTTGTCCTCGGACGCGACCTTGTCGCCGAAGTCCTTCAGCATCTTGTCGGTCGAGTGTACTAGCGCCTCGGCCTGATTGCGGACTTCCACCAGCTCGCGGCGCCTCTTGTCTTCCTCGGCGTGGCTCTCGGCTTCCTGGACCATGCGATCGATATCGGCATCGGTCAGACCGCCGGATGCCTGGATGCGGATCGACTGCTCCTTACCCGTCGCTTTGTCGGATGCCGACACATTGACGATGCCGTTGGCGTCGATGTCGAACGTCACTTCGATTTGCGGTACGCCGCGCGGCGCGGGCGGGATGCCGACGAGATCGAACTGGCCGAGCATCTTGTTGTCGGCCGCCATCTCCCGCTCGCCTTGGAAGACACGGATGGTCACCGCGTTCTGATTGTCTTCCGCAGTCGAAAATACCTGGCTCTTCTTCGTCGGGATCGTGGTGTTGCGGTCGATCAGCCGGGTGAACACGCCGCCCAAGGTCTCGATACCGAGCGACAGCGGCGTCACGTCGAGCAGCAGCACATCTTTGACGTCGCCCTGCAGTACGCCGGCCTGAATAGCAGCGCCGATGGCCACCACTTCGTCCGGGTTCACGCCCTTGTGCGGCTCCTTGCCGAAGAAATTCTTCACCGTCTCGACCACTTTCGGCATGCGGGTCATGCCGCCGACGAGGATCACCTCGTTGATCTCAGCGGGCTTGAGGCTTGCATCCTTCAGCGCCGCCTGGCACGGGCCGATGGTCCTCTGAATCAGATCGTCGACCAGGCTCTCGAGCTTCGCCCGCGTGAGCTTCATGGTCAGATGCTTCGGACCCGACTGGTCGGCGGTGATGAAGGGCAGGTTGATTTCGGTCTGCTGCGTCGACGACAGCTCGATCTTTGCCTTCTCGGCGGCCTCTTTCAGACGCTGCAGCGCCAGCTTGTCGGAGCGCAGGTCGATGCCGCTCTCTTTCTTGAACTCGCCGGCAAGGTAATCGACGATCCGCATGTCGAAGTCCTCACCACCGAGGAACGTGTCGCCGTTGGTCGACTTCACCTCGAACACACCGTCGCCTATCTCCAGCACCGAGACGTCGAACGTGCCGCCGCCCAGGTCATAGACGGCGATGGTCTGGCCTTCTTTCTTCTCGAGCCCGTAAGACAGCGCCGCAGCGGTCGGCTCGTTGATGATACGCAGTACTTCGAGGCCCGCGATCTTGCCGGCGTCCTTGGTCGCTTGGCGCTGGGCGTCGTTGAAATAGGCGGGCACGGTGATGACGGCCTGCTCGACCGTCTGGCCGAGATACGACTCAGCCGTCTCTTTCATCTTCTGCAGGATGTAGGCCGAGATTTGCGACGGCGAATATTTCTTGCCGTGGGACTCGACCCAGGCATCGCCGTTGTCGGCCTTCACCAGCTGGTAGGGGACGAGCTTCTGGTCCTTCGCCACCGTGGGATCCTCCCACCGGCGGCCGATCAGGCGCTTGATGGCGAAGAATGTGTTCTCGGGATTGGTGACGGCTTGGCGTTTGGCTGGCAGTCCGACGAGGACTTCGCCGTCGTCGGTGAACGCTACCATCGACGGCGTCGTGCGCATGCCCTCAGCATTCTCGATGACCTTGGGGTTCTTCCCCTCCATGACCGCGACACAGGAATTTGTCGTGCCGAGATCGATACCGATCACTTTCGCCATTGCGAGCCTCTCTTTCTGGCAAACCGTCCGGGCCCTGTAGAGGCACCCGGGATCATCTCACGCGCGTCGCATCTGGATTGGCGCGGGCCGGTCCCCATCGTTTCGCCGCACCCCGCCGACTCAAAGGCCGACGGCGCTCCGCGGTTATATAGGTGGCAACCCTATGAGCCGCAAGGAGAAGCGGGCCATGCGCTGGCGCCTGAAATTGAGATTTCACCCTACGCGCTTCCACGCTCCGATAAGGATTGGCGTTAAGCAATAATAGCGCCCATCGGCGCCAGCCTCGGCCATGTCCCGTTTGAAAGCCTCGGCGCGCGCCGTGTCGGCGATACCGAGTTCGGCAGCCGAGGCGAAAAGTCCTTGGTAAACGCCGATTAGCATTGCCGCCATCCGACTGAGCGGGAGATATTTGACCTCCGCCAGCGTGCCGTCGGGAACACCGATTCCGGCCGCCTCGAACTGCGCCGGCAATTGCCGCCCGGCCCGCAAATTGCGGCCATGGCCCCGGAACACTCCTTCGAACAGGCGGTTGAACTCGCCCATGGCAGGGCAAAGCGGCTCGACCGCGATGGCGCCGAAATCGAACTCTTGCGCCACCACCACGCCGCCCGGCTTGGTCCAGGCGAGCATTTTTTCCAGCACCGCCACCGGGTCCTGCATATGCATGAGAAACAGCCGGCAATAGGTGAGATCGAACGGTCCGCCCGCCACGCTGGTGGCCTCGAGTACATTGGCCTCCACGTGGGAGAATTCGGCGCCGCCTTGGGCTTTCAGGTCGGCCAGCGCCTGGGCGCCCAATTTGCCATCGATCTCCAGCCCCGTGATATGGCCCGATGCGCCCACCCGGTCGGCCATCAGCCGCATCACCGAGCCTGCCCCCGAGCCCACATCGAGGCAGGTCATGCCGGGGCCGAGGCCTGCCCGATCGAGCAGCGCCTCGGTGGCGCCCTGCCACATCGCCGCCTGCTCGCGCAGGCGCTTATATTCGTCAGCGTCTCGTGCGTGGATATAGCTGTCAGGATTGCTGGTCTGCGCTTGTGCCATTCATCCTCATCGCATAGGTCCTCAAGCGCCGCCGATGCGCTATGACGCGGACCGTAGGCCAGCAGTGAGGCGGAGCAAAGGTCGAGTGCAACATTATCCGCAATGGTTTGGCGCGCACGCACAAACCGCGCTGCTGGGCGCGATTAGGCAGATCATCGCGCAAGCGCCGCTCTACACGCCGACCATGCCGCGCACCGGCAAGCCCATGTCCGTGCGCATGACCAATGCCGGCCCCCTCGGCTGGGTGACAGATAAAGAGCGGGGCTATCGCTACCAGGCGACGCACCCGGTGACAGGCGCACCCTGGCCGGCTATCCCGCCAATGCTGCTCGATCTATGGGACGAGCTGGTCGGCTACCCGCATCCGCCCGAAGCCTGCCTCATCAACTATTATGCGGGTGCCGCCAAGATGGGCTTGCATCAGGACCGGGATGAGGAGGATTTCGCCGCGCCTGTGCTGTCCGTGTCGCTGGGCGACAGCGCGATCTTTCGCGTGGGCGGCACCACACGCCAGGATCCGACACAGAAATTCGAGCTCAAGTCGGGCGATGTCTTTGTGCTCGGCGGCACGGACCGGCTCAGCTTTCATGGCATCGACCGCGTGCTGCCTGGCACCTCCGATCTCCTGGACGAAGGCGGCCGCTTCAACCTCACCCTGCGGCGGGTGACGGAACCGAATTCAACTTAGACCCGGCTCAGTCGCCGCCGGCGGGAAAGTCGTCATTGGCCGGCCCGCCGGTCCCGAAGTCGTTGCCTGGCTTGGCTTGCGGCCCTGGCTTGGCGCCGCCTTTGGACACGGCCACCAGTGCCGGGCGCAAGCAGCGGTCGCCGATCATGTAGCCCGCCTGCATCACCTCGACCACGGTGCCTTCGGGCACGTCCGTGTTCGGCACCTCATACATCGCCTGCTGCGAGTTCGGGTCGAAGCGCTGGCCGAGCGGCTCGATGGTGGTGACGCCGTGGCGCTCCATCATATTGAGCAACTCCCGCTCGGTAAGCTCGACCCCTTCGAGGAAGCTTTGGAGCGCCGGGTCCTGGTCGGCCGCCTCGGCCGGCACGTGCTCGATGGCGCGCTTGAGATTGTCGCCGATGGTCAGAACGTCGCGGGCGAAGTTGGAGATGGCGTAGCGCGCCGTGTCGGCCTTCTCGCGCTCGGTGCGTCGGCGCAAATTCTCCATGTCCGCCATGGTGCGCAGCAGCTTGTCGCGCATTTCGGCATTCTCGCCGAGCAGCGTCTCGAGATCGGCGCCGACCTCGAGGGTCGCGTCGTCGCTGGCGTCTTGCGTCTCGGCCTTGGCAGAATCGGCAGGTTGCGCCTGATCCTCGTTGGCCTCACGCGGATCATTGGTGTCGTCGGGCATGCTCTAGCCTCGGCGATTGGGGTTCACTTAACATGTTCGGGGTATCAACCGGGAGCCGGCAAAAATCAAGGGACAAGCCGCCCGAGTAACCTTGCCGTGTAGTCAACCATGGGGATGATACGCCCGTAATTGAGGCGCGTCGGGCCGATGACGCCAAGCACGCCAACGATTTTCTGCTCGCTATCCTCGAACGGCGAGACGATGAGCGCCGAGCCTGACAGCGAGAACAGCTTGTTCTCCGAGCCGATGAAAATGCGCACGCCCTCGGCGCGCTCGGCCAGGCCGAGCAGCTGGATCAGGTCCTTCTTCGCGTCGAGATCCTCGAACAAGTGCCGCACCCGCTCCAAATCTTCCATCGCCTTGACGTCTTCCAGGAGATGCGCCCGGCCGCAGACGATGAGGCTCTGCCGATCGTTGCCGTCGCCCGACCAGGTGGCCAGCCCGTCGGTCACCACGCGCGCGGTCAGCTCGTCGAGTTGCGCGCGCCGCGCCTCGATCTCCGTCTCGATACGGGTGCGTGCGTCCGCCAGCGTCAGCCCGCCGATGCGTGCGTTGAGATAGTTCGTCGCCTCGGCGAGAGACGATAGCGGCAGCCCATCGGGCACCGAGACGATGCGGTTCTCGACATCGCCATCCTCGCTGACCAGAACCGCGAGCGCCTTGCCTTGACCGAGGCTGACGAACTCGACTTGCTTCAGTGTCTTGCTCTGCTTCTCGGCCAGCACCACGCCGGCGCAGCGCGACAGTCCCGACAGCATCTCGCCGGCTTCCGCCAAGAACTCCTCGACGCCGCGCCGCCGTCCGCCGGCCACCATCCGGCTCTCGATCTCATTGCGCTCGGCCTCGGTGATGTCGCCGATCTCGAGCAGGCCGTCGACGAACAGGCGCAAGCCCGTCTGGGTCGGCAGCCGGCCGGCGCTCGTATGCGGCGCATAGATGAGGCCGAGGCTTTCCAGGTCGGACATGACGTTGCGCACTGACGCCGGCGACAGCGTCATCGGCAGCGCCCGGCTCAAATTGCGTGAGCCGACCGGTTCGCCGGTCTGCAGATATGTCTCGACGACACGCTTGAAGATCTCGCGCGACCGCTCGTTGAGTTGGCGCAAGCCCACCGCGGCTTCGGCCGCGAGGATGTCTTTGACGTCGGGATGACCCATGTAAGGAAACTTAGGAGCCGCCCCGGTCCCCGTCAAACGCGCTCGCTGGTCTAGTTAAGAGGACCGAATTCCGGCGTGGCGGCCGCGATCAGCTCATCTGGCGCACCAAAATGGTCGAAGTAGCGGGTATTGATGGCCTCGACCGGCATAACGACGAAGACGTCGGTGGTGCCGAATTGGTGATCGATGACGGCGCCGTCGCCGACAAAAGCGCCGACCCGCAAATAACCCTTGATCAAGGGCGGCAGGGCTTTGAGCGCGGCGCGGGTGTTGACCACCTCGCGGGGCATCATGTTCATGTCTACGCGCAGGTGGTCGTGCGCCCGCACCCGCCAGTCCTCGGGCGCCAGCGAGTTGTGATAGAGGTAGCTCAAGGCCAGCGCGTGGGCGGCAGGATCCGTCCCCGGGAAGCTGGCGCAGCCGATCATCACGTCAGCCTGGTGCTCGCGCACATAGGACCAGACGCCTTGCCACAGGAGTTCGAGCGTCCGCCGGTTCCGATACGGCTTAAGCACGCAGGACCGTCCAAGCTCGATGAAGCTGTAGTCGGGCTTCGCCTGGATCAGCGGCGCGATGTCGTATTCGCCTTGCGTATAAAAGCCGTCATGCTGCTCGGCGACGTCTTGGCGCAGCACGCGATAGGTGCCCACCACTTGCGAGCGGCGCCAGCGCCCCTGCTTGGCGGGATCGCCGCCGTCGACCACGAGCAGATGATCGAAGATCGGGTCATAGCTATCCTCGTCGCGCCGCGACAGCATGGCGAGCGCGCCGGGAATGGCCGACATTTCTTCGTAAAATACTTTGTACCTGAGGCGCTGGGCGCGACGGATCTCGCTCTTCTTGCGGGCAAGCCGCACTTCGAGCTGACCGATGCGGCCAAAAACCTTTGGCGGCTGGAAACGGCCGCGAAGACCGGCAGCGGGGAATTTCCGCCGTCCCATGAACGGCAGACCGGCACCTTGGCCAGGCTTGAACGTCAGCCCTGGAAACATGGCCCCACCGCGAATTCGACCCGAAAGGCGTCCTGACGTCGGCTTCATCGTCATGCAATAGCCCGTTTCGCAAATTGGGAGGAACGCGCCACGAGACCCCGCAGGCTACCGATGTAGCACATTGCCTACGGTCATCCCGATTCGGCCACAACGGTAGCCGGTTAGCAAACCAATTCGAAGTCTATGTGACAGCCTGGGGATACAGTAGGAAACAGGCGCCCGAGCCTTGGTGTCAGGCCGCGCCGGTGCCGGTCTGACCGCCGGCTGCAGCCCGGCCCCGCCAGCGCGCGAGCAGCGCCGACAAATCCTGTTTCTCGAATGGCTTGGACAGGTAATCGTCGAGCCCGGCGGCAAGATAGGCCGCCTTGTCCTCGGCGAAGGCATTGGCGGTCAGCGCCACGATCGGCGGCCGGCCTGCGCCCGGCTGCGCGTCGTCGGGGTAAAGCGCCCGGATGCGTCGTGCCGCTTCCACCCCGTCCATGTCAGGCATGTGGATATCCATCAGCACGAGGTCGAAGCCGGGGCCGTCTCCCTCGGTGCGCTCGTTGCCCGCTCTTGCAATCGCTTCCGCGCCGTCGTGCGCACGGACCACGCGAGCCCCGGACTTCTCCAGTATCGTGCGAGCGAGCAGGGCATTGATGTCGTTGTCCTCGGCAAGCAGGATGGCAAACCCCGAGGCCGCATCGGCGCCAGCCGGAGGGGCCTGCAGAAGCTTCAGGCCCGCGTCCGCGGGCCGAGCTTGCTGTTGTCCGGTGCCGTCGAAGAGCTGGGTCAACGCCGATACGGGTCTGAGCGGCCGGACGAGATAGCCGTTGAAGCCTAAAGCGCGGAAGCGCGGGATGTCGCCGCGCTCGCTGGGATCGATGATCACCACCGCTCGCACCGCATAGCCCGACGACGCCATGCCGCGGAGAAACGGCATGAGCCGCACCGCACTGGCCTCCGCATTGGCCTTATCGGTGAGCAGCGCGCTGAACGGGGTGCCGGCAGTAACGGCTTCCTCGGCCATGCGCTCGGCGTCCTTCGCCTTCACCCGGGTGACGCTTGCGCCCATGGCGGCCAGGAGATCGCCGACCAGCCCCGCCTCGATTGCGCCGTCGAGCACCAGCAGTACTCGCTCGCCCATACGCGGTTTCGGCCAAGCGTCGCCGAGGCGCGCGCCATCGCGAGGCGTGGCGAACGGCAAGTCCACGGTGAAAGTTGCGCCCGCGCCCGGCACGCTGGCCACGTCGATGCTACCGCCCATCTCGTCCACCAGCCGCTTG
Organism: Methyloceanibacter sp.; assembly: GCA_035528655.1. Taxonomy (GTDB): domain Bacteria; phylum Pseudomonadota; class Alphaproteobacteria; order Rhizobiales; family Methyloligellaceae; genus Methyloceanibacter. The sequence continues at coordinate 17,100 of DATKYG010000042.1, forward strand.
GAGATGGCAAGCCCAAGCCCAGTGCCGCCATGTCGCCTGGCCGGACCTTGCTCACCCTGTTCGAACTCGGAAAAAATTCTTTCGATCGCCGTCGGCGGCACCCCGGGCCCGGTGTCGCGCACCGCGAAGCGCAACAGGGCAGTGTCGCCTTGCTCTGCGCCACGCGCCAAGCCCACCGTCAGGGCCACGCCACCATGGTCGGTGAACTTGATGGCGTTGCCCACGAGGTTCATCAGGATCTGGCGCACGCGCATCTCGTCGCCGACGACCGTTTTCGGCAGATCCGGCGCGGCGTAGCAGCCGATCTCCAGTCCCTTGTCGCGGCCCCTCGGCGCCAGCAGCTCGACCACGCCTTGCGCCGCGTCGCCGATGTCGAACGGCGCGGCGCGCAGCTCGATCTTGCCGGCCTCGATCTTGGAGAAATCGAGCACCTCGTCGATAAGCGACAGCAGCGTCGTGGCCGATGTGGAGATGGCGCGTGCATAGGTGCGCTGTTCGGGCGACAGCTCGGTGTCCAGCAGAAGCCCGGTCATGCCGAGAATGCCGTTCATCGGCGTTCGGATCTCATGACTCATCGAGGCAAGGAAGCGCGACTTGGCGTGGCTTGCGGTCATCGCGTGATCGCGGGCTTCCGCCAGCGCCAGTTCGGCGGCCCGTTGCTCGGTCACGTCTCGACCAACGCTTTGGATCTCGCTGATGCCGCCGTCGTCATGGCTGGCGACGGGGAAGTCCTCCCACAGGAACCAACGGGGGCCTGAGACGGTGACGAGCTCCACCAAGCGGCTTTTCCGTTCATCGCTGCTTCCGGGAAAAGCCTGCTCGTCGCCATCGTCGAGAACTGGAAGGTGGAACACGAGGCCGATCGCGGTCTCGCGTTCCATGGCGAAGGTCCGGCAGAATGCGTCATTGACGAAGGAAAGCCGCTCATCGGCATCGCGGCGCAAGATCACGTCGCCCTGGTGGTCGAGCAGGTCGCGGTAGCGCGCCTCGCGTTCCCGCACCTCCCATTGGAGGTCCTTCAGAGACTCAAGGCTCGAATCGAGCCGCCTTGCCAGGATGTCCAAGCGCGCGTTGCCAGTCTCGGATTTACGGTCGGCGAGGGCGGCGAGCAGCACGACACCGAGTACCAGCGGAGACAACACGAGCGCAGTCGTGATGCCCAGCATATAGGCCGACAACGCGATGAGGCCCAGAGCGAGGAGCGCAAGCGCCACCCGCAAGCTAATACCCCCGGCGCGATCAGCGCCAAAGCTCTGCCAAATCCTACGCTGCACTGTTGACGCCGTTAATTATGACCGGGGCTTGTGCCCTGGCGGTTTCATTGGCGTCAGAGAAGCAGAGAAAGCTTGAAAAAGGCTTGAGAGGCGGATTTTCAGACGGTTAGGCGGCCTTCTGGAACCGGCGCAGGGTCTCGCCCCGGTAGCTCAGGGCCTCGGCGATATGGATGCGGGCGACCTTGTCCTTGCCGTCGAGGTCGGCCAGTGTGCGGGCGACGCGCAATGTCCGGTGATAGCCCCGCGCGCTCAAGGAAAGCGCCTCGGCCGCGTCGCGCAACAGCCTGAGACCGTCGGCTTCGGGCGCGGCAATCTCTTCGAGCAGCGCTCCGTCACACTCGGCATTGGTGCGAATACGGGGCAGGCCGAGCGCTTTGTAGCGTGCGGTCTGTGCCTGGCGCGCGGCGCTGACCCGGGCCCGCACCGCGGCGCTGTTTTCGCCAGCCTGCGGCAACACGAGATCCGCGGCGGACACGGCCGGCACCTCGATCTGCAGATCGATACGGTCGAGCATTGGGCCTGAGATGCGGGCCTGGTAGCGCTCGGCGCACCCCCGGCCTTGGCGGCACACATAGCCGGGTTCACCCGCATGCCCGCAGCGGCATGGATTCATGGCGGCGATGAGCTGGATGCGCGAGGGGTAGGAGATGCGGTGATTGGCCCGCGCGATCACCGTCTCGCCGATCTCGAGCGGCTGGCGCAGCGCATCGAGCACTTGGGGATTAAACTCCGGCAGTTCGTCGAGGAACAGCACGCTCCGCTTCGCCCGGACTGGCCGCGAGCCGCCCCCGACCAGCGCCGCCATGCTCGCCGAATGATGCGGCGCGCGGAACGGGCGCGCCCGGCCGATGCCCCCGCCGGCAAGATCGCCGGCCAGGCTGCGGATCATGCTCACTTCGAGCATTTCGGCCGGTTCAAGCGGTGGCAGGATGGAAGGGAGCCGCCGCGCCAGCATGGACTTGCCGGCGCCCGGCGGTCCGATCAGCAGTAAATGGTGGCCGCCGGCGGCGGCCACTTCCAGCGCGCGTTTGGCCGTCTCCTGTCCTTTGATGTCCTGAAGGTCGGGCATGGAGGCATCGCCGGGGTCGGGGATGGGCTCGGGCCGCCGCAGGCTCTGCAGGCCTTTGAAGTGGTTGATGAGCTGAAGCAGGTTGGCGGGCGCCAGGATCTGCATGTCGGCCGCGGCCCAGGCCGCTTCCGGGCCGCATGCGCCCGGACAGATCAGGCCTTTGCCAAGCGCATTCGCGCCGATGGCCGCGGGTAGGGCACCGGCGACCGCGGCAATGGAGCCGTCGAGCGCCAGCTCGCCCAGCACGCAATAATTTTCGATGGCGTCCGGGGCCACCGCGCCGATCGCGGCCATGACCCCGAGTGCGACGGGAAGATCGTAATGGCTGCCTTCTTTCGGCAGATCGGCCGGCGCCAAATTGACGGTGATGCGTTTCGGCGGCAGAGCCAGCCCGATGGCGTTTAGCGCCCCGCGGACCCGCTCGCGGCTCTCGGCCACGGCTTTATCGGGGAGGCCGACAATGGTGAAAGCGGGCAGGCCCGGGCCGATCTGGACTTGTACATCCACAGCGCGCGCTTCGATGCCTTCAAAGGCGACCGTGGTGACCCGCGCGAACATGATGAAACCCCCCGTTTCCGGCCTCCGGCGAGTTTAGCAAAGCGGGGGCATGTCGCAAGAACAATAAGGGAACATCTATCAGACCAACAGATAACCGGCGAGGCAGCCGAACAGCAGGCCGAGCAGCACGATATCGGCGATGCCGAAATGCATGAGCCAGCGCGGCGGCTCGCGGTACCGCGGTACGACGCGCATCAGGGTCAGCCCGCCATAGAAGATCCAGGAGAGCAGGAAGCCAATGGCGAACAGCACGCCGGGGCCACGCGCGCCGACCGGGGCCATGACCTCCAGCATCAGCCAGATGCCGAGCGCCAAGTAGGCAAGGTAGACGACCACCATCCAAAGCGTCTTGATGAAGCCCGGCCGATCGTCACGCCATTGCTGCATGACCGCCGGAATATTGGCGACCATGACCGCAAGGACGACGATCAGAACGACCCAACTATCCATGGCTTGTGCTCGCCGAAATTGCTCCCTGACTGCAATTGTTGTTGGTTAAGCCAGCGTCGCGCAACCTGATGATTCGCGTCCGGACGCCGCGCCTTACAGAGGTAACGCTATGACCAACGATCCCCGCGTCCGCGCCTTCCTCATCAATTTCGCCGTCTATCTGGCCGTCGTCGCCCTATTGGCCGCGCTCAATTTCTGGCGCTCGCCGGACAATCTCTGGGTCATCTGGGTGGCGCTCGGCTGGGGCATCGGCGTGGCGGCGCATGGCCTGGCGCTGCTGTTGCGCAAGACGGACCGCCCCGAGCGCGTCTTCAGCGATCCCAAAGTGCGCGGCTTCACCGTCCACCTCTTCGCCTATGTGGCGGTGATCGCCCTGCTAATCGTGGTCAACCTCGTCACCACGCCCAACTCATGGTGGTGGTATTGGGTGGCGCTCGGTTGGGGCGCCGGCATCGCCGCCAATGCCTGGGGCGTGTTCCGCAAGCGCCCGGCTTAGACCTTCGTAATCAGCGTATTCGACGGCAGGCTGGGATCGCGCAAGCGCGCCGCCTGTTCCGCGCCGCTGACGGGGAGGTTCGTTTTATCGAGCAGCCCGATCTGCGCGAGGATCGAGGCCTGGTCCCAGTAGTTGCGCTCGAAGGCGACCTTGCCGTCCTCAAAGCCAACCACCACCACGAAGGGGATCGTGACCTTGCTGCCCGTCGGCTTGACCCCAGGCAGGATGGCCGGCATGTCGCTGTCGTGGGTGAAGGAGATCATCACCTCGTCGACCAGCTGGCTCTCGCCGACGGTGCGGGAGATCGGCATGACCGTCCAGTCGTCGGGCACATGGCCGACGAAGTAGTTGTCGTAGAAGTGCCGCACCGCGCCGAAGCCAAAGCCGCCGGTCATGGTCGGCATATTAGTGATATGCGGCGCCGCATTCATGGTCGCCATGGTCGCGTCGATGTCGCGGCCGACGAACTCGGCCTCGCAATGGGCGTCGAACATCGCCCCGAGATCTCCGGCGCCATGACCGCCGGTCGGATCTGAGCTCATCACGCCCTCCTTCGCGACACCGAATTCAAGTTCTGGCCGCGACCTTCTTCTCGATCACATCCCAGATCATGGCGGCGATGTCGGCGCCGCCGAATTGCTGCACCTGGCGGATGCCGGTGGGCGAGGTGACGTTGATCTCGGTGAGGTAGTCGCCGATCACGTCAATGCCGGCGAAGATCAGCCCCCGCTTCTTGAGCTCCGGCCCGAGCCGCGCGCAGATCTCTTTTTCCCGTGGCGTCAGCGTCGTCGCTTCCGCCGTCCCGCCCACATGCAAATTGGAGCGTGTTTCGTCCGCGGCCGGCACCCGGTTGATGGCGCCGGCGAACTGGCCGTCCACCAGAATGATGCGTTTGTCGCCGGCCCGCACTTCGCACAAGTAACGCTGCACCATGATCGGCTCGCGAAATGTGATGCCGAGCAGTTCGATCAGCGAGTTGAGATTGGTGTCGCCTTCGGCGACCCGGAAGATGGCGGCGCCTCCATTGCCGTAAAGCGGCTTCACCACGATGTCCTTATACTTGTCGCGGAAGCTGCGAATCTCGTCCGGCGAACGCGTCACCAGCGTCGGCGGCATCAGATCGAGAAAGTCGAGCACGAACACCTTTTCCGGCGAGTTGCGTACGCTCGCCGGGTCGTTGACCACCAGCGTCCGTGGCTGCAAACGCTCCAACAGATGCGTCGTGGTGATGTAAGCCATGTCGAAGGGCGGGTCTTGGCGTAGTTGCACCACGTCGAACTCGGCGAGATCGACGGCGCGGGGATGGGCCAGGCGATAGTGATCGCCGGGCTTGTCCTCCACCGTCAGGCTGTGGCCTTGGGCCATGAGCTTGCCGTTGCGCAGCGAGAGGTCAGCGGGCGTATAGTAGAACACGTCATGGCCGCGCCATTGCGCTTCGAGCAGGAGCGCGAAGCTGGAATCGCCCCGAATATCGATGCGCTCGATGGGGTCCATCTGAAAGGCGACTTTGAGAGCCATGGCGATTATCGGTTCCTCGTGAATGCGCGGGGAAGCTCGCGCCAAACTGCCGCCTTCGTCAAACGGGAAATGTGACGGCTTCAGGCCTTGCCGTCGCCGGCGAGAACACGCCCCATCCATTCGTCGATGCTGATCTGGCCGGCTTCCTCGACGGCGGAGGTTTCCTTCGGCCGCAGCACGTCCTCCAGACCCTCGATGCGCTTCCACTCGCAGAGCGGCGTTTCAACATCAGCGCGCGGGAGATAGCGCGAGGCCTCGACCTTCTCATAGCGGTGAATGTAGCGCGGACAATTCATCCACACGTCGGACACGGCGACCCGCACCACAAGCTCCGCCTCATTGAAGAGCTGCATCTCCGGCCCATACATCACCAGCTCGGAGCGGCCCTGCAGCCGCAGCCGGAAGGGCCGGTCGAAGGCAATGAACAAGATGCCGATCTCGGGATGGACTTTCATGTTGCCCATCGAAAGATACATGCCGTTGCCGTCATAGCTCGGAAACGCGATCGTGTTGGCGTCGATCACCTTCACAAATCCGGGATCGCCACCCCTGTAGGAGACGGTCGGGCGCCCCTGGTGGTCGACGGTCGAGAGGAAGAACATGTCGCGGCTCTCGATGAAGGCCGTGGCTGCGTCGTCGATCTCGGTCTGCGCCGCGATCTGCTCTATACGGTCAGCCATGCGGCGGCTGTCGAAGTGGTCCTGCAACTCACGGTTCTGAGGTCCATAAAGACGGCTCATCGGGGCGCTCCCTGTCGCTTGATGTTATTGGCCAATCTAGCCTGCGGCGCATTGCCACTCCACCGGCAAGTCTTCGTCAAACGGGAAACGCATTCTCGATGTGGCGCGGCCAGGTCCACGCCGCATCATCTTGGGTCCTGCGCCGCTTCACCTCGATAAAGGCGAGCCGCCTCGCCTTCAGCGCCACCAGATCGATCTCGCCCACCGGCGTCTTGTAGCGTCGCGCAACGATACGATAGCCCTTGAGACGGTATAGCGCCGCGGCAAGCGTCTCGGCGAAAACCCCCCGCGATAGGCCCTGACCCACGCCGCCCGCACGATCAGTCCCGCTGGCGTGTCAGGGTCAGCCCAAGCTCGTAAACGCGGGCGCGCTTCACCTGCAGCGCGTCGGTGACGCCGCGCACCGCATCGCGGAAGCTCAAAGATTGGAGGGCGTGGTTGAGCTCGGCGACGATCCTCTCGTCGGTGACCTCGGTCTCTTCATCGGTCGGCGGGGCGATCACCACGACGAACTCGCCCTTCTGCGTGTCGCTGTCGCCGGTCTCCTGAGCGAGCTGGTCCAGCCGACCGCGCGTCACCGTCTCGTGCAGCTTGGTAAGCTCCCTGGCGATCGCCGCCTCGCGTGGTCCTAGCACGTCGACCATGTCGGCCAGGCTCTTGGCGAGGCGTGGCCCCGTCTCGAACAGGATCAGCGTCGCCGGCACCGATTTCAATTCGGCAAGCCGTGACCGCCTTGGGCCAGACTTCGGGGGCAGGAAGCCGGCGAACAGGAACGTGTCGGTGGGCAGGCCTGCGCTGGTCAGTCCCGTGAGTACGGCAGACGCGCCTGGAATGCTGGTCACCATGAGCCCTTGGTCGAGCGCGTCGCGCACCAGTTTATAGCCGGGGTCGGACACGAGTGGCGTGCCGGCATCGGAGATCAGCGCCACCGCGGCCCCGCCGCGGACGCGGGCCAGAAGCTGGGGCCGTTCCCGCTCGGCGTTGTGCTCGTGATAGGGCGTCAGCTCACTGCGAATGGCGAAATGGGAGAGCAGCCGCATGGAGTGGCGCGTATCCTCGGCGGCGATCAGGGAGGCGCGCGCCAGCACCGAAAGCGCCCTCAGCGAAATGTCGCCGAGATTGCCGATCGGCGTCGCCACGAGATACAGCCCGGGCGCAAGCGGTCGCGCCAAGAGCTCCACCAGCGCCTCGCTGGCGCGGGTCACCGTCCGTGGCGCTGATGCGCCAGTCTCGTCATGACGATCGTCTTGCTGCTGGTCTTGCACGCGCTTCGCCCGCTTTTGCCGGCCGCTCCAAGGACTTGTCCTGCGTCAAGGAGCAGCGTGCGTTGCCCTGGTGGCCGAAACGTTACGTGATATAGTCCGTCTGCGTCCATCAACATTGAGCCATAGTTGCGGTCAAGGCTTCGTCCTAGCGCCGTTGGTCAGCGGACCGGCTCTGAGGGGGCGCGATAAGCGCTCTCCCACTCAACGTAAGAAGGGGCCATGCGGCTTCCACGGACTCTTCGTCAGCATCTCGGCGCCATCAAGCTCGTGCTCGCCACCATGGTGGTGGCGGTCCTGTTTGCCGCCTGCGGTGCGCCGGGCGGCGGCGGCGGGCCGACATTTCCAAGCGGCCCCGTTACGGACGCGCCGGGCACGGTCAAGATCGCCCTGCTTCTGCCCATCACCGCGTCGGGCTCGACGCGCAACGTGGCCAAGGCCATCAAGCAGGCGGCCGAGCTTGCCCTGTTCGATTTCGACAATCCGAATATCTCGCTGGTGCCGAAAGACACCAAGGGCACGCCCGACGGCGCCCGGATGGCCGCCGAGGACGCGGTGAAGGACGGGGCCGAACTAATCATCGGCCCGCTCTTCGCCCAAGAGGTCCGCGGCGCCGCCGATGTGGCCCGCCGCGCCGGCGTGCCCATGATCGCCTTTTCGAGCGACGAGAAAGTCGCCGGCAACGGCGTCTTTCTGTTGAGCTTCCTCGCCGGGCGCGACGTGCCGCGCATCGTCTCCTTCGCCATGTCGCGTGGCAAACGGAACTTCGCGGTGCTGGTGCCGCAAACCGCATACGGCCGCATTGCCGAGGCCGCCTTCGCCAAGGCCGCGGCGTCGGGCGGGGGATCCGCACCGGTGCGTGCAACCTTCAGTAGCGGCAGCATGTCGGGCGCCGTCCAGCAGATCGCGGGCGCCATTAAGTCGGGCCGGCAGATCGACGCGCTGTTCCTGCCCGCGGGCCGCGAGGAGCTGCCGGCGCTGGCGCCATTGCTCGCACAGGCCGGAGTCACCAGCGCCAAGATTCAGTTCGTCGGCACCGGACAATGGGACTATCCGAATGTCAGCCGCGAGAAGGCGCTGATCGGCGGTTGGTATCCGGCGCCGGACCCGAAAGGCTGGAGCAACTTTTCGCAGAGCTATGCCAAAACCTTTGGCGGCACGCCGCCGCGCATCGCCAGCCTCGGCTATGACGCGATGAGCCTCGCCGTGTCGCTGGCCCAGAATCCCCAAGGGCAGCGCTATTCGTTCTCGCAGCTCACGCGTGCTAGCGGCTTTGCCGGGGTCGACGGCCTGTTCCGTCTGTTGCCCGACGGGACCTCCGAGCGTGGTCTGGCCATTCTCGAAGTGCAAGATGGCGCCCCGCGCGTCATCGATGCCGCGCCGCGCAGCTTCGCCAGCGCCTCAACTTATTAGGCAGCAAGCTCGAGGATCAGGCGCTCGAGCACGAGCCGGCCGGACTGCGTCGCCTTGAGCCGGCTGCCGTTACGGGCCAGCAGTCCGTCGCCCTCCAAGGCGTTGAGCAGCGCCTCGTCGAGCGCTCGGCCGCCAAGGGCCGCAAGCCGGGCAAGGTCCATGCCCTCGGCGAGGCGCAAGGCCATCAGCAGATATTCTTCCGCCGTCTCCGCGCTGCTGAGCGCCTCGTCGCTTGTCAGCCCGTGGCCTTGCGCTTCCACCTGGGCGAGCCAGCCCTCGGGCGACTTGAGCGTGGAGAGCGCGCGCTTGACCCCGTTCTCGGTGATGCGCGCGTGAGCGCCGCCGCCGATGCCGGCATAGTCGTGGCCCCGCCAATATACGAGATTGTGCCGCGACTTCGATCCGGGCCGCGCATGGTTGGAAATCTCGTAAGCGGGCAGGCCCGCCGCTTCGCAGAGTGCCTGCGTCAGGAGATACATCGCGCTCGCCTTTTTGGTGTGCGGCACGCGTAAGGTTCCGGCTGCGTGGCGCGCGGCAAACGGCGTGCCGTCCTCGATGGTGAGTTGGTAGAGCGACAGATGATCGCCGGCATGATCGAGCGCCCGCGTCAGTTCCTGTTCCCAATCACGCGCGCTCTGGCCTTCGCGCGCATAGATGAGATCGAACGACACCCGGCCGAAATGCTTGTGGGCGAGGCCGAGGGCGGCAAGCGCCTCGTCAACCGTATGCAGCCGTCCCAGCGCCTTCAAGCTCGCATCGTCGAGTGCCTGAACGCCGAGCGATAGCCGGTTGACACCGGCGGCGGCATAGCCCGCGAAATTCTCCGCCTCGACGCTAGTGGGATTGGCCTCCAGCGTGATCTCGGCGTCGCGGTCGACGCTCCAATGATCGCCGATCGCGTCGAGGATCGCGGCGACCGTGCGCGGGCCCATCAGCGAGGGCGTGCCGCCGCCGAAAAAGATGCTCGTGACGGTGCGTCCCGGCGCGCGCGCTGCGAAATGCGCAAGCTCGGTCAGATAGCCGGCAAGGAATCGCGCCTCGTCGATGCCGCCATGGCGCACATGGGAGTTGAAGTCGCAATAGGGGCATTTGGCCTGGCAGAACGGCCAGTGCACATAAACACCGAACGGCTCGCTACTCGGCATTGGAATAGGTCGCATCGATCATCTGCTCGAAGGCGCGCATGCGGTGCGACAGCGCGTTCTTCTGTTCAGGGTCCATCTCGCCGAAGGTCTCCGAATGGCCGTCCGGCACGAAGATGGGATCATAGCCGAAGCCGCGCGATCCGCGTGGCGGCCAGGTAATCGCCCCGAACACCTTGCCGATGAACACCGCTTCCTCGTGATTAGGCGCGGTTAGGGCCAGGGCGCAGGTGAAATTGGCGCGCCGATAGCCGCCGCCGGTAGCGTCCAGCTCGCGGTGCACACGGTCCATGGCCAGGCTGAAGTCACGGCCCGGGCCCCCCCAGCGGGCGGAGTGGATGCCCGGCTGACCGCCCAGCGCCTCGACCTCGAGGCCCGAATCGTCGCCGAGCGCCATCATGCCCGATGCGACCGCCGCAGCGCGGGCCTTCAGCAGCGCATTGGCCACGAACGTGGCGCCCGTTTCTTCGGGCTCGGGTAGATCGATGCTGCCCGCGGACACGCATTCGATGCCGAGTGGCGCGAACAGTTCGCCGAACTCCCGCACCTTGCCTTCGTTGTGGCTGGCGATCAGGAGCTTCGAACCGCGGTGGAGCGCGCCGGGACTAAGCAACGGTCAGCTTCTGCAAGTCGACCAGCTCGGCGATGCCTTGCCGGGCCAGCAGCATGAGCGCGTCGAACTGCTCTTGGCTGAACGGATCGGTCTCCGCGGTACCCTGCACCTCGACGATTCCGCCCGCGCCCGTCATGACGAAATTGGCATCGGCGTCGGCTTCTGAGTCTTCGGCGTAGTCGAGATCGAGCACCGCCTCGCCGCCATACAGCCCGCACGACACCGCGGCGACATGATCGCGCAGCACGCCGGTCTTGGCCATGTTGCGCGCGGCCATCCAGGCCAGCGCATCGTGCAAAGCCACCCAGGCGCCGGTAATCGACGCCGTGCGGGTGCCGCCATCGGCCTGCAACACGTCGCAGTCGACGATGATCTGCTTCTCGCCGAGCCCCTTCAGGTCGGTGACGGCGCGCAGCGAGCGGCCGATCAGCCGCTGAATCTCCTGCGTGCGGCCCGATTGCTTGCCGGAAGCCGCTTCGCGCCGCGTGCGCTGGTTGGTGGCGCGCGGCAGCATACCGTATTCCGCCGTCACCCAGCCGCGGCCCGATCCCTTGAGCCAGGGCGGCACGGACTCGCCGGCCGTCGCCGTACACAAGACATGGGTCTCGCCGAAGCGGACGAGGCAGGAGCCTTCGGCATGGCGCGACACGGCGCGTTCAAGGCTGATGGGACGAAGCGCATCGTATGCGCGTTTGGACGGGCGAATGATAACGGACTCTCCTCAAAACCTAGCGGAAGCCGCGCACCCTATAGGGCGCTCTGCCAGGGGAAAAGTCCTTTCCCCAACTGTTGTGTGGCCCAGCCTTGTGCGGGCCTGAGGGAGAAGCTACGACCCTTAAGAATGGGCTGGTGCGACGAAATTCTCGGGTTCTGTGACCCCTCCGACGGCGACGCCGAAGTCATGTCGTCCCACGAGGAATTGGATGCGCGGCTCGATTCCCTGCCGGTGGCCGATCTGGTGCGCGCCTGGCGGGAGGTTGGTACCGTGGATTTGCGGCGGCAGACCTCGGGAACCCACGCCTTTGCGATGTATTTCGATGGGCTTGCCCAAGACAACCCCGAGCGCGCGGTGGCGCTGATCGCCGCCGAACTCGACCATGAGCCCGACGACGAGATTGTAGCCTTGCTGGCCGAGGGCAAGCTGCTTGGCCAGCTTCTCAACGTTCATGCGCTGCGCGTCGCCGGCAGCCTACAGGAACTGGCCCTGCGGCAGCCGCGCTTGCGCTGGCTGATGGGGCGGATGGCGGGTTCGATCGCCGGCGGCCTTGTCACCAATTCCGAGGCCAAGCGGCGCCTGCTGGCCATTGCCGATGAGCCGGCCTACCGCAATTGGCGCGATGGTCGTCTCAGCGACGACGAAACGATCGACTTCGCCGCCCTGCCGCTGAAAGAGCTCGCCGCCGCCTGGGTCGAGATCACCGCGCGGTCCGACCGCGACAGAGAACGCGACCGCAATTGGGACGCGCTGTTCGACTTCCAGAGCGAGCTTATCGGCAACGATCCACTCGCGGCGCTCGAACTGGTGAAGGCAATTCTCGCCATCGAGACCGATCAGAACGTGTTGGGCCTGCTTGCCGCCGGCATGCTGGAGGATCTGCTGCCCGATGAGAATGGTCCCGTCATCGACGCCGTGGTCGACGAGGCCAGACGGAATCCCCGCTTCCGCGACCTGCTTTGCGGTGTGTGGTTCTATGGCATGAGCCCCGAGGTCACCGAACGCCTCGAAAAGGCCAGAGGCGAAGTCCCGTGGTGAGCGCCGACGCATCCGGCGACGCACCAGCCCCGAATGCGCCATTGGCGCCCGCGGCCGACGCCACGCCGATGATCGCACAATATTTGGAGATCAAGTCGGCCAATGCCGACAGCCTCCTGTTCTATCGGATGGGCGATTTTTACGAGATGTTCTTCGACGACGCGGCGGTGGCTTCGCGGGCGCTCGGCATCGCACTCACCAAGCGGGGCAAGTATGGAGGCGAGGACATTCCCATGTGCGGCGTGCCGGTGCATGCGGCCGACGACTATCTCCAGCGGCTGATTGCTCAAGGCTTCCGCGTCGCCGTCTGCGAACAGACCGAAGATCCGGCCGACGCCAAGAAGCGCGGGCCCAAATCCGTGGTGCGGCGCGACGTGGTGCGGTTGGTGACTCCGGGCACGCTGACCGAGGAGTCGCTGCTCGATGCCCGCGCCCACAATTTCCTCACCGCGTTGTTCCGCGCGCCCCAGAGCGGCGAGGCGATTTGCGCGCTCGCCTCGATCGATATCTCGACCGGCGAGCTGATCGCCGCCTCGGTGCGCTTGAGCGATCTTCCCGGCGAGCTCGCCCGCATCAAGCCCGGCGAGGTGCTGGTCGGCGACGATCTCGCCAGCGATGCCGATATGCGCCGCCTCATCGGCGAGGCCGGTGCGGCGCTGACACCTTGCCCGCGCGCCCATTTCGATTCCGTGCGCGGCGAGCGTATGTTGAAGGAGCGGCTCGGCGTCGCCACGCTCGATGCCTATGGCGATTTCACCCGTGCCGAGCTGGCGGCCCTTGCCGGCCTTCTCACCTATGTGGAGATCACGCAAGTCGGCCGGGCGCCGCTGCTGCGGCCGCCGCGCAAGGAGATCGCCGGCAGCCTACTCGTCATCGATGCGGCGACCCGCGCCAATCTGGAGCTCGCCCGCTCCAGCCAGGGCGTGCGGTCGGGCAGCCTTCTCGCCGCCATCGACCGCACCGTCACCGCCGCCGGTACGCGCGAGCTGGCCAGCCGCATCGCCAGCCCGTCGACCGATATCGCTTTGGTCAATGCCCGCCTCGACGCCGTCACATATCTAGTGAACGAGCCGCGCCTGCGCCAAACCTTGCGCGAAGCGTTGAAGGCCCCGGACCTCGCCCGCGCCCTGGCGCGCCTGGCATTGGGCCGCGGCGGCCCGCGCGATCTCGGCGCGGTACGCGATGCCATTGGCGCCGCTCACGGCCTTGCCGCCCATCTGTTGCGTGCCGGTGAGGCGTTTGGCCTGCCGCGCGAACTTATGGGGATTGCCGAACGTCTCGCCGCCGCGCCGTCGGGGACCGCGCAATCTCTGGCGGCGGCGCTCGCCGAGGAGCTGCCCGTCAATGCGCGCGACGGCGGCTTCATCCGTGCCGGCTTCAACGCCGATCTAGACGGCCACAGGAAGCTGCGCGACGGCAGCCGCCAGGTCATCGCCGGGTTGCAGGCGACTTATGCCGATGCCACGGGCGTCAAGGGCCTCAAGGTCCGCCACAATAACGTGCTCGGCTATTTCGTCGAGGTGACGGCGCTGCACGCAGGCACGCTGACCAGCCCGCCCCATGTGGAGACCTTCATCCATCGGCAGACCATGGCGAATGCGGTCCGTTTCTCCACGGCCGAGCTCGCCGAGCTCGAAGCGCGCATCACCTCCGCCGCCGATCGCGCGCTGGCGCTTGAGCTCGACGTCTTCACCACGCTCATCGCCGAGGTGCTGAACGAAGAGCAATCCTTGTCGGCGGCCAGTGCGGGTCTCGCCGAGCTCGATCACTTTGCCGGTCTGGCCGAACTGGCCGCCGAAAAGAACTATGTGCGGCCGGTGATCGACGGAAGCCTCGTCTTCGCCGTCGAAGAGGCGCGACATCCCATGGTCGAACAGAATTTGCGGCGCGGACAAGCCACCGGCTTCATCGGCAATGACTGCAAACTGTGCGATGAGAGCCGCGACGGCGGCACGCGCGTGCTCGTGGTCACCGGGCCCAATATGGCCGGCAAGTCGACTTTCCTGCGCCAGAATGCGCTGCTTGTCGTGCTGGCGCAGGCGGGATCCTTCGTGCCGGCCAAGGCTGCCCATATCGGTATTGTCGACCGCTTGTTCAGCCGGGTCGGCGCGGCGGACGATCTGGCGCGCGGGCGCTCGACCTTCATGGTGGAGATGGTCGAGACCGCCTCAATCCTCAATCAAGCGACGGCACGGTCCTTCGTCGTGCTCGATGAGATCGGCCGCGGCACCGCGACCTTCGACGGATTGTCGATCGCCTGGGCGGCGCTCGAATATCTGCATGAGGTCAACCGCTCCCGCGTGCTGTTCGCCACCCACTATCATGAGCTGACCGCGCTCGCCGAGAAGCTGGCGCATGCCGCCAACGCCACGGTCGAGGTCAAGGAGTGGCGCGACGAGATCGTGTTTCTCTACCGGGTCGTGCCGGGCGCCGCCGACCGCTCCTACGGCATTCATGTGGCTAAGCTCGCTGGACTTCCCGGCCCCGTTCTGGCCCGCGCCGGCGAGGTGCTGCGCGAACTGGAAAAGGCCGACGGACGGCCAAAACCGGCCGATTTGGCCGATGACCTGCCACTGTTCCAGGCGACCAAGCAGCCAGCGGGCCTGTCGGAGCCTTCGGCGCTTGAGCAGGCGCTGACCAACCTCAATCCCGACGCCATGACGCCGAAAGAGGCGCTCGAGGCCCTCTACCGGCTTAAGACTTTGCTTGAAAGCGAAGCGTAAAGCGATGATGTGCTAGAGTCTTCGCCCGCCATGGACCAAACCGCACCAAAACCAGCGCCCCAATTGCCGGCGCCCTATTTCGACTTCGACCTTCTGCGCCGGGAGACCGCGAAGCTGGCGAAGGCCCATGAGCCGCAGGACACGCAGCTCCGCGCGGCGCTGGTCAATTACCTGAAGCCGCTGGTCGAGCAGGCCCATATCGCCGCCAAACGGCAGCTGGAGGAGGACGGCGATGGCCGCGCTTGCGCCCAGGGCCTGTCCGATTTCCAGGACGCGCTCATCCGCCTCATCTACGATTTCACCACCGAGCACGTCTATCAGTCGCAGAATCCGTCCACCGCCGAGCGCATGGCCGTTGTTGCCCAAGGTGGTTACGGACGGAGCCTGCTGGCGCCCGGCTCCGACATCGATCTCCTGTTCCTGCTTCCTTACAAGCAGACCGCCTGGGGCGAGAGCGTCGCCGAATACATGCTCTATTTGTTGTGGGATCTCGGCTTCAAAGTCGGCCACGCCACCCGCACGATCGCGCAATGCGTCCGCCTCAGCCTCGCCGACATGACTATCCGCACGGCGCTGCTCGACGCGCGGCTCATTCTCGGTGACGAAGGTCTGTTCGCCGACTTTCAGCACAGTTTCCGCAAGGACGTGTTGGGCGTCGATGCACGCGCCTTCATCGCGGCCAAACTCGCCGAGCAGGACTCCCGCCATTCGCGCACCGGCGCCTCGCGCTATCTCGTTGAGCCCAACATCAAGGAAGGCACCGGCGGTTTGCGCGACCTGCACACGCTGCACTGGCTGGCCAAGCATCTCTATCCCGACAAGGCCGAGGAAGAGTTCGTCGAGGCCGGTGTGTTCACCCGCAATGAATATCGCAGCTTCCGTCGGTGCGAGTTCTTCTTGTGGACGGTCCGCTGCAACCTGCATTTCTTGACCGGCCGGCCCGAGGAACGGCTCAGCTTCGATCTGCAAACGGCTATGGCCGATCGGCTTGGCTACCGCGGTCACGCCGGATTGAGCGCCGTCGAGCGTTTCATGAAGCACTATTTTCTCGTCGCCAAGGAGGTTGGGCAGCTGACGCGGATTGTCTGTTCGGCGCTCGAGATCAAGCAGTTGAAGTCGGTGCCGAGTCTCAACACGCTGCTCGGGCCCTTGAGCTGGCGCCGCCGCGCCAAGCTTCGCCGCACCTCGGACTTCCGCATCGAGAACGGCCGCATCTCGACCGTCGACAAGGATGCCTTCGTCAAGGATCCGGTGAACTTCATCCGGCTCTTCGTCTTCGCCGACGAGAATCAGGCCGCTTTCTCGCCCGAAGTGCTGCGCCAGATCAGGGCCAATTTCCGCCTGATCGACGACAATTTGCGCAACGACCCGATCGCCAACCGCCTGTTCTTGAAGCTGATCACCGACGGGCGCGATCCCGAAGGCGCGCTGCGAAAAATGAACGAGGCGGGCGTGCTCGGCCGCTTCTTCGCCGACTACGGCCGCATCGTGTCGATGATGCAGTTCAACATGTATCACCACTTCACCGTGGACGAGCATCTGATCCGCACCATGGGCTTCCTCTCCGGCATCGAGCGCGGCCGTCTGTCGATCGACCACCCGGTGTCGAGCGAGGTGGTCCGCACCATCGACAATCGGCGCGCGCTCTATGTCGCGGCGTTCCTGCACGACATCGCCAAGGGCCGCGACGAGGATCATTCCGTCGCCGGCGCGCGCATCGCCTGCCAGCTCGGCTCCCGCCTGGGGTTGAACGCGTCCGAGACCGAGACTGCGGCCTGGCTCGTCGAGCATCATTTGACGATGAGCCTGTTCGCCCAGAGCCGCGATCTGAACGACCCCAAGACCATCCGCGACTTCGCCGAGATCGTGCAGAGCCGCGAGCGGCTGAAGCTGTTGCTCATCCTCACCGTCGCCGACATCCGCGCCGTCGGTCCCGACACCTGGACCGGGTGGAAGGGACAGCTTCTCCGCACGCTGTATTTCGAGACCGAGCCGCTGCTCGGCGGCGGCCACACGACCCTGACCCGCACCGAGCGCATGTCCCGCGCGCAGGATGCCTTGCGCGAGCGGCTGGCCGGCTGGCCGCACCAAGACCTCGAACGCTTCATCGACCGGCACTATCCCGCCTATTGGCTCAGAACCGATCTCGATGTCATCGCCGAGCACGCCAAGCTGGTGCGCGATGCCGAGGCGCAGAAGCGCACGGTGGTCACCCATATCTCAACCGACGCTTTCCGCGGCGTCACCGAGGTCACGCTGCTGGCGCCCAACCATCCACGGCTCTTGGCCATGGTGGCCGGCGCGTGCACGGGCGCCGGCGCCAACATCGTAGACGCGCAGATCTCCACCACCCGTGACGGCATGGCGTTGGATACGATTCATCTGGAGCGCGAGTTCGACCAGGCGGAGGACGAGGAGCGCCGCGCGCGCAAGATCGCCGTCAACATCGAGCGGCTTTTGAGTGGCGAGGCCCGCGCCGCCGACATGATGGAGAATAAGAGGAAGCCGAAGTCGCGGCTGTCCGCCTTCACCGTCGAGCCGCAAGTGGTGTTCGACAACACGTTGTCCGATGCGCTGACGGTGATCGAGATCAACGGGCTCGACCGTCCCGGCTTGCTCTATGATGTGACGCGCGAGATCTCGGACCTCAACCTCGACATCGCCTCGGCGCATATCGCCACCTTCGGCGAGAAGGCCGTCGACGTCTTCTATGTGACCGACCTCACGGGCAAGAAGATCACGAGCTCCAGCCGGGAGTCGCTGATCCGCGAGCGGTTGACGAAGGTGCTCGTGGCGCGCCAGGAGTCGGCGCTCGCCTCCATGTAGTCGCGTTTCCCTGCCCTTGCCGGGTCGAATGACCTGGCGCATCAGAGTGCGCCATGAAGCTCTATCGCGGATTCGCTACCGTCGGCGGCATGACGGTCATTAGCCGCGTGCTCGGCTTCGTCCGCGACGTGCTCATCGCCGCCGTGCTCGGCGCATCCTCGGTCACCGATGCCTTCTTCGTGGCCTTCCGCGTACCCAATATGTTCCGGCGGCTGTTTGCCGAAGGCGCCTTCAACGCCGCTTTCATCCCGCTCTTCACCAAGCGCTTGCACGCCGACGGACACGAGGCGGGACGCGATTTCGCCGCCCAGGCGCTGGCCGGCCTCACCGTGGTGCTAGTCGCCTTCACCATCCTGGCTGAGATCGCCATGCCGTGGCTGATGCTCCTGCTGGCCCCGGGCTTCGCCGACGACCCCGGCAAGTTTCAGCTCGCCGTGCTGCTGGCGCGCATCGCCTTCCCCTATCTCATCTTTATGTCCTGGGTGGCGCTCTATACCGGCCTGCTCAACGTGATGGGGCGCTTCGCCGTCGCCGCCTTCGCGCCGAGCCTGTTGAACGTGGTGCTCATCGCCGTGCTACTCGGCCTGATCGCCACCGGCAGCGGAGAGCACACGATCGCCGGCGTGGCGCTCGCTTGGGGCGTCGCCGTCTCCGGTCTCTTGCAGGTCGTCATCGTGGCCATCGCCGCCGCCCGCGCCGGTATTCGTTTGCGGGTCGAGCGCCCATCGCTCACCCCCGACATGCACCGGCTTGTGGCGCTCGCGGTGCCGGGCCTCATCGCCGGCGGCATGGCCCAGATCACCATCGTCATCTCGACTATCATCGCCAGCCTCCAGGACCGGGTCGTGTCCTGGCTCTATTACGCCGACCGGATCTTCCAGCTGCCGCTCGGCATGGTGGGCGTCGCCGTCGGCGTGGTGCTGCTGCCCGATCTCAGCCGCAAGCTGCGCTTCGGCGATCATAAGGCCGTCATCGATAGCGAGAACCGCGCGCTGGAATTCGCCCTGCTGCTGACCCTGCCGGCGGCGACCGCGCTGTTCATCGCCGCGGGACCCATCATGCGCGTGCTGTTCGAGCGCGGCGCCTTCACCACCGTCGATGCGCGGGCCACCGCCGAGATGCTGGCGGCGCTGGCGCTTGGCCTGCCGGCTTATGTGCTGATCAAGGTGCTGCATCCGAGCTTCTTCGCCCGCGAGGACACCAAGACGCCGATGATTTACGCGGGCATCGCCATGGCCGCCAACGCGGCCCTAAGCTACGCGCTGTTCGTGATCCTGGGCGCGGTCGGCATCGCCATCGCCACGAGCCTCACGGGGTGGATCAACGTGGTGCTGCTCGCCACCGAGCTGAAGCGCCGGGGAGAGTTTGCGCTGGATGCCGCCTTTCGCCGCGCAATTGTCGGCATCGGCTTGGCGACCACCGCCATGGGCGTGTCCGTTTGGGCGCTATCAGCCCTTCTCAATCCCTGGTTCGCGCCCGAACGGGGCCTGTTGCTGCAGGTGATGGCGCTTCTTGCCCTGATCGGCGGCGGGCTGCTCGCCTATCTCTTGGCTGGCGCCCTGTTCGGCGCCATGAAGCCCAGGACCCTGCTCAAAGACCTGCTCGGCCGCTGATTTGGGGCAAAAAAAGCCAGGTTTTCCAGCGCGCCACTCTCGGCTATGTTGCAGCGCAACAAGAAGCGGGGAAAAGATTATGAAAGGCCGGCCGCGCCGCAGCGCGCTCTATATGCCCGGGTCGAACGAGCGGGCGCTGGAAAAGGCGAAGTCTATTCCGGCCGATGCCCTGATCTTCGATCTCGAAGACGCGGTGGCGCCGGACGCCAAGGTCCAAGCGCGCGAGCAGGTCTGCGCCGCGGTCGCGGCGGGCGGCTATGGCGGCCGCGAAGTGGTCATCCGGGTCAACGCGCTCGAGACGCCCTGGGGCGCCCAAGATATCGTCGCCGCTTGCGAGGCCGCGCCCGACGCCATCCTCGTGCCCAAGGTGATCCACTCCGGCGACATTATCTCCGCCGCCAAGCTCCTGCAGAGCGTACATGCGCCGGAGAAGGTGCGGCTTTGGGCCATGATGGAGACGCCCATGGCCATCCTCAATGCGCGCACCATCGCCGCCACCGCCGTCTACAAGGACAACCGGCTCTCCTGCCTGGTCATGGGCACCAATGACCTGATCAAGGAATCGCGCGCCCGGGCGCTCCATGACCGCTTCGCCGTGGTGCCTTGGCTCGCCATGACACTCGTCGCCGCGCGCGCCTACAAGCTCGACATCATCGACGGCGTCTATAACGACTTCCGCGACGAGGCGGGCCTGCGCGACGAATGCGAGAAGGGCCGTATTCTCGGCATGGACGGCAAGACCCTGATCCATCCGAGCCAGGTCGGGCCGTGCAACGAGATCTTCTCGCCGACGCAGGAAGAGGTCGACTGGTCGCGCCAGGTCATCGACGCCTTCGGCCGCCCCGAGAACGAGAAGAAGGGCGTCATCGTCGTGGATGGGCACATGGTCGAGCGGCTGCATTTCGCCATGGCCCAGCGCACCGTGGCCATTGCCGAGCAGATCCGCCAGATGGAGAAGACCTGCGGCTAACGTCCTGGTCCTTGCACTTGAGGCGACCCCAAGCCATAACGCGCGGGCCATGCAAGAAGCCAGCAAACATAAGCCCCGCGTATTCTCGGGCGTTCAGCCGACGGGCAATCTCCATCTCGGCAATTATCTCGGCGCCATCACCCGGTTTGTGGCGCTGCAGGATGAGCACGAATGCCTCTATTGCGTGGTCGATCTCCACGCCATCACCGTGTTCCAGGACCCGGACGAGCTGACCCACAACACGCGCGAGGTCACTGCGGCCTTCATCGCCTCGGGCATCGACCCGACCCGCCAGATCATCTTCAATCAGAGCCAGGTGTCGGGCCATGCCGAGCTCGCCTGGATCTTGAATTGCGTGGCCCGCCTCGGCTGGCTCAACCGCATGACCCAGTTCAAGGAGAAGGCCGGCAAGGACCGCGAGAACGCGAGCGCCGGCCTCTATGTCTATCCGAACCTGATGGCGGCCGACATTCTGCTCTATCACGCGACCCACGTCCCGGTAGGCGAGGACCAGAAGCAGCATCTGGAGCTCGCCCGCGACATCGCCCAGAAGTTCAATAACGACTTCGCCAAGACGATTGCCCGCGCGGACTATCCGGCCGGCTTCTTCCCGCTGCCCGAGCCGCTCATTGCCGGGCCGGCGACACGGGTGATGAGCTTCCGCGACGGCACCAAGAAGATGTCGAAGTCGGACCCCTCGGATCTGAGCCGCATTAACCTCAGCGACGATTCCGACGCCATCGCCAAGAAGATCAGAAAAGCCAAGACCGACCCGGAGCCGTTGCCCTCGGACGTCGAAGGGCTGGAGGCGCGGCCCGAGGCCGACAATCTCATCGGCATCTATGCGGCCCTCGCCGGCACCGACAAGGAAGCGGTGCTGCGCGACTACGGCAACGCGGCCTTCTCTAAGTTCAAGGAAGCGCTGGCCGAGCTCGCCACGGAGAAGCTCACGCCCATTGGCGATGAAATGCGCCGGCTGGTGGCCGATCCCGTCGAAATCGACCGCATCCTGGCCGACGGTGCTTCCAGAGCCCGCGGCATCGCCGATCCGATCCTGGCCAAGACCAAGGACATCGTCGGCTTCATCAGGAGCTAGGCCCACACGTCATGCCCGGACTTGATCCGGGTATCCATGCCGTGACATTTCGTTCCGTATCGAGGTCAGTGGAATGGATTGCCACCCGGGTCCGGCTTTGCCGGCCCGGGCGCAGGCTCAAGTCGAGCCCGGCAATGACAAGCGAAGTGCCTAGGCACCCACCCCCGTGCCGACGGGGCAGGACACGCCCGTGCCGCCGAGCCCGCAATAGCCGCTCGGATTCTTGGCCAGATATTGCTGGTGGTAGCCTTCCGCGAAATAGAACTCCGGCGCCGGCTTGATCTCCGTGGTGATCGCCGGCAGCCCTTGCGCCCTCAGCGCCTTCTCATAGGTCGTCTTGGAGGCTTCCGCGGCCTGGCGCTGCGCGTCCGAATTATAATAAATGCCCGAGCGGTATTGCGTGCCCACGTCGTTGCCCTGACGCATGCCTTGCGTCGGGTTGTGGCTCTCCCAGAGCACCTTGAGCAGATCGTCATAGCCGATGCGCTTCGGATCGAAGACCACGAGCACGGCCTCGGTATGCCCGGTGCGGCCCGAGCACACTTCCTCGTAAGTGGGGTTGGGCGTCGGTCCGCCGGCATAGCCCACCGCGGTCACATAGACGCCGTCGAGTTCCCAGAACTTCCGCTCCGCGCCCCAGAAGCAGCCGAGACCGAACAAAGCCGTCTCCGCGCCTTCGGGATAGGGGCCTTTCAGAGCGCCGCCGAGCACGTAATGGGTGTCCGCCGTTGCCAGGGGCTCGGAGCGGCCGGGCAGGGCCTCGCCGGCGGTGGGAATGGAAAGAGGCTTGCGTGAGAAGCTGAACATGGAGGTCTCCGTTGGCCGTCCCCCCGAACGTCCCGCTAGTTGATGAACACCTCGACCGGCTTGCGCTTTTGTCCGAGCCAGTAGAGGAGCACGCCGAGAATACCGAACACCACCCAGGTCGGCGCGCTCAAGATGGCGACGATCACCGGGTCCCACAGCCATTTGCCGACAGTGGTCTCGATCCAGGCCCTCGACACGTTGAGCGTGTCGGGCGCCAGCTGCCGCCACTGCTCGCCCATAGGGGTCACCACCCACGCGCCGCCTCCCGCCAAGCTCTTGGTGGCGTCGACGACGGCGGCGACCATGGCGAGCAACAGCAGCCAGACGCCGAGGATGCGAAGGATCAGAAGCATGAGCGATAAGTGGCCAATCGCGAGTTTTCGTTTACATAAGCCATCGCCGCATCACGTTCAAACGTTGCTTTGGTCACGTTAAGGCGATCGCGCGAGCTCGCTTGAACGGGGAGGGCGCTTCGGTATAGTGCGCCGCTTTCCGGAAGCATTCCTATTCTGGGAGAGGTGGCCGAGTGGTTGAAGGCGCACGCCTGGAACGCGTGTAGGCGGGTAACCGTCTCGAGGGTTCGAATCCCTCTCTCTCCGCCAGGAATGCGGCAGGCCCGGACGGAGTAAAGGGCTGACCCTGGGTCGAAGGTCTGGCCGCCCCCGCCACGTTCCTGACCTTCCTGGCTCAGACAATCGCGGTCTTAGTTGCCGCGACAGAACGAGGGGCGTCGATGATCACCCTTTATGCGTTCGGCCCGGCCTTTGGGCTCCCCGACATGAGCCCCTTCGTCACCAAGGTGGAGATGCTGCTCAAGATCGCCGGGCTCGACTACCGCACCGACGCCAACGGCTTCCGCAAAGCACCGAAGGGTAAGCTCCCTTACATCGAGGATGACGGCGACAGGATCGCGGACTCGACCTTCATCCGCTGGCACTTGGAGAGAAAATACGAGATCGATTTCGACCGCGGGCTCGACACCGAGCAGCGCGCCATCGCCTGGGCCTTCGAGAAGATGCTCGAGGACCACGCCTATTGGACGGTACTGCACGCGCGCTGGATTGACGACGACAACTTCGACAAGGGTCCGCGCAAGTTCTTTGAAGGTGTGCCGGCGCTGATGCGGCCAATTATACGGCGCGTGGCGCGACGTCAGATCCGGGCGGAAATCCACGGTCACGGCATGGGCCGTCATGCGCCCGAGGAGATCGTCGCGCTGGGCACGCGGTCACTCGACGCTGCGGCCGACTTTCTCGCCGACAAATCTTTCATGATGGGCGCCGAGATCAGCGGGCTCGACGCAACGGCGTTCGCGTTTATCGGTGGCTCCCTGTGCCCGCTCTTTGACACGCCGCTGCGTGGCGCGGTGGAGCGCCATGACAATCTCAAGCGTTATGTCGGGCGCATGGCCGAGTGCTTCTATCCCGACCTGACCGAGATGGCCGATTGGGTCGCGTAGGCCCTACCAGTAGTCCGGCACAAAGTTCTGATCCTCCATCGGTGGACGCACATAGTCGTCGGCTTTCGGCCGTGGCGGCAGGGCCGGCGGCGTCGGCGTCAGGTCGCCATACTCGACCATGCTGAGCAGGTGGGTGATGCAGTTGAGCCGCGCCAGCTTCTTGTTGTCGGCCTTCACCACATACCAGGGGGCTTGCTTGATATCCGTATGGGCGAACATCGTGTCCTTGGCGCGCGAGTAGTCGACCCAGCGCGAACGCGATTCCACGTCCATGGGGCTCAGCTTCCAGCTGCGCGTGCGGTCGTTCATGCGCTTCTGGAAGCGCCGCTCCTGCTCTTCGTCGCTCACCGAGAACCAGTATTTGATCACCAGAATGCCGGACCGCACGAGCATGCGCTCGAACTCAGGACAGCTGCGGAGGAACTCCTGATATTCGACGTCGGTGCAGAAGCCCATCACGCGCTCGACGCCGGCGCGGTTGTACCAGCTGCGGTCGAACAGCACCATTTCGCCGGCCGCGGGCAGATGCGGCACGTAGCGCTGGAAGTACCACGACGTTTTATCGCGCTCTGACGGCGTTGCGAGCGCCACGACGCGGCATAGTCGCGGATTGAGACTCTCGGTGATGCGTTTGATGACCCCGCCCTTGCCGGCGGCGTCGCGCCCTTCGAAGATCACCACGACGCGCAGCTTCTCGTGCTTGATCCATTCCTGCATCTTGACCAGCTCGACCTGCAGGCGCGCGAGTTCCTTCTCATAGGCCTTAGTGCTGATCTTCTTGGACCTCGCCTTCAGGTCCCCGACATGCAGGTCCGCCGCGGCGAGATCCTCATCCGACAAATGCTTGCCGTTCTTTTTCTGCTTCTTGGCCTTCTTCCCCTCTTTGGTCATGGCGTCCACGGTCACCCCCACTTGAATTCCGGCTGAGAGGCGGAATGACTACTGCAGAGGCCCGCCCCAGGAAATTCGCCGCATTCTTGTGCAAGGCAAGGACGAGATCGCCATTGCGCTGCAACCACGGCTAAACGTGCAACACATGTGCCAGGCTTTGCCGGCTGGCGCCAGGCGATAGCCTTTCGGTCACGAACCGCGTCTCGTGATCATACGCCGCTTGCCAGGGGTGGCCCGTTTGCGTCAAGCCTGGACCCGAACATGACAGACCAAACAGACCAAGACATATTAGCGATCCTGGAGAAGCGCCTCGGCCGGCGCCATGCGCGCCAGCGCATCGGCATCGAGAAGGATCACGAGGCGCAGGTCTTCGGCCAAGGCATCAATTTCTTCCACATCGAGAATCTGCCCCTTGGGGACGCCGCGATCAGCGCGGTGCTCATGGCGACCGGGCTCTATTGGCGGGGCCTGCGCAATGCGGCGAACGTCGAGGTCCGGCGCAATCCAATTCGCGCGCCGCAGCTGCCCGCCGCGTTCGAGAATTTCACCATCCTCCAGATTAGCGATCTCCATGTCGACATGAGCGCGGCCGCCATGGCGCGCGTGATCGAGCTCGTCGAAGACTTGGGTTACGACATCTGCATTTTGACCGGCGACTATCGCGGGAAGACCTGGGGACCGTATCAGGCGTCGCTCGCCGGTATGGCCAAGCTCTGCGCCGCGCTGAAGGGTCCGATTTATGGCGTACTGGGCAATCACGACACGATTCTCATGGTCCCTGGCCTGGAGCAGATGGGCGTGAGGATGCTGCTCAACGAGGCCGAGCGCATTGAGCGCGGGGGCGAGCGCATCCATCTCGCCGGCGTCGACGACGCGCATTTCTATCGCATGGACAATATCGAGAAGGCCGCCGAGACGATTCCCCACGACGAATTCTCGATCCTCGTCACCCACACGCCGGAGATCTACCGGCAGGCGGCGCATGCCGATTTCGATGTGCTCCTGAGCGGTCACACCCATGGCGGCCAGATCTGTCTTCCGGGCGGCATTCCCATCACCCTGAGCGCGGTCTTGCCCAGGGGCTTGGGCTCCGGTGCGTGGCGCCATCACGAGATGGTCGGCTACACCGCGGTCGGCGCCGGCTCGTCCGTCGTGCCGGTGCGCTTCAACTGTCCGCCCGAGATCACGCTGCACGAGCTGCGCCGGCCGGCCTGAACAAAGGGACTAATACGGCTCGTCGCGAAGGTGGAGCTTATACAGAGCTCGGGCGACGACCAGCGAGCCCAGGAAGAAAATCGCCGTGCCGACGACCATGTCGATGACGGTCACCGGCAGCAGCATCCGGCTGGCGATGAACGGGAACAAAGCTTCCGGCATGTGATCGAGGCCGATCGCCCGGCTGCTTGAAGGAAAACCCAGCCGCCGCTTGGTGAAGCTGGAGACAAGGTCTCCGGCCATGGCCGCAATCGCGACCACGATGCCGATCTTCCAGCCCATTCCCAGCACGAGGGCGGCCAGGGGCGTCGCCACCAGGGAAAGTGCAATGCCGCGGATTGTTTTCGAGGAACCGAACAACGGCCGCCCGTCGATGAACAAGGCGCCGCCATCGAGCGGCTGGGCAAAAGCCTCTCCGAGCACCCTCTTGACAACAGGAGGCGTGGCGTTGGCCACGGCCACCAGCACGAGGAGCTCGAAGATCAACATTGGCTGCATGGTGGGAATCCCTGCCGGTCCGTCGGCGAAGCCGCCTAATCACTAGGGCATATAGGCACCTGGCAACCACCGGCGCCAAGCTGCGGGCAAATTGCCCCCTTGCTTCAACCCCGGCCTTTGGCCCAAGTCTGCCCGCGTCAGACATGCAGAGACGAAGACGCCATGGCGACCGAAACACCGAGCGACACCCCTGAAAGCGGCGCGGCCCCAAAGACCGCGGTGGCCGTGCTTGCCGCCATCAGCGTCTGCCACATGTTCAACGACGTGATTCAGTCGCTGATCATGGCGATCTATCCGATGCTGAAGACGGGCTTGGCGCTCGACTTCGCCCAGATCGGGCTGATCACCTTCACCTTCCAAGCCACCGCTTCGGTGCTCCAGCCGCTGGTCGGATACGTCACCGACCGATACCCGATGCCCTATTCGCTGGTCGTCGGCATGGGCTCGTCGCTCATTGGCCTGATCCTGATTGCCTTCGCTTCCACCTACGCGGCCGTGCTCGTGGCCGCGGCGCTGATCGGCATGGGCTCGTCGGTGTTCCATCCGGAGTCCTCGCGCGTGGCGCGTCTGGCCTCGGGCGGCCGCCACGGCATGGCCCAGTCGGTCTTCCAGGTGGGCGGGAACTTCGGCACGGCGCTCGGGCCGTTGCTGGCGGCCTTCATCGTGCTCCCTTACGGTCAAGGCACCATCGCCTGGTTTTCGGTCGTGGCACTGCTCGGTATGGTGCTGCTGACGGGTGTGGGCACTTGGTACGGCAAGACGCTTAAGCGTGCCGCGCCGGCCGAGGAACGCAAGGCCATCGCCGCGCTAGGCCGTCGCAAGGTGGCGGTTTCGATCGCCCTGCTGGTGACGCTCACCTTCTCCAAGCATTTCTACTTGGTGTCGATCACGAGCTTCTACATCTTCTATTTGATCCATACTTTCGATCTGCCGGTGCAGACGGCACAGCTCTATCTGTTTCTGTTTTTGGGGGCCGTCGCGGCCGGTACCGTGATTGGCGGGCCCATCGGCGACCGCATCGGCACGCGGCGCGTGATTTGGTGGTCCATCTTCGGCGTGCTGCCCTTCACCTTGGCGCTACCCTATGTAGGCCTGCTCGGGACGGCGATCCTCAGCGTCATCATCGGCGTCATTCTCGCCTCCGCCCATCCCGCCATCATCGTCTACGCGCAGACACTGTTGCCGGGCAGGGTGGGCATGGTGGCGGGCCTGTTTTTCGGGCTCGCCTTCGGCATTGCCGGGATCGGCGCTGCGCTTCTGGGCCAGCTCGCCGACGCCACCTCGATCACCTTCGTCTACCATGTGTGCGCCTTCTTGCCGGCCATCGGCCTGCTCGCGGCCTTTCTGCCAGAGACCGCCAAGCCAAAGCCGCTTGGCCGCGAGAAAAATTCCGGCGCGGAGACGGCCGTCTCCCTCGAGTTGACAAGATGATGACGCCTCATTGGCTACCCGCGCCGGGTCTGTTCAAAAAGCGTCTTGGTTTTGTCTTAGAGATCTTCTCCACGGACTGAATAAGGGCCCGGGAATGCTCTATGGGCGGTCGCGGCAATGCTGGGCGAGACCGGCAGAGTCTCCAAATGCGAGACTCGGCAGTTGGTTAGGAGTAATATGACCACCGAGCGCCGAGTTTGAGGCCGCGTTTGGCGCTTTTCTGTATCAGTTCTTGCGTACTTGCTGGGCGGCGGTCGGCGGGCCTATGGGCTTGCGTTCACCCCTCCTCGGCATGTCGTTCTGTTCTGTTGAGGTCAGTGATCTAGGGGGTATTGATGCGTGATATTCGCGGGGACCTACAAGACCGTGCCAGCTTCCTCGAGGAGCAAATAAATGGGGCACAGGCGCAATTCGAAAAACTAATCGAGCAGTTGACGCGGGAGCATCAGGCCAAGGTCGACGACCTTCAGTCTGAGCTGGAGGCCGTGACCACGCTCATTGAAGTCGAGTACCGGCGGCTGACCAGTTCGGCGCCCGTGCACGACGACCACCGACGCGTGGTACCGCCGTCCGAGGTTGAGCCGCGCCGTCAGGCGAGCATGCCGCCGGCGCCCGAGGTCGAGCACCACCATCGTCCGGAGCCGCAAGCCGAGCAATACCGCCGGCCTGTCGCCGAGGCAGAGCACCAGCGCCGCCCAGCGCCTGAGCCCGAGCAGTATCGCGGTCCGACGCCTGAGCCCGAGCAGTATCGCCGGCCTCCGGCCGCCGAGGCCCCGCCCGAGCGCCGTCCGACGCCTGAGCCCGAGCAGTATCGCCGGCCGCCGGCCGCCGAAGCCCCGCCCGAGCGCCGTCCTGCGCGTCAAGCCGAGCAGTACCGCCGGCTCGTGGCCGCCGAGGCTGAGCCAGAGCGCCGTCCGGCGCCCGTGACAAGGGACGCCGAGGATGACCGTCGGCCAGCCGCACCCCAGGTGTATCGCCGGGCGGCGCCGATGGAATCGGCCCCTGTGTCCGAACAGCGCCGGCCCGTGGCCATGGCTGGTCATCAGCCGCCGCCGCTGGCCGACTTCCTCATCCGCAAGCTGAGCGAGATCGGCGCTATGACGCTCGACGACCTCTGCCATGTGGCCGTGCAGGAGGGCTATTTCGCCGAAGGCGAGATCGCCGACCGGGCGGTCCATGTGACGCTCATGAATGTCGCCAAAGCGGGCTTCATCCGGCAATTGCCGAATGGGACCTTCGCCCCGGCGACGGTCATGGACACGATCAGGCTAAGGCGGGCGATCTAAAGCTAAACCGCACGATCTACGGCTCGCGCGGTTCCGTTGGGGGGCTGGTGATTCCGGGGTCCGGTCTCGCCGGCCCGTCCGCGCAACAGTTCGGCGACGTCCCGCCTGACCTTCCCTTCCGCATAGCGCGCGAGGGCCTTGCGGTCCGCAAAGTCGTCAAGCGGCACGGGCGGACCGATGCGGATATGGGCGTCGAGCGGTCCCAAGCCCAGCAGCTTCCATGCGTGGCTCGCCATATCCATGTCGCCATACCAGGCGACTTGCGGGCGGCCACGCCGCCCAAGCGGGAGCCCATAAAGCTTGGTGTAGGTCAGCGCCAAAGTCTGCGCCGACACGGACGAGCCCAAGGGCTGGCCGCCCGACGGCTTGGCCGCGGCAAACAATGCGGTCCGGAACGGCACCACGCCGTTGCCGTCGCTCGACGTGCCCTCGGCGAACAGCACCACATGATCGCCCCCCTCGAGCCGACTCAAAATTTCGGTCGCCTTATCGCTCACCTGGTTGCGCCGTTCGCGGTCGACGAAGACCGAGCGCTGCAGCTTGGCGAGCCAGCTCACGAACGGCCAGGTCGAGACCTCCTTCTTGGCCACGAAGGAGACCGGAGCAACCGCCGACAGCACGGTAATATCGAGCCACGACACATGATTTGAGATGATCAGCACGCCCTGCTCGCGGGCCACCGCGCCGTCGATCGTGAGCCGGATGCCGACGATGCGGCACACCTGGCGGTGATACCAGTGAGGGAAGGTGCGGGCGTAGCGCGAGCCGGTGCGCACGAAGAGGAGCTGCAGCGGCATCAGCGGAACGGTGAAGGCGAAGAACGCCGACAGCACCAGGAACGCACGCACATTTCTCATGGGTCTGCGGTCAATCCAAGTCTAGAGCGCAAGTCTCAATAGCAGGTGCGCTGCCCATAGCGTGTCACGCATAAACCGCGGAGCGCCGGGTCCTCGCGCCGCATGGGAATCGGCTCTGTGTGGCACTCGGTGCGGATCTCACCGAACCCCCATTCGCCGATGGTGCAGACTTCGCGCGTGGCTGCCGGCACCAGATAAACGTCAAGTTCGGCCGGATAGCTGGCTTGAGCTTGCAGGACCGGCTCGGCCGCCGGTGAAGCTATCGGCGCCGTAGCGGTCTCCGGCGCAACCGCTGACGGAGCCACAGGCGATGCGGCCGGTGTCGTATCCGTATCGGGCTCCAGCATGACGCCGTGCTCCGCAAGGGCCACGCTGCTCGCCAACATGAATGCCGTCGCGAGAATCAACCGCTTTCCCATCACGCCACCCCCTTATTTGTTCTTAACGCAAGGTTAACGTTGTCCTGTCGCTGGACCGAAGTCAAACGCGCGCGGTCCGCCCGCCATGAGCCGACTATTTGCCGTTCTTAAGCGGCGTGCCGAACAGTTCAAGCCGGTGTCCGATCAGGCGAAAGCCGAGCTCCTTGGCGACGCGCTCCTGCAGGCGCTCGATCTCCTCGTTCTTGAACTCGATGACCTCGCCGGTCTTGACGTTGATCAGATGGTCATGGTGTTCGTGGCCGGCCGGTTCGTAGCGCGCGCGGCCATCGCCGAAATCGTGCCGCTCGACGATGCCGGCGCCCTCCAACAGGCGCACCGTGCGATAGACGGTGGATAGCGAGATGCGCGAATCGCGGGCGCTGGCCCGGCGGTATACCTCCTCCACGTCGGGATGGTCGTGCGCTTCCGACAACACGCGCGCGATGACGCGCCGTTGCCCGGTCATGCGCATGCCCCGATCGGCGCACAGACGCTCAAGCCTGCTCTCCCGTGTCCCTGGCTGTGACATGGACCCCTGGCTATCGCTGGTCTTCATGTGGCTCATCGGCGATTGGCCCATCATCGGAGGGCCGGTCTGAAAGGGCAAGGCTAAAGGGCAAGGCTATAGGTCAAGGCTGAAGACCGCGGCGTCGGCGCCGCTCTCAT
Organism: Methyloceanibacter sp.; assembly: GCA_035528655.1. Taxonomy (GTDB): domain Bacteria; phylum Pseudomonadota; class Alphaproteobacteria; order Rhizobiales; family Methyloligellaceae; genus Methyloceanibacter. Next base: position 48,145 of record DATKYG010000042.1, read on the forward strand.
AATAGCTTGCCCGCCGTCCGACCGACTCCGCGCCAAGCGAGCGGTAGAGCGCCATCGCCGCCTCGTTGCTCTCGTCCACCTCAAGGAAAAGCCTCTCCGCCCCGCTGGCGCGCAAGTATTCCAAAGCCTTGGTCAGCAGCGCCCGGCCCAGCCCGGCCCGGCGGCAGGCGGGCGCCACCCCAAGCGTCAGGATCTCGGCCTCATCGGCGGCGACCCGGGCAATCAGAAGTCCAGTGGGCGCCGCAACCACGTGCGTTACCGCGCCGAGAAGGCAGAGCACGCCGGGGCAGGCGATGAGCTGCGCCATGGCGGCCTCGTCCCAAGGCCGGTCCGAAGCTCCGGCGAAGCAGTTCACGTGAATGGCGGCCATCAGGCCGGCGTCCCCCGGCAGAGCGCGATGCACCATGCGCGTCACCGGCATCAGCGCCGCCCGATCGCTTGCGCCTGCGGCTTGGCGTCGGGCGGCCGCAAATAGAGCGGACGGAAAATTGCCGACTCGCCGCTTTCAAACGCGATCTCGGCGAGCGCCATCGCGTTCGGCTGCAACGTGGGAAGCGCGGGCTCCACAGCACGGCCTTGCGCTATTGCGGCGTCGGCGAGTAGGCGCGCCCCGCTGCCCACCGCCAACCCCAGCGACGATGGGAGCAGCTTAGCGGCGTCGTCTGGCGAGATCAGCAGCGGGCCGTCCAGCATGCGCCCGGCCTCGTCGTAGAGCCCGAGATAAAGCATGTCCCGCCGGGCATCGACGGCGACGGCAAAGGGCGCGGTGGGCTTGAGCTCCACCAGAGCCGCCCGCGCCATCACGCTGAAACTGTCCGTGCCGTAGAGCCGCGCACCCGTCACCAACGCAAGCCCGCGGGCCGCGGCGATGGCGATGCGCACGCCGGTGAAGCTGCCGGGGCCGACCGTCGCCGCGATCACGTCGAGATCGGTAGCCTCCACGCCCGCCTCGGCCAGCACCGCCGCCACCATCGGCATAAGGGCCTCGGCGTGGCCGCGCTGCATCTCTTGTTCGCGCGCATGGAGTGCGCGCGCGCCGTCCGTGGCGCACAGCAGGGCGGCCGAGCAGGCGCCCATGCTCGTATCGAGCGCGAGGATGTTCATAGGGGGCTTCTTAAACGATGCGCGCCATCTCGTCGAAATCGAAGCGCGGTGAGCGGGGCCTGAGGGGCGAATCGTCCCCATAGCCGAGATTGCAGAGGAAGTTCGACTTCACCTTGGTACCGGCGAAGAATTCCTGGTCTACGCCCGCAGTGTCGAACCCCGACATGGGACCGCAGTCGAGCCCCAGAGCGCGCGCCGCCAGAATGAGATAGGCGCCTTGCAGCGAAGAGTTGCGGAACGCGGTTTCGGCGATCTTCTCGGGCTTGCCTGCGAACCAACTCTTAGCGTCGGTGTGCGGAAACAGCTTCGGCAGATGCTCGTAGAAATCGAGGTCGTAGCCGATGATGACGCAGGCCGGCGCCTTCATGGTCTTGTCGCGATTGCCTTCGGAGAGAAGCGGTTTCAGCCGCTCCTTGGCTTCGGGTGACTTCACGAAGACGAAGCGCGCCGGGCTGCAGTTGCCCGACGTCGGTCCGAGCTTCACGAGATCCACAAGCTCGTGCAGCAGCGCGTCGGGCACATCCTTGTCGTGCCACGCGCCGCGTGTCCGCGCATCGCGAAAGAGCTGATCGAGGGAGGCGCCTGGCAGCTTGTCCGTCAAATCGGCCGGACCTCTTGCACTTCGGGGATGAAGTGCCGGAGTAGGTTCTCGATGCCGTGGCGCAGTGTCGCCGTCGAACTCGGGCAGCCGGAGCAGGCGCCGCGCATGTGCAGAAACACGATGCCGTTGCGATAGCCCTGGAAGGTGATGTCGCCGCCGTCCTGAGCCACGGCCGGGCGCACGCGCGTGTCGAGCAGTTCCTTGATGGTCTTGACCGTCTCTTCGTCCGCGGGTTCGAAGAACTCGGCGTCGCTTTCGACCTCGGTCGGCGCGCCCTCGGTCATCGCCTCGCCGGAGAGATAATGCTCCATGATGGCGCCGAGGATGGCGGGCTTCAGATGCTGCCACTCGCCGTCACCTTTGGTGACGCTGATGAAGTCAGATCCGAGAAACACGCCGCGCACCCCGTCGATCTCGAACAGACGCGCCGCCAGCGGAGACGATTCGCCCTCGGTCGGATCGCGGTACTCGACAGCGTCCTCTGCGCCGAGCACGGGCCGCCCTGGAATGAACTTCAGGGTGGCGGGATTCGGTGTCGCTTCGGTCTGGATAAACATCTCGGCACCTTTGGGCTCCCAACGGGTTTAGCGCTGATGAAAGCCTGCTTATCTTAGAATTATTCTAGTCGATATTTGAGCCTCGCAAGGCCCAAAGTCAAGGCTGCGGCGGGCCTGCATAGCACGCCTCACACCTCTGCGTGACCGGGACGCGTGACGCGCCCGGCACGGCTTGAAAGTGCAACCTCCTCGTGCATGGCGACTCCTGAGGCCGCCTCTCGCAAACAAGCCGGCTAGGCCAGCGCGAGGATCTCGTCGGTGGAGAGGTGTCCGGGAACGACGGTGATGGGCGTGGGGAACACGCCGGCAAGGCGGCCGCCGGCCAGGCTCGACACCAGCGGCCCGGGGCCGGAAGGGTCTTTCGAGGCGCCGAGCACCAGCACGCCGATATCCTCGTCCTCCTCGATCAGCGAGGTGATCTCTTCCGCCTTGATCCCTTCGCGCACGATCTCCTCCGGCACCAGCTTCTCGAACCCCATGGTCTTGAGCTTGCGGCCGAACAGACGGAATACGGCCCTCGCCTTGCTCTGACCCTCCTCGCGCGCCACGTCCTCGACGCCGAGCCAATGCATGGCCTCGCCTTCGGGCTCGATCACGTAAAGCAGCGCCAACTGTCCCTTGGTGCGCTCGGCGCGGCTCGCGGCAAAGGCCAGCGCGCTTTCGCATTCCGGAGTCTCGTCGACGACCACGAGAAACTTGCGCTTATGACCTTCCGAATAGATTTGCCGCTTCCGCCGCGGTTTCGGGGCTGCGGCAGGCGTGGTCTTCTTTTTTTTTGCCGCAGAGGTCTTCTTCTTTGCGGCGGGCTGCTTCGTTAGGGCCATGCGGACCATGCTGCCACCTCCGGGCGTCGCCAACAAGAAGGGTTCGAGACTCAGATCAAGCCAGATCGATGGCGTAGCGCTTGAGGTCCTCGAGGTCCACGACCTCAAGCGTGGCCTCATGGGTGGCGCCGAGGATCACCCGTGGCGGATGGCCCGCCTCCAGGGCCTCACGCCAGCGCGCGGCGCATAGGCACCAGCGGTCACCGGCCTTCAGTCCGGGAAAGCCGAAATCCGGATGCGGCGTCGACAAATCGTTCCCGGCCGCCTTGGAAAAGTCGAGGAACGCAGCCGTCACCTCCACGCATACCGTGTGCAACCCGAGATCGTCGGGCCCGGTATGGCAGCAGCCGGTGCGATAGAACCCGGTAACCGGCCGCTCTGAGCACGCCTTCAGCGGCTCGCCATAGACATTCTTCTGGCCCTCGAGAGGCTGTGCGCGGCGCTTCAACATGGTCTGATTGTGCCCGATGTGGCGTACGAAAAGAAGATGCCGTGTTGCTAACGGACCGGGTTGCGGTCGGGCAGTGGCATACCGAGCTTGCCGCCCGCGATCAAAATCTCAAGTTGGGTTTCGCTGAGCCGGGGCAGCGGCGGTCCCGCCTCCTTGCTGGCGGCGGCCTTGAGCGCCGACGGCGGCAGTTCGTCATCCACGTCCAGCAATTCGGTTCCGCCCGCGGTCAACACCGTTTTGCAGTCGCTCGGCAGATCGGTGAGCTTGAGCTGCTTCTTCTTCGGCGCCGGCTTGGCGTCGGGATCGGGCGGCGGTTGTTGCGCGGTCCAGATAGCGGACTTTTTCAGCATGGCAAACCAGTTGTCGAGTTCCTTGCCGCAGCCGTCGTCGCCGGTCACCGGATTCTGATTCTCGCAGCCTTTCTGGCCTGGCGGGCAGGTGAGGCGTACATGGAAATGATAATAGTGGTTCCACCACGGCCGCACCTTGCCGAGCCATGATCGGTCCTTGCCCACGGCGTCGGCCTGCGCACAGAGCGACTTCTTGATCGCCGGATGCACGAAGATGCGGGCCACCTGCGGATAGGAGGCCGCCCGCTTGATGATCTTGACCTGCATGATGGTAAACTTCGTCGGATCGACGGTGAGTGGGTCTTTGAGCATCGACACGGCGCTCATTTCTTCCCGCTCCTGCGGCGTCAGGATGCGGTCCGGCATCGGCGTCAGCCAGATATCGGCGTCGAGACCGACTTGGTGGCTTGTATGCCCGGTGAGCATCGGCCCGCCGCGCGGCTGTGACATGTCACCGACGAGAAGTCCCGACCAGCCGTCGAACGCCCTTGCATCGCTCGACAACCGTTCCAGATAGTCGATGAGCCGCGGATTGCCCCAATTGCGGTTGCGCGACAGCCGCATCACCTGCCAGTCGGGACCGTTGATGGGCAGTGAAAGGCCGCCAGAGAGGCAGCCTTTGGCGTAGCCGCCGATGGAGCGCGCCTCCAGCGGGGCGGGCGCCGTCACCGAGCCGAACAGCTCTCTCGCAGGCGGCAATTTGGGCGCGGGGGCCTTCTTCTTCGCGGGCTTCGGCGACGGCTTGGCGGGGGACGCCTCCGCCACGGGCCGTGTGGCGACTTTGGGCGTGCCGATCTGCTCGGCGGCCACGCCGGTACAAAACATCATCAATGTGAGGCTCAGGATTAGCCGTCGCATCTGGTCGACCCGTTCCCCGTCAGGCCCGTATGGCGGCATAAGTTTAGCACAGGTGAGCGGGGGAATTGGAGCCCGTTACGCCCTATGATCGTCCTTCTCGACGCACCAAACATGGCCGTTGTTCAGCAGATATTCAGCCGCACGCCTGTAGGCTTCGCGCGCTAGTTCGATTTGAAGCCCGCAAGGTGCCGGCACGCGCCAGGCGGTGATACGGTCGCAAACCCGAGGGAGAATTGATCATGAAACGGAGTTTTCTGCTGGCGGCGCTATTCGGCGTTATTCTCGCCATTCCCAGTTTTGCCTATGCCGGCGTGGTCGCCCAGATCAACCTCACCACCCAGCGCATGCAGGTCTATGTGAACGGTCGGCCGACCTATACGTGGAAGGTCTCCACCGCGCGCAGCGGCTATCGCACGCCGACCGGCACCTATAAGCCGACCGCCCTGTCGCGCTATCACCGCTCGTCGATCTACGACGGCTCGCCGATGCCCTATTCGATCTTCTTCTATAAGGGCTACGCCATCCACGGCTCCTACGAGACCAAATATCTCGGGCGCCCGGCCAGCCACGGCTGCGTGCGGCTGCATCCGTCCAATGCCGCGGCGCTCTATTCGCTGGTGCAGAAATACGGCCCCGGCAACACGACCATCAAGATCACGCGGTAGGGGGAGGCAGTGGGGCTGCTCAAATGGGCGATCATCGCCCTTGTGATTTCGGTGCTCGCCGGAGCCTTCGGGTTCACACGCCTTGAGCACGGCGCGGCCAAGGTCGCCAAGCTCCTATTTGTCATCTTCCTGGTGCTGTTCGTCGCGATCTTGATTCTGTCACTCACCATCGGCGATTGGCGCTGACGTCCTACCGCCCGCAACTATTGGGCGGCGGCGCGCCACGGAAGCGCTCGCCCATCCATGTGAGCGCGGCGGAGACGCTCTCCTTGGCGGCGAAGGTGTGCGTGACACCCGGCAGCTCCACGAACATCACCTTTGCCCCTTGCTTGCACAGCGCGTCGCCGAATTGCTTGGTGATATAGGGCCGTACGATGGTATCGGCGGTGCCTTGCGCCAGGAACACCGGCGCACCCGCGGGCGCCTTACCCGGTGAGTTGCGTTGCATGATCGAACTCCACGGCTCGGTCTTGGCGGGATTGGCCTTGAGGAACTTTTCCTTCTCCAGTGGCCGCTCTGCTTTGTCGAGGGCTTCGAATTGAGGCACCGATTCGATGCAGTCATGGGCCATCGTCTTGTAGACGGTCATGGCGTCCGGCTCGACCAGGCTCGAAGCCGGCTCGTTGTAGAGGTTCGACCAGGACCAGATCGCCATAGCCGTGAGCTCCTTGCCGGCGGAGCTCGACTTGTCGGCATCGAACAACTCGGCGAGATAGGTGGCCGGCGCCGCCGCGGCGACCCCGAAGAGCTTGAGTTCCGGCGCGTAGGCTTTGGCCATCTCGCCGGCGTAAAGCACCGCGTGCCCGCCCTGGCTGTGACCCCATAAGACGAACCGGTCGGACGCCCCCGAGCGCGGCAGGGCGCGGGCGGCGCGAACCGAATCGAGCACCGCGCGTCCTTCGCTGATGCCGATGAGATAGGGATGGATGCCGGGCGTCCCCAGCCCCGGATAATCGGTGGCGGCGACGATATAGCCCTTGGCCAGCATGGACTTGATGCCCCAGATCAGGCCGGCATTGTCGGGCATCAGCGACGGCGCGCATTTCTCCACCACGCCGGATGTCGGATGTCCGTAAGCGATCACGTCGCGCCCACCGGCCGGCGGCGTGCCGGGTGGGATGTAGATCGCGCCGGAGACGGAGATCGGCTCGCCCTTTAGGCCGGTCGACTGGTAGAGAATGCGGAACGCCTCCCCACCGTCCGGGCTGCCGCCGAGCAGCGGCCAGACGTTGATGATGGAGCCGGGTTCGCTGGCCTTGGCTTCTTGGCCGCCAAAACCGAGGATGAGGCCGAAGATGGCGGTGGCGGCGGGCAGCAGGCAGGAAAACGCAAGCCGCAGGCCGGACTTCAGAGGACGCATGCAAAACTTTCGGTTGCTTGGCGGACGGGATGATACCTTTGGATGCCAACCTATAGACGCCCGTGGGGACCGCGACAACACGGCTCACGCGGCCCAGGGCCATGTGGGCATTTCAATCCGCCCGCTTCCGGGGCACAATCGGCCCGGGCCGAACGCCTGAACACGCAATTGCAAAAAACGCGTGATTACTAAGAACAGCTGATTGCCAAAAGAACCAGATTTCCAAGAACATCTACCTTGCGCCGACAGGCCTGCGCGGGGCGCCAACAAAGCCGGGGGATAATGCGAATGTCATCAGCCGCAACCACGCTCGACGCCTTCATAAATCGTGTCGGTGGGATCGCGACTCCCTTCTCTATCGCGTTGCCGGACGGTGCCAAGCGGACGGTCGGCCAAGGGAATCCCGAGTTTCACGTCGACCTGCACAATGAGCGCGCCATCAAGGCGCTGCGCACGCTGGACGAGGCCGACATCGCCGAGGCCTATCTCCAAGGCGACATCGACATCGACGGCGACATGCTGAAGCCGTTCGCGCTTCGAGCTTCGCTCGACGATAGCCATCCGCTGGTCGCCGCTTGGCGCTTCATCCAGCCGCTGCTGTTCGGGCAGGTCTACACCAACAAGCAGGCCATCGCCTCGCACTACAATCTCGACCCGAAACTCTTCCTGAGCTTCCTCGATCCGGTGTTTCCGGCCTACAGCCAGGGCATTTACGAGAGCGACGACGAGCCGCTGTCGAAAGCGCTACAGCGCAAATTCGATTGGGCGATCGAGAAATGCGAGTTCGGGCCGGGCCAGCGCGTGCTGGAGATCGGTCCCGGTTGGGGCGCCTTTTCCGGCCATGCCCTGCAATCCGGGATCCAGTACACCGGCATCACTAATTCCGAGGTGTCGCAGGCCTTCCTGCGCGACAAGCTCGCCAATTTCGGCGATCAGTTCGAGATCCTGCTCCAGGATTTCTACGAGTACGAGCCGAAGGAGCCGTTCGACGCCATCGTCATCATGGGCGTCATCGAGCATCTGCCGAACTACGAGAAGGTGCTGCGGAAATTCTACTGGCTGCTGAAGCCCGGCGGTCTTGTGTTCCTCGACGGAAGCGCCGCGCGCAAGAAATACGAGCTATCAACTTTCATGGTCCGCTACATCTATCCCGGCAACCACTCCTTCCTCGTCCTCGACGACTTCCTCAACAAGCTCAACAAGACCGACTTCGAGTGCGAGGAAGTGCATTCAGATCGCTGGAGCTACTACCTGACCTTCAAGCAATGGGCGGAGAATCTCGAAGCCAACAAGGACGCTGTCATCAAGGAGTTCGGCGAGTTCGAATACCGCCGTTTCCGGCTCTATCTGTGGGGCGCCACTTACGAGTTCCTCGCGCGCAACCTCGACTGCTACCGGATGATCCTGTCAAAGCCCAAGGACGCTTAAAGACCTCTTTAAGACCGCTTGACGCATGACCGCGGCAGCCTGTGTCACGTCCGTTTGGTCATAAGGAGATCCAGTCATGTGCGGAAATTGCGAGTCAAAGGCCCTATCGCGGCGGCACCTCATGGCCGGAGCCGGTGCGCTTCTGGCAGCGAGCACACTTCCCATAAGTCGTGGCCGCGCCGCCGAACCGGCGGCGAACGCCATTTCGCCTGCCGAGGCGCTGGATCGGCTCAAGCAGGGCAATGCCCGCTATCGGGCGGGCGAATTCAATGAGAGGGATTATTTCGCAGACCGGGCCGCGCGCGCCAGCGCGCAATATCCGATCGTCGCGGTGCTTGCCTGTGCAGACAGCCGCGTCCCGCCGGAGATCGTCTTCGATAAGGGACCCGGTGAGGTCTTCGTAGTGCGCGACGCCGGCAACGTAGTCAGCAATTACGGCCTCGCCAGCATGGAGTTCGCGGTGGCGGTTCTCAATGTTCCGCTGATCGTGGTGCTTGGCCATTCGAGCTGCGGCGCCATTGCCGCGGCGCTCCAATCGGCGAAAGAGCGCAGCAAGCTGCCGGGCCATCTGCCCGAGCTGGTCAAGGCGATCCAGCCCGCGGTGGATGCCGCCCATGGCAAGCATCCGAGCGATCTCCTCGCTGCCACCATCAACGAGAATGTGCGCCTCGGCATGAGCAACTTGAAGACGCGCTCGGACGTCATCGGTGACGCCGTCAGTTCCGGCAAGGTGGGCATCCAGGGCGGTGTCTATGATCTGGCGACGGGCAAAGTGAATCTCATCTGATCGCGAGATTGGGGAGGGGGAGATGGAGGACACTGTCGAGCGCTGGCGCTCGGAAAAGACCGCGGCCTACCTGTCCGTCGCCGTGGCTGCGGCCGAGCCGGACCCGACGCGCGCCAAACTGTTTGGCGACATGGCGGCGTCCGCCGAGCAGCAGGCCGGCATTCTCGCCAAGGATCTGAAGCAGACTCCTGTCCTCACCCCGTCGCCCCGGTCGCGGATTACTGTCTTTCTGCTCGGTATCGTGGGCCCGCGCGCCATGCGCCATGTGCTGTCGGCCTCCAAGGTCCGTGGGGTCTCGGTCTATCGCGGCAAGGCTACCGAGGCGTCAGCAGACGCGGAAGCCGAAGGCCATCCCATGCCCACTTCGGTGGAAGATCACCCGTCGGCGCGGCCATCTCGTCATTTCTGATGTTCTCCGCCGGCGCGTGCCTGCCGCTGATCCCTTACGTATTCGGCGATGCGAGCCACGGCATCCTGATCGCCTCGCTGATATCCGGCACGGCGCTGTTCTGCGTTGGTGCGGCCCTCAGCCTGTTCTCCGGGCGGAACGCATTTCTCGGCGGCGCACGGATGCTGGCGATTGGCTCGGCCGCGGCCGTGGCGACCTGGAGGCGTCGACGCAAGCCGTGGTCAATGTCTCGGGCGACGTAAAGAGCCTGAAGCAAGCGGCGAAATAGCCGTCACGCAAGGCTGAGCCGACGATTTGCGGCCTCGGGGTCTCCCTCGGGGCCGCTTTTTTTGTCCTGTTGCCGTCGTGCCGCATGATCTGTCCCATTTGGATACGGATGCCGCGGAACGAAGCGAGAAAGGCGTGTTGAAGGCGAGACAGACGGCGTTTCGATGAATAGGATCGGCGCCCAGGGGAAACTTCTGCTGCGCGCTGTCATGTCTCATCATCCATTGCTGTCTTATTCACTCGCCTGCTTCCGGGCGCTCGTCGGCGTGGTTGCGCTGACATGCGCCACCATGACCGTGGCGCCGCCCTTCGCAGCAGCGCAGGACCAGCAGACGACGGAGGAATCCCCCGCCGAAGAAGCCCCCGCTGAGGAGACGGCTCCTGCCGAAGACGCGGTCCCTGAAGACGCTGCTCCCGAAGAGGCGGCACCCGACGATGCCGCGGCCGAGGAAGCGGCACCCGCGGTCAAGACCGGGTGGGACATCGCCAAGCCTTGCGAGAATTTTCAGCATCCCTACGAGGCCGATCTGTGCCAGCAATGGCGCGCTGCCGAGGCCGCCGAAAAAGCCGCCGCCGCGGCGCAGCGCACCGTCGGTCTCACTCGGATGCTCATGCTGATCGGTGTGATCGTCAGCGGGCTTCTGCTGCTGATGTTCATTCCTCTAATCATGGCGGCGCGGGCCGCGCGCCGGGCCGCGCGTGGCGCCGGCGAAAGCCTGCCCTACGGCGTGGGACGCGAGCCCGACGGCCGTGCGGACGAACTCCGTGCCGAGCAGCTGCACGCCGAGGAGCTTCGCGCCGAAGAACTCCGCGCTTATGTCGATGTCGACAAGCTCGAATTCATCGAGACGCCGGAGTCCGAAGGCATCGTCAAGGTCAAGGTCATATTCCGCAACACCGGACAGACGCCCGCCTTCAGGACGCGCACCGCGACCAATGTCGGCATTCGCGACGTCGCCGACGAGAATCTGGTGCCCGTCATGCCGCTGCCCGACAACCGTTCGGCCACCGCCCCGCGGCCCCGGCTCGGCCGCGACGCGACGCTCACAGACGTCATCGAGTGCGCCTCGACGCCGAGCCTCGCCGACCGCGTCATGAACGGCGATGCGACCATCGTGGTGTGGGGCTGGACGGAGTATTACGATGCGTTCGAGCGCAAGCAGCGGACGGTGTTTCAATATCTCTGCAATGCGGACACCCTCGACAGCGGCCAGATCTTCAAGCCAATGACGCGTGGCGACGAGGGCGACTAGCGGGTCACGCCGCCTCACCGCTGGCGAAGGCCCGCGTGGAACGGCTTTGGCTTCTCAATGGTTTATTGGTCTATTCTATGTGAGATCGTGATCCCTGGGGCTTTAAGGGCTCCACGGGCTACCCCGTGTGAGAGACCGTCATGCCCCGTTCGCCGTTGCCCTTCCTGCCCGTGGCGTCCGATACGCGCGCCAATACCCTGCAAGGGCTGCTGATCGCCACCATCGTCATCGGTGGGCTGTATTTCGGCCGTGAAGTGCTGTTGCCGCTGGCCGTCGCCATTCTTCTGAGCTTTGTGTTGACCCCGCCGCTGCTGCTGCTGCGGCGCCTCAAGGTGCCACGCGTGCTCGCGGTCGCTTTGGTCGTCATCACCGCCTTCGCCATCATCGGCGGGCTCGGCTGGCTCATCTCGCGCGAGGCGACCAAGCTCGCCACCGAGCTGCCGAGCTACCGCGCCACCCTGTCGGAGAAGATCAAGTCGCTGCGCGAGAGTACCAGTGAATCGAAAGTGCTGGAAAAGGCAGGCGACGTCCTCACCGATCTGCAGGACCAGCTCAATCAACCCGACGCCGAACCCGCCACGCCTCAGGTGGGCGAGCCCGCCGACCGGCCGGACGACCAGCCGCTCCAAGTCGAGATCCGCCAGCCGGACCCCAAGGGTCTCGCGCTCTATCAGTCGATCGCGGGCACGCTGCTACCGCCGCTCGTCACCGCCGGCATCATCTTGCTGTTCGTCGTCTTCATCCTGATTCAGCGCGAGGATCTGCGCGATCGCCTGATCCGATTGTTCGGTTCGTCCGATCTGCAGCGCGCCACCTCGACCATGAGCGACGCGGCGACGAGGCTTAGCCGCTATTTTCTCAGCCAGGTGCTGATCAACGCCACCTACGGCGTCTTCATCGGCACGGCACTTTGGGCCATCGGCAAGCCGAGCCCCATCGCCTGGGGCATCCTCGCCATGCTCATGCGCTTCGTGCCCTATGTCGGCTCCTATATCGCCGCCGCTTTTCCGGCGCTGATCGCCGCCGCCATCGACCCCGGCTGGACGACCGTGCTGATCGTCGTCGGCCTCTTCGTCATCGGCGAGCTGACCATGGGCCAAGTGGTCGAGCCGCAGGTCTATGGGCGCGGCACCGGCGTGACGCCGATCGCCGTCATCGGCTCCACCATCTTCTGGACCTGGCTATGGGGACCTTTGGGACTGATCATAGCGACGCCCATCACCGTGTGCCTCGCCGTGCTCGGCCGCCATGTGGAGGGGCTTGGCTTCTTCGAGGTGCTGTTCGGCGACCGACCGGCGTTGACGCCGGAGCAGAGCTTTTACCAGCGCGCTCTGATCGGCGATGCCGCCGAGGCCACCTATCAGGCCGAACTGGCTGTGCGCGACCAGAGTCTCGAGACCTATCTTGGGACCGTCGCGCTCGGCGGCTTGCAGTTGGCCGAACGCGATGCCACCCGCGGCGCGCTCGGAGACAACCAGCTGGACCGCATCGCCGCCACCGTCAACGAGATGCTCGAGAATCTTGCCGATTTCGAGCCGCGCCGCCGGTTTGCCAATCTGCGCCACAAGCCTGAAAAGGCGGTCGCCGACACGCCGGCGGAAGGGCTCGCGTCGCTCGAAGCTCCCGCCGAAGAGGATGCCGATGCGGAGCATGTCATCCCCCGCGAGTCCCTCGCGGATGGCTGGCAGGGCGAGATGCCGGTTCTGTGCATCGGCGGGCGCATCGTTCTGGACGAGGCCGCCGGCGCCATGCTCGCCGCGGTGCTGGCCAAGCGCGGGCTCGGCGCGAAAGCCTTGCCGCCGGACGAAATCTCCGCCGGCCACATCACGACGCTGGCCTCGACCAAGGCGAAAGCTGTCTGTCTGTCCTATCTCGGCCTCGGCTCGGGTCCGGCGCATATCCGCTATCTGGTCCGGCGGTTGCGGCGCATCCTGCCCGAGGGCACGATCATCCTCGTCGCCTTTTGGCACGCGGACGCAGACGCCCATTCCATGGCGTCGCTGAAGGAGACTGCCCAGGCCGACGCCTACGCCACCACGCTGCACGAGGCCGTCGAGATTATCCTCCAGGCCGCCACCACCGGCGGTGACACGGAGAGCGGCGCGAAGCCAGAGACCAAGCCCGGGCCGAAGGGTAAGAAGACCCCCGCGACGGCTGCTTGAGATATTGAACGTTGGCGAGCTTAGGCCTTTCTCGGAGAGCCGAGTTGCTTCTGCACGCTCTCGTAGCTCTGGCGGACGAAGCTGGGGGCGCAGGTCGCGCCCTCATTGGCGAGCCTCTTGCTCGCCTCGCCGTAAACGTCCTCCCAGGGGATGCCTTCAGCCCGAAGAATGCGAACGAGATGCCACCGCCGAATGTGAACCATATCTTGCTGATATCGGGGGCTCACGAGACAGGCAACGGCCAGAGCGATCCAATAGGGCGGGGGTTGCTTGTGCGTCGAGCATAGGCTGACCGCCAAAGCCACGGCATCCTTCGCGCCCTCTTCCCACGCCTCCTCGAGGATAGAGAGCGCTTTGGCGAACTCCTTCTCGGTCATGCGCGTAGCGGCAAGCCCTTGCCGGTCCTTGTGACCCTGCCACATGGCTACTCTCTCCCTGGAAGAAGATTAGCACCCAGCGTTTGCAGTTGCGACCGAGCTAGGCCCGCCCAAAACCGTCCCCTGCGCCCAAGCGCGCTGGACGGGGCGCCACGGGTCGACTAATTCCAAGCCATGAGCGAAAACCCTGCAGCCTCCGACTGGGTCGCCGCGCGCGGCGAGAAATGGCGGGCCCAGCTTTCGGGCTTGGAAGCGATGCTCGCGCCCGTCGATGAGCCGTTGCTTGGCGCGCTGCAACTCAACGCGCCGCAGCGCATCGCCGATATCGGATGCGGCGGCGGCGGGACCACGCACGCCATTGCGCGCCAAGCGCAAGCGGGAAGCTCAGTCCACGGCTTCGATATCTCGCCGGCCTTGATCGAGGCGGCGCGCGCCCGCTCTGACGCTAACGAACGCGCCATCGCCTTCACGCTTGCTGACGTGGCGACGGCACCTAAGCCGGACGTGCCTTATGACCGGCTCGTCTCGCGCTTCGGCATCATGTTTTATGACGATCCGCCCGCCGCCTTTGCCAATCTGGTACGATGGCTTGAGCCAAGCGGCCGCTTTGCCTTCGCGGTCTGGGGCCCGCCGGCCGACAATCCGTGGATGGCAAGCCTTCGCGAGGTGGCGAGCGAAGTCATCGACGCGCCGCCGCCCGATCTCGAGGCGCCGGGCCCGTTCCGCTATGCCGGGGCCAACAAATTGCTGGCCCTGCTCGCTCGGGCGGGTCTTGGGGATCTCGACGTGCGCGACTGGCGCGGCTCGCTCCCCGTTGGCGGTGGGCTGCCGCCCGCTCAAGCCGCGGAATTTGCGCTGGCATCCTTTTCGGTCGGCGAGCTGGCTGCCGAAGCGGGCGAGGCGGCATTCGAGGCGGTACGCCTGACCTTGACGGCGCACTTCGCCCGGCATGTGGAGGACGGTGCCGTCCGGATGAACGCACGGGTCCACATCGTCACCGGCGCGGCGTCTTAGCCTCCCGAAAGCACAGCGCCATCAACCCGCCGAGCGCCAGCGCCGCCGCTAGGAATAGCAGCGCCACGGAGAAGCTGCCCGTGGCCTCCCTCAGAAGGCCGATGATGTAGGCGCCGGCGAAGCCCGCGATATTGCCGATCGAGTTGACGAGAGCGAGCCCAGCGGCAGCCCCGGTTCCGGCGAGGAACGCGGTCGGCAGCGACCAGAACGGGCCGAGCGTGGCGTAAAAGCCGACCATGGCGATGGTCAGAGCGATCATCGTGGGCACGAGCAACGCCGTGTAAGCCGAACATGCGAAGGCAACCGCGGCGACAAGGAGCGGCAGCGCGATATGCCAGCGGCGCTCATTCACGCGGTCAGAGCGGCGCCCCCACAGCACCATGCCCACGGAGGCGAATAGGTAGGGAATGGCCGTGATGAAGCCGATGCTGAGATCGTCGAAGCCGTAGCTCTGAATGACCTGCGGCAGCCAGAAGCCCATGCCGTACAGGCCGATCACGATGAGGAACCACAGGAGTCCGAGCGCAAGCACGCGCGGGCGTGTCATCGCCGCGTAGATGTCGCTGTAGCCGACTTCCTTGGTGACAGCGTCCTCGGCTTCAATGCATTCGCTGAGCGCGCTTCTTTCTTCCGGTGTGAGCCAATCCGCCTCCGCCGGCTTTTCGGTGAGGACCTTAAGAGCGAGCACGCCAAGGAGGACCGCCGGCAGGCCCTCGATGATGAACAGCCAATGCCAGCCGGCCAGCCCGAGGAAGCCGTGCATGTTGAGCAGCGCGCCGGATATCGGTCCGCCAACCACGGTAGCGAGCGGCACCGAGGCCATGAACAAGGCAACGATGCGGGCGCGCTCGGCCGCCGGGAACCAATAGGTGAGATAGAGGATGATGCCGGGAAAGAAACCGGCCTCGGCGACGCCGAGCAGGAAGCGCATAACGTAGAAGCTCGTCTCGCTCCACACGAACGCCATGGCGCAGGCAACGAGCCCCCAGGAGATCATGATACGCGCGATCCAGGTACGCGCGCCGAAGCGATGCAGCGCCAAATTGCTGGGGACCTCGAAGACGATATAGCCGAGGAAGAAGATACCGGCGCCGAAGCCGTACACGCTCGGCGAGAAGCCGAGATCCTCGTTCATATGCAGCGCGGCGAAGCCGACATTCACCCGGTCGAGAAAGTTGACCGTGTAGGCGAGGCAGAGAAACGGAATGAGCCGCCTGGTGGCTTTGCGGATGGCCGACGCAAGCAAAGTCCCTTGCGCGTCCGCCTTCTCCATGACCGCTCCCCAAATTCAGCACCGTCATGCCCGGACTTGAGCCGGGCATCCATGACGTTACCGCGCCGCGTGGCGATAAGTCGGCGGAATGGATTGCCGGGTCAAGCCCGGCAATGACGAACGCGGACATGGCTTTGGAGTATGCTGACGCGCGGCCATCATACTGATTCGGCCGCAACGCTGAAGGAGGGCGTTCTCATGGCAATATCCTTGGACGAAGCTGCCGCGGTGCTGCGTCAAGCCATGCGCGAGACAGTGAAGCGCTATTCGTTCTGGTATCTCATTCAGGGTGTCTTGCTGGTGGTCGCCGGCTTTCTGGCCCTGGTCTATCCCCTCATCGCTTCCGTCACCATCATCGTTCTGTTGGCCTGGATCCTGATCATGAGCGGCGTGCTACAAGGCATCGGCCTGATCGGCGCCCGTCATGTGCCGCATTTCTGGCTGCAGGCGATCTCTGCGGTCCTGGCCATTCTGATCGGCCTGCTGCTGCTGCGGGCACCCGGCAGCGGCCTCTTGGTCATCACCGTGCTGTTGATCGTGTTCTTCATGGTCGAGGGCATCGCCAAAGTCATTTTTGCGCTGACCATTAAGCCGTTTCCCAATTGGGGCTGGGTGCTCGGCAGCGGCATCGTCAGCATCTTCCTGGCCGTCATTCTGTGGGCCAACATGCCGCTCAGCGCCGATTGGCTGCTCGGCGTGCTGCTTGGCATTCAGCTGATGTGCGAGGGCGCCGCGCTCACCTATCTGGCGTGGCACGTCCGCACCGCGCCCGCGGTCTAGACCCTCACGCTGAGGAGGCGCGTCAATGCCGTCTCATGAGGACCGACGCCGATGAGGATTACGGCGCTTCCGTCTCTTTCAAGAAGCGCCGGTAGATCCAGCCCTGCTGCTTGGTGGCCGGGTCGGCAACCTGCACCCAATTGCCGTCGCGTCCTGCGACGCGCAGCTTGGCGCCGGCGGGCATGATCTTCAGCGTGTCGGCGGTCCCTGAAGCGCCCTCGCGCATATTCACCGCGCTCGACACCTCGACCCATTCATCCGTGCTCGTCAGTTCCGACGCCGCCGCCACCAGCCGGCCGAGCGGACCGGGCCGGTCGTCGTCCTTTGGCGTGTGGCGGTTCTCCACCGGCGCCGGCGCGGCCTCCTCCGGCACAGCGGCGCTGTCCACGGCGGCTGGCGGCCCGCCGCTCTGGGACCAGTCCTGTTTGAGGCCTGCCAGCTTCATGTCCCGATCCGTCACACCGAGCGCCTCGGCGCGGTCATACCAGTCCTTGGCGGCGGCCGGCTCGGGCTTGATGCCCTGCACGCCGAGCGCGGCAATGAAGTCCGGGTCGTATGTGGCGCCCACCGCCAGCGCCGCCTCGCCGCTGCCGGCTTCCGCCGCGCGCTCGAAATAGGCGCGGGCGCCGGCGAAATAGCCGACGGCGATCATCTTGTTGCCGTGGTCCATAAGCGTTTCGACGCGGTCGGCCTCGCCCGACCGCAAGGCAAGCCCATGAGGCACGGGCGCGATGTCCAGCCGCGTCGACGACCGCGCCAGCACGGCGCCGTCGGCGGCCACCAATTCCACCCGCAAGTCCGTTGCGCCCGTCTGGTCGTCGGGCGTGTGCAACGTAAGCCCGGCGATCTCATCCGGCCGCAGGTTCCACTCGCTGGTGTCGTAGGGCCGTCCGCCGGAGAAGGTCACGCCTTCGGGCAGATCGCGGATAGCGATGACGCTCCGCGCCGGCGGCGCGTCCTTTGGGGCGATGGCGATGGCGAAGGGAGCCGCCTCGCCGGCCTTGACCGCAATCGCTTCGGGCGCCGACAGGGCGATCTCCGGAGCAGGCGTCACCGCGCTGAGCAGAGGCGTGGCCGCCGCTGCCTGTTGGACCGGCGCAGGCCGCGAACCGCTCGGATCGAAATGCGCCGCCGGCCCGCGAATGGCGAGCCACAACAGCCCAGCGAGGATCATGGCAGGCGCGATAGCTACTGCCGTCAGCACGACGACCACGCCACGGGTCAAGGCGAAGCGCCGGGAGTCGCTGGCAAGGCCCTGGTTGGCAAGGTCCTGGTTGGCAAGTCCCTCACCCGTGAGGCCGCTTAGCGCCGCATCGCCGGGGAGCCGCCGCGGTTCGTCTTGTGACCCACGGAGCGCATGGTGTGGCGCACGCAACGCATCGGGGGCGAAGCGCTCGGCCATCGACGTCACGGTGAACTCGGGACGGGCGCCGAGCCGGATCTCCGCCTCGATCCGCTGGGCGAGGCTTTGCGGCTGCGACAGGTCTGGCATTTGACAACTCTTGAGCGCCGGTTGGACCATGGCATCCTCCTACGCGTGGGACAAAAAAGGGACGGTCAGTTCTGGTTCTGCGTTCGGCTCCATTCGAGAAAGGCGCGGAACAATCGGGCGCGTTCGTCGTCCGAGGCGGCCGCGGCGCCCGTGTCGGCTTGCGCCAGGAAAGTGTCGAAGCGCGCCCGCGCACCGTCATCGGCGCTTTCCTCGATGCCTGCATTGGCGGCCACGGTCGCCTTGGCCCGGTCGATCCAGGCTTGCGCGGCCGGCGAGCGCTGCCAGCCTTCCAAGGTCGCGGCGAAATTGACCTGCCGCCATTTCGGATGGCGCGGCGGCGCCAAGAACGCATCGAAATTGGAGAAGAAGCGCTCTACGAAGCGGTCGATCTTGACGTTGCGCGGGTTGTTGCGCGCCCAGTTGAACGACACCAGCACGGCGCAGACGGCGACCGTATCCACACGGTCTCCGTCCGCGATGAGCTGCGGATAGTCGTCATGGCCGAGCGCCGCCGGGTAATAGTCGTCTTCGAGGCCTTTGAGGTAGGGCAGGCCGAGAAGCTTGAGACCGCTCGACGGCTCGAGATGAGCGAGGATCGGGGCGGGCTTGCCGGCGATGATGACGGTCGCGTCAATGGCGCCCGCCTTGAGTTTCGCCAGGGCGGCGGCCTCGTCGAGATGCACCTCTTGCACCGTGACGCCGAGCGCGTTGAAGACGGAGCGTGCGGTGATCTCCGCGCCGCTGCCTTCAATCCCGATATTGACGGTCTTGCCGTCCAGTGCGGCGACGTCAGTAATATCGGCGCGCACCAGTACGTGCATCTCCTCGTTGAACAGCTTGGCGATATAGGCGACCTGGCTTTCGAGGTTTGGCCCGAGTTCGCCGGTCTTGGCGAAATGCTTCAGCACATTGGCCTGGGTGATCCCCATGTCGACGCCGCGCATGAACATCACGTCTTTGAGATTATGCGCCGGGCCCTTGCCGCCCATGGGCACGACACGCAAAGCCGCGCCGTCGTCGAGCACTGCGGCGAGGTCCTGCACGATGGCTGAGTCGGTGCCTTGGCCGCTGCCGGCCATGATGGTGACGGTGTTGTCGTTCAGCTGCGCGCGGTAGCGCTCGCGGATGCGCTGGGCGGATGACTCTGTCTGCGCGATGGCTTCGGCGATTTTCGCCTTGGCCGTTGTCGTCTTGGCGGTGTCCGTATCCGCCGCGGCCGCCAGCAACGTGCCGGCCAGGCCGCCAAGGAGGCAGACTCCAAACGCGAGGGCGATACGCATCAACTGCCCCTCAATGGTGACGCTTCACCCCGAACACAGCCGGCCCGCTTGAAGCGCGAACGACGAGACGGCCAGATGCAGCAATTGGTTTTTGCGGGCGGAGGAAGGCTTGCGAGCTGTGAGCCCAGCGCGACATCCCCCGTCGTGCTGCTATCCCTACGCGCTGATGGGAAGTGATACATTGGGCTCTGTCAAGTACAGAAGCTAGTGAAACACAACAATATCAATATATTGCCACAAATATGGCCGGGATGACTGGAAAGCGGCAAGACGAAGGCAAGTCTTTAAGGGTTCCTTAACCATAAACAATTTGTCGGCGCCGGAATAGAGCCGGGACGGGATCTTGAGCGCAGCGATATGCAGCCACCGCGACGAGCGGCGCGCCCATCCCTAACGCCGATGTCGTGAAATGGTTTCCGAGCCCGGGGAGGAGAGATAGGGACGCCTAATCCGCGTCCATCTTGAGCGCGGCGATGAAGGCCTCTTGCGGGATGTCGACCTTGCCGAAGCTCCGCATCTTCTTCTTACCCGCCTTCTGCTTCTCGAGCAGCTTGCGCTTACGGGTGATGTCGCCGCCATAGCATTTGGCGGTCACGTCCTTACGCAGCGCGCTGATGGTCTCGCGCGCGATCACCTTGCCGCCGATCGCCGCCTGGATCGGGATTTTGAACATGTGCCGAGGGATGAGGTCCTTGAGCTTGTCGACCATGGCCCGGCCGCGCATCTCGGCGCGCGAGCGGTTGACGATGATAGACAGCGCATCGACCGGCTCGTCGTTGACGAGCAGCGCCATCTTCACGAGGTCGCCTTCCTCGTAGCCGATGATGTGATAGTCGAACGAGGCGTAGCCGCGGCTCACCGATTTCAGCCGGTCGTAGAAGTCGAACACCACCTCGTTGAGCGGCAGCTCATAGACAAGCATGGCGCGTGCGCCCGCGTATGTGAGCGTCTTCTGCCGTCCGCGCCGGTCCTCGCATAGTTTCAGCACGGCGCCGAGATGCTCGTCCGGCACCAGGATGGTCGCCTCGATCCACGGCTCTTCGATCTTGGTGATCTTCTGGGTGTCCGGCATGTCGGCCGGGTTGTGCAGCTCGGTCATCGTGCCGTCGGTGAGATAGATGTGGTAGACGACCGACGGCGCCGTGGCGATGAGCCCGATATTGAACTCGCGCTCCAGGCGTTCGCGGATGATCTCCAGATGCAGCAGGCCGAGAAAGCCGCAGCGGAAGCCGAAGCCGAGCGCCGCTGACGTCTCCATCTCGTAGTCGAAGCTGGCATCGTTCAGCCGCAGCTTGCCGACCGCCTCGCGCAAATCCTCGAACTCGCTCGCGTCGACCGGGAACAGCCCGCAGAACACAACGGGTTGCGCCGGCTTGAAGCCCGGCAAAGGCGCGGCCGTCGGCTTCTTCTCGTCGGTGATGGTGTCGCCGATGCGGGTGTCGGCCACCTGGCGGATCGAACCGGTGAAGAAGCCGATCTCGCCGGGCCCGAGTGTGTTCCGCATTTCCTGCTTGGGGCGGAAGATACCGACGCGGTCCACCTGATAGGTGCCGCCGGTCAGCATCAGGCGGATGCGCTGCCCCTTGGTGAGCGTGCCGTCGATGATGCGCACGAGCACGACGACGCCGAGATAGGCGTCATACCAGCTGTCGACGAGCAGGGCTTTCAGCGGTGCATTGACGTCGCCCTTCGGCGGCGGCAGCCGGTGCACGATGGCCTCGAGCACATCCGCCACGCCGAGGCCACTCTTGGCCGAGATCTCCAGCGCGTCATGGGCGTCGAGCCCGATCACCTCCTCGATTTGCTCGCGCACTCGCTCCGGCTCCGCCGCCGGCAAGTCGATCTTGTTCAGGACCGGGATGACCTCGTGATTGTTGTCGAGCGCCTGATAGACATTGGCCAGCGTCTGCGCTTCCACGCCTTGGGTGGCGTCGACCACCAGCAGCGAGCCTTCGCACGCGGCCAGCGACCGGTTCACCTCATAGGCGAAATCCACATGGCCCGGCGTGTCGATGAGGTTCAGCTCGTAGAGCTGCCCGTCCTTGGCGCGATAGTCGAGGCGCACCGTCTGGGCTTTGATCGTGATGCCGCGCTCGCGCTCGATATCCATGGAATCGAGCACCTGCGCCTTCATCTCCCGCGCCGTCAGGCCGCCGCACAACTGGATCAGCCGGTCTGCCAGTGTCGACTTGCCGTGGTCGATATGGGCGATGATGGAGAAGTTTCGGATATTCGAAAGGGATGTCGCTTCGGATGAACTCATGGCCGGGTAGGTACGGGAGCAAATGGCCGCCGGTCAAGCGCTCCCCTGCGACAATAAAGGCGAAACCATGGGGGTCATTGCCCTAAATTTGTATCTGTCGGGCGCTAGAGGATTGCTGTTAGGAAGGTCGTCCCAACCCGATTGGAGAATCAAATGTTCAAGAAACTGCTTCTCGCCACTGTCGCCGCCGGCCTCGTTTCCGCCGCCACGCTTCCCCTCCAGTTCACGCCGGCCATGGCCGCGATGACCTGCAAGGAAGCCGCGAAGATGAAGTACCCGGATATGGTCAAGGGCATGAAGGATCGTCATTCCTTCAAGAAGTCCTGCAAGGAAGCTTGGAAGGCCGCCCAATAGGCTGGTCTGCCAGACTTGAATTGAGTTGAAGGAAAGGGGGCGGCAACTGGCCCCCTTTTCTCGTGCCCGGGTCAAAAGAACCCAGGCATGGATCAACACATTGGCAATAACGTTTGAGCTATGTGGCTCATGCGGCGGATCTTTCCGCGATCGCGCCGCCTAACGAATGGGAGAAATCAATGCTTAGAAACGTGTTTCTGGCCGCTGCTGCGACCGTGATCCTCGCCGGTGCCACCATGACGGCACCGATGTCCGCGCAGGCCGGTCATTCCGACTGCCACAAGATGGCCAAGGCCAAATACCCGGACGACCGCAAGGCGCGCCACGCCTACAAGAAGGCCTGCAAGGCGCATTACAAGGGCGAAAAGACGGGCCTGCTCAAGGGCGGCCTCCTCAAGAAGAACTAGTCACGCATTTCCGCGTAACGAAGAGGCCCGCGTTTCGGCGCGGGCCTTTTTGTATCAGCTGGTCTTCCCGCCCCAGATCTCGGCGAGCCGCTGCGCCCGCCCGCAACGCCATTTGTAGTATTTGTAGCTCACCGGATTCACCGTGTGATAGTTCTGATGATAGCCCTCGGCGTCGTAGAACGTCGTCACCGGCTGGATCTCGGTAGCCACCGTCTGGTTGAAGCGCTTGGCGATCGTGGCCTTGGTGCTCTCGGCCAAGTTCTTTTCCGTATCGTCCGACACGAATACCACGGTCCGGTAGGCCGGCCCCTTGTCGCAGAACTGGCCGGCCGGATCGAACGGGTCGACATTGTGCCAGTAATGGTCGAGCAGCTTGGCGTAGGTCACCTTCGACGGGTCGTAGGTCACCCTGAGCGCCTCGACATAACCCTCGTGGCTGCCATAGGTCGGGTTGGGCGTCGTGCCGCCCGCATAGCCTGACACCGTCTCGGTCACGCCGTCCACCTTGTCGAAGGCATCCTCGACGCACCAAAAGCAGCCACCGGCGAAGATCGCCGTTTTGGTCTCGGCCGCCTTCGTATCGTAAGCGCCGCCGGCGATCATGAACGCCGCCAGGAAGGCGGCCATCAGGCCCGCGCAAATCCATCGCGCCATCATTGGGAATCTCTCCATCCTGTTGTCTGATTGAAACGATAAGGAGTGGGAAGGCGCGGGCAAAGTGGCTCTCGCGCGACCGTGAAGTGAATTGATGCCGGGGTTTGCCGCATAAGCGCTTGGGGCAGCTCGCTGAACTGGGTTATTGAGGGGCATGAAACAGCGTCTATCTCTTCCGCCGGCCTCCATGAAACCGGCTTACGACGTGGTCGTGGTCGGTTCGGGCTATGGCGGCGGCGTAACCGCCTCCAGGCTCTCGCGCGCCGGCCAGCGTGTCTGCGTCATCGAGCGCGGCCGCGAATTTCCTACCGGCACCTTCCCGGACCGTCTGCCGGAGCTGCGCCGCGAGCTGCAACTGAACGGCGGCAAAATGCGCTCGGGCTCGCGCACCGGCCTGTTCGATTTCCGCCTCGGCGCGGACATCCATGTTCTGGTCGGCTGCGGTCTCGGTGGCGGCTCGCTGATCAATGCCGGTGTCGGCTTGCGTCCCGACGCAAGGGTCTTCGCCGACCGCGCCTGGCCGGAGGAGATTACGAGAGACGGGCTGCTCGATCTCGGCTTCGAGCGGGCGCAGACCATGCTGCGCCCATCCCGCTATCCCAACGCGCCCGAGCTCTCCAAATACCGCGCCCTGCAAACCGCAAGCGCGGCCTTCGGCCAGGACCCGGTGGCCGCGCCCGTGGTGGTGAGTTTCGAGGACACTGTCAATCCGGCCGGCATCTACCAGCCCGCTTGCACGCTCTGCGGCGATTGCTGCTCGGGGTGCAATGTCGGCGCCAAGAATACCGTCGCCATGACCTATCTGCCGGACGCCCATGCCCATGGCGCGGAGATCTTCACCGAACTCTCCGTCAGCCGTATCGAGAAACTGAGCGGCGGCTGGCGCGTCCATTTCAAGCCGTCGGCCGAGAAGGATGGCGAGCCGTCTTTCGTCGACGGCAAGACCGTGGTGCTCGCCGCCGGCACGCTCGGCTCGACCGAAATCCTGCTGCGCTCCCGCGACCAGGGACTCGGCCTGTCGGACCGGCTGGGGATGAGCTTCTCCGCCAATGGCGACATCATCGCGTTTGCGCTCGGCGGCCGCGAGCGCGTCAACGGCATCGGCGTCGGTGAGCCGCCGAAATTTGCCGGCGACACGATCGGCGCCTGCGTCGCCGGCCAGATCGAGCTGCCCGATTCCAGCGATCTCGATCACAGTATGATCATCCAGGAAGGCGTGCTGCCGTCCGCCTTGGCCCCGCTCCTGCCGGTGTTCTTTATCTCCGGCGGACGAATCCTGGGCGCCGCGCAGAGCCTCATCAAGGGCGTCTATCAGGGCCCTCTGTCGAGCCTCCAGACCTTCTTCGTGGTCTCCCATGACGACGCCAAGGGCCGCCTCCAGCTCGACAAGGACAGTCTCCAGGTCCACTGGCCCAAGGTCGGCGAACAGCCGGTCTATACCCGCGTCGACGAAGCGCTGACCAAGGCCGCGCAGGCCGTCGGCGCGCGCTATATCAAGAGTCCGCTCGCTACTACCACCATGGGCGTGAAGCCCGCCACGGCCCATCCGCTCGGCGGCTGCGGCATGGGCGCGGACGCGGCCGGCGGCGTGGTCAACCACAAGGGGCAGGTGTTCGCCGGCACGAGCGGCGAGGATGTCCATGGCGGGCTCTATGTCTGTGATGGCGCGGTCATTCCCCGCTCCATCGGCGTCAATCCGCTGCTCACCATCACCGCGCTGACCGAGCGCGCCATGGTCCACCTTGCCCGCGACCATAATCTGGGATTCGATACAGATCCGATTCGCCAAAGCGCGGATCGCGTCAAGACGCGAGCCATGACATGAGGACCGGCTGACCCATGCCAAGCCGCATGCGCAAGCGCTCTTTATTGCAGGCGGTGGGCGGCGCGGCTGCGGCCACCGCCTTTTTAGGCATTGTCGCCGGCGGTAGCGCATTGCAAGGCGCCGTGCGTCTTCAGCCCTGCGCCAACAGCGAGTTCACCGCCTCGATTGGCAGTGCCGCCAAGCAGCTCGATCCCGACCGCCTCACCATCGTGCTGGCCGGCGACGCCGGCTTCAATCCGAACGGCGCCAAGGTCGACCCGCGAGGTTTCCGCAAGGACGGCAAATTTATCGGCTTCCCCGACGCGCTGTCCGGCATCGCGCCCGATGTCGATGGCGACCTTGCCTTCGTCAATCTCGAGACCGTCGTCACCGACCGCGACGACCTCGTCGCCGATAGCAAGGGGCAGAAATCGCCTTACAATTTCAGGAGCCATCCGCTCGCGCTGAAGGCCCTCATCGGCACCGGCTTCAACATGTTCTCGCTGGCCAACAACCATTCCATGGACTACGGCCCCACCGGCGCGCAGGAGACGCTGTACCACCTGGCCGTGGCGGCGGCGGAGCGGGCCATTACTTATGCCGGCATCGGCACGACGCTGGAGGAGGCCACGCGCCCCGGCTGTCTGGAGCTCGGCAAGACCAGAGTGGCCTTCGCCGCCACCGGTATCGTCACCGGCCAGCGCGAGGAGCACCGCGCCGGCAAGGACAAAACCGGCCAGGCGTCCTATCGCAACCCGGCGGATTACAAGTTGGTGGTGAATCGGCTGGCGGAAATGCCGGCCGATTACCGCATCCTGTCCATTCACTACGGGCTCGAAGGCCGCGTCGTGCCGGATCAACGGCAATTGAAGGACTGGCGCGGCTTCGCATCGGGCGAGAAGGGCATCGACTTGATCGTCGGCCACCATCCCCATGTGGCGCAAGGGGTGGAGATGAATGGCGCCTCGCTGATCTTCTACGGGCTCGGCAATTTCATGCATCCCGGGACCGCCGAGATGACCCGCTTCGGCATCTGCCGCGACTACGGCCTAATGGCGAAAGTGCATCTGGCGCGCATCCAAGGCTATTGGCGCGTCGCCGCGGTGGAGGCGATCCCGCTCACCAAGACGCATATAGGGCCCGAGCGCTTCTCGCCGGAGCAAGGGATCAGGCGAATCTACACTCTGAACCATCTCGGCGCGCAGTTCGGCGACGGCAAGGCCGCGCAAGGCGTGCGCTTCACCCCACGCAAGGACGGCACCGGGCTCTACTGCACGGAAGGCGCGGATCTGCTCGAGGGTAAGGTCGGCGCGCTCTGCACGAGCTTTCAGCCGGCCCCGGCGATCCCCAGCAAGCTCGCGCGCCAGCTGGCGTCGGCTTGCCAGGACAAGCCCTTCTATGGCGCCCCTAAGAAGAAGCGTAATCCGTCAGGATTTTGGGGTTTCGGCTCGAACTAGGTGCGAGCCTGAGGTGGCGCGGTTAGCCGCGCAATTCGCCGCCGGTGGCTTTGACCACCGCCGCGACAACCTTCTCCGCCACCGCGTCGATTTCCGCATCGGTCAGCGTCTTGACGCGGGGCTGCAGCGTGACCTCGATGGCCAGCGACTTCTTGCCTTCCGGCACGCCTTGCCCGGTGAACATGTCGAACAGGTTAACCTCGGCAATCAGCGCGCGGTCTGCGCTTGCCGCCGCGCGCACCAGCGCGCCGGCATCGGTATCGCCATCGACCAGGAAGGCGAAGTCGCGCCGCACCGCTTGCAGGTCCGAGGCCTGTAGCGCGGGCTTCGCCGTCCCCTTGCGCTTCGAAGCCGGCAGCGCATCGAGGAACAGTTCGAACGCGGCCATGGGCGCCTCCGCCCCGAGCGCGTCAAGCGTATCGGGATGCAGCTCGCCGAACACGCCAAGCGTGACCTTGGGCCCGAGCTTCAGTGCGCCGGAGCGTCCCGGATGGAACCATTGGGGCGCCTCGCGGCTGATCTGAATATTGGCCTGGCCGACGCCCAATGCTGAGAGCGCGGCGATAGCGTCGGCCTTGACTGCGGCCCACTCGGCCGCCAGCGCCGCGCCGGACCAGTGCCGGCCCGAACCATTGAGCGCCGACTGTCCAAAGCGCACGCCGGTGGCGGCGACATATTGATCTTCAGGCTTTGCGCCACGATAGGCTTGACCCAGCTCGAACAGCGCGCCGTCGACGAAGCCCCGGTCGCGATTGCGCTTGGCCGCCGTGATCAGCCCCGGCAACATGCTGGGCCGCATCTGAGCCAGTTCGGTAGAGATCGGATTATCCAGCGTCAACTCCGGCTGGCCGCCGCCAAACAGTCTGGCTTCGGCGAGCGGCACGAAGGACCACGTCACCGCCTCGACCAGGCCGCGTGAGGCAAGGAGGCGCCGCACCAGCCGCTGCCGCGCCTGGCGCTCGGTGAGGACCGGCGCCGCCACGCCGGCGAGGCGTGTCAGCGGGGTGGCGGGCACGCGGTCAACGCCGGTGAGCCGCACCACCTCTTCCACGAGATCGACGGCGGCAGTGATGTCCGGACGCCATGACGGCGCGGTAGCCTTCAGCACATTGGTCTTGCCCTCGAGCTTGACGCCGAGGCTGGCGAATTTGCGCCTGATGTCGCGATGGGGCAGCGCCAGCCCGCTCAAGCGGCCGATCAGGGTCATGTCGAATTTGAACGGCGGCTTCGGCTTCGGCGTCTTGCCGGCGACCGTTACTTGGCTGGCGTTGCCGCCACACAGCTCGGTGACCATCTGCGTGGCGAGCTCCAGCCCCGGCAGCACGAATTCGGGATCGACGCCGCGCTCGAAGCGGAAGCGAGCGTCCGACTGGATATTCAGCGTGCGGCCCGTGCGCGCCGTGCGCTTCGGATCGAAATAGGCCGACTCGATGAAGACGTTGGTGGTGGCGTCGGTACAGCCGGTCTCCTCGCCGCCCATCACCCCGCCAAGGCCGAGCACGTTTGCCTCGTCGGCGATGACGCACATCGCCTCGTCCACGGTGTAGGTCTTGCCGTCGAGCGCGGTGAACTTCTCGCCCGGCTTGCCAAGCCGCGCGCGGACCGCGCCGGTCAGCTTGTCGGCGTCATACACGTGGAGCGGCCGGCCCCGGTCGTAAGAGATGTAGTTGGTGATATCAACGAGCGCGTTGATGGGGCGGAGCCCGATGGCGCGCAAGCGCCGCTGCAGCCAGTCCGGGCTCGGGCCGTTCTTGACGCCGCGCGCCAGCCGCCCGGCGAAGATGGGACAGGCGGATGCGGTGTCCTTGGCGAATTCGAGCTTGATGGCGATAGGATTTTCGAAGCCGCCCTTGACCGGCTTGATCGTGCTCTTCTTGAGCTTGCCGAGACCGGCGGCGGCGAGGTCGCGGGCGACGCCGCGCACGCCGAGGCAGTCGGGCCGGTTCGGCGTGATGGCGATGTCGAACACCGCATCGTCGAGGCCGAGCGCCTTGGCCGCCGGGCTGCCGACTTTGGTTTTGGGGGCAAGCTCGATGATGCCGCTATGTTCGTCGGAGAGCTCAAGCTCCCGCTCGGAGACCATCATGCCGTTCGACTCGACGCCGCGGATCTTCGCTTTAGTCAGGGTGAAGTCGAGGCCGGGAACGTAAGTGCCCACGGGCGCGAACACGCCCTTCATGCCGGCCCGCGCATTCGGCGCGCCGCACACCACCTGCAGCCGGTCCTTGCCGGTGTCGACCTCAAGCACTTGCAGCTTGTCGGCGTCGGGGTGCTTCTCGGCATTCACCACCTCGGCCACGCGGAAGTCTTTCAGCGCGGTGGCGGGGTCGAACACCTCCTCGACCTCGAGCCCGATGCGGGTGAGGGTCTCGGCGATCTCTTCCACGGAGGCTTCCGTGTCGAGATGCTCTTTCAGCCATGCGAGGGTGAATTTCATGGCTAATTACTCAAGCCTGCGGCAAGCGTCGGCACGGAGAGCGGCGCGAAGCCGTAATGCTTGAGCCAGCGCAGATCGCCAGCGAAGAACGCGCGCAAGTCCGGCATGCCGTATTTCAGCATGGCCAGGCGGTCGATGCCGACGCCAAAGGCGAAGCCCTGATATTTCTTGGGATC
This sequence comes from Methyloceanibacter sp., assembly GCA_035528655.1. Taxonomy (GTDB): domain Bacteria; phylum Pseudomonadota; class Alphaproteobacteria; order Rhizobiales; family Methyloligellaceae; genus Methyloceanibacter. Next base: position 76,989 of record DATKYG010000042.1, read on the forward strand.
GAGCTCGACGGCCTTGAGCACGTTGGGATGGACCATGCCGCAACCCAAAATCTCCAACCAGCGGTCGCCCTCGCCGATGCGGAGCTCGTCGCCGACCTTGGCGTAGCCGATATCGACTTCCATGGACGGCTCGGTGAACGGGAAATGGCTGGCGCGAAAGCGCATCTTCACCTCCGGCACCTCGAAGAACGCCTTGCAGAACTCCTCCAGAACCCATTTCAGATGGCCGAGATGGGTCTCCTCGTCGATGACGAGCCCTTCCACCTGATGGAACATCGGCGTGTGGGTCTGGTCGGAATCGCAGCGATAGACGCGGCCCGGCGCGATGACGCGCAAAGGCGGCTTGTCAGCCAGCATGGTGCGGATCTGCACCGGGCTCGTATGGGTGCGTAAGACCGGGCGCGTGCCGTCGGGCCCTTCGGTGAAATAGAACGTGTCGTGATCCTGCCGCGCCGGATGGTCCGGCGGGATGTTGAGCGCGGTGAAGTTGTTGAAGTCAGTTTCGATGTCCGGGCCTTCGGCGATGCGAAAGCCCATATCGGCGAAGATCTCGGTGATCTCGTCGGTGACTTGGCTGACCGGATGGATGCGGCCTTCGCTGAGCGGACCCTCGCGCACCGGCAGAGTGACGTCGGCCCGCTCATGCGCTAGCCGTGCCGCGGTCGCGGCGCCGGCCAGTTCCGCGTGCTTGGTTTCGAGCGCGGCGGCAACAGCGGTCTTCACCGCGTTGACGGCCTGACCGAAATCGCGCCGTTCCTCCGGCGGCATCGCGCCCAGCCGCTGCATCAGCGCCGACACCCGGCCCTTCTTGCCGAGCGCCGAGATGCGCACCTCTTCCAGCGTGCTGAGGTCGGAAGCCTGCGCGATTGCCCCGAGCAGCTCGGTCTTAAGACCGTCGAGCTCCGATGCGCTCATGGCGTGCGGCTCCTCCCCCCGGCGATGCGGGTGCCCTTACGCCCGCGCGGCGGCTGTGGCAGCCTCGACCAGGCTCTGGAAGGTTTGCGGCTCGTGCACGGCCATATCGGCCAGAACCTTGCGGTCGAGCTCGATCCCGGCCTTCTTCAGGCCGTCGATCAGCCGTCCGTAGGTCATGCCGTTGGCGCGCGCGGCGGCGTTGATGCGCTGGATCCACAGGGCGCGGAACGTGCGCTTCCTCACCTTGCGGTCGCGATAGGCATATTGGCCGGCCTTGTCGACCGCCTGCTTGGCGACGCGGATGGTATTCTTGCGGCGGCCGTAATACCCCTTGGCCGCCTTCAACACCTTGCGGTGGCGGGCATGGGATGTAACGCCGCGTGTTACACGTGACATTGCGGTGCTCCTTCGATTTGAGGTCTCGCCCTGGGCGGCCTAGCGGCCATAGGGGAGGAAGTTCTTCTTCACGGTCTTGGCGTCTTCGTCGGCGAGGACCATCGTCCCCCTGGCATCACGGATGAATTTCGTCGTCCGCTTGATCATGCCGTGACGTTTGCCAGCTTGGGCGCACTTCACCCTGCCGGTGGCCGTGATCTTGAATCGCTTCTTGGCACCGCTCTTTGACTTGAGCTTGGGCATTTGGCTTCCTTGACTTTAGGCCGTGGCAGGCGAGGCCCACCCGGCGTTCTTGAACGTGATGCTGGAAAGCATTGCGAGCCGCCACGGCATGCCCTGCCGGGCGGCTCCTTGAACCGCGCGTTATAGGGGGATTTCTCGCGGGTTGAAAGAGCCAATACGCGGCCGAAGGGGAATGCTTAACCACGCCCCTTAACGCTTGCTTCGCGCCTTACGGCTCCAACTACACCTTCAAATATGCGTTGGCAGTCAATAGGTTGGCGAGCACTCGAAGCGTTTGCACAACGTAGAGTAGAGCCAATCAGGAGCGGGGAAATGGCCGAAAAATGGGCCAATTAGCTTAAGGGAATGCCCGGGGCCCAGCGTGATTTACTGGTCATTTTGGCGCTTGCGGTCCGGTCTATGCTTTTCTCGTATGGATCGATGCCTTCGACCTCTTCTTCGAATACAGCCGGATCCATGAAGACTACCAACTCGACGAACTCGTCGCTTTCTTGTTTTTTATTGGCGTTGCCGCCATCGTCTTCTCCGCGCGCCGCATCATGGATCTGCGTGCGGAGATGCAGCAGCGGCGGGTCGCCGAAGGGGAGGCACAGCGGCTGGCGCGGCATGACGCGCTGACCGGGCTCCCCAATCGCCGGCGATTTCTCGAAGAGTTCGACGACCGGGTACGCGAGTCCAGCGGGAACGAACGCTGCGCCATGTTCGTGCTCGATCTCGATCATTTCAAACCGGTCAACGACCTTTACGGCCATCGCTTGGGCGACGAGGTGCTGCGCGTCGTTGCTCAACGCCTATCCGAGATCGTCAAGGACACCGGCGTGGTGGCACGGCTGGGCGGTGACGAGTTCGGTATCATCTTGATCGCCGCCTCCGACGACGACGAACTGCCGCTCCGTGTCGCCCGCCGCATCGTCCATGAGATTCCGACCCCGATCAAACTTGCGGCGCTTTCACTTGAGGTGGGCTGCAGTGTTGGCGTGGCGATGTATGCTAAGCAGGGTGACCGCGTCGGGCCGCTCTGTGGCGAACACAGCCCCGTTGAGACCGTCCTCCGTCAGGCCGACATGGCCATGTACCGGGCCAAGACGGAAGGGCGAGGAGCGTATCGCTTCTTCGACCACAAGATGGACGAGCGGCTCCAGCAACGAGTTCGGCTTGAACGAGAGATCAAGCGCGCCGTGGAGCGCCAGGAGATCATCCCCTACTATCAGCCGCTCGTGGATCTCCGTACGAAAGAGACCGTCGGTTACGAGCTTCGCGCGCGCTGGAAACACCCGAATCTAGGCGTGATCGAACCAGACGCATTTATCTCCATCGCCGAAGATACCGGCGTGATCGGTGCCCTGACGGATTCCCTGCTCACCCAGGGCGTCAAGGACGCCAAGGCATGGCCGGCGCATATTTATCTGAGCGTGAATCTGTCGCCCCGGCAATTTGCCGATCCTCTGCTCGCTCAGAGAGTTCTGGCCATCCTTACCGAGGCAGGTTTCCCGGCCAAGAGGCTTGAGATCGAAATTACCGAGACGGCGGTGGTGCAGCGCTTGGATGAAGCCAAAGCCACGCTCCAATCCTTGCGCAACCTTGGCGTACGCATAGCCCTCGACGATTTCGGCACCGGCTATTCCGGCCTGCATCATCTGCGCGAGCTCCAACTCGACACGATCAAGATCGATCAGTCATTCGTCACCGACATGCTGAAAGACGCGGACGATGAAAAGCTGGTCGAGGCGATCGTGGGGCTGGGGCACGTGCTTGGCCTGCGCACCACGGCTGAAGGCATCGAAACGCGGGACGTGCTCGACAAGCTCATCTCGCTCGGATGCGATACAGGCCAGGGTTTTCTCTTCGGCCGGCCAGAACCCATGACGGGAGCTGCCGTAACCGAAGAGCTGACCGCCCGCCGCGCTTAGCGCGGGGCGAGCACCATCACCATCTGGCGGCCTTCGAGGCGGGGCTCCGACTCGACTTTGGCGATCTGCGTGGTGTCCTGCTTCACTTTGTTCAGCAGCTGGCTGCCGAGCTCCTGATGGGCCATCTCGCGGCCACGGAAGCGCAGCGTCACCTTGACCTTGTCGCCTTCCTCGAAGAAGCGGTTCATCGAGCGCATCTTCACGTCATAGTCGTGCGTGTCGATATTCGGCCGCATCTTGATCTCTTTGATCTCGACGGTGCGCTGCTTTTTGCGCGCCTCGGCGGCCTTCTTCTGCGCCTGATATTTGTATTTGCCGTAATCGAGGATCTTGCACACCGGCGGCTCGGAATTGGGTGAGATCTCGACCAGATCGAGTCCGGCCTCCGCCGCGCGCGCGCGCGCGTCTTCGATCTCGACCACGCCGACATTCTCGCCCGTGGCGTCAATGAGTTGGATTTTTGGAGTGTCGATGACCTCGTTGACACGGGGGCCTCCCCGATTGGGGGTGAGCTTCATGGGCCGTCTTACGATGTTCGTTCTCCTCTATTGAACGGGCGCCCTCGCCGCGGCGAGGCACGGGGCGCATATAGAACTGACGTTAGGTCCAAAGGTTCTACAGGATGGCAAATAGGCCTGACAAGTCACGCCGTGCAAGGTGGCAGGGCCAGGACGCCGGTCAGGCGCCGCCCTCGGCGGTCTCGGCCGGCTCGTATAGCGGCGGATGCTCGAACAGCTGGGACAACTGCGTCCCGAGCAATTCGTCATATACGGCAAGCGTTTTCGCCTGCATCTGAGCCAGCTCGAAATTCTTACCCGCCCGCGCCCGCGCTCGCGCGCCGATCTTTTCGCGTTCCTCGGGCGTCAGGGCAAGCGCCGCCCGGATGCGGTCGGCAAGCGCCGGGACGTCGCCCGGCGGGACCAGATAGCCGGTGAAGCCTGCCGCGTCGCTCTCCGCCGACACGATGGTCTCGGGCAACGCGCCGATATTCGAGACGATGACGGGACAGCCCATGGCCTGGGCCTCGATACTGGTCCGGCCGAAGGTCTCCGCCACCAGCGAGGGCACCAGCGCGGTATGGGCGGCAAGAAACGCCACGGGCATGTCACTGCAATGGCCGGGCAGCATGGCCTTATCCTGAAGACCGTATTCCGCGATGAGATCGGCGAGCTCCTGGCGGTAGCCCCCGCGCAATCCTTCGCCCACGAAGACCACGATAGCGTCTTCGAATGCGCCCTTATGGTCCAGCTCAGCCACGGCCTCGATGGTCTCCCGCTGTCCCTTGATGCCGGAAAGCCGGGCGGCGTGAAGCACGATCTTTTTGTCCGGCGCCACTCCCCAGCTCTCGCGCAGTCGCGCCACTGGCCCCGGCGGCACCACGAAGGGATCGAAGATCGCCCCGTCGATCCCGCGATAGATGATGCGAATGCGGTCCCGCGCCACGTGCTGCCGCGTCGCGATGAGATTGGCCGTGTAGTTCGAGTTGGCGATGACCCGGTCGCCGCGCCCCATGACGCTGTTATAGACCGCCTTCACCGGGCCGGGGTTGCCGTAGGTGCCGTGATAGGTGGTGACGAGCGGTCGCTTGGTCCAGCGTGCCGCCAGCAAGGCGCTCCAGGCCGGCGCGCGGCTGCGCGCATGCAGAAGCGAGATGTTGCGCGTCTCGACAAGCCTTGCCAGGCGGCGCGCATTGGCCAGCATGGTGACGGGATGCTTGCTCGCCATGGGCAGATCAATGATCTCGCCGCCGGCCCGTGTCACCGCACTTGCCAGGCGCCCCCCTTCGGTGGCAACCAGGGCGTTCGCGCCGGCGCGGATGAGCGCTTCGGCCATTTCAATGGTCGATTGCTCACTGCCCCCGGTCTCCAGCCGCGGCACGACCTGCAATATGGTCACGTCTGCCATCACCCACGTCTTTGGCGAAAAACCCATTTCGCGCTAGCGCTAATTCGAATGGACGATCAGGAACCACAATTCCTTGAGGTTGGCCAAGGGCCTAAACGCCGCCGTCTAGCCTATCGCTGGGACGATCCGGGCGTGGACGGCTCCGGCCTGGCGCTGCTGTGGCTCTCCGGCTTCCTCTCCGACATGGCGAGCACGAAGGCCGGGGCGCTCGCGTCTTGGGCCGAGGACCAGGGTCACGCCATGCTCCGTTTCGACTATTCGGGCCACGGACTGTCGCCGGGAAATCTTCTCGAAGCCTCCATCGGCGATTGGCTCGAAGAATCGACGGCTATGCTTCGCCTGCTGGACGGACGGCGCGTCATCGTCGTCGGCTCCTCCATGGGCGGCTGGATCGCGCTGCTGCTCGCCCGCGCTTTGGCGAAGACCGGCGACACCCGGCTCGCCGGTCTCGTGCTCATCGCCCCGGCCTGGGACATGACGGAAAAACTCATGTGGGAGAAGATGTCACCGAAGACCCGCGCGATCGTAGAGACCGAAGGCGTCTATTACGCGCCGTCGAACTACGACGACCCCTATCCGCTGACGAAGATCCTGATTGAAGAAGGCCGCAATCATCTCCTGGCGGCGGGCAACATCGAGATCAATGCGCCGTTGCGCATCCTTCAAGGCATGCGCGACACGGACGTGCCGTGGCAGCATGCGCTCGCGCTGGTCGACCTGGTTGCAAGCGACGATATCGAGATGACGCTTGTGAAGAGCGGCGATCACCGCCTGTCGACTTCGGAAGATTTGCGACGCCTCGAAGCCAGTGTTGCGAGTTTGATCGCTGGGCTCGGCGCGGTGAGAACAAACCCTTAACAGCTCTGCCAAATCACAACGGGCAGTTGTATTTTGCAGCTTAAATTGGCTGATTAGTATTCAGTCCGTAGGGCAACAGTTTCTCTCCCCCAAACACAGTATTTTGAACGGTTTTGTCAAACGGACATCAAAATCAGGGGGTTTGAAATGAAAAAGTTAACATTGGCTTCAATCGCGGCGTCGTTCGCAATTTGCTCGGGCTTGGCCACGCCAGCAATGAGCCAGGAGACCACCGACGCTTGGCGGGGTTTTTATTTTGGAGGGTATTTTGGGGCCGGCCAGGGTGACTCCAAAACCAACTTCAAGGACACCTCGACGTCGGTGAGCAAGTCGACAGGTCCAGATTACACGTCCACTTCAACCTCGACGGAGAATGGTTGGGGTTCGGCGAGCGGGACCGCCTTGGGCGCGCAAGCCGATCTGTTCGTCGGCTACAATTTGCCGGTGGGGTCGCGATTCTTGCTCGGTGTTCAAGGTGAAGGGACGCCGTGGAGCACCTACACCCAAGATAGCGACGGCCGGCGAGACTCGAAGAGGACGAATAAGTACATGTACACCAGCACCGTCAACGACAACAATTCTTCGACTGACTCCAGCACATACTCCCAGTCGGCCAATTTCTCCGATGACCTGGTTGCCATGGTCGCTCTTGTCGGCCGGGCGGGTGTGTTTGCTACGCCCAACGTGCTGATCTATGGCATCGGGGGTGTTGCCGCAGGCGATTTTACGTATTCCAGCTCCAGCCCCTCTGACCAAAACGCCCGCGTGCTCAACGATCGTCAAGTCTGGGCCAATGGTTACACCGTCGGCGGTGGCGGCAAATGAAAGTCAGTCGCGCGATGTCGATTCGCACAGAATATCGCTTCTATCACTTCGATTACGATCGCAGCCAAGCTAGCTTCTCTTCCTCGAAGAGCGGCTCCAACGGCTACAGCTATACCTACGAGGACAATTTCTCGCGGAACTGGACGAATGACGTCGACCTGCACACCGGCAAGATCGGCGTGGTCTACCAGTTCTGCGGTCTGATGGGAGGGTGCTAGGCCGGCGGCAATTCAAAGGGCTGCAGCTCTAAAGCGGACAGCTTGTAAGCTGTCCGCAGGAGCGGCTTCGCGTCTTCCGTCCCTAGTTATCGAGCAGCGAAGCGAGCCCCTCGCGATAAGTGGGGTAGCGAAGCTTCACGCCGAGTTCCGACTTGATCAGCGCGTTGCCGATGCGGCGGCTGCCCTCGTAGAAGCTGCGCGCCATGGGTGAGAGGTCGGCATCTTCGAATTCGACCTCCGGCGGCGGTGTGACGCCGATCATCTCCGCCGCATGCGCCACTACATCGCCGGGCGCCGCCGGCTCGTCGTCGGCGACATTGTAGATCGCGCCGGCCCGCGGGCGCGCCATCGAGGCTTCGAGCACGGATGCGATGTCGTCCACATGGATGCGGCTGAATACCTGGCCGTCTTTGTTGATCCGCCGCGCCGTGCCGGCGGCGATCTTTTCGAACACACTGCGGCCCGGACCGTAAATGCCGGCCAGGCGAAAGACCTGCACGGGGACGCCGATCTCCGCACCGAAATCCAGCCACGCGCGCTCCGCCACGACGCGGGCTTCGGTGCGCTGACTGTTGGGCTTCGGTTGCGTGGTCTCGTCCACCCAGCGGCCCTGTTGGTCGCCATAGACCCCGACCGTGGAGAGATAGCCGACCCACGCCAAGCTCCCGAGCTTGGCGATTTCGTCGCGATAGGCGTTAAGCACCGGATCGCCTTCCGCACCCGGTGGAATCGAGTGCAGCAGATGCGTCGTGCCTGCGAGCAGGCGCAGCAATTCCGGATTGTCCGTGTCGCCGGTAAAGCGCGTTGCCACGAAGCCTTGCGCTGCGAGCTGCGCGATTCTGCTGTCGTCGCGCGCCGTGCCGGCAATCTCCCAGCCCTCGGCCGCCAAGCGTCTGCCAAGCGCCTGCGCCGAGAAGCCAAGACCGAAGGCGAACAGGCGGCTCACGCGGCCACCGCCAGCCATTCGCCGCGCACCGCGGGATCAGATTCGCCGGGCGCATATGACGCGCGCAAAGCGTTCAGGCGCGCGGGCGCCAGACGCGCCAGCGCCCACACTGCCATGGCGCGCACCAGCGGCGAGGCGTCGTCGAGCCGCGCTTCCACCAGCGGCACGAGATCGGCGTCGTGCGCGTTGCCCGCGGCGATCAGCACATTGCGCAGGAAACGGTCGCGGCCCGTGCGCTTGATCGGCGTGCCGCGGAACCGCGCACGGAACGCCGCGTCGTCCAACGTCAGCAACTCAGCCAGCGGCGGGTTGTCGGACTCGGCATGCACCGCGAGCCTTGTTTCATGCGAGGTCTGCGCAAACTTGTTCCACGGGCATACCGCCAGACAGTCGTCGCAGCCGAAGATGCGATTGCCCATGGCCGCACGGTAACGCGGCGCGATGTGACCTTTGTGCTCAATGGTGAGATACGAGATGCACGCCCGCGCATCGATTTGATAGGGCGCGGTGAACGCGCCGGTAGGGCAAATATCAAGGCAGCGCCGACAGGCGCCGCAATGGTCGTCTTCTGCCTCGTCCGAAGCGATAGCCGCGCTAGTGAAGATCGAGCCTAGAAACAGCCAAGACCCGAAGTCGCGCGACACGAGATTGGTGTGCTTGCCTTGCCAACCGAGCCCGGCCTTCGCGGCCAGCGGCTTCTCCATCACCGGCGCGGTGTCCACGAAGATCTTGACCTCGCCGCCGGCGAGCGCCTGAACCTGCCCCGCCAATGCCTTCAGCTTGGCCTTAATCGCGTCGTGATAGTCGGCGCCTTGGGCATAGATGGAGATGGCGCCGCGCGAAGGCTCGTCGAGAATGGCCAGCGGGTCGCCGCCGCGCCCGTAGTTGAGCCCGAGCAGGATCACGCTGCGCGCGCCGTCCCACAGCGCGCGCGGGCTCTTGCGCCGGTCCGCGGTATTGGCGAGCCAACCCATGTCGCCATGACGGCCCTCGGCGAGAAACTGATCGAGATGTGCGCCGTCCTGTTCGGCGAGGTCTGCCGAGGTGAAGCGCACGGCATCAAAGCCAAGCGCCTTGGCCTCCTCGGCGATCTTTGATTTGAGAGTTTCACCCATGCCCAGCTCCTGTGGGCGCGTGCCGTTAGAAGTCGAGATCGGCATAGGTCCCCGAAGGGGTGAAGCCGCCGACGCGGTCCTGCAGCAGCGGCCTGAAGGACGGCCTCGATTTCAGCAGGGCGTACCAGTTCTTCGCCGGCTCGAATTCTTCCCACGGCACCTCGCCGAGATAGTCCAGGGCAGACAGATGGGCGGCCGCGGCCAGGTCGGCGAAGCTCATGGCGTCGCCCGCCAGCCAGCTGCGCGTCTCGGTAAGATGACCGACATAGGTTAGATGATAGCGCAGATTGTCGTGCCCGGCGCGCATGGCCTCCATATTGGGCGAGGCGCTTTGCGGCCCGAAGCGGCGGAAAACCTTCTCCACCACCAGATAATCGGTGACCTCGTCGTGGAATTTGCCGTGAAACCAGTCCACCAGCCGCCGGACCTCGGCCCGCGCCTTCGCATCGCCAGGAAATGGCTCAAAACCTCGCTTTTCCCGATCCTCCACGGTGTCTCCGAGATATTCCGAGATGGCGTAGGCCCCCGCCAGCGATCCGTAATCGTCGGTGACCAGGACGGGCAGGGTGCCGGCGGGATTGATCGCCAGAAACTCCGGCCGCCACTCCCAGGGGCGTTCTTCCACAAGCTCCGCCTCGACGCCGCACTCGGCGAGCGCAAGGCGAATTGACCTAGAGAAGGCACATAGGGGATGGTGGAGGAGATTCGCCATTGATGGCTTCGGCGGCTATTCGTTCCAAAATGAATCGCGCGGGGCCAGTGCCTCGTATAGAACCTGCACGCGCGCCGAACAAGCCGCACGACGAGGGGCCATGACGATAGAGCAGATCATCGTGATTGCCGTAGTGCAAGGCATCACGGAATTCCTGCCCATCTCGTCGTCCGGCCACCTGATTCTGATTCCCAATATCATGCACTGGCCGGACCAAGGCCAGTTCGTCGACGTCATGGTGCATCTGGGCACCCTGCTCGCCATCCTCATCTATTTCTGGCGCGACGTCTGGCGCATCACGCTTGGCGGGCTTGAGCTGTTCAAGGGCAAGGTCACCGACGACGGACGCCTCGCCATCTACATCGTGCTGGCCACCATTCCGGCGATCGCCTTTGGCCTCTTCCTGAAGAAGTTCGGCATCGGCGATCTCGAGCGCAACATCACCGTGGTCGCCTGGAACACCATTCTTTATGGGCTACTCATGCTGGTGGCCGACACGGTGGGCCCGCAAGACCGCACCATCGGCAACATGACGCTCAAGAGCGCGCTCCTCATTGGCGCGGCGCAGGCGCTGGCGCTGATTCCCGGCACGAGCCGGTCGGGCGTGACCATGACCGCGGCGCGATTCCTCGGCTTCACCCGGCCGGACTCGGCGCGCTTCTCGTTCCTTTTGGGAATTCCGGCGATCACGGGTGCCGGCGTGCTCACTGTCGGCGAGGCGCTTGCCGCCGGCGATACCATCACCATGGATGCGGTTTATTGCGCCGGGCTGACCTTCCTCGCCGGTTTGGCGGCCATCGCATTCCTCATGGCGCTGGTACGGCGCATCAGCTTCCTGCCCTTCGTGCTCTATAGGATGGTTCTCGGCGGCTTCCTGCTGGTCATGATCTACAGCTGAGACTAGGACCGGCGTCCCCGACGCATCACGGCTTGTAGACGGAGAACTGCCCGCGCGGCCGGAACTGCTCGAGATAGTCGGGCACGACGGATGCCACGGCCACCGGCTCGATCCCCAAGCCCGCCAGCGTGCGCCCGGCCTTGATCGCCGCCGCGCTCACCACATTATCGCTCTCCAGCAGCCGCACCTGGTCGATGGTGAGCGGTGGGGTGGGCAGCCATTGCAGGAAGGCGGCTTGCAGCTTGGCGAGCCAGAACGGCACCGGCACCAGAACCCGCGTCCGCATGGAATAGTCGAGCACGCGCTCCATGACATCGCGCATGGTCAGGATCTCGGGTCCGCCCAGCTCATAGGGCTGGTCCGCGCCCGCAAGCCCCGTAATTCCGGACACCACGGCGCGGGCCACGTCGCCGACGAACACCGGCTGGAATTTTGTATGGCCCCCGCCGATCAGCGGCAGCACCGGCGAAAGGCGCGCCAGCGCGGCAAAGCGGTTAAAAAAATCGTCCTCCGGCCCGAACACCACCGAAGGCCGAAAGATGACCGCGTCGGGATAGACGTCGCGCACGGCCGCCTCGCCCGCCGCCTTGCTGCGTCCATAGACGGACGGCGAGCCGGCATCGGCGCCGATGGCCGAGACATGCACGAGGCTGCGCGCGCCACAGGCTTTAGCGGCTTCGGCGACATTGCGCGCGCCCTCGTCCTGCACGGACTTGAAGCTCTGCTTGCCGGTGGGAAACAGGATGCCCACGAGATTGAAGACCGCGTCGGCGCCCTCCGCCGCGGCAATCAGCGACTCCGGGAAGCGCACATTGGCTTGCACCGGATTGATCTGTCCCACGCTGCCGAGCGGCTGGAGATGGCCCGCCAGTTCGGGGCGCCTGACCGCTATCCGCATGCGCGCGCCCGTTCGCGCGATGGCCCGCACCACATGGCGCCCGAGGAAGCCGGAGCCCCCATAGATAGTTACGAGCGCCTTATTGTTGAATTCAACCGCCACTTAGTTGCCCCTTAACGTCGCCCTGCTATGTGCACCTGCAGCATTACACTACAGCGCCCGACGCTTGAAGGCGCTTCTCCTGGCAATTGACAACGAGTACAGCCAATCGTACCTGAACATCCTCAAGCCCAGGTGGCGGAACTGGTAGACGCGCTAGCTTCAGGTGCTAGTGCCCGAAAGGGCGTGGAAGTTCGAGTCTTCTCCTGGGCACCAACCCCGCTTCGCCCCGATGTGGCGGGGCCGCGATGACGGCCAATATCTTGAGCCAGCCTTCGACCGTCGATCTGCATAAGGGCGATCTGCCCCCGGGCCGCTTTACGGGCAAGTCGATCGCCATCGACACCGAGACGCTGGGGCTCAATCCCCATCGCGACCGGCTCTGCCTGGTGCAGCTCTCCGACGGCGACGGTACCGCCGCCCTGGTGCAGATTTCGGGAAATTACGACGCGCCGGAGCTGAAGCGGCTCCTGGCCGACGAGAGCGTGCTAAAGATCTTCCATTACGGGCGCTTCGACATGGCCGTGCTCAAGCATTTTCTCGGCGTTATGGCGGGTCCGGTCTACTGCACCAAGATCGCCTCCAAGCTGGCCCGCACCTATACCGACAGGCACGGTCTCAAGGATCTCTGCCGCGAACTGCTCGGGGTCGAGCTGTCCAAGCAGCAGCAATCCTCCGATTGGGGCGCGGCCGAGCTGAGCCCGGAGCAACTGACCTACGCGGCGAGCGACGTACTGTATTTGCATGCGCTGCGGGATCGGCTCGACGCCATGCTGCGGCGTGAAGGCCGCGAGCATCTAGCGCGCGCCTGCTTCGAGTTCCTGCCGACCAGGGCCGAACTCGACCTCGAAGGCTGGGCCGAGATCGATCCCTTCGCCCACTAGACCGCGCCACACGAGTGGGCCCAGGGCCCTCTTTGGCCCTTGGCATCCAAGCCGGGCGGTCGCAATGTGATCAAAGTCCTGCGGCTAGGTGAAATCTGGGTGGCCAAGAGGCTGGGGGTCCCGCACAAAATTGGTGGAAATCATGGTAGTTGACGCGAATCTCCTCGACACAGGGCCGCGCTATCGCGTGCGGACGCCCGAGGAGCGCGAGCGTGCCTTCGTGAGCGCCGGGCGCCATAGCCGCATGGTCCGCATCCTCCGGAAGACCCTTCCGGTCGCGGGCCTCCTCGTCCTGGCGGCCTATTTCGTCTCCACCCGGATGAGCGTCACCGTCGGCGATGTGACGGCGAGTATCGACGGCATGGAGATCGCCGACGGCAATCTGCGGATGCTCAACCCGACCTTGGAAGGCACCGACAAGAAGAACGGCAAGTATGTGGTTCGCGCCGCCCATGCCGACCAGGACATCAAAAGCCCGGAGATCATCAAGCTCCACGCCATCAAAGCCGACCTTTCCAGCGCGTCCGGCGGGTGGTCGCGCATGGAGGCCGTGCGCGGCGTCTTCAACAGCAAGGCCGAGCGGCTGGTGATGCAGGACCGCATCACCCTGGCCACAAGTTCGGGCGTCACCGGCGAACTCAAGCACGCGAGCCTCGAGATGGACACGCAGACGCTGCGCTCGCACCAGCCAGTGTCCTTCGATCTGTCCAACGGCACGGTCACCGCCAACGCGCTCACCTTCCGGTCCCAGGACCACATCCTCATCTTCCGCGGCGAGGTGGCGGTTCACCTGGTCAAGAAGCCGAAGGAAAGCGACGGCACGCCGCAACCCGCTCAAGCGCCGCAGGCGGTACAAGGGCAGCCGGTACCAGGGTCGGTGCCGGTCCAAACCGGCGATGCGAAAATGGTGAGCCCGCAATGAGCCCGCGTCACAGGGTCGGATTTGCTTCGGCTGTCACGGGGATGGCAGCACTGATGCTCGCGCTTCTCTTCCCGGCGAGCCCGCTTCCCGCCCAGACCCTCAGCAACTCGTTCGGCGGTTTGTCAGAGAGCTCCGATGAGCCGATCGATATCGAGTCCGATACGCTCACCGTGTATGACGCGAAGAAATACGCGACGTTCAAAGGCAATGTGAAGGCGGTGCAGGGTACGACCACGCTGCGTGCCACCGAGCTCGACGTACACTACGTAGGCGGCGCCGAGAAGCTCACGGGACAGAAGCCCGCCGAGGCCGTGCCCGCCGCCGGTCAAACCGCTGCCCCGGCAGCCAAAGCTGCTGGTCCGGAGGCGCAGATCAACAAGATCGAGGCGAGAGGCAGCGTCGTCATCACCAGCAAAGACGACCAGACCACCACCAGCGACTGGGCGCTCTATGACGTGCCGTCGCAGATAGTAACCGTGGGTGGCAATGTGGTGTTATCGCAAGGTCCGAATGTGCTAAAGGGAGAACGGCTTATCATCGATTTGAAGTCGGGTGAGAGCCGGTTCGAGAACCCAGGAAATGCCGCGACCGGAGGCCGTATCCGTGCGCTGTTCATGCCCAAGCAAGGCGGTGGCAGCAGTGCAAAAGCCGACGGGGCCGACGGAGAGCCTCAGTCGCTCGCACCTCCGCCCGCCGCACGCAATGAGGAGTCTGCTCCCGGCGAGCAGGATCCCACGGCTGAAGGGCCGGCCGCCGACGAAGCCGAGCCCTGGCCGATCGTGCCTGAGTTCCGGTAAGACCCCAACGGGGCTTTATCCGATTTTAACCGGCCAGCGCTTCAACTGAGGAGCGGAAAGGGTCAGTGGGCAAGTTGCTGTCGTTCCCAGGCCGTCAGGCAGTCGCTGCCCCGGAGGCTCCCGCGCAGGTTGGGCCGTCCGTGCGCGAACCCGCCCATCAAGGCCAACCCGGCAACGGCTGGCTCACCATCCGCTCCGTGGTCAAAGCCTTCAAGAAGCGCACCGTCGTGCGTGGTGTCAGCCTCGATCTCCGGCGCGGCGAGGCGGTCGGGCTGCTCGGTCCGAACGGCGCCGGCAAGACCACGGTCTTCTACATGATCACGGGGCTGATCCCCGCCGATCAAGGCTCGATCAAGATCGACGGGCGCGACGTGACCAAGCTGCCGATGTACCGCCGGGCGCGCTTGGGAATTGGTTATCTGCCGCAGGAGGCCTCGATCTTTCGAGGGCTCACGGTAGAGGAGAATATTCTTGCCGTGCTCGAGATGGTCGAACCCAACAAGAAGGAGCGCCAGCTTCAGCTCGACTCGTTGCTCGAGGAATTCCGCATTACGCGCCTCAGAAAGTCTCCGTCCATGGCTCTGTCGGGTGGCGAACGGCGGCGTGTTGAGATTGCCCGCGCGCTCGCCTCGCGCCCGTCTTTCATGCTGCTCGATGAGCCATTCGCCGGCATCGATCCGATCGCCGTCGGCGATATCCGCGCGCTGGTGCGGCATCTCACCGAGCGCGGCATCGGCGTGCTGATCACCGACCACAACGTGCGCGAGACGCTGGAGCTTGTCAGCCGCGCCTATATTATTCATGACGGTATGGTACTAACTCATGGTACCGCCCACGAGGTCATCAACAACGCGGACGTGCGGCGCGTCTATCTTGGTGATCAGTTTAAGATTTGAGAATCCGATCGCGAGTGAATTAGTAAATGGCGATCAACACAAAGCTCGAACTCCGTCAGAGTCACAGTCTGGTCATGACGCCGCAATTGCAGCAGGCGATCAAGCTGTTGCAATTGTCGAACATGGAGCTTGCCAGCTTCGTTGAAAGCGAGCTTGAGCGCAATCCACTGCTCGAGCACGCTGACCCCGATGAGCCGAACGGCATTGCCGACAACTCGACGCCCGGCAAGGACGACGGGGGCGAAGCCAAGAACGGTGCCGCATCCGAGGCCGAGGACACGGGCGTCGAGTCCGGCGACGCTGGCGACGCCGCCGAGGGCGACTGGGTCGATCTCGAGACCGGCAACGGCGCCAGCCAGACCAGCGATCTCGACGCCGAGCCCCAGGACATGTTTCCCGATTCAGAGACCTTCACGCCGGGGGCGGTGACCGATTCAGGGTGGAGCGGTCTGTCCCAGGGACCCCGCTTCGATAGTGACGAAGGGTCCAATCTCGAGGCCTATGTGGCCGAGGAGAAGACGCTGCGGACCCATTTGGCCGAGCAGCTCAGCTTCGCCTTCGCCGATCCGGCGCGACGCATGATCGGCCAGCATCTCATCGATATGACCGACGAGGCGGGCTATCTGCGCGGCGAGCTCGACGAGCTGGCCGAGCTTCTAGGCGCGCCGTTGGAACTCGTCGAGGAGACCCTGTGCGTCATGCAGGGATTCGAGCCATGTGGCGTGTTCGCCCGCGACTTACGCGAATGCCTGACGCTTCAGCTCAAGGAGAAGGATCGCTGCGATCCGGCGATGGCCGCGCTGATCGACAAGCTGCATCTTCTCGCCACGCACGACCTGGCGGCGCTGAAGCGAGCGGCGCGCGTCTCCGACGAGGATCTGTGCGACATGATTGCCGAGGTCAGGCGGCTGAACCCGAAGCCCGGACTGAAATACGGGTCAGCGCCGGCCCAGCCCATCGTGCCCGACGTGCTCGTGCGCTCGCTTCCCGACCGGAGTTTCTTTGTGGAACTGAACAGCGACACGCTCCCGCGCGTGCTCGTCAATCAGTCCTACTACGCGACGGTGTCCAAGACGAAGATGCGCAAAGAGGACAAGACCTATCTTGTCGACTGTCTGCAGACCGCCAACTGGCTGGTGAAAAGCCTCGACCAGCGCGCCCGCACTATCCTGAAGGTGGCGCAAGAGATCGTGCGCCAGCAGGACGCTTTTTTCACCTATGGCGTGCGTCATCTGCGGCCGTTGAACCTCAAGACCGTGGCCGACGCGATCTCCATGCACGAATCGACCGTCAGCCGCGTGACCGCCAACAAATACATGGCCACCAATCGCGGCCTGTTCGAACTCAAATACTTCTTCACCTCGTCGATTGCCGCGACCGCGCATGGCGACAACGCCCATTCCTCGGAGGCGGTCCGTCATCGCATTCGCGAAATGATCACGGCGGAGCCCGCAGCCGACGTTCTCTCCGACGACAAGATTGTCGATCGGCTCAAGGGCGACGGCATCGACATCGCCCGCCGCACGGTTGCCAAATACCGCGAAGCGCTCGGTATTCCGTCCTCGGTGCAGCGCCGGCGGCTGAAGCGCATCGCGGCGGGCGCAAGCGCCTGAACTTGATGCCTAACGCCCTGTTCGCGAAGACGAATCATGTAAAGAGGGCAGATAAATTTGATTGCGTTTGACACCCCTACACCGTGGGTCTAGCTTCCCGCCGCGATCGAGGACGAGCGGGGCGCTTTGTGACGCCGCGACATAATCGGACCTCGAAAATGCGGTATGCGCCCCGGGAAGCGCGGGTCAAGAAGGGTCTTTTTGCCAGTCTTCCGCGGGCATGACGAGACTAGCTACCGGAAAGATTCTGGGCGCCAAAGAGGCGTTGCGCAGTTGCGTCCAGGAGCGCGTTGTCACACCGTCGAGACGTTCATCGGGCACCTGCCGTCACGGTAGGTGAGTCGAAAAATGGGACGGGGAGTTCCGCACTATCGGCTGGATCGGTCCAGCTCTTGAAATGCGCCAGTCGGACATGCGGCGTTCGCGCTCGGTCCGCTCACACAAGCTACACGGGTATTAGAATGCATTTAGGTGATCTCATCTCACCCGAGGCCGTAGTTCCTTCGCTGAAGGCGCAGAGCAAGAAACAGCTCTTGCAGGACCTGGCGGCGAGGGCTGCGCGCATCGCCGGCCTGCAAGAGCGGGACGTCTTCGACGTCCTGTGGCAGCGCGAGCAACTCGGCTCCACCGGGCTCGGTCAGGGCGTGGCTATTCCCCATGGCAAGCTTGGCGGATTGAATCGGATCGTCGGCCTCTTCGCCCGGCTATCCGAACCGGTCGAGTTCGATGCCGTCGATGGCGAACCCGTTGACATCGTGTTCCTGATGCTCGCTCCCGAAGGCGCCGGTGCCGATCATCTGAAGGCGCTCGCGCGCATCTCGCGGCTGCTCCGCGAGGGCCCGGCCGTCGACAAGCTCCGCGCGTCGAAGGATGCCGCCGCACTTTACGCGGTTCTCACCCAGGAAGAAACCTCGTCTCACGCCGCCTAGCGCGGTGCCAGCGTGGCGATCATCTCGTTGACGGCTTGCGCCATGCCCAGGGCCGCGGCGAAGTCGAACTTGTTGATCGCGACGAACACGGCGATGCCGCGCGTCGGCGCAAAGGCGATGTAGGAGGGCGTGCCTTGCAGCCCGCCCGCCTTCTGCAGGATGAGCGGCCGGTCGCCCTCGGGCATCATCACCACCCAGGCCAGGCTCATGGCGTCCATGTGGCCGGACTCGTCCATGCCCGATGCCGGATTGAGCCCGTCGCGCACCAGATAGGCCGCGTGATCGAGCATGCGGACCTCCGCGCCGTCGCTTCCGAGGCGGTCAAGATGCCATTGCATCCAGCGCAGCAGGTCCTTCGGCGTCGAGTAGAGACCGCCTGAGCCGACGATGACCGCGCCGGTCGGCACATCGGGCATCGGTTTGCCGTCGATCCAGTGCCCCTGCATCAATCGCTTCTTCTGCGCGTCGTTCGGCTCGAACGTCGTGTCGGTCATGCCGAGCGGCCCGGTGACGGTCTCTGCGAGCAATTCTGGATAGGGCTTCTTCGCCGCCTCCGACAGGGCAATCGCCAGCACGTCGTATCCGAAGTTCGAATAGAGCACGCCCGTCCCCGGCGCGAACAGCAACGGCTCCGTCTTCAGCCAACTAGCGAACGCCTTGCGGGTGATCGGCACGAACGGGTCGTCCGCCGGCCCCGGCTTATGGGGCACCTCGCGCGGCAGCCCGGACGCCTGCGTGGCGATGTCGATCAGCCTGAGACTGGCGACATTCGGATCGGCGCCGGAGCCGAGATCCGGCGCGGTGGCGCCGACCTTCTGTGTCAGGGACACGGTTCCATCGGCGGCGAGACTGGCCAGCACGTTGCCGGCAAAGGCCTTGGTGATCGAGCCGATGCGCAAGAGCGTGTCGCTGTTGGGCGCCTCGCCGCCATCGGCGGTCTCGCCGAAGCCATGGATCGCCATCTCGCCGTTGCGCACCGCCCCGATGACGAGGCCGGGCACGTTGGACTGGAGGTAGAGGATTTCGCCCGTGAATGCGACGGTCTCATCGAGCAACGCGTCCGCGCGCGCCGCGCTGGGATGGGCGCCGGCGAGGCTTGCCGCCATCACCAGGCCGAATGCGGCGCACCGCCCAACCTTGAACACGAACACCGATGTCATGCGAGCCGCCTCGTTGGAAAAGTGGTTGGCTCGACTATGCACGCGGCCGCGCGCCGTTGCTAAAAGGGGGCCGGCCGACAATGCCGAAAGCGGTGGACGATAACGTCTAGGGTGAAGATCTAGTGGACGCTGACGGGAACGAGGTCGTTCTCGAGCGCGTTGGCGATCGCGGCGTTACGGCTGTCGGTCAGCGCTAGTGGCGTGCCGTCGGCACCCAGCACGGCGAACAGGTCGATGCCCTCGGGCGCGTCGTCGAGCGTTGGAAACAGCCGCTCGGCGGAATCCAAGTCGAGTTGCCTGATATAGGCGACCTCGCCGTCGCCGAGGAGCGCGAGCTCCTTCAGGCTCATCAAATGGCGAGCCTCTTCGTTTTCGATCTTATTCATTTGGACTCCGGTTCCTCGTGGAGAAGCGCGGGCGCGTCATGGCGCAACACGGGCTCAGCCTGCAGGTGAGATTCCCACCTTGAGTACACGTTTCTCCCTATGCGGCCTTTCCAGCACGATGGCCAGCAGACCATCATGCAATTCGGCCTTGCGTACCTCGACCCCTTTGGCGAGGGCGAAGCTCCGTTTGAATTGCCGCGCGGCGATGCCGCGGTGAAGATAATCCTTGTCGGCCTCGTCGTGCTTGGCGCCTCGGATCATCAGCTCACCGTCCTCAACGCTCACGTCGAGTTCGTCAAGTCCGAAACCGGCGACCGCCAGCGTAATGCGCAGCGCCTCGGGTCCACGATCATCCTCCGGCAAGAGTTCGATATTGTAGGGCGGATAGCCGCCCTCGGCCGCCTTGGCGGGCGCGTCGAGGCGTTGTCCAGACAGGGTTAACCAAAGATTGCCGTCGAGAAATGCCATGCGCGACATCCGGCGGAAAACCTCTTCCATCAGCGGCCGCGCATGCTGGTGACGATTGCGCGAGTCACATCCTCAGCCCGCCGCGGCGCTGAGCTTCATAAACCAAGGGGCATATGGGAAATCTGCCCACGAATTCAAGCACAAGCCAAGCCGGACAGGCCGCCCCACAGAAGCCCTATCGGAGGGCGGGGCATTGCCCTAACGTCCGCAAATGCGTCGAATTGGAGCGCTCACGCGATGACCTGGTACGTTGACCCCAAGACTGGCCTCGACAGCAATGACGGCCGCAAGCCGGAGACGGCGTTCAAAGCCCTGTCACACGCCATTAAGGCGGCCGCCAAGGGCGATACGGTCCTGCTGGTGCCTGGCGCCTATGACCGGGATCTGCCGGCTCTGGTGGGCGCCGCACGCGTGGCGCGCATCACCGTCGGCGTCGTCGGCGGTCATTGACGCCGTTTAGTCGCCCGCGCCGTCATCGGTC
Source organism: Methyloceanibacter sp. (assembly GCA_035528655.1). Lineage (GTDB taxonomy): Bacteria > Pseudomonadota > Alphaproteobacteria > Rhizobiales > Methyloligellaceae > Methyloceanibacter. The sequence continues at coordinate 97,463 of DATKYG010000042.1, forward strand.
TCGATCACCCGCAGCCGGCGCACCGTGAGGTCGTCGATCTGCACCTCGCCGAGATGAAGCCTCGCCACCTCCGCGCGGCGCACGCTCAACCGCCCGATCGCCAAGGCACCGATGGCCAGTGCGCCCACGGCAAGCGCGCCGATCGCGAACGCGCCGGACGCGACCGTCGGGACGCGTACCGGCGGCAGGTCAAGTTGCCGTCTCAGGCTGCGCCCTGGGCGTTGCCTCACGTCATGTGTCCAAGGAGAAGGGAACTGGTGGAGCCAGACGGGATCGAACCGACGACCTCGTGAATGCCATTCACGCGCTCTCCCAACTGAGCTATGGCCCCTTGAGAACAGAGAAATTTCGCGGGCCCTTGAGCCTACCGCAAAAAATCAGACGCTTCACTTAGGCCGGGCGTCCCGCGGGTTCAAGCGAAATACGAGCCCACTGGTCGGCGACCCCGGAATGCTGCCGTCTCGCGGCGGCCGTTCCTAGGTTTCTTCCTTGGGGCCCCCGCCGACAATACCGGTGACGTCGGCGTCGGCGTCTTCTTCCTCCTCAAGGAACGTATCGTCATCGTCGTCGACGGCCGGAATGTCGTCATCGTCGTCGTCGAGCGCGATATCGTCGTCGTCGACCGCAGCCTCCTCGGCCTCCGCCGCCTCATCGAGACTGATGACCTCGGCACCACCCATCACCGGCGGATCTTCTTCGACCACCACGGGCTTCTTGACTTCGGCTGGTGCGGCGCGCTCGCTCCGCCGCGAGGATGGCGGCGTGACCTGATACACGGCTTCGCAAGCAGGGCAGGTAATTGGCGAACGGCCCAAATCGTAAAACCGCGCCCCACAGCTCGGGCAAACGCGCTTGGTTCCCCGTGCGGGTTTCGACATTGACGCTCCTCGAAGCTAGCCTTGCGTTGACTCCCCATTGCCACGCCTCATGCGTAGTGTCAAAAGCTATCGAGCACCCCCAAACCCCAATCGAGAATCTATGCCGCACCCCCTGACCGCCCGCCGATCCGCGCGCATTTCCGGCCGTGTCAGGGTGCCTGGCGACAAGTCGATCTCCCATCGTGCCTTAATCCTGGGCGCGTTGGCGACCGGCCGCACCCGCATCACCGGACTGCTCGACGCCGACGATGTAAAGGCCACGGCACAAGTGTTGGAAGCGCTCGGCGCAGAGGTCACGCACAGAGACGGTGCCGTCGAGGTGCTCGGCCAAGGCGTTGGCGGACTGCGCGAGCCCCGTGAGCCGCTGGATTTTGGCAACTCCGGCACGTCGAGCCGTCTCATGCTGGGCGTCGTCGCCGGCCATGACATGCGCGCCGAGTTTACCGGCGATGCGTCCTTGTCCGGCCGTCCAATGGGGCGCGTGCTCGGTCCCCTCACCACCATGGGCCTGCAAGTGGAGGGCGAAGGGGATACCTTGCCTCTCGCCGTGCGCGGCACCGGAGACCTTGTTCCCATCGCATACGAATTGCCTGTGCCGTCGGCGCAGGTGAAGTCGGCAATCCTTTTTGCCGGGCTCCACGCGCCAGGGCGCACCACCGTGGTCGAGCCGCTCGCCACGCGCGACCACACCGAACGCATGCTCGCGTTCTTCGGGGCCGAACTCCGGGTTGAGGATAGAGCCGACGGCAGCCGGGCCGTGACGGTGTGCGGCGATGCCGAGCTGCACGGCGCGACGTTCGCGGTGCCGGGAGACCCGAGTTCCGCGGCATTCATCGTCGCGGCCGCTCTCATCTGTCCAGGCTCCGACGTCGTGATCGAAAACGTGCTGATGAATCCGACGCGCACCGGCTTCATCGACACCTTGCGCGAGATGGGGGCTGAGATCGAGGTACTCGACCTGCGCGACGAAGGCGGTGAACCGGTGGGCGATCTTCGGGTCAAGGCCGGCCCGCTTCGTGGCGTGCGTGTGCCCGCGGGGCGCGCGCCGTCGATGATCGACGAGTATCCGGTGCTGGCCGTGGTCGCCGCCTTTGCCGAAGGCGAGATGCATATGGCGGGGCTCGCCGAACTCAAGGTGAAGGAAAGCGATCGGCTTGCCGCCACCGCCGCCGGGCTCGAAGCCTGCGGAGTCGCGGTCCACATCGACGGCGACGATTTGATCGTCCAAGGCGGCGGCGCGGTGAAGGGCGGCGCGCTGGTGGCGACCCACATGGATCATCGCATCGCCATGGCCTTCCTTACGCTCGGGCTCGGGGCGGAGGCGCCCGTCACCGTGGACGACGTGAGCATGATCGCCACGAGCTTCCCCGGATTCGTACCACTGATGACCGAGCTGGGAGCGGAACTCGCATGATTATCGCCATCGACGGTCCGGCGGCATCCGGCAAGGGCACCGTCGCAAAGCGCATTGCCGCCCACTATGGGCTCCGCCATCTCGATACAGGCGCGCTGTACCGGGCCGTGGCCCGCGATACCCTGGCCCAAGGCGGCGATGTCGCCGAGGCGAGCGCCGCCGTCACGGCCGCCTCCCATCTCGACGTGGCAACGCTTGAGGACCCCGTTCTGCGCAGTTCGGGACTGGGGGAGGCCGCATCCATCGTGGCCCGCCACCCCGAGGTGCGCGCGGTGCTTGTGACCTACCAACGCGAATTTGCGCGGATTCCACCCGGTGCGGTGATCGATGGCCGGGACATCGGCACGGTGATATGCCCGGATGCCGACGTGAAGCTGTTTGTGACCGCTACGGCCGAGCAGCGGGCCCATCGCCGGTTTCTGGAGCTTGTGGCAAGCGGGCCGTCTAGGACCGTCCTGGAGGCCGATGTACTGGCCGATATCAAGGATCGGGACCACCGTGACACGATCCGAGCGACGGCTCCCCTGCGCCAGGCTGAAGACGCAGCCTTGCTCGACACCACAAATTTGGATATAGACGCCGCGTTCAGGGCAGCGATCGATCTCATCGAAGCTGCGATGGGCAATGCGGGGCGCGCCGGTTGAGGCCGTGCCGATTTCGCATTGGCACATCATCTTTGAATGTTATTTCCGCGGTTGAAGCGAGCGGAGGCTGGGCAGCCGAGAGGGCGGCCCATCGGCTTTCGCGAATTTTGCCGCATTGGTTGCAACACGAGCCTCGGGTTCACGCGACGCAAAGAGACGCGTTTGAGCGGGACGCCGAGTAGGAGCCTAAATGAACGAGACGCAGACGAGCATCAGCCATCCCAGCCACGACGAGTTCGCGGCCCTTCTTGAAGAGTCGCTGGCCGGGGCCGCACTCGAGGAAGGCAGTGTCATCAAGGGCACTGTGGTCTCCATCGAAAAAGACGTCGCTGTTATCGACGTCGGGCTGAAGACCGAAGGCCGCGTGCCAATGAAGGAATTTGGCGTCGCCGGCCGCCCCGCAGATCTTTCCGTCGGCGATCAGGTCGACGTCTATCTTGAGCGCGTCGAGAACTCCGCTGGCGAAGCCGTGCTGTCGCGCGACAAGGCGCGCCGCGAGGAGAGCTGGACCAGGCTCGAGGAAAAATACAAGGGCAACGAGCGCGTCGAAGGCATCATCTTCAATCGCGTGAAGGGCGGCTTCACCGTCGATCTCGACGGGGCCGTGGCCTTCCTGCCCGGCAGCCAGGTCGACATCCGCCCGATCCGCGACGTGGCGCCGCTGATGAACACGCCGCAGCCCTTCCAGATCCTGAAAATGGACCGCCGCCGTGGCAATATCGTCGTATCGCGCCGCTCCGTGCTGGAAGAGACTCGCGCCGAGAAGCGCAGCGAGATCGTCGCCCGCCTCGAAGAGGGTCAGGTGATCGAGGGCGTGGTCAAGAATATCACCGATTACGGTGCGTTTATCGATCTCGGCGGCATCGACGGCCTGCTCCATGTCACCGATATGGCCTGGCGGCGCGTCAATCATCCGAGCGAGATTGTCAATGTCGGCGACACGGTGAAGGTGCAGATCATCCGCATCAACCCGGAGACCCAGCGCATCAGCCTCGGCATCAAGCAGCTCGATTCCGATCCGTGGGATGGCATTGCCGCCAAATACCCGGTGGATGCGCGCTTCAAGGGCACGGTCACCAACATCACCGACTACGGCGCCTTCGTCGAGCTTGAGCCCGGCGTCGAGGGCCTGATCCACGTGTCGGAGATGAGCTGGACGAAAAAGAACATCCATCCCGGCAAGATCATCTCCACCAGCCAAGAGGTTGAGGTGCAGGTGCTTGAGGTCGATCCCGACAAGCGCCGTATCTCTCTTGGCCTGAAGCAGACCCAGGAGAATCCCTGGATCGCCTTCGCCGGCAGCCACGAGCCCGGCGCCATCATCGAAGGCGATGTCCGCAACATCACCGAGTTCGGCCTGTTCGTCGGCCTCGAAGGTGGCATCGACGGCATGGTGCATCTGTCGGATCTGGACTGGTCCAAGTCTGGGGAGGAAGCCCTCGCGGAATTCAAGAAGGGCGATACCGTCAAGGCCGTGGTGCTTGAGGCGGATTCCGACAAGGAGCGTATTAGCCTCGGCATCAAGCAGCTGACCCCCGATCCGCTCGAGGGCAGCGAAACCTCGGCGAAGCTCCAGAAGGGCATGCGCGTCACCTGTGAGGTAACGGCCGTCAAGGACAATGGCATCGAGGCCAAGCTTCTCGATCATGATGTCATGACCTTCATTCGCCGTTCGGATCTGTCCCGCGACCGCTCCGAGCAGCGCCCCGACCGCTTCGGCGTCGGCGAGAAGTTCGATGCCGTCGTGACCCAGGTCGATGCCAAGACGCGCAAGGTCTCGACCTCCATCAAGGCGCTGGAAATCGCCGAGGAGAAAGAGGCCGTGGCCCAGTACGGTTCGACCAATTCCGGTGCGTCGCTCGGCGACATTCTCGGCGCGGCCTTGAACAAGGCCAAGGACGGGGATGCCGAGGAGACCGATGAGGTCGAGGCGGCCGGCGAGGAAGTTGCCGAAAAGCCCAAGCCGAAGCGCAAGGCCAAGGCCAAGTCCACAGAGGACGAGGCGGCCGAGACCGAGGCCGCGTCGGAGGAATAAGACAAGACGGCCTTCGGGCCGTCTCCCTCTACCTTTCTTTGCGCCGCGCGTGGCGCCGATATCTTGAGCGATTAGCCAATGGGTCTCGACGCCGAAAGTGTGATCGAGCGCCGCCGCCTCAAGCGGCGGGTGACGGTCTGGCGCATCGCCGCGGTGGTGTGCGGCCTGCTGTTTTTCGCCGCCATCTTCCTGGCGGATAAGCAGATGGCAGGCTCCGCCGGCATCCTGCCCCATGTCGCCCGCATCGACATCAGCGGCGTGATCACCGACGACCGCAAGATGAAGAACCTCATCGACGCCGTCGCCAAGGCCGATCAGGTCAAGGCCGTGATCCTCGATATAAACAGTCCCGGCGGCACGACGACCGGCGGCGAGGCGATGTACGACGCCATTCGCCGTCTCGCCGAGAAGAAGCCCGTGGTGGCGACCTGCGGCACGCTAGCGACTTCGGCTGCCTATATCGTGGCCCTGGCCACCGATCGCATCTTCGTCTACGGCAACACCATCACGGGCTCCGTCGGCGTGATCTTCCAATGGGCGAATGTCACCGAGCTCCTCGAGACACTTGGCATCAAGATGGAGGAGGTGAAGAGCGGCCCGCTCAAAGCCGTGCCGAGCCCCTTCGAGCCGACCGACGAGCGGGCGCGTGAGATGACCAAGGAAATGGTCGACGACGCCAAGATCTGGTTTTTCGATCTCGTCAAGGAGCGCCGCAAGTTGGAGCCCAGTTCGGTGCCGGGCCTCACCGACGGGCGCATCTATTCCGGACGGCAGGCGGTCACGTTGAAACTGGTCGACCAGATCGGCGATGAGCGCGCCGCCATGCATTGGTTGAATAAAGAACGCAAGCTCCCGCCAGGGCTGAAGGTCGTCGAATGGAAGCCCAAGGCTGAATCCAATGGCCTGTTAGGCTGGTTTTTCGAGTCCACGGCCGAGATTTTCGGCAGTTCGGCCAGTAGAATAGCTTCAATTTTGGGGCAGGCCTCGGCCACGCTCAAGCTTGACGGTCTGGTCTCCGTTTGGCACCCTGCATCCAACTAGTAGGGGGCTTGGGCGGTGTCGGCAACGACCACTGCCCTGTGGGGCGTATAATGATAAAATCCGAGTTGATTCAGCGGGTGGCGGCGGCCAATCCGCATCTCTTTCATCGTGACGTCGAGCGCATCATCAACATCGTTCTTGATGAGATCACCGGCGCGCTGGCGCGCGGCGACCGCGTGGAGTTGCGTGGTTTCGGCGCCTTCACGGTGAAACATCGCGCGGCGCGCCAGGGGCGCAATCCGCGTACTGGCGACACGGTCTTTGTCGAGGACAAATACGTGCCCTTTTTCAAGACCGGGAAGGAGCTGCGTGAACGCCTGAACCCTGATGGTCGGGACGGCGGCTGACAAGCCTTCGGCGGTCCCTAAGGAGCAGCCGTGTGGCGTAAACTGATCCTCGCAGTCGTAGTGATCCCGCTCGGCGCCGTGCTGATCGCGCTTGCCGTGGTCAACCGGGCGCCTGCAGTCCTCAGCCTCGATCCGTTCGGGGGCGACGCGCCCAACCTATCACTCGAGGCGCCGTTCTTTCTGTTCCTGCTTGGCGCCTTCGCGCTTGGCCTGCTGGTCGGCGGGGTGGCTTCCTGGCTGAACCAGGGCAAATGGCGCCGCACCGCGCGCGAGGAAGCCCGCGAGGCACGCGATTGGCGCCGCCAGGCGGATCGGCTCGAGAAGGAGCTGGAGACTGTCAGTCCGGCCCATCCGCAGCTGACCGCCGAATAACAGCTGACCCCGCCATGGACCTGCTCACGGCCTTCGGTCTCCTGGCGGTCACGGCCATGCTCGTCACCTACACCCTGGAGGACAGAAGCCCGTGGTTCATTCTCGCCTTTGCCGGGGCCTGTCTGCTCGGCTCGGCCTATGGCTTCCTGCAGGGCGCCTGGCCGTTTGGCGTGCTGGAGGCGGTCTGGGCTCTGGCGTGGCGGCCTGGCGCTGGCGGAGCAGGGCCTTCTTGGAGCCTAGGCCGCGGCAATCCCCCTGAACCATTCCGCAACGCCAATGTTGCAGTGCGATGGACTTAGAGGCCTGGATTTCATAGGGTGAGCCCGCGCCAGGCCTCAAAAAGGCTGGCAAACCTCACCCGAGAGCCCTTGAGAGCCCCCGTGACGGTCAAGGTCAAAATCTGTGGCGTGCGAACGCCTGCCATCCTCGAAGCTGCGGCTGCCGCCGGCGCCGACTTCGTTGGGCTGGTGTTCTTTGCCAAGAGCCCAAGAAATCTGGGCTTGCAACAGGCCGCAGGCCTGGCTGAAGCCGCGCGCGGACGGGTCGCGACCGTGGCCGTCATGGTCGATCCGGACGATGCCCTGATCGACCAGGTGGCAGGCACCGTCCGCCCCGATCTTCTGCAGTTACATGGTCACGAAAGCCCAGAGCGTGTGTCCGCCGTCAAGGCGCGGGCCAAGCTTCCGGTGATCAAGGCGATCCCTGTTGCTGCGGCAGCGGATGTCGCCTACGCCAGCGCCTATGCCGACATAGCCGATCAGATCCTGTTCGACGCAAAGGCAACGCCCGATGCGGCGCTGCCCGGCGGCAACGGCATTCCCTTCGACTGGCGTATTCTCGCCGCCGCGCGGCGGCCCTTCGGCCTCTCCGGCGGCCTCAATCCTGAGAACATCGCCGAGGCGGTTCGCCTGACCGGCGCCACCTTGGTGGATGTATCTTCGGGCGTAGAGACCGAGTCGGGCGTCAAGGACGAAGCCCTGATCAAGCATTTTATTCAGGCGGCGCGCGCCGCCCAACAGCAAGCCAAAGCATCATGAGCACGGTCACCGACACACCGCCCCCCAACACCTTCCGCGCAGGTCCCGACGAGGATGGCCATTTCGGCTTGTTCGGCGGACGCTTCGTGGCCGAGACTCTGATGCCGCTGATCCTGGATCTAGAGCAGGCCTATACCGACGCGAAGGCCGATCCGTCCTTCCAGGGCGAGATGGACGGTCATCTCGCGACCTATGTCGGACGGCCGTCGCCACTCTATTTCGCCGAGCGTCTCACGAAGCATTGCGGCGGCGCCAAGATCTATTTTAAGCGCGAGGAACTCAATCACACCGGCGCGCACAAGGTGAACAACGTCCTTGGCCAGATCATGCTGGCCTTGCGCATGGGCAAGACGCGGATCATCGCCGAAACTGGCGCCGGCATGCACGGCGTCGCGACGGCAACGCTGTGCGCCAAGTTCGGTCTGCCCTGCATCATCTATATGGGTTCCGTGGACGTGGCGCGTCAGAAACCGAACGTGCTGCGCATGCGGATTCTCGGGGCCGAGATTCGCGCCGTCGAATCGGGTTCGAAGACGCTGAAGGATGCGATGAACGAGGCCTTGCGCGACTGGGTCGCCAATGTGGATGACACGTTCTATTGCATCGGCACGGTGGCGGGGCCGCATCCCTATCCTGCCATGGTGCGCGATTTTCAGTCCATCATCGGCCGCGAGACGCGCGAGCAAATGCTTGAGGCCGAAGGCCGGCTGCCGGATTCGCTCATCGCCTGCATCGGCGGTGGCTCCAATGCCATGGGCCTGTTCCATCCCTTCCTCGATGAGCCGGGGATCGAAATCTATGGCGTCGAGGCCGCCGGTCACGGCCTCGACAGCGGCCAGCACGCCGCTTCGATCGCCGGCGGCAGACCTGGCGTGCTGCATGGCAATCGGACATATTTGTTGATGGATGAGGACGGCCAGATCGAAGAGGCGCATTCGATCTCGGCAGGACTTGATTACCCGGGCATCGGACCCGAACACGCTTGGCTCAACGACGTGGGGCGCGTCGAATTTCTGTCAGCGACGGACGATGAGGCCGTGGCTGCGTTCCAGCTCTGCAGCGAGCTCGAGGGCATCATCCCGGCGCTCGAGCCGGCGCACGCGCTCGCCCGCGTCATCGACATCGCGGCGACGAAGCCGAAGGATCACTTGATGGTGGTCAATGTTTCAGGCCGCGGCGACAAGGACCTCGATTCGATTGAGAGCTATCTGAGCGCCAAAACACGAGGCTCGAACTGAGTGGCGAACCGCATCGACAAGACATTCGCCGCGCTGAAGCGGCAGGGACGCGCCGGGCTGGTGACCTTCATCACCGCGGGCGATCCCGACTACGACACTTCGCTTGCCATGCTCAAGGGCCTGCCGGGCGCCGGCGCCGATGTCATCGAGCTCGGCATGCCGTTCTCCGATCCCATGGCCGACGGTCCGGCCATCCAGGCCGCTTCGCAGCGCGCGCTTCACGCCGGCCAGACCATGAAAAAGACGCTCTCCATGGTTAAGGAATTCCGGGTCAAGGACGATACGACGCCGATAGTGCTAATGGGCTATTACAACCCCATATATGTGTATCCGGTTGACCGCTTCATCGCCGACGCGGTGGACGCCGGAGTGGATGGCTTGATCGTGGTGGACTTGCCGCCGGAAGAGGACGAAGAATTGAGGCCGGCCGCGACCGCGGGCGGCTTGGACATTATTCGCCTCGCCACGCCGACCACGGACGAAAAGCGCCTGCCCGCTGTGCTCGCGAATACGTCGGGCTTCGTCTACTACGTCTCCATCGCCGGTATCACCGGCACGGCGGCGCCGGACGTTGGCTCGGTTGGCGCCCATGTGGGTCGCATCAAGGCCCACACGGACCTGCCCATCGCCGTCGGCTTCGGCGTGAAGACGGAAGAGCAGGTGGCCGAGTTGGCCGGTATTGCCGAAGGCGTGGTGGTCGGCTCGGCGCTTGTGGCGGCCATTGCCGAAAGCCTCGATGCCGACGGCAAGGCCACGAGTGAAACCAAGCCGTGCCTGCTTGCGCTGGTGACGCGTCTGTCGGCCGCGTTGCGCCAGAAGGTTGAAGCGGCGGCGGTTTAGAACACAAATAGAAATGTTGCGACCAAGAGAGTTCAGAGACACGTGAACAACTGGATCAACAGCGTCGTCCGGCCCAAAATCCGCAACATCCTTCGCAAGAAGGATCTACCCGACAATCTCTGGGTGAAGTGCCCCGAGACCGGACAAATGATCTATTACAAGGACCTCGAGGCGAACCAATTCGTCGTCCCGGGCTCCAACTATCACATGCGCATGTCGGCGCCGGCGCGGCTCAGATCGGTGTTCGATCAAGGCGAGTTCGAGACGGTAGCGCTGCCAGATGTGCCTCTCGACCCGCTCAAATTCCGCGACGAACGCCGCTATACCGATCGTCTCAAGGATGCCCGCAGCAAGACCGGTCTGACCGACGCGGTCTTGGCCGGCGTCGGGCGTCTCCATGGCGACACGATCGTCGCCGCCGTGCAGGACTTCGACTTCATGGGCGGCTCGCTTGGCACGGCCGCGGGCGAGGCGGTCATCGCCGCCATGCGCGCAGCATTGGTCCGCGAAGTGCCGTTTATTCTTTTTGCCGCCTCGGGCGGCGCGCGCATGCAGGAAGGTATCCTGTCGCTCATGCAGATGCCGCGCACAGCAGTCGCGGTACAAGAGCTGCGCGAGGCCAAGCTGCCATACATCGTGGTGCTGACCCATCCCACTACCGGCGGCGTGACCGCGTCCTATGCCATGCTGGGCGACATCCATATCGCCGAGCCCGGCGCGCTGATCGGCTTTGCCGGCCCGCGCGTCATCGAGCAGACCATCCGCGAACAATTGCCCAATGGGTTCCAGCGCAGCGAATATCTGCTGGAGCATGGCATGGTGGACATGGTGGTGCACCGCCACGAGCTGCGCGGCACCCTGGCGCGGGTCTGCAATCTTCTTACCCATCGCCGGCCTGGCCGCGATATTGCCGTCTCGGTGCATGCGGAAGCCGAGGACCACGCCGCCCCCGAGGGCAATTCCCATGGAAATTCACACAAGGGCAACGGCTTCGCCGTGGAGACCGCCTCCAACGATGAGGCTGACCACCCGGATGAGGCCTTGACGAGCGCGCCCGGCAATGGCGCTAATCCTAATCCGCCGCACTAGCGCCTAAGGTCTCTCACGATTGACGACTCTCCCCTATAGCGCCGGGGGTCCATCGCCCCGCCCTCGCTCTGCGACGAGCGACACGCTGCTCGAGCGTCTCAAGAAACTGCATCCGCAGTCCATCGACCTGTCGCTCGGCCGCATCGAGCGCCTGCTCGCCGCCCTGGGCAATCCGCAAGACAAGCTGCCGCCGGTCGTGCATGTGGCCGGCACCAACGGCAAGGGATCGACGCTCGCCTTTCTGCGCGCGATTTCCGAAGGGCTTGGCAAGGGCGTGCATGTCTACACCTCGCCCCATCTAATCGACTTCCATGAGCGTGTGGTTTTGGCCGGCCCTCATGGCGCCGCACCCGTAAGCGAGGAGGTGCTGGTCGATTGTCTGGCGCGCGCCGAAGCGGCCAACGGCGGTGAACTGATCACGCTGTTCGAGATCACCACGGCAGCCGCCTTCCTCGCTTTCGCCGACGCGCCGGCCGATCTGCTGCTGCTGGAGACCGGGCTTGGCGGCCGGCTCGACGCCACCAACATGGTGGCCAAGCCGCTGCTGACCATTATCACGCCGATCTCCATCGACCATGTCTCGTTTCTCGGCGAGACTTTGGCGGAGATCGCCGGCGAGAAGGCCGGCATCTTAAAGGCCGGCGTGCCTTGCGTCGTCGGCCGTCAGGAGGCCGAAGCGCTTGCCGTGATCGAGGCGAGGGCGGCGGAAGTCGACGCGCCGCTGCATGTCGCCGGTCGCGATTTCGATATGTATGAGCAGCAGGGGCGCCTGGTGTTCCAGACGACCTCGCGCCTGCTCGATCTGCCGCTGCCCCGCCTCGCCGGCCGCCATCAGATCGACAATGCCGGCACGGCGATCGCCGCCGCCAGCGTGGCCTTCGGCGATGCGCTGACCCAGCGGGCCCTGGAGCACGGCATGACACAGGCCCACTGGCCGGCGCGGCTGGAGCGCCTGCCGGTCGGCGGCTTGCACGCCTATGTGGAAGAGGGCACCGAGCTGTGGCTCGACGGCGGCCACAACGAGGCCGGCGGCCAGGCTGTGGCCCATGCGCTTGCCGAGCTCGACGAGCGGGTGCCCCGGTCGGTGCAAGTCATTTGGGGGATGATGGAAACCAAAGACGCGCCGCGCTTCATCGCCCCGTTCAAGGGTTTGGTCGAGCGCGTCTATACGGTGCCGATCCCGGACGAGCCCAACGCCTTCGCCGCCGAACCGCTGGCCGAGATGGCGCGCGCCGAAGGCTTCGACGCGGTTGCGGTGCACAGCGTGCCGGAAGCGTTGCTCAGGTCCGCCTCACGCGGGCAGCCGGCGCGCGTGCTCATTTGTGGCTCGCTCTATCTCGCGGGCCACGTCCTCAAGCTGCACGCCTAAAGTCGACGGTGGCTCAGGCGGTGCCGTCGATTGCGCCGCCGATCCATGCGGCGAGATGATTCTTGGGGTAGGCGCCCCGCAGCGTATCCGCCACTTCACCGTCCTTGAACAGGATCAGCGTGGGGATGGCCCGGACATTGTACGTCCCGGGCGTGCGCGGATTCTCATCGATATTGAGCTTGATGATCTTCACCTTGTCGCCGAGTTCGTTGGCGATCTCGTCGAGCGCGGGCGCGATCTGCCGGCACGGGCCGCACCATTCGGCCCAAAAATCGACGACGACGGGGGTCGAGGACTTCAACACCTCGGCCTCGAATGTGTCGTCGGTAACTTTTCCAGTCGCCATTTGCTTCTCCTCGCCGGCACGGGTCCACGATCACCCAGTGACCGGAACCTAGGTGTGCCCACCTATGGCGTCAAGGCGGCCTGGCGGTCCAACATGTCGCGTTCGGCCTTATCAAGCGAAGTTGATGAAATCTCCATCAGATGGGGGCCATCCGTCCAGAGCAGCGCGGCTTTGATTGTGCGGCCTGGAAACAGTTGCACCAGCGCCAGGCGATACTCTGCAAGCTGGTTGAGATAGGCGTCCGCCACCTCGCCCTCGGTTGCGGGCGGCGGCCGGTTCGTCTTGTAGTCGAGGATCAACAGTTCGTTGTCGCGAATCACTAGGCGGTCAATCTGCCCGCCAATGTCGAAGCTGGCCTCGCCCGCGCCGATCCGCGCCACCACCGGCACCTCGGCCAGGCTGCCCGGCCGGAACAGGGGCGCGAACTGGGCGTCCCGCACGATGGCCAGCGTCTCGGCGACGATCTCCGCCTTCAGCGTCTCTGACAAATCGGTCCCGCGCGCGGCAACAAAGGCAAGCGCCGCCTGCTCCTGGGCGTCCGGCGCCACCTCCGGCAGATGCTGGAGCAGGGCATGGACCAGCCGCCCGCGCGCAAAGCGCCTGGTGTCGGCAAGCGCCCGCGGCCCCAGCGGCGGCTGTTCTGTCTCCGCCTCTGGTCCGGCTTCGGCGCCAAGGGCCAGGCGCGATGGCGCGAGCCGTGTGCGGACCCGTTCCAGCGGTGCCTGGGTCAGGGCCCAGTCCGGCAGCGGCGGCGTGTCGCCGGTTTCCGCTTCCGCTTCGGCCAGGGGCACGTCCTGTTCTTGCGCGCTGACCATCCGGCGCACGCCGCCCGGCCCATTCACCGGGGTAAGGCGGCCGTCGAGCCCGTCGCGCACCAGATTGTACCAGCAGTCTCTCTCGGGCTCCTTCTGCCCTTGCCAGCCGCACACATAGAGCCGGTCGCGCGCGCGCGTCATAGCCACGTAGAGCAGCCGGTGATACTCGTCGATCTCGGCCCGGCGCATGGTCTCCTTGGCCTCGGCGATGGCCTCCAAGCCGGATCGCCCCGGCGCCCATACAAGATGGGTGACCTCCTCCGGCGGCGCGCCACGCCGCGCCACGGGGAACAGCCGCGGCCCTTGTGCGCGCGGCAGCACGCAGGTGTCCGGCAGGAACACGATGGGCGCCTGCAGGCCCTTGGCGCCATGCACCGTCATAATGCGCACCTCGTCGCGGTCTTGCTCCATGTCACGCTTGATCTCGATGTCGCCGGCGCGCAGCTGATTGACGAAGCCTTGCAACGAGGGCGCCGCCTCACGGTCGTAACCGAGCGCGGCGTCGAGAAATTCGTCGATCGCCTCCGCCGCCTCCGGCCCGAGCCGCACGAGCACGCGCTTGCGCATCTCCTGCCCGTCGGCGCCGAGCAGTTCGGCGAAGAACTCGTAAGGCGGCCGCGTGTCGGCTTGGTTGAGCCAGCCCGCGAGCCGTGCCGCCGGCTCGGCGAAGCGCGCATCCGCGCCGGCCTTGTCCTTCAGGGCGGCCCACAGCGAAACTTTGCGGTCATAGGCGAGGTCGAACAGCGCGTCATCGTCGAGGCCGAAGAGCGGGCTCTTCAACACCACGGCAAGTGCCAGATCGTCCTCGGGCATCAGCAGCACGTCGGCGAGCGCCACCAGATCCTGCACGGCGAGTTGGTCCATCAACCGCATGCGGTCGGCGCCGGCCACGGGAATGTTGAGGCGCTTAAGCTCGCGGATCATCGGCGCGGTGAACGGCTCGCGCCGGCGCACGAGGATGAGAATGTCCCCGGGTCTCACTTTCCGTCCGGCCGACTTAAGCTCGGCGCCGCTGTCGCGCCAGTGCTTGATGGTAGCGGCGATCCGCTTGCACAGAGCGTCCACCGAGCGTGCGCCACCCGGTTCCTCGCTCCACGGCTCGAAGGCCGAGACAGCGGGGCGCTTGTCCTCGCCGAGCGGCTCCCACAACTCGACCAGCCCCGCCTGGCCTTGGCGATGTGCATGATGTTGGATCACAGCTGTCTCGACAAACGTCAGGCCTTGTGCCGCCTCAGGGCGAGCAAATACGCTGTCCACGGCGTCGAGCACCGGCACGGTGGAGCGGAAGGATAGATTGAGCGGCACCTCGTGCCATTCGACGCCAGCGGCCCCTGCGCGCTTCTTGAACTCGCGGCCGACCGCGCCGAAGCGCGCCGGGTTGGCGCCTTGGAAGCTGTAGATCGATTGCTTTTCGTCACCCACTGCGAACAGCGTGCGCAAGCGATCGTGCGCCCCGGCCCCGGCGAAGAACTCTTCCGCCAGCGCTTGGATGATGGCCCATTGCTCAGGGTTCGTGTCCTGTGCCTCGTCCACCAAGATATGGTCGACGCCGCCGTCGATCTTGTACAATACCCAGGCGGCGGCGCCCGAACGCGACAGGAGGTTGCGCGCTTTGACGATAAGGTCGTCATAGTCGAGCGCGGCTTCGGCCTGCTTGCGGCGCACATACCCGTCTTGGATGGCGTTGGCGAGCGCCAGCACGGCCCAGCTCGCCTCCGCCGCGCGCAGCAGAGCCAGCTTGATGTCGAGTTCGGCCACGCGGTCTCGCGCGGTCTCGAGCGCCTCCGCCATGTGTGGCGCCGCGTCCCGGAAAGCCTTGCTGCAGACGCGCGCCCGCGGCTCGCCCTTCGCGGTCAAGAAAGCGAATTTCAACGCCGCGGCGCGTGCTTCGTCCGTGGCGCCGCGCGCGCCGCGCAAGCCGTCCGCCGTCTTGGCGTCGTCTTTCGTGCTGCCGAAGCTCCCAAACGCGGACAGAGCGGTATTGATCTCCGCGTCGCTCACCACCGACGCAAGCGCGGCCACGAGCGTCTCGTCCGCCTCGCCGGCCACGCCGAACAATTGCTTGAGTGCGATGCCTTCGGCTTCCGCCCAATTGGTGAGCCCGCCGTGAAGGGCGTTCATTTGGGCAAGTTCGGCGCGCTTGCCAAGCACCGTGTCGACCACTTGGCGGAAATACTCTTCGCCGGCGACGGTGATGATCGTGTCGAGCGCCCGGCCGAGCGGGCTGTCCCGATCCTCGGCGGCCCGTGTGATGACGGCGTCGAAGGCCCGCCGCTTGAGCAGCGCCGCACCCCGGTCATCGAGCACGGTGAAATGCGGTGTCACCCCCGACTCGAGTGGAAAGCGCTGTAGCAATCGCTCGCAGAACCCGTGAATAGTGTGGATCTTCAGCCCGCCGCGCGCCTCCAGCGCTCGGGCGAACAGCCGCCGCGCCCCGCGCAGGTCCTCATCCTCGGGCTTGCGCCACATGAGCTTGGCGAGCGCCTCGTGCAGCTTTGCCGCCGGCATCGTCGCCCAGGAGGCGAGATCCTTGAGCAGGCGGTTCTGCATCTCCGCCGCAGCGGTCTTGGTATAGGTCAGGCACAGAACGCTTTCTGGCCGCGCCCCGTCGAGCAACAGCCGCAAGGTGCGCTTGACCAGAACTTCGGTCTTGCCGGTCCCCGCGTTGGCCGACACCCAGGCCGACGCCGCCGGGTCGGAGGCGCGCGCCTGGTTGGCGTCGGCTGTGTGAAGGAGGTCCGCGCTCATGGCCACTCCTCCGCGGCGTCTTGCGTCAGCCACTCCCGCACGCGGGCGAGATGCTCGAACTCGTCGTAGCGATACGCATTGGTGAAGCCCGCGCCCGCACGGCGCTTCACCTCGTAGGCCGTGGCAGGATCGGCGAAATGCGCCACCAGCCGCTCCAGGTCCTCAAGCGCCTTCACCGCCAGGATGTCGGCCGTGCCCTTGGCCACCTCTTGCTGCTCGCCGCCGTCTTGGCGACCCGAAGCCTGGATATAGACCAGGGAGCGCACGGGAAGCGGGCCCAGATCGGCGAAGCCGCCCGCCGTGGCGATCGCCGCCTCCAAGGGCAGCTGCGGCGCATAGAGATCGTCCACATGTTTCGGGATCGGCGGCTTGCCGGTCTTGTAGTCGTAAATCACGACGCCGCCGTCTTCGGTCGTATCGATGCGGTCGGCGCGGGCCTTGAGCCGGAAGCCAGAGGCGAGGTCGATCGCGCCGTTCACCTCCGTATGGGTACCGGTGGCGGTCGCGCGCCGCGCCGGTTCGGTGGCCGCGAACCAGCGGGCAAAACGCTGGAAGTGCGGCCGCCAGAATGCCTCCACACGCGCCGCGCCGCCGAGCTTGGCGAACAGCGCGTCTGCCGTCGCCATCAGCGCGCCATAGACATTGTCCGGCAGGGTATCGGGGTGCGCGCGGGAGAATTCGTGTAGCACCTCATGCACGATCGAGCCGCGCATGGCGGCGTCGGGTTCCGTGCCGAGCGGCTTCAGCGGTTCCAGGGTGAGAATGTGCCGCGCGAAAATCTCATAAGGATTGGCGATCCACCGCTCGATGCGCGTCACGCTCAGTTCGCGCGGGCGCGCTGCGACCGGCGGTCGGGGTTGCGGCGCCTCGACTGGGGTAAAACCGGGCGCGCTGTCACGCTCCCGCGCCCAGGCCACCCAAGGGTCTTCGGGCTTGATCATGTCGGCGAGACCCGAGGCCCCAACCAGCGCTTCGATCCGCTGCAGCCAACGGGACGCCACGGTGGGCACGCCATCCACTTTGAGCGCCCGGGTGAGATAGACGGATCGAGCCCCGAGCGCTTGGGCGAAGTCGTGGGCGCTGAGGCCGATGCGGCGCTCCGGCGGCGAAAGGCCGAGCTTCGCGCGCATCGGCCGGCTGAGCCACGGTCCCGCCTCTTGCGGGCGCGGCCATACGCCTTCGTTGAGGCTGCCGAGGATCACCACGTCTGGCTGCTGCAGCCGGGCTTCGAGCGGTCCCCAGACGAACAAGCGCGGATGGGCCGGTCCGCGCGGGCGCACGACCTGGCCGGCGAGCAGGCTGCGATAGAAGGCCGGGTAGTCGCGGGCGGCCATTTCCAGTGCCGACCTTTCGCCGATCAACCCGGACAGCAGCACGGTCAGCGCCTCGCCGGCATCGCCCCGCCATAGATCCGACGACGAGCCGGCGGCGTTATGCGCCAGCCGCTCGGCGCTGGCGGCATGGGCCTCGGCGAGATCGGCCGTGCTGTGCTTTGCGGCGTTCGCAAAACGGTCGGCAAGCGGGGCGAAGGCCTCCTCCAGGTCGCGCACAAGGCCAAGAGCTGCGGCGTGCTCCTCCGGGCGCAAGGCCGAGCGCCGCCAGGAGCGCTTCTCGCGCGCCGTCTCGAGCGCCGTGGTGATGCCGCTAAACCCTTGGCCCACATAGATGTCTCTGAACGCGCCCCGTTCCAGCGCCCGCGCCGCCATCCGGATTTCGACGGGCTCTCGGCCAAGCAGCGCCAGCGGGTGCTTGAGCAGCGCCATGAGTTCCGGCGGCGCGAAATTCGTATCCGCCGCGCCGAGCACCAGGTCGAGAAAGGCGCCGGGCACGGTGCGGGAAATCGGCGTGCCGGCGGAGTCGTCGATGGCCAAACCGAAGCCCTTGAGCCGTGCCGCCACGCGCCGCGCCAGGACCCGATCCGGCGTGACCAGCGCCGCCGTCTTGCCGGGAGTTTCGATGCAGGATTTCAGGAGCAAGGCGATGGCCTCGGCCTCGTCGTGGGCGGTGGGTGCCACCACCAGGCGAATGCCGGACAGCGCCTCGGTGAAACTGGAGCGGTGCTCGGGGGCAGGAGCGCCGGTCTCCCGAACGTCGGTCTCCAGATAGCGCTGCCACTGATCCGTCGTCTCGGCCGGCCGCAACGCTTCGCTCACGAGATGGAGCCGCGCGCGCGCCGGTCCGTCCGGCGCGCTCCCCGGGACGTAAGCCACGTCGCTGCGCGCGACACCGAGCTTGAGCAAGAGTTCCGCCATGCCGGTCTGCGGATGTTCGGGATGCTTGAGCAGAGACTCCCAGCTCTTGTCATCGAACATGAGATCGAGACCAGGCAGCACCACGGCGCCGTTCGGCAGAGATGCAATCGTTCCGAGCAGGCTGGCCGTGGCCGGCACCGTGCCGGTCGAGCCCGCGGCGATCACCGGGTAGGGAAAGCCTTGCGCCAGCCGCGCGGTTTCTTGCGCCATGAGCAGATTGCGGCGGGCGACCGGCGACACCAGGCCGTTGTCGCGCAAATATTGCGGCCAGTGCTCGGTGACGATCTTGAGGAACTCGACGGTGAGTTGCCAATGCCCGGCATACTCCTCCGGCACGATGGTCTCTAGCGCGGCAACGTCGACCTCTTCCCGGTCGATCTCGTCCATGAGACCGGTGAGGTCGACGGCAAGTGACGAGGCTTGCCCGGGTGTCAGCTCGCCGACGAGCGGTGACGCCTCGGGTCCGCGTTCCACGTCCTCATGCGCGCGTAGCAATTGGCCGAAGCTGCGGATGAGCTGCATCAACGCCAGGCGCCGGGGAAGTTCATCGATCGCCGGTGCCCCGAGGACGCCGTCGGCCATGTCCGCTACCTCGGCGCCGAAGATGATGGCCGCCTCCTCGTCCGCGTGCCCGAGCGCCCGAATGCGCGGCAGGAGCAGCGCTCTGCCGCCGGATTCAGCCAGAAACGCCTCACGCAACGCGCGCGCCGCGCGCCGCGTCGGCAAATAGATGGTGGTCAGCGGCAGAGTGAGCGGGTCCGGCTTGGCGCCGCCAGGCAGTGGCAGGTCGCCGGACAGCAGCGCCCGGGCCAGCGTCGTGAGGAACGGCGCCGAGGGCGGGATGGTGTAGAGGCGGGGCGCTGTCGGGCCCTTAGGCGCCTTCATGCTCGAACGAGGCCTCGGCCTCCGCTAGCGCCTCGGGCGTTCCCACATGCATCCAGCGCCCGTCGAGGCGCACGCCGTAGAGCCGGCCTTTTGCGAGAGCCTGGTCCCATAGCAGGTTGAGCGAGAACGGGCCGTCCGGCGCGTCGTCGAACAGCTTCGCCTCGCATAAGGACACGCCGGCAAAGGCGAAGGGCACCACCTGCCTCTCGCCGCGCCGGGTCAGGCGTCCGTCCGGCGCCATGTCGAAATCGCCGCGCGCGTGGTAGCCGAGGCTGGTCGACATGGGCGCCAGCAGCAGCAGGCATTCCATGCGCGCGGGGTCCCATAGTCGCAGCATATGCGGCAGCGCCGGCGCGGCGCCTTCGGCCCACACTGAGTCCGAGTTGTGGATGAAGAATGGACCGGGGCCGAGTTCGGACAGCGCCTTCTTGGCGCCGCCCCCCGTATCGAGCAGGACGTCCCGTTCGTCGGAGATGACGGTCTTCGGCGGGCGCCCCGAGCGCGCCTGCATATGCGCTTCGATCTGCTCGGGCAGATAATGCACGTTGACGATCGCCGTCTCGACCCCAGCTCCGGCCAGCCGGTCCAGCACATGGTCGATCAGCGCCCGCCCCGCCAACTGAACGAGCGGTTTCGGCATGGTCGTGGTGAGCGGGCGCATGCGCGCGCCATAGCCGGCGGCTAACACCATCGCCGTGCGGGCTCGCGTCATGGGTACGTCCTCTTACAGTGCAGGTTACAGGAGCGGCTAAGGCGCCAGTTAAGGAGCAATTGGCGGCATGTCGTCCGCGGTGGGAAATTCGCGCGCGTAAAAGGCGCGAAGATCGCCGAGCGCCGGATGCGCCAGATCGCGCTCGAGATATCGCGCGACGCGCGGGATATGGGCCAGATAGTCGCGCTTACCGTCACGTTTGGCCAATCGCGCAAAAATGCCGAGGATCTTCGAGTTGCGTTGGGCGCCGAGCGTTGCGTAGAGCGTCCGGAAATCATCGGCCGAAAAAGGTCCGCTTTGTGCGCTTCGGGCGGCACAGTACCGGTCGAGTTGCTCCCGTTCAAGCGCTTCGGGCACGTCGAGCCTGGCATCCTGAAGCAGGGACACGAGATCGTAAGCCAGCGGCCCCTTGAGGGCGTCCTGGAAGTCCAAAAGCCCGACCCGAGCTGTACCCTCCCGCTCCGGCAGCCACATCAGATTGGGCGAATGATAGTCGCGCAACACCCAGCCAGGATCGGCCTTGGCGGCACGCTCCAGATGCGGACGCCACAGGGCGAGATACTCCTCGCGCAGCGCTTTGGGCGCCTCCCGGCCGTGAAGCGCCGGCCACAGCCAGTCGATGAGCAACGACGCCTCAATCAGCATGGCGTCGGCGTCGAAATCCGGCAGGCGGTAGGGCGCATGACCCTCGATGGGGAGGTCGGCAGGCGGCGGCTCAATGGCCAGCGCCAGCAGCACGTCGACGGCGGCTCCCCATAGGTCAGCTTGTGACGTGCCGCGCGCCATTTCGGGTCCGAACACCCGGTCGCCGAAATCCTCCAGCAGCGCAAAACCCTCGTCGAGATCGAAGGCATCGATCTTTGGCGCCGACATCCCGCATGCGCGCAACGCCTCCGCAACCGCGACGAAGGGCGTGACGTCTTCGGCGATATGCACCAGCGCGCTATAGGGTTTGCCGTCAAGGATGGGCGGCCCGTCCGGCTGGCGCGGCGCATTCATGAGAATGGCGCTTCGTTCCGGCAGCACCAGTCGCGCATAGGAGCGCGCCGAAGCGTCTCCTTGCAGATACTCAGCATCGGCGCTCGCGCAGGACGTCTTGTCGACAAATCGCGACAGCGCCCGCAAGCGGTCGAGCCGCGGTACCCAGCGCCCGTGCCCGGTCAGCGTGATGCGGCGTAAGTTCGGGTCTGCCATCTCGTCGAACACGATGTCGAGCCGGTCTGCCGGCAGCCAATCGCCCGCGCGCTCGGGCCACTCTATGAGCAGCGCGCCTTCATTGAGCGCATCGTCGAGGCCCAGCTCGTCAAGCTCCGGCGCTTCGATCCGGTAGAAGTCGCAATGCGTGAGGGTGACGCGCGGCGTCTCATAGCGTTGCATCAGCGCGAAGGTCGGGCTCGGCACGTCGTCCGCGTCGCCGAGATGGGTGATGAGGGCGCGGGCGAAACTGGTTTTGCCGGCGCCGAGCGGCCCGCTCAGGGTGACCACGTCGCCGGTTTTCAGAAAGAGGGCGACCCGGCCGGCAAGGACGTCGAGCCTCGCCAGATCGACGTCCTCCAACATCCAGCCGGCGCTCATCCCGCCCGGTTGACCCGGTAAGGGGGCGTCTCGAGCGTGGCGTCAGCGGCGCCCGGCTTAATCGGCAGCAACACCTTGACCTGTGTCCCCTGGCCCGCCGCCGACACGAGCGTGACAGTGCCCCCATGGGCCTCGGCCAGGCTCTTGACGATGGAGAGGCCGAGACCGGCGCCGCGGTGGCGCGAACCATGGGCCCGGCTTTCGAAACGGTCGAACACGGCGTGCTGATAATCCTCCGGAATGCCGACACCCTGATCGTCGACAGCGAAAGCGATCATGCCATTCTCACGGGCGCAAGTCAGCCTCACCACTTGGCCTGCCGTGGAGAAGCCGATGGCGTTGGACAGAAGATTATAGAGGATCTGGGTGACGCGGCTGGCGTCAGCCACGAACTCGTCGACGGCGCCGGCGACCCCGATCTCCAGTTTCACATCGTCCTGCTTGATACGCTCCTCCACGCCCTGCCGCGCTGCCTCGATGAGGTCGCGCACATTGACCGTGGCGAGTTTGAGCTCGAGCGTGCCCGCATCGATAGTGGCCAGGTCGAGAATGTCGTCGACGATAGCTCGCAGCGTCGTGCCCGACGATAAAATGTCGTCCACATATTCCCGCTGCCGCTCACCCAGAGGACCGAAGGCGGGCTCGGCGAGCATCTGGGCAAATCCCAGCATGCTGTTCAGCGGCGTGCGCAGCTCATAGGAAACGTGGGACACAAACTCGCTCTTGAGGCGGTCCGCCGCCTCCAGCGCTTCGTTCTTCTCGATCAGGGCGCGTTCCACGTTCTTCGTGTCGGATACATCTGAATAGGTAAGCAGCGTGCCGCCGTCGGGCAAGGGCAGCGCGGCGCAGGCCAGCACGCTACCGTCGGGCCTGTCATACTGGCTCTCATACGGCAGGCGCTCCGACACGATGGCCGTCACCGCAGCCTTCGTGCGTTCCCATTCCTCGGGCACGTCGTAAAGCGTGCGGCACCATTCGATGACGTCATCCACATGCGGCTGCTCATCGAGCTGCGCTGCGCTCAAGCGCCAAATAGCGGCGAAAGCCTGGTTGTACAGCCTCAGACGGCCGTCAGGCGCGAACACCGCAACGCCCTCACGCAGCGTATCGAGCGTTTCCCGCTGTACCTGGATCAGGGCGTTGTAGCGGCTTTCCAGAGCGATCTGCTCGGTGACGTTCTCGTAGAGATACGTCACTCCGCCCTCGCCATCGGCATCGGCGATCACGTGTAGCGTGCGCCCGTCCGGCAGATGCCAGCTGTCCTCGACCTGCTTATCGGTGCCGGCGGCGGATAGCCAATTGCGTTTCCAGTCCTGATAGTCGGCGCGTTCCTCGAGCCGTCGCGCCTGGCGCAGACGGTCGAGGATCTCGCCTTCGCGCGGATGCGTCGCCAGCCATTCGGGATCGAGCTGCCACAAATCCACATAGGCCTGATTGTAATGGGCCAGCCGCTGTGCGGCGTCGAACACGGCAAAGGCGGTGGCCAGCCGGTCGAAGCTGCGGAAATGCGTGTCCATGCTGGCTTTGTTTTCGGCCAGCGAGCGTTCGCCTTTCGTTGCCTCGGCGTCGAGCAGCGCGCGCAACGACGCGACCTGCTCCTCGAGCTCCTTGTGTCTGATCGAGAGTTCGGCGAGCTCGAGCCGCTGCCCGGCAATATTGCGCACCTTGATCACCAGCGACCGCCCCGCGGTGCGGCCGTTGACCTCGACATATTTATCGCGCTTGGTGTGCAGCATGAGGTTGAACGCCTCGCCGCGCTCGGACAGCGCCTGCATG
This sequence comes from Methyloceanibacter sp., assembly GCA_035528655.1. Taxonomy (GTDB): domain Bacteria; phylum Pseudomonadota; class Alphaproteobacteria; order Rhizobiales; family Methyloligellaceae; genus Methyloceanibacter. Next base: position 120,876 of record DATKYG010000042.1, read on the forward strand.
GCGGGATCGAGCTCTGCGCTCGATGCCGCGTGCAACCAGCCCGCAAAGTTCAACAGCCGCTCCGGCTCGCGCGGCACGCCGAAACTCGCCGGCAGGTTGGAGACGAGAAGCTCCGGCTCGCCGGTCTCCGACAGGGTCAGCAGCGCCTGCGGTTCTGCGGCAAGCACGGTCTCAAGCGTGCTCTCGCTCAAGCGGTAGCGCTCCGCCTCGCCTGCCGCATTGGCCTCCTGGCGGCGCGCGCGCTTGGTTGCGCGCAGGCAGACGATGGCGGTGCCAATGGCGAAGGCGATGATGCCGAGATTGATTCCGAGCGTGAGCAGCGTTTGCGCGTCGAAGCTTGCTGTTTCGGCGGCCATGGCGGCGTCGATGGGCAGCAGATAGCCGGGAATGGAATAGGCAAGGACGCGGGACAGCACTGTGGGCCACCTCGAATCAGGTGTCGCCTCGCCTCCGCTGGTCCGCATGGTCCCCCTCGCTCCCACGCCGCCGCTAAACGTCGTCGCGCTATCGCCTATGGCCCCGCCTCGCGCCGCTGAACGCTGCCACAGACTTGAACGCTGGAGCCGGTTGGCCCGCGCGAACCCCAAGGCGAATCACGCTTAGACTAGCTGCTTCGTGGACTCTTGCCCACAGGCCCAAGCGCATTCGTCTTGCTGCCTTGGCGCCAAATGGCAAGTATCGCACGATCATGGTGGGATAGGCTGGCGAGCGCTGCAATCCGTTGGTTGCAAACGGCCAGGGATATTTCGATGCTTTCATGGGTATGCAGGGCGTGCGACGCTCATGTGCCTCGCCGGGTTTCTCGCAATCAGCGCGGCCTCCGCCGCCGCGGCGCAGGAGACGACAGGCACACCGGGCGCCCCAAACGCCACCACGACAATCGACGGCAACTACATTCCCAATCCGCCTCCGGCCTTCGGCGGCGAGATCGGGCTCGACGCCAAGGGCTCCAAGCCCTGGTGGCCGCCGAAGATTGTCCCGCCGAAAGGCGCGCCGAATATCCTTCTGATCGTGACCAACGATCAGGGCTACGGAATTTCGGGCACGTTCGGTGGGGTCATTCCCACACCGACAATGGACCGCATCGCGCAGATGGGCCTGCGCTACACAGCCTTTCACTCCACCGCGCTGTGCTCGCCGACCCGGGCGGCCATCATCACCGGGCGCAACCACCACTCGGTCGGCTTCGGTGTGATCTCCGAGCAGGCGACCGGCTATCCCGGCTATGATTCGATTATCGGCGTCGACAACGCCACCGTTGGCCAAATCCTGAAAGACAACGGCTACGCGACGTCCTGGTTCGGCAAGAACCACAACACGCCCGATTACCAGTACAGCACCGCGGGACCGTTCGACCAATGGCCGACCGGGATGGGCTTCGATTACTTCTACGGTTTCATGGGCGGCGAAACCGATCAGTGGACGCCGTTCCTGTCCCGCAACACCACGCAAATCTTCCCGTGGCGGGACAAGCCCGGCTACAACATGATCACCGGCATGGCCGAAGACGCCATCGACTATCTGCATCAGCTCGATGCGACGGCGCCCGACAAACCGTTCTTCCTCTATTACGTTCCAGGCGGCACCCACGCGCCGCATCAGCCGACCAAAGAATGGATCGAGAAGTTCCGCGGCAAGTTCGACATGGGCTGGAACGAGATGCGGGAGCAGATCTTTGCCAACCAGAAACGGCTCGGCGTGATCCCGCCGGATACCACCCTGACCCCTTGGCCTGACGGACAGGCGGAATATGGCGGCGACAAGCTTCCCAAATGGGACACGCTCACCGCTGATGAGAAGAAGCTTTTTGCCCGGCAGGCCGAAGTCTTTGCCGCCCATGTCGCCTACACCGATCACGAGATCGGCCGGGTCGTTCAGGCGGTCGAGGATATGGGCAAGCTCCACAACACGCTCGTCATCTATATCAACGGCGACAATGGCACGAGCGCCGAAGGTTCGACCATCGGCACGCCATTCGATATGGCCGCGATTCAGGGGATCGACGTCCCCGTGGCCGAACAACTGAAATACTACGACGCCTGGGGATCGCCGGAGACCACACCGCATATGTCCGTGGCGTGGTCCTGGGCTTTCGACACGCCGTTCAAGTGGACCAAGCAGATCGCCTCACATTTCGGCGGCACGCGGCAAGGCATGGTGATTGCCTGGCCGGACGTGATCAAGGACGCCGGCGGTATCCGTAGCCAGTTCCACCATGTGATCGACATCGTGCCGACGATTCTCGATGTCACGGGCATCCCGGCGCCGAAGATGGTCGATGGGGTCGCGCAGAAGCCGATCGAGGGCGTCAGCATGGCCTACACCTTCGACAAGGCGAACGCCGATGCTCCGTCGGCGCGCGATACGCAATATTTCGAGATGTTTGCCAATCGCGGCATCTACCACAAAGGCTGGTATGCCTGCACCACGCCGCCCCCCGGTCCGTGGCTGATGGGCCTGGGCAAGCTTCCGCCAGTCGCCGACTACAAATGGGAACTCTACAACATCGCCGAGGACTGCTCGCAGTACAACGATCTCGCCGAGAAGATGCCTGACAAGCTCGGAGAGCTGCAGGAACTCTTCGTCGTCCAGGCCGCGAAGTACGATGTATTCCCGCTGGACAACGCGATCCTCCCGCGAATTCTCGCCCCCAAGCCGAGCTATGTGGCCGGCCGGACGGACTTTACCTACACCGGAAAGCTGACCGGCATTCCCTACAGCAATGCTCCGAACGTTCTTGCTCGGTCTTTCACCATCTCGGCGGACATCGAGGTTCCCGAGGACGGCGGAGACGGAATGATCGTGACCGACGGCGGCCGGTTCGGCGGCTACGGGCTCTATCTGCTGAAAGGCAAGCCGGTCTTCACGTTCAATCTCCTCGCCCTTGAGAAGGCTTGATGGGAGGGAGATGAGGCGCTCGCTCCGGGCAAGCATACCCTCGCGTTCGATTTCAGCTATGACGGACCCGGCATGGCCAAGGGAGGCACGGGCGTCTTGAAGGTCGACGGCAAAGAGATCGCGACGAAGACTCTCAAGCACACCATCCCGGCGATACTGACGGTCGACGAGACCCTCGATATCGGGTCGGACACCCGAACGCCGGTGGACGACGCCGATTACAAGGTGCCGTTTCCCTTTATTGGCACCATCGAGAAAGTGGGATTCACTCTCGGGCCGTCACAACTGCTTCCGGAGGACCACAAGGCGGTTCAAGGCATGAAGGAAAACACCAACAATTAAGAGAAGCTGACGTCTCAATTCTTCAACTGGGCCGCGATTAAAAAATCGCGGCCCAGTTTTTTAGGTCAGCGCTAGTAGCGGTAATGATCGGGCTTGAACGGCCCTTCCGTCTTCACGCCGATATAGGCGGCCTGCTCGTCGCTCAGCGTGGTCAGCTGCGCGCCCAGGCGGCCGAGATGAAGCTGCGCCACCTTCTCGTCGAGATGCTTCGGCAGCACGTAGACTTTGTTCTCGTATTTACCGACATGCTGCCACAGCTCCATCTGCGCCAGCACCTGGTTGGTGAAGGACGCGCTCATCACGAAGCTCGGATGGCCGGTGGCGCAGCCGAGATTGACGAGCCGGCCTTCCGCCAGCAGCAGGATGCGCTTGCCGTCGGGGAATTCGATCTCGTCCACCTGCGGCTTCACGTTGTGCCAGACGAAGTTCTTCAGAGCGCCGACCTGAATTTCGGAATCGAAATGCCCGATATTGCAGACGATGGCGCGGTCATGCATGGCGCGCATATGGTCGACGGTGATGACGTCCTTGTTGCCGGTTGCCGTCACGAAGATGTCGCCCTTGGACGCGACCTCTTCCATGGTCGTCACTTCGTAACCCTCCATCGCCGCCTGCAACGCGCAGATCGGATCGATCTCGGTAATCGCCACGCGTGCGCCCTGGCTCTTCAGGCTTTCGGCGCAGCCTTTGCCCACGTCACCATAGCCGCACACCACGGCGTATTTGCCGGCCAGCATGACGTCGGTGGCACGCTTGATGCCGTCGGGCAGGCTCTCGCGGCAGCCATAGAGATTGTCGAACTTCGACTTGGTGACGCTGTCATTGACGTTGATGGCGGGGAAGGGCAGCCCGCCCTTTTTCTGCATCTCGTAAAGACGATGCACGCCCGTGGTGGTCTCCTCCGACACGCCCCTGATATTCGCCTTCACCTTCGAGTAGAAGCCGGGCTCACGCGCCAGCCGCTTCTTGATGGTGGCGAACATCGCAATCTCTTCGTCGTTGCCCGGCTTGGCGAGTACCGATGGGTCGGTCTCGGCCTGGGCGCCGAGGATGACAATCATCGTGGCGTCGCCGCCATCGTCGAGGATCAAATTGGCGGTCTCGCCACCGGGCCATTCGAGGATGCGGTCCACATAGTCCCAATATTCCTCGAGCGTCTCGCCCTTGACGGCAAACACCGGCGTGCCGCCTGCGGCGATCGCGGCGGCGGCGTGGTCCTGGGTCGAGAAGATGTTGCAGGAGGCCCAGCGCACCTCGGCGCCGAGCGCTTCCAGCGACTCGATCAGAACCGCGGTCTGGATGGTCATATGCAAGCAGCCGGCGATCCGGGCGCCCTTGAGCGGCTGCGCCTTGCCAAATTCCTCGCGCACCGCCATCAGGCCCGGCATCTCGGTCTCGGCGATGGCGATTTCCTTACGGCCCCAATCGGCGAGCCCGATATCCTTCACATGGTAGTTCATGCCAACTCCCACTGTCTGGCTGCATAAAGATATAAAGAAGTCGTTATATCTTATCCGGGGGGCAGGGAGTCAAGGTCGGGCCACCTCAAACAGGAGGGCCGGGAGGCGGCAAAAGGCCACGCCGCGGGCCCTGGCGCCTCAAAGATCCGGGGGACATCTTGATTCCGGTCAATCCGCGACGCGGCGGCTCGGGCTATCCTGGCCCATGCTCAATCGGCCAGGACATTCAATGCCAGCACAGGTGACGGTCTGGGATCCCTTCGTCCGGGTCTTTCATTGGACGCTCGTGGTCGGCTTTACGGTCGCCTATCTGACCGAGGACGATTTGCTGACCGTGCATGTCTGGGCCGGCTACGTGGTCGGCATCCTAGTGGCGGCGCGGATCGTTTGGGGCTTTGTCGGCTCGCCCCATGCGCGCTTCTCCGACTTCGTCTACGCGCCAAGCGCCGCGTTCAATTACGTGCGCGATTTGTTGCGCTTTCGTGGCGCCCGCTATCTCGGCCATAGCCCAGGCGGCGGCTATATGGTGATCCTCTTGCTGATCTTCGTGGGCGCCACCGTCGTCACAGGTCTCGTGGTCTATGGCGGCGACAAACAGGCCGGGCCTCTTGCCGGCATGTTCACCAAGGATTTTGGCGAATCCTTCGAGGAGGTTCACGAGGTTGTCGCCAACATCACGCTGGCGCTGATCTTCATCCACATCTCGGCGGTCGTGCTCGCAAGCTTCGCCCATCACGAGAATCTGGTGCGCGCAATGGTGACGGGGAAAAAACGACCCTAACCGAGGTTCACGCTTCCTGTGCATTTCTGGCTCGGCTGCATCGAAACACCCTAAGGTGACCGGATATGTGGCTCAGCTTGGGGGTTCGAATGGCGCGTGTCCTGTTCATCGTTGCAGCAGCACTGGGTTTGGGACTCGCCGCGTCGCCGGCTGAGGCCAGCAACTGCGCCACCGACGAATACGATCACAACGGCTCGCTCATGGAGATTCAGGTCTCCGACGGCGGCGGCATGACTATTACCTATACTCGCCCGCGCCGGGGGCTCATTGCCGTCGGCGTGACCAACGGCACCCTGCTGTTCAATGGCGTCGAACAGGCCGGGGGCGTGATCAACGGTCAGGCGCGCCGCTTCGACAAGACCTGCGGACCCGTCCTCTACCATGTCACCGGCCAAAATCATGGTGGCTCGATCATCCTGCGGGGCAACGCGCCCAAGCTCGACGGACGCTGTCAGGTCAACGGCTACCGCTCTGACAAGCTGTTGTTCACGCTGCAAGGCGGCGTCCAGCCGCCGCCTCCGGATGTGGTCGCTCCGTCCTGCCCGCCGGGCTACGTCCTATCGCAAGGACTCTGTGTGGCCGGTGGGGCACCGGCGCCGGCGCCGTCCGGCGGGGACTGGTATGCCATTGGCGGTACGTTCGGGTCGCGTGGCGAGGCGCAAGGCCGCGCTCGTCAATTCGGTCCCGGCTGGATCGCGATGAACACCAACACCTGCCCGAACATGACCAACGGCTATTGGATTGCCGCCGCAGGGCCGTTCGACAAGGCCACGGCCCAGCTCTACATCAACGAATCGGGAACCGGCTATTTGAAGATGTGCCACTAGGCACCTTGCGCGCCCGCGCTCAGTCTTCCTCGCCGAAGCCGTTCTCGACGAGCGCGACGAGCGCCGCCAACGCTTCGGCGGCCTCTGCGCCATCCACCTCGATGACGATCGAGTGGCCTTGGCCTGCGGCTAGCATCATCAGGCCCATGATCGAGGTGCCGCCCACCGTATGGCCTTCGCGCGTTACGCGGACATTGGCCTGGAACTCCGAAGTGCAGCGCACGAACTGGGCGGACGCCCGCGCATGCAGACCCTTCTTGTTGGGAATGGTGACCTCGGCGGCGTGCGCGCCCTTGCCTGGCTGCACCGTCACCACCTAGTTCGCCGCCAGGATTTGGCTGGCGACGCTGATATATTTGCGTCCCGCCTCCTGCGCCTGCGTGATGGCATCGTCGAGCCCGCATTCGCCGCGCACGGAGGCCAGCTTGACCAGCATCGGCAGATTGACGCCGGCGATCACTTCCACGTTCGACCGCTCCATGGCGGAGATCGCCAAGTTCGACGGCGAGCCGCCGAACATGTCCGTGAGCACCACGACTCCGTCGCCGGTATCGACACTGGCGAGCGCCGCTAGCATGTCGGCGCGGCGCACGTCGAGATCGTCGTCCGGGCCGATTGAAATAGTTTCGATCTGCTCTTGCGGACCGACCACATGCTCGAGCGCCGCGCGGAATTCGCGTGCGAGTTGGCCGTGGGTGACGATGACGACGCCGATCATATTGCCTCGTTAGATGAATGCCGGCCGGCCAAAGGCGGCTATTTTTGTCGGGAGAGGGGTCACGCGCAAGCCCGAACCCATCCCCTAAACCTCATTGTGCCGACGCCTGCAAGAGCGCCATGCGAAGTTTCAACGGCGCCGATGCCTCGAAAGCCGAAAGTTTCAGGGATGCAACCGGCACACCCCCGACGATTGTCCGCTCAAAAGGATCCGGCGGCATGCGTGGCACCTGGTCCGGTGCGACAAGGTCGCAGACCAGCACGAGCGGCGCCTCCGCCAGGAACAGCATCTCGGTAATACCCAAGCCTCTCACCTCAATTCTGCCGGCGATTGCCTCGGGAACCGAGGCGATGACGTGGCCGTTGCCGTCCGCCTCCACCCAGACCTGATCGTCGGCGACCAGGATCGGGCGCAAGACACCATCTCCCGGGAGTGCCAGAAATCTCAGGGCCAGATCCGACTTGCCCGCGCCGCTGACGCCACGCAGGAGCGCGGCACTCTTGCCGAGAGCCACGCAGGTGCCATGGACGAGCTCGCGCGCCAAACGATCCTCGCTTTGTTCCGCTGACCTTTACGCCGCCGGTAGGCGGATGACGAAACGCGCCCCCCCGCTCTCACCGGTCGGCGTGTCGCCCTTGCCGCGTCCGGCCCCGGAGGCCGGGCGATTTTCGGCATACAGACGCCCGCCATGGGCGACGATGATCTGACGTGAGATGTTGAGTCCAAGCCCCGAGTTCTGGCCGAAATTCTCTTGCGGCCGGTCGGTGTAGAAGCGCTCGAAAATGCGCTCGAGATTCTCCTCCGGAATGCCCGGCCCCTCGTCCTCCACCGCGATCTGGACATCGCGTCCGATGCGGCGCGCCACCACGGCGACGCGGCCGCACGGCGGTGAGAAGGAGATGGCGTTCTCCAGGAGATTGACGATGACCTGGTGCAAGCGGCTGTCATGGCCGGTGACGCGATAAGGATGAGCGCCCGGCGCATAGGCGATGTCGATCAGCACCTCCGGGATGTCGTCGCGGTGGATGTCGTTGAACAGCGACACCGTGGCCCGTAGCAACTCGTCCATGGCGACGGGCTCGGCGTCCTCGCGGGCGAGTTCGGCGTCGAGGCGCGAGGCGTCGGAGATGTCGCTGATCAAGCGGTCGAGCCGGCGTACGTCGTGTTGAATGATTTCCATCAGCCGCTCCTTGGCCTCGGCCGTCTTGGCCAGCGGCAAGGTCTCGGTGGCGCTGCGCAAGGAGGTGAGCGGGTTCTTCAGCTCATGCGCCACGTCGGCGGCGAAGCTCTCGATGGCGTCGATGCGCCGGTACAGCGCGCCCGTCATGTCGCGCAACGCGCCGGAAAGATGGCCGATCTCGTCGGAGCGGTCGGTGAAGTCTGGAATCTCGGCACGCGCCTTGACGCTGTGACGAACGCGCTCGGCCGCCGCGGCGAGCCGCTGCACGGGGCCGGCAATGGTGTTGGCGAGGATCAGCGACAGCACGAAGGTGACGGTGCCGGCGAACAGCGACACGCGCACGATGCTCCAGCGCTCCGCCGCCACGATGTTGTCGATGTCGCCGCCGCGCGTCGACAGCAGCAATACGCCCAGCACGGCGCGCATGCGCTGCACCGGCACGGCGACCGACACCACGATCTCGCCTTTGTCGTTGATGCGCACGATGGGCACCGAGGTCCCGGTCAACGCCGTGGCCACTTCCGGGTAGGCCTTGCCGTTGGCGCCGCCGATCTCGGTATAGGGAGGCAGCTCGTATTGCCGCATGCGCGTCGTCACCGCGTGCCAGAACGTGGCGAGCGCGTCGGGTTCGCCCGTATCGGGCGGCGGCAGGTCGTAGCGTAAGACCTGGCCACGCGAATAGAACGTATCGGAATCGAGGATCAGCGCCCCGTCGCGGTTATAGATGCGCGCGCGGCTGCCCGTGGGCTTCACCAACGGCCGCAGGATCGGCGCGGCGCGCTCCGGATCGATGGTGAAGCCGAGCGCGTTAGAAAACGCGACGCTGTCTTCACCGGTGCCGGCCTCGCCGAGCTCCGCCTCCAGCAGCTTCTCCGGGTCGACCTGCACTTCGTTGTTGTCCACGCCGGCGGAAGCGGCGATGGCGCGGGCAATGATCTCGCCCTGGGTCAAGAGGCTCTGCACCTTGGCGTCGATGAGTCCGGCGCGGAACTGATTGAGATAGAGGATGCCCGAGACGAGGATGGCGAGTCCGATGAGATTGAGCACGACGATGCGTCGCGTCAGGCTCGAGAAGCCGTGCCGGAAAGGCCGGTGCTCGGCGACCCAGCCGGGCGCTCGCCGCAGCCAGGCGAACGCCCGGCGCGAGCCGCGGCGAACGCGCTCCTTGAACGAGGCGTCCCGCCGCAGCCAGGGCCTATCGGCCTCGGCGGTCATCGGGCCTGCCCGCTATTCTTTGAATCGGTAGCCCACGCCATAAAGCGTCTCGATCACGTCGAAGCTTTGGTCGACGGCCTTGAACTTCTTGCGCAACCGTTTGATGTGGCTGTCGATTGTGCGGTCGTCGACATAGACCTGATCATCATAGGCCGCATCCATCAGCGCGTCCCGGCTTTTTACCACACCGGGGCGGGCGGCGAGCGCCTGCAGGATCAGGAATTCCGTGACCGTGAGCGTCACCGGCCGGTTGTCCCACACGCAGGTATGGCGTTCCGGGTCCATTTTGAGCTGGCCGCGCTCGAGCACCTTGGACTTGTCCTCGACCACCTGGGTCGTGTCGCGCGGCGCAGAGCGGCGCAGCACCGCTTTCACCCGTTCGACCAAGAGTCGCTGGGGGAAGGGTTTGCGGATGAAGTCGTCGGCGCCCATTTTGAGCCCGAACAACTCGTCGATCTCCTCGTCCTTGGAGGTGAGGAAGATCACCGGCAGCTCGCTGCGCTGGCGCAAGCGCCGCAACAGCTCCATGCCGTCCATGCGCGGCATCTTGATGTCGAGGATGGCGAGGTCGGGCGGATACTCGGCGAAGCCGTCCAGCGCGCTGGCGCCGTCGTTATAGGTTTGCGTCTTATAGCCTTCCGCCTCGAGCACCATGCGCAAGGAGGTCAGGATGTTTCGATCGTCGTCGACAAGGGCGATTGTTGGCATTGGGGGCCTTTTTGCGCGATTGACGCGAATGCATGGGTGTTATGGTTATAAGGCCGCCTAAAATCGTGGCAGCAACAGGGCGCCTTGCGCCACACCCATCGTCACCGGGATGCAACAATTATCGTTATGGCGCAAGTAAATAACTCTTCACAAAGCCCCACGAAGGCCGAGATTGCGGCCGATGCGCGCATACTCGCGCGGCGCGCGTTCAAGGCCGCGCTGGCGACCCTCGACAGACCCACCGGCGCCCCTTACGCGTCCCTGATCACCGTCGCCACCGATCTCGCCGGCGCGCCCATTTTCTTGATCTCCACCCTGGCCCGCCACACCCGCAATCTGGCCCACGACCCACGCGCGGCGATCCTTATCGACGGTTCCGGCGACCTCGCCGATCCGCTGCAGGGCGCGCGCGTGACCCTTCCTGGCCGGGCCGAGAAGGTTAACAGCGACGAGGGGCTGAAGCGGCGTTTCCTCGCCCGCCACCCGGAAGCGGCCTTCTACGCCGATTTTCCGGACTTCGCCTTTTGGCGGCTGGCGGTGGAGGGCGCCCATTATATCGGCGGCTTCGGGCGCATCGTCGATCTGGACCCGGATGACCTCCTGGTGCCTCTGGCGGGCGCCGAGGCCTTGGCCGAGGCGGAAGCGGGCATCGTCGCCCATATGAACGACGACCACGCCGACGCCATCGAACTCTATGCTCTTGCCTTTACCGGCGGCGATCCAGGCCCGTGGCGCATGACCGGCATCGACCCCGAGGGCTGTGATATCGCCCTGGGGCAAGAGTCCCGCCGTATCGTGTTTTCGGGGCCGGTCACGACGCCGCAAGGCGCCCGAAAAGAGCTTGTCCGCCTGGCGGATGAGGCGCGGGCCACGGCCGAGCCCGGCTGACGGATCCCGGGGTCGCTTTTCTGTCACAGGACCTTTCTTGAAAGCCCTCAAAGTTCGGGGTAGCTAGAGGGCGATACAAAAAAAATTTTCCATCATTTCGAGATCTGGGGACGAAACCGCATGAGCGTTCAGGCGAAGATTGTGGCCGAAGGGGCCAAGACGACCAATCCGAAGGTGCTGGCTTTTGTCGAGGAGGCGAAAGCCCTGTTCAAGCCGGAGACCGTCTATTGGTGCGACGGCTCGAAGGAAGAATACCAGGCCATGCTGAAGGCCCTGGTCGACGGCGGCACCGCCATGTGGCTCAACCAAGACAAGCGCCCCAACTCGATCCTCGTCCGCTCCGATCCCAAAGACGTCGCCCGCGTCGAGGACCAGACCTATATCTGCTCGGTCAAGAAGGACGACGCCGGCCCCACGAACAACTGGGCCGATTCCGCCGAGATGAAGGCGACGATGACCAAGCTCTATGACGGCGCCATGCAGGGCCGCACCATGTATGTGGTGCCCTATTCCATGGGCCCGGTAGGTTCGCCCATCGCCGGCATCGGCGTCATGGTCACGGATAGCGCCTACGCCGTCGCCAACATGCACATCATGACCCGCGTCGGCGACGCGGTGTGGAAGGCGCTCGGCGACAGCAAAGACTTCGTGCGCGGCATGCACACCGTCGGTGCGCCTCTCAAGACTCAAACGCAGGCCGACGTGCCGTGGCCGTGCAACGAGACCAAAAACATTTCGCACTTCCCCGAGACGCGCGAGATCTGGTCCTACGGCTCGGGCTATGGCGGCAACGCGCTGCTCGGCAAGAAGTGCCATGCGCTTCGCATCGCCTCGGTCAAGGCCCGCGACGAGGGCTGGATGGCCGAGCACATGCTCATCCTCAAGCTCACCAACCCGGAAGGCGAGGTGAAGTTCATCGCCGCCGCCTTCCCGAGCGCCTGCGGCAAGACCAACCTCGCCATGCTGAACCCGACAATTCCGGGTTGGAAAGCCGAGACCATCGGCGACGACATTTGCTGGATGAAGTTCGGCGAAGACGGGCGGCTTTACGCCATCAACCCGGAGACGGGCTTCTTCGGCGTCGCGCCGGGCACGTCGGACCACTCCAACTACAACGCCATGCGTACGCTCGATGCGAACTGCATCTACTCCAACGTCGCGCTCACCGATGACGGTGACGTGTGGTGGGAAGGGATGACGGAGGAGACTCCGGCGCACACGGTCGATTGGCTGCGTCGCTCATGGACGCCGAAATCCGGCCGTCCCGCCGCGCATCCGAACTCGCGGTTCACCGCCCCGGCCGGCCAATGCCCGGTCATCGCGCCGGAGTGGGAGGACCCCAAGGGTGTGCCGATCGACGCCATCCTGTTCGGTGGCCGCCGCGCCTCCGTGGTGCCGCTCGTCACGGAAGCCGAGGACTGGAGGCAGGGCACCTTCCTCGGGTCCATCATGGCTTCCGAGAAGACCGCCGCGGCCGCGGACGCGAAGGGCGACATCCGCCGCGATCCGATGGCGATGCTCCCCTTCTGCGGCTACCACATGGGCGACTACTTCGCCCATTGGCTGAAGGTGGGCGAGAAGGGCGGCGATAAGATGCCGAAGATCTTCTACGTGAACTGGTTCCGCAAGAGCCCCGAAGGCAAGTTCCTGTGGCCCGGCTTTGCCGAGAACTCCCGCGTGCTGAAATGGATCTTCGAGCGCTGCAACGGCACCGCTGACGCGGTCGACACGCCGATCGGCAAGGTGCCGGCGGAAGGCGCCATCGACACCAAAGGCCTCGACGTCGGAGCTGCCGACCTCAAGGAGCTGCTGCGGGTGGACACTGAAGGCTGGAAGTCCGAGATCCCTTCGATCAGGGAACACTACGCGACCTTCGGCGACAAGCTGCCGACAGGCCTGAAGGAAGAGCTCGCCGATCTCGAGAAGCGCCTCGGCTAGTTGCTTCATGCCGGCGAAAGCCGGCCCAGTAAGATGACCTATGTCATGGCCGGGCTTTGTCCCGGCCATGATTGTTTTTGGGGGCCGCGGAACGCTTGCCCGGCCCCGCAACTCGCCTTAGGCAACATCGCATGAGCAAGGGAAAAAGCGTCGTCGCGGCCGGGCACCGGCTTACGGTGGACGCGGCCGCCGAGATTCTCGCCGACGGCGGCAACGCCTTCGACGCGGCCATCGCCGGCGTGTACATGGCCTTCGTGGCCGAGGCGGTGTTTGCCTCGCCCGGCGGCGGCGGCTTCCTCATGGCGCGCCGCGCCGAGGCCAATGCGGTGAAGCTGTTCGACTTCTTCGTAGACACGCCGCTGAAGCGCCGCAAATCTGACGAGGTCGAATTCTTTCCCATCAATGCCGATTTCGGCCCCGCCACCCAGGAGTTTCATATCGGGCTCGGATCGACCGCCACGCCAGGCATGGCGCAGGGCCTGTTCGCCATGCATGAGGCCTATGCGCGCTTACCCATGACGCGCCTGGTCGAGCCGGCGGTGCGCGCCGCCCGAAGCGGTTTCCCGCTCACCAGTTTCCAGGCCTATCTCTTCACGGTCATCGCCCCGATCCTCACCGCAAGCGACGGCGCGAAGGCTATCTTCGCGCCCGGCGGCGAGCTGATGAAAGCTGACGACACCTTTCGCAACCCGGAACTCGCCGAGACGCTGACCTGGCTCGCCGAGGACGGCGCGCGGCTCTTCGTTGACGGCGACGTGGGGCGGGCCATCGTGGCGCAATCGCGCGATCTCGGCGGTCACCTCACCGCGGACGATTTGCGCGACTATCGCGTGGCCTTGCGCGACCCGCTGCTGTGGCGTCACGGCCGTACCATGGTGGCGCTCAATCCGCCGCCGGCCGCAAGCGGCGCGCTGATCGCCTACGGCCTGGCTTTCCTCGATGCTCTCGGGGACGATGGAAACGCCATCGACACATTGGCGCTGCATGCCGCCATGGTGGCCACCAACGCCGCGCGCGCCGCCCATGGCGATGGGCTGGCGGCGCGTCTCGATGGCGGTGTGTTGGCCGATGAGATTCGCGAAGCGGCGCGGCACCCGAGTGCCTATCGCGGCACCACCCATATCAGCGTCATCGATGCCGACGGCAACGCCGCCGCCGTTAGCCTGTCCAACGGCGAGGGCAACGGCTTTATCGTCGGCAATCACGGCTTCATGCTGAACAATATGCTGGGCGAAGAGGATGTCGCGCCGGGTGGCCTGTGGCGCGAAAGTGTGCGGCTCTCCTCCATGATGGCACCGACCATCATCCTGGACGGCGACGGCACCGTCACCGCGCTCGGCACCGGCGGCTCGAACCGCATTCGCACCGCCGTCCTTCAAGTCGCCGTCAATCTGTTGCAGCACGGCATGCGCCTCGAGGAAGCCGTGACGGCCCCGCGCCTGCATGTGGAGCGCTGCGGCACCACGAGCTTCGAGCCGGGCTTGAGCGAAGCGGCGGAAACCGCCTTTCGCACGCTGGGCGATAGAGGACGCGCCTGGCCCGACCAGAATCTCTTTTTTGGCGGCGTCCACGCCGCCCGCCGCCACCCCAAAGGCGACGTCGAGGGCGCCGGCGATCCGCGCCGCCAGGGCGTGGCAAGCGTGGTTTGATCGCCGTCGATGTCGCAAAACAACAATCAGGCGTCGCAAACTGTCAACAAGTCGGGCACGCCGGGCGCAAGATGGCGTCCGCGCCTGAGTTCAAGAGGTCAGCCATGCAAAACGCCGTCGCCATCGGCCATGTCGCCTTCGAGGATGCCGGCACGCTGGGCCCCGTTCTCGCGGCGCGGGGCATCCATCTCACCTATCTGCAGGCCGGCGTCGACGATCTCTCGCGAGCGCTCGCCGCCGATCTCGTGGCCGTGCTCGGCGGTCCCATCGGCATTTACGAGATCGAACGCTACCCATTCTTGAAGGACGAACTCAACGTCATCGAGGGAGTGGTCAAGCGGGGCATCCCGGTGGTCGGCATCTGCCTCGGCGCGCAGGCGCTCGCCGCGGTGCTCGCCGCGCGCGTCTATCCCGGGCCGCAAGCTGAACTCGGCTGGGACGAGCTGATCCTGACCGACGAAGGCAAGGCGTCTCCCCTTGGCGTGCTCGAAGGCTTGCGCGTGCTCAACTGGCATGGCGACACCTTCGATCTGCCATCCGGCGCCACACGGCTGGCCTCGACGCCGCTCACGCCGAACCAGGCCTTCACCTATGGGCCTAAGGTTTTGGCGCTGCAGTTCCATGTGGAGCTTGAGGGCCGGGACATGGAGCGTTGGCTGATCGGCCACACGCTCGAACTTGCCAAGAATAATGTTGATCTCGCCGAGATGCGCGAGGCGACCGCCCGCTACGCGCCGCCTACCAATGTGGCGAGCCGCACGCTGTTCAACACTTGGCTCGACGGGCTGTCCGCTTAGGTCTTAAGGCTTGCCGCGCATCGCGGATGTTTGCCCGATCCCCGGCGGCAGGTCGGTGGTCTCCGGCGCCTTGATCGGTGTGCCCTTGGCGTTCCACCAGGTCGTGGCATAGGTCACCCCGCCGCTGCGCTTGGTGAGATGGGTCCACACCTCCTCGCCCGGGTAATAGGCGACCGCCCAGCCGCCGATGAGTCCATCAGGGATCGCGCGCCAGGTGACCAGCACGACCCCGCCAGGCTTCACGTCGCCCTTCTTCACCTCGATCACTTCGAGCTTGGCCAGATAGCCGGGCAGATCCTGGCCCGTCTTCTCGTCTTTCTTGATGCTGGTGCAGGTGACCGACAGGACGCGGACCAGCGCCACCACATCGCTCTTCTCCACCAGCTCCGCGTCCGGCATGGGTGCGGGCAGGGCCAACGCCGGCTGGGCGGCGATGCAGAGAACGAGCAAGCTGAGCAGGCGAAGCGCGGGGCGCAGAGACGCGGGCAACATGGGACCTCCTTGGTGGGCTTAAGAGTTTAGTCTCCACTGGCCCCTAAGGGGACCATCAGATTGTCCACCTTAGTTAACCTGGTCATGCCCGGACTTGATCCGGGCATTTGCGTCTCAGCTAACCATGACGGGGACGGCGTAGGCGACGATCCCTAATGAGCCGCCTCCCAGTTGTCGGCGGCGCGGGCGTCCACTTTCAGCGGCACCCTTAACCGCAGCGCCGGTTCGGCCGCGTTCTCCATGATGGCGCGTGCCACCTCCATGGTCTTGTCGGCTTCGTCTTCCCGCGCCTCGAAGATCAGTTCGTCATGCACTTGCAGCAGCATGCGCGCTTGAAGCCCGGCTTCTTCCAGCGCCGCCGCCATGCGGATCATGGCGCGGCGGATGATGTCGGCGGCGGACCCTTGGATCGGCGCGTTGATCGCGGCGCGCTCGTAATTGCCGCGCAGGCTTGGGTTCCTGGTGTTGATCTCGGGGTAGTGAATGCGGCGCCCGAACAGCGTCTTCACGTAACCGGCGCGCCGCGCCTCCACCTTCATCGCTTCCATGTAGTCCTTGATGCCGGGGAAGCGCTCGAAATAGGTGTTGATGTAGTCGCCCGCTTCGCCCCGGCCGATGCCGAGCTGGTTGGCGAGGCCGAAGGCGGAGATGCCGTAAATGATGCCGAAATTGATCGCCTTAGCCTTACGGCGCACGCCCGGGTCCATGCCTTCGATCGGTACGCCGAACATCTCCGATGCCGTCATGGCGTGAATGTCGAGCCCGTCGGCGAAGGCTTGGCGCAAGGTTGGCGTGTCGGCCATGTGGGCGAGGACGCGCAGCTCGATCTGGCTGTAGTCCGCCGAGATCAGCTTCTTGCCCTTGTCGGCCACGAAGGCCTTGCGGATGGAGCGGCCTTCCGCCGTGCGCACGGGGATGTTCTGTAGGTTCGGCTCGACCGAGGACAGCCGGCCCGTGGTGGTCGCCGCCAGCGCGTAAGACGTATGCACGCGGCCCGTCTCGGGATGGATGTAGGTGGGTAGGGCGTCGGTGTAGGTGCTCTTCAGCTTGGCCACGAGACGCCAATCGAGAACCTTGCGGGGCAGATCGTGGCCTTGCGCGGCAAGCTCCTCGAGGGCCGCCGCGTCGGTGCTCCAGGCGCCGGTCTTGGTGCGGCGCCCGCCGCTTAGGCTCATCTTGTCGAACAGGATCTCGCCGAGCTGCTTGGGCGAGCCGATATTAAACTCTTCCCCCGCCAGCTCCCGGATCTCATCCTCGAGCCGGGCGATGGTCTGGGCGAAGGCGCCGGACAGACTCGCCAGCGTGGCGCGGTCGACCTTGACGCCAGCGCGCTCCATCTCGGCGAGCACGGGCGCCAGCGGCCGCTCTAACGTCTCGTAGACCGTGGTGACCGATTCCGCCGCAAGCCGCGGCTTCAGGATCATCCACAACCGGAAGCCGAGATCGGTTTCCTCGCCGGCATATTCCGTGGCGCGCTCGACCGCGACCCGGTCGAAGCCCACCGCCGCCTTGCCGGTGCCCATCACCTCTTTCTCGGTGAGACAGGTATAGCCGAGCAGCGAGCCGGCGAGCTTGCCCGGCAGATGCTCGGCGCGGCCGGCATCGAGCGCGTAGGACATGAGGCACGGATCGTCGATAGCCGTCAGCGCGATGCCGTAGCGGCCAAGCGCCACGATGTCGGCCTTGGCGTTCTGCACGATCTTGAGCACGGAGTCGTCTTCCAGGATCGGCTTCAGCGCATCGAGCGCCTCGCGCATGGGGATCTGCGCCACTACCGACTCGCCGCCGAGAGCGAGCTCGTCGCCCGCGCGATGCGCGAGCGGGACATAGGCCGCGTGACCCGGCACGAGCGCCAGCGCGACGCCTGCAATCTCGCCGAGCATAGGGTCGCTGGCGTTGAGTTTCGCGCGAAACGAAAAGTGACCCTGGAAGCGCGCGGTCTCCAACAGGTCAACGAGTCGCTGCAGCTCCGTCACCGTCTCGTAATTGGCCCGGTCGAAGGGCACGTCTTCCAGCTTGCTCGCGCGCCCGATGGCGAGCTCCGCCGGCGAGCCGCCTTGAACCGCGATGTCGCGCGCCGGTCCAGCTTCGCCGCGCGGGCTGCGCCGCAGGGGGTGGTCGTAATCGTCCTTCTTCTTGCGTGGCGGCGCTTTCGCCTCGCCCTCGCGGAGGGGAGCGCCAAGGCCTTCGGCCACGCGCCGCAGCAGGGTGGAGAATTCCATTTGCCGCATGAAGGCGGTCAGCGCTTCGGTGTCGGGCTGGTGCACCGTCGTCTCGGCCAGCGGCACGTCAAGCGCTACATGGGTGTCGAGGGTTACCAGCGTGCGCGACAGCCGCGCCTGGTCGGCGAAATAGATGAGGTTCTCGCGCCGCTTCTGCTGCTTGATGTCTTCGGCCCGGGCGAGCAGCGTTTCGAGGTCGCCATATTCATTGATCAGAAGTGCTGCGGTCTTCACACCGATGCCCGGTACACCCGGCACGTTGTCGGACGCATCGCCGATGAGCGCCTGCACATCGATGACCTTCTCCGGCGGCACGCCGAATTTTTCGACCACGCCTTCCTCGTCGATCACCTTATTCTTCATGGTGTCGTACATGACGATGCCGGGGCGGACGATTTGCATCAAATCCTTGTCCGACGACACGATGGTCACGTCGGCGCCGGCCTCGAGCGCCTGAAAGGCGTAGGTGGCGATGAGGTCGTCGGCCTCGAAGCCTTCCTTCTCGATACATGCGACGTTGAAGGCGCGCACCGCGTCGCGCACCAGCGGAAACTGCGGGATCAAATCCTCCGGCGTCTCCGAACGGTTCGCCTTGTAGCCATCGAACAGATCGTTGCGGAAGGTCTTGGCGGAGTAATCTAGGATCACCGCCAAATGGCTCGGCGGCGCCAGCTCGCCGGTCTCCCGCAGCAGCTTCCACAACATGCCGCAAAAACCGTGGACCGCGCCCACGGGCAGACCATCGGACGGGCGCGTCAGGGGCGGCAGCGCGTGATAGGCGCGGTAGATATAGCCGGAGCCGTCGATCAGGTAGACATGGTCGCCGGGCGCGACGGCCTTGCCGGCGGCTTGGGTGGTGGTCTTTTCTGTGGGCATGATGGGGGCAATATAGGGACTGCCGCGGCCCCCGTCAGCACGGGTTCAGACCGTTCACAGCCGTCTACGAGGCCTTCGCGGCCTTCTTCTTGGCCGGCTCTGGTTTTGGCTGGGCGGAGCTGCCCGGCTGCACATTGCTGCTGCCCGGGGCGAAGGCCTTGTCGGTGCCGCCGAAGGTCTTCTGAATATACTCTTTGAAGTACTGGTCGAGGAACGGGAAGGCCGTGGCGAAGCGGGTGAAGTCCTTCTGGGCGATGAACAGTAGCAGACCGTCCTCCAGCGCCTCGACGAGCCCGGTCCGCAGCTCCGATTTGACCAGAACCCGCTCGCCGAAATGCTCGCCCGGGCCGAACACCTTCTCGAAATGCTCGCCCGTATTCGGATTGTCGATGGTCAGCTTGAAGGCGCCGTTGATCACCGTATAGAAGCCGTCGATCAGCATGCCCGGCTCGAAGACCTTGTCGCCCTTCCAGAAATGGATGTAGCGGGTCGCCGGGGGCGGCATCCTGAGCTGCACGATATTCGGCGGCATGATGCTGTTGAGGATCCAGTTCATGCCAACGCGGAACTTGGCGGCGATGCCCGGCAGGAACGACAGGTAGAACCCGCGCCACAGCAGCCAGGCGAAGGTGCCCGACAGCTTGATGCCGTAAACGTCGGCCACGGCCTTGCTCATGCCGAGCGAGGCCAGCGAACCCTTCGACTCATAGGCAAAGGGCTTGAGCGCCTTGCCGTTGAGCTTGGCAAAGATATTGCCTGCCAGTTGGTGGCCTTCGCGCACGGCGAACTGCGCCGTCTGCGTGGCGTAGTCGACCGGGTCTTCTTGTGGATTGTCCACCAGCGGAATGAGCGCGGCGTCGCCGAGCGCCCAAACATGTTCATGGCCGGGCACCTGCATGAAGCGGTCCGTCTTGATGCGGCCCCACTGCATATCGAGGCCGAGCATCGACACCAGCGGGTGCGGCCCGTTGCCGATGGTGGCGACAATGGTCGAGGAATTGAGCTTGCGGCCGTCGGTGAGTTCCACGCCGGTGGAGGTGGCCGACTTGGTGCCGACGCCGGTGATCACATCGATGCCCTGGCTTCTGAGCTGCGTCGTCGCGTAATCGGCGAGATCGGCCGGGAATGTCGGCAGGATACGGTCGGCGTACTCGATGAGATACATGCGGATCTCATCGGGTTTGATGTTGGGATAATAGCGCAGCGCCCGGGTGACAAGCTGGCGCACCTCGGCCACGGTCTCCACGCCCGAGAAGCCGGCGCCGACGACGATAAAGGTCAGCAACTGCTGTTTGACCTCGGCTTCCGCCGTGACATCCGCCGTCTCGAGGCAGCCGATGACATGGGTCCGCAACCGATGCGCGTCGGTCAGATCCTTCATGGTCAGCGCGTGATCGGCCATGCCCGGAATGCGGTTGAGATCGACGCCGGTGCCGAGCGCCATGACCAGTTCGTCATATTTGAGCTCGACGGGCGTCATGCGCGCGCCTTGCATGACGATCACGGCCTTCTTGGCGAAGTCGACGCCCATGACGCGCGCCTGGCGCACCTGGACATTGCTCAATAGCTGGCGGAGCGGCACCACCGCATCGGCGGAGTTGATGCTCGACGCGGCCACCTCGGGCAGCAGCGGCTGGAACACGAAATAGTTGTTGTTGTTGACGAGTTCGACCTCAAGCGTGCCCCGGCTGAGCTTCTCCAGCGATTTCGCGGCGAACACGCCGCCGAAACCGCCGCCAATCACGATGATCTTCTTCTTCGCCATAGGCTTGCCCAGCCTCCGTCGCGTTACACGAATACCTACGCCAATGCTTCCTCCCGTCAAGTCACGCGTTGATGTAGCGCAGCCGCATCTACGCGCACCGGTGCGCGCGATGACCGAGCTTGGCTCACGGCAGAGGAAAAAATTAAGGATGCGGGCAGGCCGCGCGCCTAGGCGGCAACCCCGGCGGTCTGCCGCGCGGGCGGTGATAACTTCGCCCAGGCCGGCCGTTGGAACAGGAAGCGCGCGCCCGTGTTCCTGACCAGCGCATGGAGGATGAGCGGGGTCACCACGCCCGCCGCCGTGACAAGCAGGGCGACGGTCCCGAGATCGAGCCCCGGCGCGAACTTCAGCAGCACGGCGCGGGTCGTGGCCATGGGCAGGAAGAAGGCCAGATAGACGACGATCGAATTCTCGCCCGCGTAGCGCAGTGGCAGCGCCCAGGCTAGCGTCGACAACAGCGCCGACGCCGCGACCACGGCGAGCGCGCCGAGCAGGCCGAGCCCAAGGCCGACGCCCGGCAGCTCGGAATAGCCGCCGAAAACCATCACCGCCTCGAACAGGGCCCAGGCGGCGAGAAACAGGACCGCGTCGCGCCGATTGCTCACAACGGTGGCGGCGAAATCGAACACGTACGGCGCTAGCACATAGCCGGTGTAGAAATAGACGAAGCGGGAGCAGAACTCGTCAGCGACGATCCAGCCCGTGTCGACAGCGGCCATTTGTAGGCAAGCGGCAGCGCCCCACACCATCATCTGCGGCATTTCACGGGTGAGCTTGGTGACCACGAAGAAGATGGGCAGCAGATAGATGAACCACAGCGTGCCGAAGGGTTCGATGAAGGCGAGCGCGTAGGCCTGCGCCACCCCGCCCCAACCGAGTTCGGACGCGAAATTAGGGGCCTTGAACGCGAATTGGATGGTGACCCACAGGACGTAGAAATAAGCAAAATGGACGACCTTGGTGTCGAGATAAGAGCGCCATTTCCGGTCGATCACGCGGGCGAGAAAGAGTCCTGAAATGAGAAAAAAGTCGGGCATGCGGAACGGCTTGGCGAACGCCACCAGCGTCCCCATCCAGCTCGTCTCACCGGCCGCCGCCTCGACGCCCAGGGTCGAATGCATCATCACCACCATGACGATGCAAAATCCCTTGGCGTAGTCGACCCAGGCCACGCGGTTCGCGTTGATTTCCATGCCGTTCTCTCCAGGCACCGTCCCATCGCGGGACGCCCCGGGGAATCGTTGCAAGGAGCGGGCTAGAACCCGATTTTTGAGGGTGGCCAAGGGGCACGAAGTCTAAGGGGCGTCGTTGATTAGTGTCTCGGGTTTGGCTAGGGTCGGCGCGCGACGCACCCGTAGCTCAGTTGGATAGAGCGCTGCCCTCCGAAGGCAGAGGTCACAGGTTCGAATCCTGTCGGGTGCGCCAAATTCCGACCATTCCGGAACAAAAGCGGGCACTTTGAGCCGCTATTGACGCAAGGCTTCCGAACGTTGTGGCCAGAGCCCGCCGAGAACTCTTGTGCGACGTTCGTATTGAGCGCGGCATTCGTCGAGATGGGCGGTTTGCAGACATCTCCGCAAGTGCAAAATCTCAGTGTGCAAACAGAGGAAGCTGACATTCAGTCGATCGTCAAAGCCTGCTCTTTTGTTCACCGCCGCAAGGCAACGAGCCCGAATGAAACTGCACCCTCGGGGCAGGCCAGCTCCGGAATCGTTTCTTATTGAGGTTTACCTAAAGAGCCAAGGCCCCTACGAAGCATGCGGAAACTCGAGGAGCGAGCCCGATGTCTGGACACACTCGAAGATCATTCTTGAAGGCGTCTGCTGCGACGGCGACTGTTATTGGGTTGCGGCCAGTTGCAGGACTTGCTCAGACACGTCGCATCGATGAACTGATCGACGAAGATGCGACTGGGCTCGCGGCGCGTTTGCGTGCTCGTGAATTTACTCAAGCAGAATTGGTCGAGACATTCATCCGCAGGATCGAAGTCATGAATCCGGCGCTCAACTTCATGACGAATTCAGCCTTCGACCGGGCCCGCTCCAAGGCCGACACGGTCCCGCTTGATGCCCCCTTTGCCGGTGTCCCCATCCTGATGAAGGACATGATCGACATTGCCGGCCTGCCCCGCACCGATGGGTCGCGGTTCATGCTGAAGAATTTTCCGGCGCGCAGCGTGGCCTATGTCGAAGCCGTGGAACGTGCCGGCTTCAACATATTGGGCCAGACCAACGTCCCCGAACTGGCGAGTTTCGTCATTACCAACAACGATGTTTTCGGAGCCACAAGAAATCCGTGGAACCCGGACTATTCGGTTTTTTCGTCCAGCGGCGGATCGGCGGTTGCCGTTGCGGCCGGGGTTGTGCCGCTGGCGCATGGAACCGACGGTGCGGGATCCAATCGCCTTCCGCCGTCCGCCACCGGCATTTTTGGCATGAAGGCGAGCCGGTTGCGGATGCTGTCCGGTGAAGCGGATGGCTCGCACGACGTGGCAAAGACGAACCAGATGCTCAGCCGTACGGTCCGCGACAGCGCGCTAGCGTTTTCGCTGACGGAAGCCCAGTCGGGTTCTCCATTCCAACCGGTGGGGTTCGTTGCCGGGCCGTCCAAGAAGCGCCTGAGGGTCGGACTGGTTGTCGATGACGGAAAGCTGATTGCGACAGATCCCGAGGTCAGCGAAGCGCAGCGCAAGACGGCCGCGTTGATGCAGAACCTTGGTCACCAGGTCGAGGAGACTCCCTGGCCGGTTAATGCGAATGAAATGGCCGACGCCTATGCAAAATTCTTTGGCGGCAAGGTGGGTGCTCTCAAGCAGGCGGTTGAGGCAGCATCGGGCAAGCCCTTGATGGAATCCGGCCTGCTGACCCGGCTGCTGGCGTCCAACATCGAAGCCTCCGCCGCCTTTTCGCCCGAAGACATCGCCAAGGGCAAAGCCTATCTTGATACATTGGCACCGATGTTTGCCAAGGTTTTCCAGCAATATGACGTGCTTCTGGCGCCTGTCGCGCCGGTGGTGGCGCCGCCGTTGTTTGAACATACCCCCCAGGAACTCTGGTCCGATGCCATGGCGGACTATGTTGCCGGGCGTCTGAAATTCACCTCGCCAATCAATTTCGCCGGATGCCCGGCCATGTCGGTGCCGCTCTCCTGGAGCAAAAAACTCGGCATTCCGGTCGGTTCACACTTCATCGCGGCCGTTGGGCAGGATCGGCTGCTCTATGAACTGGCCTATGAACTGGAAGCTGCGCGGCCTTGGCGAAATATTTGGCCGCCGTTTTCATTGAAATACGTGCCTGTCTAACTCCGCATCGCTTTGTTTGAGGAGCATGCGTGCAGGCCGACGATGTCCGGCGGCATCGTCTGCTCCAGAGCCTAACGACAATATCGGACGAATCTAAAAAGGATAGGCAAATGAAGTCGAATTCCTCTCTCCCTAAGATGACAAAGCTCCTCCATATAACCCTGTTGATCGTGGCGCTTGGCGCCCAGTCTGCATTCGCTTGTACAGGCATCATCCTTCGGTCGGCAGATGGTGCAACAGTACCTGCGCGAACCCTGGAATTTGGCTTTGACATTCATTCGAATATTTTTGCGGTCCCAGCGGGTACATCAATTGAAACGCTAGGCTTGAACCCTGATGTATCGGGTTTCAAATATAAGGCGAAATATGGTTTTCTGGGCGCAAACGGATTGGACATGCCCATAGTGTTCGATGGCGTGAATACGGAAGGCTTGTATTTTGGAGCGTTCTACTTCGCCGGTGACGCGGTGTTCTCTGAGCTGACAGACGACAATCGCGGTCGTGCGTTATCATCTGAAGAAATGGGTAACTGGATCCTCGGACAGTTCGCCACGGTTGCAGAAGTGAAAGCAGCACTGCCGTCTATTGATGTCGTCGGGACCTACATCGACGCGATCAAGGGCGTTGCGCCGTTTCACTATACAGTCACGGACGCATCGGGTGCCTCAATTGTCATTGAGTATACTAAGAGCGGCTTGCGTGTGTTTGATAACACCGTCAATTCCATCACGAACAACCCACCCTACGACTGGCATCTGACCAACCTCAGAAACTACATCGGACTACAGAGTGAAAATCGCCAATCCATGACAATCGGGTCTGAAACCTTTGCACCATTCGGACAGGGTAGTGGCCTTTTGGGTCTGCCGGGTGATCATTCGTCTCCATCACGATTTGTGCGTGCTGTCGCTTTCGCAAATACATCTCTTCCGTCTGAAGATGTGAACGACGCGATATTCAAAGCGTTCCACATCCTGAACGTTTTCGACATCCCCAAGGGTTCAATTCGTGAGGGCGAAGGCAACAACATCCACACTGACTATACAGTCTGGACGTCTGCCGTAGATACCGCGAATGTGCGGTACTTCTATAAGACATACCTGTCTCAGGCCGTGGAGAGCATCGACGTTAGAAAGGCTGTGTCGTCGATTAGCCAACCTACAACCCTTTTGATGGAGAGCGGTTTCACAGTCCGGGACAGAACGGGCGAGTTTTGATTGCGGCGGCCCTTGTTGACGTAGCCACACCGGTTGGATTTTCCGATGCAGCTGTGTCGATTGTGGGCCTGGCATGTCCATTGGCCACTGGCCCTGTCGTTTGTGGGCGGATCTCTTGCGGAGTTGATTTCGGATGATGTTGAGCGTCGCAGAACCACGACAAGATCATCATCTTGACGGACACTTTTCAGAGGAAACTGATGCATGCGCGTCGTGCCAGTATGGCCGCAACAGGGCCATTGACCGTCATTCCGGCGGTGACCGGTGTCGTGGGAAGCGACCGCTGGTCTGACGGGACATGCGCCTGTCCTTCCCCTGTTGCACCTGATGTCTGCTGGATTATCCCGGCCGCTTGCCGTGGCAAGCGCCGGCAGCAGGATGACGGGGCTCTATTCCTGTTTCGACGCGAGAAGCTGGTCAATCCGCCGAAAGCGGGACGCCAGAAAGAACATCACCAGCGCCACTGCGAAGGCCAGGATCGCCAGCGCCCAGCTTAGTGCGATCACACCGGTCCCTGGCCAGAACAGCAGCACAAGGCCGCCTGCAAGCGCGAACAAGCCGACGTTGCGCGAACTGTCGCGTGTTGGGTCCTCTGATGACGCGCGCCACCATGTCAACAGATAGCCTGCGCCCGTGATTAGCGCCCAGACACCCATCAGGACAAAGACCAACTGCGCCGAGGTCGCCGGGACGAACAGAAGTGCCAAGCCGATAATTCCGGTCAGGAGCCACGGGGCTCTGCTGGCCATGTCGTCCGAAGTCCGCCGCGCGCCAAAGATCCAGAGCGCGGCATCCAGCACCAGAAACAGACCGAACAGTCGCAAGAGGATGGAAATGCTTGAGGTGGGCCAAAACAGCGCCGCGATACCCAGAAGAAGCGCAAGGCCGCCTCGCACAAGAAAGGTCCACCAGAGCTCTGATGCCTTTCTGCCAATTGCGGCTCGGGCCTTCTGCGCCAATTCCACGCCCCGCTCTTCCAGGTTCAGTTTTGGATCTTCCATAGGTTTTCCCGGCAAAAGGATTGAGTCCGCTTCTGATCCAGCAGTAACGCAAAATCGATCGGGTCGCACCCTGCCTGTCATTGGGGTGGGCGCGTCCAATCCCCACCCGCGCCGATACTCAACGGCAGGTTCGTCCGCATCACATACCTTGCTCCTCTGATTTTGCTCCGGCAAGCGTGAACGACCGCTTCCGGGAAGTTGCGCTGCGACGCCCCCTCAGTCCCGACCAGCCGAAATGGGCCGTTAGCTTCGCTTGTTGTCGGCGCAGGTAATGACTGGAATATCCACAACAGCCGCCCTTGATGAACCAACCTGATCATGTCGCTTGTTGGCCCCAAGGGGGCTGCGCTGTAAGAATTACAAAGCACTTACAATGACATAACGGTGCCCACTTTCATCCTGTCCGGTGCGCCATCTCTTCAATGAGTTTGTTCCACGGCATCGGGCTTGAGCCCTCTCAGTGCCTTGCGCCCGGTCGCGTTTTTTAGATTCCTGCGTACCACTCGTAGCCGCGATCTTCCCAATAGCCGCCCTTTCCCTTCCCGATCTGGGCAAAGCCGCTCACGGCCTCGATGGTGTGGACGTATTTGGGTTGCTTGTAACCGAGCTGCCGCTCGACCCTCACGCGCATCGGCGCTCCGTTGGCGATAGGAAGCGTCTGGTTGTTGAGACCGTAAGCCAGGATCGTTTGCGGATGCCGCGCATCCATAAGGTCGCAGCTCTCATAGTAGTAGTTTGGCCCGGATGCTCCGCTGCCCATGTTGTCGTAGCAATGGAACACGAGATAGCGCGCGGCGGGCTTCAGCTTCACCTCGTCCAGCACGACAGACAGCGGCGTGCCCGTCCATTTCGCGATGCAGCTCCAGCCCTCGACGCAGTCGTGGCGCGTGATCTGCGTGCGCGACGGCATGTTGCGGAGCTCGGCCAAGGAATAGCTCTTCGGCGTTTCCACGAGACCAGTCACGGAAAGACGGTAGTCGGCGAAATCTTTCGCCTTCAGAGCCAGATATTCCGCTGAGGTCGGATTTGTTGATCCGTTTGGCTTTTGGGCCTGACGGACCTCACTTTCCGCGTACTCAGGCGCTAGCGCATCGCCGATCAAAAAACGCTGAACGTAATACGTCACGTCGTTTGCTTTCTCGAGGACGTCGCGGACACTGCCCCTACGGTTGCCGAGAAAATCGAATGCATCGCAGCCGCCAAGCATCAACGAGGACGCGCCGACGGCGCCGACACCTAGAAGTTGCCGGCGGGTCAGGATGGCTTTGCTCATGACGCAGGCCCCCCTTTCGATTCGGGATCGGTGCGATACCAGCCGGTAATCATGGACCGCAGCTCATTTATGGGGCCGGCGGCGAACACCATTATGATGTGCACGAGGAAGAAGAGGACGAGCAGCGCCATCGCCACGAAGTGGATAGTGCGCGCGGTCTGCCGCCCTCCAAAGAGATCCAGGAGCCAAGGCCACGCCGCGTCCATGCCCGGGCTCATCGTGAGCCCGGTCAAGACGATGAGCGGGAACAGCACGAAGAGCACGATGCAGTAGGTCAATTTTTGCAGGACGCTGTATTGGCCCGTGTGATGGAAGCGGAGCCGCGCGTGATCGGCGACGTCTCGCGGAAGATGGGCAAGATCGCGGCCCGTCGGTCTGAGGTCACGAGTCAGATGACCGTTCACGAGACTGGCGACGAACCAGGCGAGAAGCGTCGCGACCAACACCCAGGCGAAGAAAAAGTGGACCACACGGCCCGTCGCCAGATCGCGGTAGGACGGGATTGTCAGCAGCTCGGGAAAGCCGCGAACTTGCGGATTCTCAGTTGTTCCGCTGACCCCCAAAACGCCGGTCGTATCGAACGTATAACCCAGGATCGATGTGCGTCCACGGCGACCCCTGGCCGTGTTGACCGCTTGCATGCTGAGAACGGAATTGTCGAAGGCGAAGCCGCTTTGCTGTCCGATGTAGAGGGTCGGCCGCGCGTTGAATATCTGCAAGCCTGACAGCAACAGAAAGAACAGGCATAGGGCCCAGATCCAATGTGTCGCACGCGTCCAGATCGATTGGCGGTAGACCAGCGGGCCGGCAGACTTCGTTTGGCGATGTGCTTCAGACAGGGCCATGGCGCCCTCTTCGAAATGGAGCCGTCGACGATTTCGCCTCGGATGCTCCGCAAAATACCTCATCGCCTTCGAACTCACCATGGGCCGACAGGACAATCCCGCGTGAACTTGCCGTGATCGAGCCGATCTTGCTTCTCGAGCAGTTTGCGATGGCGCGAGCAGGATCACAGCCTGCCCGACGGCCCTTCTTTTGGAGCATAACTTCCTGTCCGTCCTATGCTAGGGGAGACGGGGCAGGGGACATTCTGAGGCGAGCGAAAGACCATGATCAAGGTTAGCGTGTTTTATCCCAACGAGCCGGGCGCGAGATTCGACCACGCCTATTACGCCGAGAAGCACATGCCCATGGTGGCGGAGAAGATGGGCGATGCCTGCCTCCGCTACACGGTCGACAGAGGCATCGCCGGCGGCGAGCTTGGCAGCCCGCCGACCTATGTTGGCATGTGTCATATTTTCTGCGACTCGATTGAGAGCTTCCAGGCGGGCTTCGGCCCTCATGCCGGAGAGATCCTGGCGGACATCTCGAATTACACGGACCTCGCCCCCGTCATCCAGATTAGTGACGTCGTCGTCGGCTGATCTGGTGCTTCACCCGGGGCGAAGCCACTGAACGGGGCTGCATCCCTTGCGGCGATGCGGCCGCGACGGCCTAGCCTGCCCCCCGGGGGAGGCGGTTCACAGGGGCCAAGCTGCCCCGAACGACGATGGCCAGAGAAAAAAATCGCCGCTGTCCCCCTTCCGCCGATTTTCCCACTTGAAAATGCCATCAAGGTCGATGAAATGACGTGCGCATTTTGAGCGGTCCAGAGTCGGCGGTTGGCGCCACCATCGGCCGGTCAAAGCCCCGGAGGGGACGCATCTCTTATGAAAATGCAGACCGAAGAGGCTGAAGAGCCTCCGAGCCGCCCGCTGGCGGCACATCAACTCCTTTCCAACCCACATCGTCCCATCAACGCTCTCCCCCCCGCCGCGGTGCCAAGCCTCGGATCGGGTCTCGCCGTGCTTACCGCACGCGCCGAGCGCTTCCCCGTCGGCCCCAGGACGCGGGCCTTCCGCAGGCGCTACTTCCCGCAAGTCGATTCGGCCCAGTGGAACGACTGGCGCTGGCAGGCCAGGAGCCGCATCCGCTCGCTGGAAGAGCTTTCACGCATCTTCGAGCTGTCGGACGATGAGCGCGACGCCGTCGCCCGCCATCAGGGCTCGCTGCCGCTCGGCATCACTCCCTATTACGCGAGCCTCATGTCGCGCGAAGACGCGATGGAGCCGCTGCGCCGCACCCACATCCCCGTCGGCAGCGAATATCTGAAGACGCCGGGCGAGGCGGACGACCCGCTCGGCGAGGACGGCCACAGCGCCGTGCCCGGCCTGGTGCATCGCTACCCCGACCGTGTGCTGTTCCTGGCCACCGGCTTCTGCTCCACCTATTGCCGCTATTGCACGCGCTCGCGCATGGTCGGCGAGGCGGGTGGCGATTACTCGTTCAGCCGGCCGCAATGGGAGGACGCGCTCAACTACATCGCCGACAACCCGCAGATCCGCGACGTGCTGATCTCAGGCGGCGACCCGCTGACTCTGTCGGACGAGCGGCTCGACTATCTGCTCGGGCGTTTGCGCGGCATATCGCATGTCGAGTTTGTGCGCCTCGGCACCAAGGTGCCGGTGGTGCTCCCCATGCGCATCACCCGCTCGTTGATCCGCGTGCTCAAGAAGCATCATCCTT
This sequence comes from Methyloceanibacter sp., assembly GCA_035528655.1. Taxonomy (GTDB): domain Bacteria; phylum Pseudomonadota; class Alphaproteobacteria; order Rhizobiales; family Methyloligellaceae; genus Methyloceanibacter. Next base: position 150,989 of record DATKYG010000042.1, read on the forward strand.
TGTGGATGAGCCTGCACTTCACCCATCCGGCCGAGCTCTCGCCGGAGGTCACCGAAGCCGTGACCCGGCTCGCCGACGCCGGCATCCCGCTCGGCAGCCAGACGGTGTTGCTCAAGGACATCAACGACTCCGTCGACACGCTGAGGACGCTCTACCACGGGCTTCTGATGCGCCGGGTGCGGCCCTATTACCTCTATCAGTGCGACCCGATCACCGGCTCGTCGCATTTCCGCACCAGCATCGATAAGGGGCTGGAGATTATGCAGGGCCTGCGTGGCCATACCACCGGTTATGCCGTCCCCACCTACGTGATCGACGCGCCCGGCGGCGGCGGCAAGATTCCGCTCCTCCCCGACTACGTGGTGGGTCGCGAGGGCGAGGATCTCATCCTCCGGAATTTCGAGGGCAACACCTACCGCTACAACGACCCGCAGGGCGTCGTCGGCGCCGACCGGCCGCTCGACCGAGGGGAAGGCTGATGCGTATCGCCCTGGTCTACGACCTGCGCGACGACTACCGCGCCCTCGGCTTCTCCGAAGACGACATCGCCGAGTTCGACAGCATCGACACCATCGACCAACTGGCCGGTGCGTTGGAAGCGCTGGGCTGCGAGACGGTCCGCGTCGGCCGGGGCCAGGTGCTTGCCGCACGCCTCGTGGCCGGCGAGCGCTTCGACCTGGTGTTCTCCATCGCCGAGGGCGTGAAGGGCCGCGCCCGGGAGGCGCAGGTGCCGGCGCTATGCGAGCTGTTCGACCAGCCTTGCCTGTTCTCCGACCCGCTGACGCTCGCCGCGTCTCTAGACAAGGCGGTGGCCAAGCGTCTCGTCCGCGATGCGGGCGTCCTGACCCCGGCCTTCGCCGTGGCCGAGCAAAGCGCGGCTGAACTCGTCGGCTGGGATGCGTTCCCCGCTTTCGTCAAGCCGCTCGCGGAAGGCACCGGCAAAGGCTGCGAGGCCGCTTCCCTCGTGCGTAACCCGGACGAACTCCAGGCGGCCGCGACGCGTGTGATCGAGCGCTACCGCCAGCCGGCGCTGGTCGAGCGCTATCTCGGTGGCCGCGAGTTTACCGTGGGGCTGGTCGGCAATGGCGCTGAAGCCCGCGTGATCGGGGTCTGCGAGATCCTGCTGAAATTGCAGGCCGAGGCCAATGTCTATTCGCTGCACAACAAGGAACTTTGCGAGGACCTGGTCACCTATGTGCGCGCCGACGACGCCGAGGCGAATCTAGCAGGAGCCCGTGCGCTTGCGGCGTATAAGGCACTGCAGTGCCGCGATGCCGCCCGCATCGACTTCCGCTCCGACGATGACGGCGAGCCCTATTTCCTCGAAGCCAATCCGATTGCTGGTCTCCACCCTCATCACTCGGACTTGCCGATCCTCGCCGCCCAGAACGGCGTCGAATTCGTCGCGCTGATCGGCTTGATCCTCGATGCCGGGCTGGCGCGCTACGGGCTCGCCCGTCCGGACAGGGAGCGCTTGCAGCGATCGGCCTGATGGCACCCGGGACAAATGGGTTCATCCCCGTCCTGCACGCGGCATCGGCGAGCCGCCCCGACGAAATCGACACGGTTCTGGCGGCCCAAGCCGTGGCAGCGGCGCTCCGCGAGCACGGCTACGATGCCGAGATTATCGGGCTTTCGCGCGATCTCGCCGGGCTCGACGCGTTGCCGTCGCGCCGCCCGCTGGTCGTGTTCAACCTGGTCGATGCGGTGAACGGCGACGGGCGGCTGGCGCCCATGGTCCCCGCGCGGCTCGACGCGCTGGGTCTGCGCTACACCGGTGCTGGCACTGCCGCCTGGCTCGACACGCTGTCCAAGGTCGCCACCAAGCTGAAGCTCGATCATGCGGGCCTGCCGACGCCAGACTGGTCAGAGGACGGCTCGGGGCTGGATGGCGACACGCTCGTCATCGTTAAGCCGGTCTGGGAGCACGGCTCTCTCGGGATCGACGAAACATCGGTCATGCCCGCCGCAGCGGTGCGGCAGGCCATCGCCGAACGGACCGCGCGCTGGCAGACGGAGCATTTCGCGGAGAAATTCGTCGAGGGCCGTGAGTTCAATGTCTCGCTGCTCGAAGGCGCCGATGGTGCCCAGGTGCTGCCCATCGGTGAGATCCGGTTCGAAGGCTTCGCTGAAGCCGCCAAGATCGTCGGATACGACGCCAAATGGGCGCCGGACAGCGCCGCCTATGTCGGCACCCCGCGCCGGTTCGGGCTGGAGCAGGCCGAGCCGGGGCTTGCCGACGCACTTGCCTCCCACGCTCGCGCCTGCTGGGCCCTGTTCGGCGTTTCCGGCTACGCGCGCGTCGATTTCAGAGTCGATCCGGCCGGCGCGCCCTTCGTCCTCGAAGTCAACATGAACCCCTGTCTCACGCCGGATGCCGGCTTCGCCGCGGCGGCGCTTGAGGCCGGGCTCACCTATTCCGACCTGATCGCGTCCATCGCCGCGGCGCCGCTCGGGCGCTTGCTGGCGACGGCCTGACATGCACGGCGCCTGAAATGCTCCGCATCCGCAAAGTCGCCGACGCCACGACTGCCGTGAACCGTGCGGCCATCGAGGCGGCGCAGAAGATCATGCGCGAGCAGTTCTCCGGCATGCCGGAGGCGGACATAGCCAAGCTGCCCGACCAGCTGTCGAACCCGCTCAAGCATCGCTTTGTCTCGCGGCTGTTTGTGGCGGAGAACGGCCGCGACCAGACGCTCGGCGTGGCGCTGTTGCTCTACTTCCCGGATATCGGCTTCTCCTATCTGGAGATCATCTCGACGGCCAAGGGCCGCATGGGCGGCGGGATCGGTGCGGCGCTGTACGAGCGGGCCCGCGAAGAGGCGCGTGCGCTCGGCACCCAGCTTTATTTCGAGTGCTTGCCCGACGATCCGGCGCTCAGCCCCAATCCCGCGATCCGGGCGGACAATGCGAGCCGGCTCAAATTCTACGAGCGCTACGGCGCCTTGCCGATCGTTAACACCGCCTATGAGACGCCGGTGACGCCGGACGCCACCGACCCGCCTTACCTCGTGCTCGATCCCTTGGGCTCCAACGATCTGCCGAGCCGCGACAAGGCGCGGAAGGTGGTTCGCGCCATCCTCGAGCGCAAATACGGTGAGCTACCCGCGAGCTATGTGAAGATGGTGGTGGACTCGTTCAAAGACGATCCCGTCGTCTTGCGTGCCCCGCGTTATGTGAAATCGCGGCGCGCCCCGAAGGGCGAGGTGCGGCAACCCGGCGCCCCGCGCATCGCGCTCGTGCTCAACGACGAGCACACGCTGCATCATGTGCAGGACCGCGGCTATGTGGAGGCGCCGGTGCGCATCCGCTCGATCATGGCCGAGCTCGAACCGTCGGGCCTGTTCGAGCGCCTGCCGACCAAGCGCTTCTCCGACCGCTATATCCGCGCCGTGCATGACGGGCGGCTCGTCGACTATATCCGCAAGGCGTGCCTCATCGCCGGCTCGAAGAAGTCAATCTATCCCTACGTGTTCCCTGTGCGGAATGCCGCGCGGCCGCCGAAGGACGAGACGGTGCTCGCCGGCTACTACTGCATCGACACCTTCACGCCGCTGAACGAAAGCGCCTATCTCGCCGCCCGTTCGGCTGTCGACTGCTCGCTCACTGCCGCCGAGAAGGTGATCGAAGGAGCGGGGCTCGCCTATGCGTTGGTGCGGCCGCCGGGCCATCACGCCGAGACACATGCTTTCGGCGGGTTCTGCTATTTCAACAATGCGGCCATCGCGGCGAATCTTCTGGCGCGCTACGGCAAGGTCGCCATCCTCGACATCGACTATCATCACGGTAACGGACAGCAGGAGATCTTCTACAGCCGTGCCGACGTGCTCACGGTTTCGGTGCATGGCCATCCAAGCTTCGCCTATCCCTATTTCGCCGGCTTCCGGGACGAGACGGGGATCGGCGCCGGCGCCGGCTATAATTTCAACATTCCGCTGCCCGAGCACATCACCCCGGAGCAACACCGCAACGCGGTCGCCGAAGCCTTGCGGCGGGTGAAGCGGTTCGGTCCAGCCTATCTTGTCGTGTCGCTTGGCCTCGATACCGCGCGCGGCGATCCCACCGGCACCTGGTCCAACGGCGCCAAGGACTTCGAGCAGCTCGGCCGTATGATCGGCGAGCAGAACTACCCGACGCTGGTGGTACAAGAGGGTGGCTATCGGGTCCGCACGCTGGGTACCAATACGCGCAACTTCTTCGCCGGGCTTGTCGCCGGACACTCCGCGGCACGGGCCGCCGTGCCCGTCCTGGCGCGCGACCTCGCCAAGCCCGCCCGCGAGGCGCTGGAATGGCGCAGCGCCGTGATGGCGCACGATGTTGGGCGGGTGCGTGCCCTGGTCACCAGTACCGGCTTCTTCAGCGCGGCGGAGGTCGACATCGCCGGCGAGCTCGTCACCGAACGGCTCACCAAAGGCATCCGCTCCGGCTATCACTTCGTGCTGGCCGAGCGCGGGCCGGGCCTCGTGGCTTACGCCTGCTACGGCCCGATCGACGGCACCGACGGCTCCTTCGATCTCTACTGGATCGCCGTCGCCCCGGAGGAGCAGGGCAAGGGGCTCGGCGCGCAGGTCTATGCACGTGCGGAGGCAGCCATGCGCCGCGCGGGCGCCAAGCAGGTCTACGCCGACACCTCGTCGTCGGATCGTTACGCGCCAACACGTGGCTTCTATCAGCATATGGGCTTTACCGAGCAGGCGCGCCTTCCCGGATTTTACGGGCCTGGCGACGGCAAGGTCATCTATGTGAAGGCACTTGCGTCCTGAGCCTCCGCCATCGCCGAAGTCGACTGCAAGGGCTTGATGTCGAAGAAAATTCGATGCTTTGGGCGGTAATGGGAAAGCCTTTGTCCCCGTCTAGCTTGGGGATAGTCTGGGCATCCTATGGTCTTTGCCAAGGACGTCGGCTATTTTCCCAGTTCGCGCGCCGACAAGACACATAACCCAGAAATATCCGGCACGTGCAATGAGGAGAGGCAAAGATCATGCGCAGATTTCTTTTGATTGCCGCAGCGGCATCGATTGCGCTCATAGGCTTGTCGGCCAACCAATGTAGTGGCGGCAAGGAAGACAAGGCCGACACGGCGGCGCCCGCCGAGGAGCCCGCGAAGCCGGACGAGTCCATGTCGGATGAGCCAGCTCCGGACGAATCCATGTCGGACGATTCTGCCCCGGACGAGCCCATGTCGGACGACTCTGCACCGGACGACTCCATGTCGGACGACACGGCGCCACCGCCGGCTGAGTAAGCCCAGGGGTTGACGGTTCAAGCGGGGCCGCGCCGGAAGGTGCGGTCCCGTTTTCGTCTATCGGTCTTTGAGCGGAAATGCGCTCACCAGCGGTGCCAGATTTCGCGCGGTGTCCCAGTCGCCGCCCTCCGGCGTCAGCCCGAGCCGCACCACGACGAGATCGCGCGAGGGCAGAATCGCCACCGCCTGTCCCTGATAGCCGAGCAAGTAGTAGCCGTCGGCCGGCATGGGCGGTTCGCCGCGGCCCGGCGATAAGGGCAGCTTGAGCCACATATGCGCGCCATATTCATCGTCCGGCGACAGCGTGGTGGGCGTGAGCGAATAGGCAAGCCAATCCGCCGGCCATAACCGGTTTCCGCCCCACACCCCGTCACGCAGGAAGAGCAGACCGAGCCGCGCCCAGTCGCGCGCCGAGGCATAGAGAAACGACGACCCGACAAACGTGCCGCCGGCGTCCGGCGCGAGCACGGCGCTGGTCATGCCGAGAGGCCTAAACAGCCGCATCCGCGGAAAGCGGAGATAGTCGCGCTCGCTGGCGAAGGTCTCGCGCAGCACGCCGGCGATGATGTTGGTGGTGCCGCTCGAATAGGACCAGTTGGCGCCGGGCTTGTGTGCCAGCGGCATCGAGGCGGCGAACCCGGCAGCATTGCCATGCACGAACAGCATCTGGGCGACGTCGCTGAGATCGCTGCGATAGTCCTCCTGGAAGGAGAGCCCGCTGGTCATGCGCATCAGTTCGTCGAGCGTGATGGCGTGGCGCGGGTCGTCCGCCGCCTGCCATTCCGGCATGAGCGCCGTGTCGTCGAGCGCGAGCCGTCCGTCCTTCACCCGCATTCCGACCAGCGCGTTGATCGCGGCCTTGGCCATGGACCAGCCGATCAGCGGCGTCGCGGCGTCGAAGCCCGGCGCATAGCGCTCGGTGACGATGCGCCCCTCATGCACGACGACGAGCGCGCGGGTGTTGCGGGGATGGGCTGGGTCTGGCTCGGCGAAGATATCCTCGATGGCCTTCGCGAGCGCGTTGCCGTCTACCCCCTCTGGCGCAGTCCACGCCGAGACATGCGTGCCGTCGGGCCACTCGACGTCGCTGTTTGCGGGCGAGGGGGCAGCAAACAGCCCGACGCCTTGCGCGCGCAAGGTCTCAGCCTTCACGTCGTGGATCAGCGTGCAGCCGAGCCCGTCGCGATGGAGCGAAATCTGCTTGGCGATGCCATGGGCGGAGACGGTCACCGTCTCGGCCTTGCGGTTGGCTGAAGGCTGAAAGAACACCGCGAGGCCGAAGTCGGGCCCGGTCAGGTCTTGCGCCATCACCGCGTCAAAGCTCCGGTCCGAGACGAAGAGGCCGGTGCACAGCGTGTGGGCCATGTAGCCCGAGGCGAGCAGCGCCACGCGGTAAACCCGGGGCAGCGCGATGGCGCCGGCCGTCACCACGAGAATGACGGCCAGCATCAGCCAGAATCGGCGGGAGAGTCCGAAGAACATGACGTCTATTTCAAAGCCGCGGCCGCCTTTAGCACGTCACCGGCATGGCCGGGCACTTTCACCTTACGCCACACGTCGCGCACGATGCCCTTGCCGTCGATGAGGAATGTGGCGCGCTCGATGCCCATATATTTCCGCCCATACATGCTCTTCTCGACCCAGGTGCCGTAGGCCTCGCACACCGCGCCGTCTTCGTCCGCAGCGAGCGGGAAGTTGAGCTCGTACTTCTCCTTAAACTTGTCGTGCTTCTTCACGGGGTCCTTCGAGATGCCGATGATCTCCGCGTCAACCTTGGAGAAGTCCGGCAGCGCGTCGCGGAAGGCGCAGGCCTCCGCCGTACAGCCCGAGGTGTCGTCCTTCGGATAGAAATAGAGCACCACCGTCTTGCCCTTGAAGTCCTTCAGCGAGACTTTGCCCCCGCCGTCCGCCGGCAGGCTGAAACTCGGTGCCTTGTCGCCCACGTCCACGCTCATAGTTAGCTCCTCTGGCCCCCAAGCCGCTTGGTCATTCGCACATGCGCAATGGTGTTCTCGTCGAATCGCGCGCCCTCTTCACTATAGCCGAGCTTGAGATAGAACCTCTCGGCACCGATGCGCGCATGAAGCACTATCAGCCGGAAGCCGCCCCTCGCCGCCCAGGTCTCCGCATAGTCGAGCAGCCGCGTCCCGATTTGCATTCGCCGACGGGTCTCGGCTACCGCCATCTGCTTCAGCTGGAGCGTCGCCTCGTCGATCGGGCGCAACGACACCGTACCCACCACCGCGCCATGCGACACCGCGCAGAAATGCTGACGCATCGCGTCGTCGGTCAGTTCTTCGAGCGAGACGGTGAGCCCGAGCGGCGTGCGCAGGATCGCTTCGCGCAGGCGCACGGCTTGCGCGTAGAGATCCGACCCGAGTGGCGCCTCGAAGATTGCGATGATCGGTGCGGCAGCCATCAGTCACCCTTCGGCTTGGCCAGATGTTTGACCATCGCCCAGATGGCTTTGATCTGCGGGGCGTCCTTGCCGAGATAATCGAGCCCGGTATAGCCCCACCAATCCCAGCAGCCTTCCGGGTTGATCCCGGTGATCGCCTTTGCCTGCGGGAAGAGAATGACGAGCCGATTCGCATCGGCGATCTCGGCGAAGCGCGTGCCATGCACGAACACATCGCCCACCTCTTCGCGCGACTGATTGCAGCCATGGAGCGCCACATGGACGCGGCAGCCCGGTGCCGTCTTGCACGTCGGCGGCACATAGACGACGCCCTCGTCGGCAAAGCCGTCGCCCGGGTCGGAGAAGGGATCCTGATCGAAGATCACGAATTCGCCTTGCGCCTCGGTCGAGGCCGGCTTCAGGGGCCCGTAGATCCAGCCGAGGATCGCGCGCGCCTGATCGTAGTCGCAGTCGCTCATAAACGGTGCCTCGGTGAGACCGCAGGCCGCACCGCCTTGCTCGGTGATGAAGGCATGGCCGCCCGGGCTCTCGATCAGCGTGATATTCGTCGCCGGCACGCCGACTTCCTCGTAGAAGCGCTTCGCCGCCTCGACCACCGGCCGCGTGACGGTTTGGTCGTCATTGCCGGAGAACAGGTAGACATTGTGGCTAGCGAGCGCGGCCAGCGGATCGATAACGCCGTCGGTGGCCAGCGCCTTGGCCCGCTCGGCGAGATCATCGGGGTTCGGAGGGCCCATGGTCGTCTTCATGCAGCTGTTGAGCGCCTGCATGGCGTTCTGCCCGACGGCGGTCGGCCAGTAGGGGAAGGCGCGCGAGGCGACGGTCTCGGCGCAGGCGAACGGCCCGCCGGCCACGATTCCGGCACCGACGATGTCCTTGGCGTGGGCGACCTCGATCTGGCCCGCCATATAGGCGCCGGACGACAGCCCGGACACCGAACTGGCCCCGAGCTCGGTACCGAGTTGGGGGAGCGCCTCGGCGGCCGAGCTGGATGCGGCGCCAATGCTGATGCCCGCCAGGAGCGCCACGGCGGCGCCCAAGCCGACTCCCAAGCCAGCACCGAAGCCGACGCCCAAGACGGCCTTAATCTTCCGCGAAACCATGGGCTGGAGCCCTCCTTGTTGCTGCGCCGGTCCCCAAGCACTGTCACAAACCGGCCAGAGGCCCGCTTGGATCGGCTCGGCGCGCCTCGCGCGGCGTCATTGTGATCCACTTTTCTAAAAACCGCTTGCATCGCCTGAACGTGAGGTGCAAATAGCGCCTCTTATTTCGATCAACATCTGCTGGTTGGGGAGGACGCCATGTCCAGTGACGCCCTCTTCCAATTGGGGATGGACTTGGATCATGGTTCAAGCACCGCCCAAACGGAAGAAAAGCATTCCCGGTGCCTCGATCCCGATGAGGGAGAGGAGCGCAAGGACTTTTTCTGTGAGCGAGACGGAGTCCGCTACGCGGGAACTCATCTCCTAATCGATCTGGTTCGGGCGGAACGGCTCGACGATCTCGACCACATCGAGCAAACACTGAGGCGGTGTGTGGAGGCTGCAGGGGCGACGCTCCTGCATATTCACCTTCATCACTTCACGCCGAATGGTGGGGTCTCGGGTGTGGCGGTTCTCGCCGAGTCGCATATCTCTATCCATAGCTGGCCCGAATATGGTTATGCCGCGCTCGATGTCTTCATGTGCGGCGATGCCAATCCGCGGGCGTCCATCAACGTGTTGAAAGAGGCATTCTCGCCTTACAAGGTGGTCGTCAAAACGCAACTTCGGGGCAAGGAACTTCAGCGATGGAACGGTGGGTCGAAGAGACACTCCATGGCGGCTTCCGTGTCTGCCTAAAGGCGGACCGCGTCCTCTTCGATAGCGAGACCGAGCATCAGCAGCTGATCATCTTCGAGAACTCGGACTTCGGCCGGGTGATGATGCTGGACGGGGTTGTCCAGCTCTCCACCCGGGACGAGTTCGTCTATCACGAGATGATGGCTCACGTACCTCTGTTCGCGCACGGGAAGGCGAAGAAAGTGCTTATCGTCGGCGGCGGCGATGGTGGGGTTTTGCGCGAGGTGCTGAAGCATCCCGAGGTCAGATGCGCCACGCTGTGTGAGATCGACCGCAGTGTCATCGATCTCGCCCGCGAGTATTTTCCGGATGTCTCGGCCGGCGCCTTCGACGACAAGCGCACGCGCGTCATCATCGCCGACGGCACCAAGTTCGTGCATGAGACCGATGACCGCTTCGACGTGATCTTGGTCGATTCCACCGATCCCATCGGACCGGGCGCCGTGCTGTTCACGAAGGAGTTCTACACGGATTGCCGCAGGGCGCTCGCGCCCGGCGGTGTCCTTGTCACCCAGAACGGGCTGCCGTTCTTGCAAGCGCCCGAGCTCAAGCAATCGGTCAGCTATTTCCGCGATCTGTTCGACGATGCCTTCGCCTATGTCGCGACCACGCCGAGCTATTTCGGCGGCTCCATGTCCTACGGCTGGGCCACCGACAACAAGAAGCTCCGGCAGCGCAAGCTCAAGAAGATCGAGCGGCGCTACAAGAAGGCGGGCAGCTTCCCGACGCGCTATTGGCGCCCGGACATGCAGGCCGCCGCCTTCGCGCTCCCCACCTACATCCGTGAACTGGTCGAGACGTAAGCCTTAGAGTCGCTCGAACTGCGGCAGGTCGCCCACCAGCGGCAGGCAGTAATCGTAAAACGCCGAACTCACATTGTTGCCGTCCGCCAGAAGCTCGGGCGGCATCTGCCGCGCATGGCGCGCCACCGCCGACAACTCGGCGCGCCCGCAAGCGCTACGATAGCTGTCGATGGCGTTCGAGGTGCGGATGATCGTGACCGACCCGCTTCTCTCGCCGTTGGCTGCGAGCTCGGCGGCGTAACGCCCGACGCTCCGCGCTTCCGCTGCATCGACCGTCGAGGTCTCCGGCCAGCAGCGTTGGAGATAGCCGAACGTATCGGCACGCACGCGAGGCGCCTTGCCGCCGGTCGGCGTCAGGCCCTTTTTAAGGATGCCGGACAGCCCATCGCCAAGCGCACCGGAGCCGGAGAGCTGCACATTGCCGTGGGCATCGACCTCGCCGGAGCCCATGAGCTGCGGACCGATCTCGTTGCCGTCTGCGTCGCGGATGCCTTCGCTGACGGCGATCTGGCATCGGCCGAGCTGCGTATAGACGGCATCCACGTCCGCCAGGAACGCATCCATGACGAACGGCACCTCCGGCACATAAATGAGATGCGGCGCTGGACGTTTCGCCGGGTCGGCGTCCGTCTCGCGCATTTCGCGGGCAAGCGCCGCCGACGCGGTTAGGAAGCCCGCATTGCGCCCCATGATGATGTTGATCTTGATGCCGCCGAGACTCGCATTGTCGAGCGCATCGCCCATATGAGCCAGCGTCACGAAGCGCGCGGCCGACGGATATCCTGGCGTGTGGTCGTTCTCGCGCAGATCGTTGTCGATGGTCTTAGGCACGTGAAAGCAGCGCAGCTCGTAGCCGGCCTCGGCCGCCTTCTCGGCGACGATGCGGCAGGTGTCGGCCGAGTCGTTGCCGCCGATATAGAAGAAGTAGCGGATATCGTTGTCGCGGCAGCCTTCGAGGATCCGGTCGCAATAGGCGGCGTCCGGCTTGTCTCTTGAAGAGCCGAGTGCGGCGGACGGCGTGCCGGCGATGCGCTCGAGCCGTTCCGCCGAGAGTTTCGTCAGATCGACGAGCTCTTCCGCCTTGCCGGAGGAGATGCCGCGCACGCCATGCCGGCTGCCGAAGATGTGCTTCACCTTGCCTGCGGCGGCCAGGCCTTCGTGCAGGCCCTCGATGACCCCGACCAGCGACTGGTTGATGACGGCAGTCGGGCCGCCCGATTGACCGATGACGGCGTTGCCGGTTGGAAGATCAGCCACGCTCCCCCTCCTTGGGTTCTTGGAGGCGGCACCATGCCCAACGCCTTCCTCGCTGGCAAGTCGCCGCACGATCTCGTTGCCGCGGCGCAGGCAAGCGTCCGGCCTGTGTCTCTTTCCCCTCAAAAGGGGAGATGGCGCGCCGCCAAGCGCAAAATCCTATTGGCTCGTGCCTTGCGGCACGCGGGCGCCTCGCGGCGTCTCCGGCAGCGGGCCCCGCTTTGAATTGCTCTTTGCGCTACCGGCCTTTGGCCTACTTGAGCGCGAGAACACTTCTCAGCCAGCTCCTGGCGGGGACTCCTAGTGGCCCGGGGGGAGCCCCGATGCCGCCCGAGTGTCTCGCTGCGAACGAGACCCGCGGGCGCCGCACCCCGTCCCGCGATCAAGACGCCTCATGAGCGCGCCCCTTTAACGGACGAGGTCAGGTCAGGATAAACGAGATCTGAAGCGCGGGGATAAGATCAGGAAGCTAGAGCCGCAACAGATGCAGGCTGAACAGATCGTCTTCGTCGGTCCAGGCTTCGACCGGCTGCCAGCCGGCGCTCGCCGCCAGCGCCTGGAACTCCGGCACCGAATATTTATGCGAGTTCTCCGTGTGGATGCGCTCGGCCTTGGCGAAGGTGAAGCTGCGGCCGCGCACCCGAACCGTCTGCTCGGTGAGGCTCTCCAGATAGATCTCGATGCGGCCTTCAGCCTCGTTATAGACGGCCCGATGGGCGAAGGTCTCAATGTCAAAATCGCCGCCGAGTTCACGATTGATACGCGCCAGCATATTGAGACTGAACGAGGCGGTGACGCCATCATCGTCGTTGTAAGCGGGCAGCAGGATGTCGAGACCCTTCTTGAGGTCGACGCCGATAAGGAAGGTGCTGCCCCGCCCAAGCAGCTGTGCGGCGTTGGCGAGAAAGGCGGTGGCTTCCGCATGGGTGAGATTGCCGATGGTCGAGCCGGAGAAGAAACCGAGCCGGCCGCCACGCAACGACCCAGGCAGCGCCCGCGTCTTGGTGAAGTCGCCGACCAAAGGCTTGACGGTCAGACCGTCGTGTTCGGCTTCGAGCCGCTTGGCGGCGTCCGCCAGGAAGGCTTCCGCGACATCGATGGGAATATAGGTGCCGAGGCCGTCCAGCGCGTCGATCAAGAGGCCCGTCTTGCGGCTTGAGCCCGACCCGAACTCCACGAGGATGTCCACGTCGCCGGCGAGTCGCGCGATGTCCGCGCCATAGGTCTCGAGCATCGCGGTTTCTGTCCGCGTCGGATAATACTCCTTGAGCTTGGTGATCTCCTCGAACAGCGCCGAGCCCACGGTGTCATAGAGGAAGCGCGACGGGATGCTGCGCGGGCGGCGTGCCAGGCCTTTCAGCACGGCGTCCGCGAACTCCGCGATTTCGGCCTCACGCCGCGCGGCCTTGGCTACCGAGGCGGACGTCCGGCCCTCGGCCAAGGATGAACAGATGTCGCTGGCCATTACGCGTCGGCCGCGAGCCTGAGGCCCGTGAACTGCCAGCGTTGATGCGGGTAGAAGAAATTGCGGTAGCTGCGCCTGATATGGCCGGCCGGCGTGGCGCAGGACCCGCCCTTCAACACGAACTGGTTGCACATGAACTTGCCATTATATTCGCCGACGGCGCCGGGCGCGGCCTTGAAGCCGGGATAGGGAAGATAGGCGCTCGCTGTCCACTCCCACACATCGCCGAACATCTGGGCGAGCCCCTCGCTTTCAAGACGCTCGTTCGCCGGCAGGGGGCGCAAATGATCGGCACCGAGATCGCGCCCCTCGACGGGCAAGCCGGCGGCGGCCACCTCCCACTCGAATTCCGACGGCAGCCGGTATCCGGCCCAGCGGGCAAACGCGTCCGCCTCGAAATAGCTGACATGGGTGACGGGAGCAGCGGGACCCACGGGGCGGTAGCCCAGCAGGCTCATCTGCATATAGCCGCCCTTGGCCTCCTCGAAATAAAGCGGTCCCCGCCACTCTTGGCCCTGGACCGTGTTCCAGCCGTCGGCGAGCCACAGCGCCGCGGTTGCGTAGCCGCCATCCTCGATGAAATCGATCCACTCGGCATTGGTCACGCAGCGATTGGCCAGCTTGAAGGGGCGAATGAGCGCTTCGTGGCGCGGCCCCTCATTGTCATAGGCAAAGCCCGCGCCGTCATGCCCCACCTCGAAAATGCCGTCCGCGAAAGACGACCACGCAAGCGGTGCGCTGTTGTGCACCGATACGCCGGGCTTAGCGTCGCGATAGGCGGGTTTGAGTGGGCCGGAAGAGAACAGGCTCAGGATATCAGTCAGGAGAAGCTCCTGATGCTGTTGCTCGTGATTGATGCCGAGTTCGATAAGGGCGGCAGCCTCGTCCGGCACGCCACCGGCGGACAATTGCTCAAGGGCTTCATCCACATGGGAGCGGTAGGCGCGCACGTCCGCGGCGGTGGGTCGTGTCAACAATCCACGTTTTGGCCGCGGATGGCGCGGGCCCACGGCCTCGTAATAAGAGTTGAAGCAATATTCGAAACTGTCGTCGAACAGCCGGTAGCCGGGCAGGAAGCGCGGCAGCACGAAGGCTTCGAAGAACCAGGTGGTATGGGCCAGATGCCATTTGGTCGGGCTGGCGTCGTCATTCGCCTGGACGACTTGGTCCTCGTCACTCAGCGGATCGGCCAGCGCGAGAGACAGACGGCGCGTCTCCATCAGGCGATCATGCAAGGATGTAGCCTGGGACTCTGTCGTGCGCCGTGGTTCGGCGAGAACGGTGTTACTCAGGCTCATGTTTCCTCCCGCGGGTTCGGGCGCCTGTGTCTCAACGTGCGATTTAGCAGCTTGTTCCTACTCAGGAAATATTCAAACATGCACAATTCCGTGACGATTGTTTGATTCCTGCGAGGGATGGTCCGTTGCGCAATTCCGCAGCTGAGAATCACGACCCGCTCAATTGTGCCGATGGGCGCCAGTCGCAGGCCGCCGCCGAGCTGCAACGCGGCGTCTGCCGGACCCTGCGCGCCTTGGGCCACTCGGTGGTCGCCGAACTCCCTTTGGCTAATGGACGACGTGCCGACGTGGTGGCCCTGTCGGCTAGCGGCGACGTGCTGATCGTCGAGATCAAGTCCTGCCTCGTCGACTACCGGACCGACGGCAAGTGGCATGACTATCTGGATTATTGCGACCGGCTCTATTTCGCCGTGGCAAACGACTTCCCCTGCGAGGTGATCCCGCAAGACGCGGGCCTCATCCTTGCCGATCGCTATGGTGCGGAGCTGGTGCGCGAGCCGGCCGAGGCGCGGCTGTCCGCCTCGCGGCGCAAGGCGATGATGCTGTGCTTCGCCCGCGCCGCGGCGCTACGCCTGCAAAGCCATCTCGACCCGGGCTGCGGCTTCGAAATCTGAAAGTAGCGGAAGTTACTTCGGCGCGCGCTTGGCGAGAATGCGCTGGAGCGTACGGCGATGCATGTTGAGCCGCCGCGCCGTCTCCGAGACGTTGCGGTTGCACAGCTCATAGACGCGCTGAATATGCTCCCAACGCACGCGGTCCGCCGACATCGGGTTCTCCGGCGGCGGCGCCTTGGCGTTGGCCGAAGCAACGAGCGCGTTATAGACGTCGTCCGCATCCGCCGGCTTGGCCAGATAGTCGACCGCGCCGAGCTTCACGGCGGTCACGGCGGTGGCGATATTGCCGTAGCCGGTCAGGACCACGGCGCGGGCCTCGGGGCGGATGTCGTTCAGCGCGGCAATGACGTCGATGCCGTTGCCGTCGTCCAGGCGCATGTCGACCACGGCGAAGGCCGGCGGGCGGCGCTTGAGCGAAGCCAGACCGTCCTCGACAGAGGCGGCGGCCTCCACCTCGAAGCCACGGGCCTCCATGGCGCGGGCAAGCCGCGCAAGGAAGGCGCGATCGTCGTCGACGATCAGAAGAGTGTTGTCGTCCTGCGGCACGTGAACGCCCTGTGGCGTCGGCAACACCGGCTGGGTTTCCATATTCAGCTCCTAGGTCGCTGTGATGGCCAACCCTTAGGCGTAACCTCCCAAACGGATTGACGATTTTTAATTGTAGCTAGAGGTAGGGACTTTCCGGCCCGGAGGCAAGCCTGGTGGGAAAAGCCGTTCCATCAAAGTGAACGGAAACCGTCGGAAAACCCACTGAGTCCGGGGGCACTGCTGCAAAAATCCGGCTTCTGAGCCCATTTTGGGCCCAGAGCGTCAGATCATGAGCCCTAGATCAGATGCGCCGGCTCGTCCTTGTCCAAGGGCTGCTCGAATTTGGCCCTCGGCCAGATCACGGTCACCACGGCGCCGTTGGCCGGCTCGGGGCGGTTGGCCAGCTCGAGTTGGGCGCCCGACCGCTCGAGCAGCGTCTTGGCGATAAAGAACCCGAGGCCCATGCCGATATGCTCGTCCGGCGCCTCGTCGCCCCAGCTCTCGCCAGGCCGCGTGGTGACGAACGGCTCGCCAAGCTGCTCGAGCACGTTGGGCGGGAAGCCTTCGCCATCGTCGGCGATGACGACGCGGACCTCGTCCTGCGACCAGTGGGCGTCGACCTCGACCTTGGTCGCGGCGAAGTCGATGGCATTTTCCACCAGATTGCCGAGGCCGTAGATAACGCCCGGATTGCGCTGCGCCACCGGCTCTTTACCTGCGGCGCTGCACGGCTCGACGCCGGGCAGTGGCCCGGTCCTCACCTCGATCGGCACGGCCAGCAGCCGGTGCGGCGCGACCACCTCCTCCATCAGATGGCTCACGGGCATGCGCGAGACGATGATGTCGAGTTCCTCGCCGCGCCCGGCGAGCTCCTTCAGGATATCGCGGCAGCGCTCGGCCTGGGCCCGCACCAGAAGCAGATCCTCGTAATGCGGGTCGGACTCCTGCGCGTCGCGCAACAGCTCCTTGGTGACGACCGCGATGGTGGCGAGGGGCGTGCCGAGCCCATGCGCGGCCGCCGCGGCGAGGCCATCGAGCGCTGAGAGTTTTTGCTCACGGGCCAGCACCATCTCAGCGGCGGCCAGCGCCTCGGCCATGCGCCGGCCTTCTTCCGCCGTGCGCCATGAATAGAAGCCGATGAACAGAATGCTGGAAACCACGGCGGCCCACACGCCCATCACGTAAACGAAAGGGAGCACCAAGGCCGACTGACTGAACCAAGGCAGCGGGTGGTGAAAGGTGGTGAGCAAGGCTGCCGCCCCGATGGCCAGCACGCCGAGCGCCACGGTAATCCGCAACGGCAAGGTCGAGGCCGACACGGTGACCGGCGCGATGAGCAAGAAGGCGAAGGGGTTCTCCAGCCCGCCGGTGAGATAGAGCAGCGCCGCGAGCTGCAGGATGTCGTAGCCGAGCATCATGAACGCGAAATTGCTCTTCAGCCGCTGGCTCGCCGGAAAGCGGATGCGCAACGCCACGTTCAGCCAGGCCGATAGGGCGATCACGGCGAGGCAGCCGCCGATTGGCAAGTCGATGCCGAGCCCCCAATAGGCGCCGATCACCGTCAGGCTCTGACCCAGCACGGCCAGCCAGCGCAGGCGCACGATGGTCTGGAGCCGCAACCGGCTCTCGCCAGCGCGCAACCATTCCGGCACGGCGGGGCGGCGGTCGGTTTGACTATTGTCGAGGGCGGCCATAGGTGAACCCTAACATGCGGCGAAGAGCCATAATTCGGACAAAGCGGACGCGCAGCGCAAGGTCATGAATGACGTAAGCCCCAATTTACAAGGAGAAAACGGCGCAGGCCGCGATCTCGCGTGCGTTCCCGTGATGGTCCGCGGCCTCACCAAGCGCTATGGCCCGGTCACCGCCGTCGATCACATTAGTTTTACGATTGAGCCCGGCACCACCGTGGCGCTGCTCGGCGGCAACGGCGCCGGCAAGACCACGAGCATCGCCATGCTGCTCGGACTGATCATGCCGAGCGCCGGCGAGGTGCGGGTCTTCGGCGCCGATATGAGTCGCAATCGCTATGGCGTGGCGCAGCGGCTAAATTTCCAGAGCCCGTATGTCGACCTGCCCGCGCGGCTCACGGTCAGGCAGAACCTCAAAGTCTATGCGGGTCTTTACGGCATCGCCAACGCGGCCGAGCGCATCGCCTATATCGCCGAGCATTTGCAGATCGAGGCCCTGCTCGACCGGGCGACCGGCAAGCTTTCCGCCGGGCAGAAGACGCGGGTGGGTCTCGCCAAGGCGTTGCTCAACGCGCCCGATCTCCTGTTGCTCGACGAGCCCACCGCCTCGCTCGATCCCGACACGGCAGATTGGATCCGCCACAAGCTGCAAGACTACGCCGCCGAGCGCAACGCCACGGTGCTGCTCGCCTCGCATAATATGGCGGAGGTTGAGCGTCTCGCCGATCGCGTCATCTTGCTTCAGGCGGGACGCATTATCGAGGACGAGACACCGAAAGCGCTGGTCAAGAATTACGGGCGCGACACGCTCGAAGATGTGTTTCTCGATCTCGTGCGCGGCCGCGCCAAGCCCGCACCCAAGCCTGAACATCCGCCTGCGGACGCCGAGCCGGAACAGGCACGGCGAGCATCATGAATACGCCCCGCGCCATGAGCGGTGCCGAGCCCGTCTTGCTGCCGCCGAGCGGCGTGCTCGCCTCGCTCCGGCGCGTGGTGGCGCTCGTTCACCGCTATGTCTATCTGCTGCGGAGTTCCGGCGTCCGCCTGGTGGAACTCATCTATTGGCCGTTCCTGCAGATGCTGACCTGGGGCTTCCTGCAAAAATATCTCGCCGAGACTACGAGCCCGTTCATCCAGGCGGCCGGCGTGCTGATCGGCGCGGTGCTGCTATGGGACATTTTATTCCGCTCGAAGATCGGCTTCTCCACGACTTTCATCGAGGAGATGTGGTCGCGCAATCTCGGCAACCTGATGATAAGTCCGCTGCGGCCATACGAACTCGTCGCCGCGTTGAGCCTATGGAGCATCATCCGCCTCGGTGTCAGCATGGTGCCCGTCGCCATCGCCGCTTATTTCTTTTTTGGCTTCAACCTGCTCAGCCTCGGCCTGCCGCTCGCCGCCTTCTTCTGCGTGCTGGTGTTGACCAGCTGGTCGCTGGGTTTGATCTCGGCCGGCGTGATCTTGCGCTACGGGCTCGGCGCCGAGGAGCTGGCGTGGTCGCTCGCCTTTCTGCTCCTGCCCATTTGCTGCGTCTATTATCCGGTGTCGGTTCTGCCGGACTGGCTCCAACCGGTTGCCCTTGCGCTGCCGCCGACACATGTGTTCGAAGGCATGCGCTCCATTCTTCTCCACCACACATTCGATCCCAGGGAGCTGTGGTGGGCGCTTGGTCTGAACGCGGTCTATCTCGCGGTAGGTTATGCGACGTTCAGCTGGTTCCTGAGCCGTGCCCGGATTAACGGCACGCTGCTGCAACTTGGTGAGTGATCTCGATGCGACGTCCTTTTCTCCTGGTCATTGTCGGCGGTTTTCTTCTCGGTGCGCTCATCGGCGCCGGCATTCTCATTCTCAACACCGACATGCACGGCAACCGCGTGACGACGAGCGGCAAGGCGCTCATCGGCGGCCCCTTTGAGCTCGTCGGCAAGGACGGCAACACCGTCACCGATCAGGATTTCCGCGGCCGCCATATGCTCGTGTTCTTCGGCTTCACGCGCTGCCCCGACATTTGTCCCGCGGAGTTGCAAGTCATGTCGGCGGCGTTGGATAGGCTCGGAAGCGATGCGGACAAAGTCGTCCCCATATTTATTACGCTCGATCCGGAGCGCGACACGCCCGAAGCCGTCGCCGCCTATGTCGAGAATTTCGGCCCAAACTTCGTCGGACTGTCCGGTTCGCCCGAGGCAATCGCCAAAGCTGCGAAGGCCTATCGTGTCACATATCAAAAGTTTCAGGAAAAAAGCACGGGCGACAACTACAGCATCGACCACTCCGCACTTCTTTACCTTATGGGCCCCGACGGCGAATACATCACCCACATCCCTTACGGCACACCGGCTTCCAAGATGACCGAGACCCTGCGCCGCTGCCTATAGACGCGCGGCTCATGTGCCCCTGCGGCAAGGTGTCATTGCACTGCAGCATAAAATCGCCATGTGATTTCGCGATGCAGCATTATGATGCATCTGAGTCGGAGGCTGCCATGCTTTACCATCTCTATGAGTTCAATCAGGCTGCGCTGCGCCCCGCGCGCGCGGCCGCCGACGCCTATCGGCTCCTATTTCGCAATCCGTTGAATCCGGCTTCGCACACGGCCATCGGCCGCGGCGCTGCGGCGGTGCTCGAGCTGTTCGAGCGCTCGACCCGCCGATACCGCAAGCCCACCTGGGACATCGATGAGGTCGAGGTTAACGGGCGCAACGTGGCGGTGCGCGAGCGTACGGTGATCACGAAGCCGTTCTGCAATCTCGTGCACTTCGAGCGCGACTTGGGCGCCGCCGGCAAGCGCAACGATCCAAAGGTTCTCGTCGTGGCGCCGATGGCGGGTCACTTCGCCACGCTGCTGCGCGGCACGGTGCGCGATCTGCTGCCTGAGCACGACGTCTATGTCACCGAATGGCAGGACGCGCGCTTCGTACCGCGCGACGCCGGTCCCTTCGACCTCGACGTCTATATCGACTACGTCATAGAGTTCCTGAGGTTTTTTGACGGAGACGTGCATGTCATGGCGGTCTGTCAGCCGACCGTGCCGGTGTTCGCCGCCGTCTCGCTGATGGAGGCGCAAAAAGACCGGGCGGTGCCGCGCTCCATGATCCTCATGGCTGGACCGATCGATGCGCGTGAAAGCCCCACTGAGGTCAACCGCTTCGCCGCCGGCAAGCCGTTGAGCTGGTTCCGCCGTAACGTCATCACGCAGGTGCCGTGGCCCTATCCGGGCATGATGCGGATGGTTTATCCGGGCTTCCTGCAACTGTCCGGCTTCATGGGCATGAATCTCGACCGGCATCTGAACGCCCACCGCGACCTCTTCCACAATCTGATCCGCGGCGACGGCGACTCGGCGACCAAGCACCGCGAGTTCTACGACGAGTTCCTCGCTGTGATGGACCTCACCGCCGAGTACTACCTTCAGACCATCGAGACCGTGTTCCTCGACCATAAGCTGCCCAGGGGCCAAATGCTCCACCATGGCGTTGCCGTCGACCCCGGCAAGGTTCAGCGCGTGGCCCTGATGACGGTGGAGGGCGAGAAGGACGATATTTCCGGAATTGGCCAGACGAAAGCTGCGCAATTATTGTGCAAAAACCTCCCGGACACCATGCGGGCCCATCATATGCAGCCTGATGTGGGCCATTACGGCGTTTTTAATGGAAAGCGCTTCCGGTCCGAAATTTTGCCCAAAATCCGGGATTTTATCCGCACCCACCAGCGCCGCAGAGGCGTTTTGGCGCGGGCTTTCAACCGGGTTGCCTAAAGCAGAGGCGAGCGCTCCCACAAATCCCTGTGCTACTGTAGGCCCATCAGATTCGTGGCCCCTTTTGGTACGGTTGGTAGGGAGCTTGGCATGCTGAAGCGGCTGAATATCGGGCGCGGAGAGACCATCGAGGTTAAGATTAAGGGGCTGGAAATCCCGATGCTCCTGCGCCGCAGCACGCGTGCGCGGCGCTTCAGCCTGCAGGTGAACGAGGCCCGCCGTGGCGCCGTCCTCACCATGCCGTCCTATTCAAGCTTCGCCGACGCCGACGAATTTCTGTCCCGCCACCTCGACTGGCTGAAGGAGCGTGTCGCCGGTCTGCCGGAGCCCGTACCCTTTACGGACGGTGCCGTGGTTCCGTTGCGTGGGCTTGCCCACCTCGTCCGGTTTCCCGGCTCGGTGCGGCGGCGCGGCGTGGTGTGGGTCGAGGAGCCGGAAGACGCCAAGGTCGCGCCTGCCTGGCCGGCCGGCGCGCGCGTGGTCAAGGGGCGGCTGCCGCGCCTCCATGTTTCCGGCGAGGAAGAGCATGCGCCGCGGCGGCTGCTGGACTGGCTCAAGCGCCAAGCCCATTTCGATCTCAAGCTGCGCGTGGATCTGCACGCCAAGCGGCTCAACCTGAAGCCGCAGCGGATCTTCGTGCGCGATCAGACCACACGCTGGGGATCGTGCTCGACGACGGGCGCACTGTCCTTCTCCTGGCGGCTGGTGCTCGCGCCGCCCTTCGTGCTCGATTATCTCGCCGCCCATGAGGTGGCCCATCTCGCCCACATGAACCACGGGCCGCGCTTCTGGGCGGTCGTTGCTCGGACCATGCCGCGGCATGGGGAGGCGAGAGAATGGCTACGCAAATACGGCTCCAGCCTGCACAGCTATGGGGCGGAGGGGTTGTCGCATCCCTCGTGCGGCTCGTCGCCCAAGCTCAGCATCGAGTAGCTAGGGCCTAGCCGCCGCCGAAAATCCCAAGCACCCGCTGATAGAGCGGCAGGTCCTGGCTGGCCTCCCGCTGCTTCGCCGCCGGCGTGGTCCAGGGGATACGCGCGGCGATGGTGTCTTGCAGCCGCCGTGGCGCGCGGGTGCCGGGCAGCGGCAGCGGCTGCTTATCCTGGTGCGCGGTCAGCATGATGTCGTGCCACAGCTGCGCGGGCAGGGTGCCGCCCGTGACCTTCCGCATCACCGAGCCGTCGTCATTGCCGATCCACACGCCGGCCACGTAATGGGCGGTATAGCCGATGAACCAGGCATCGCGGGAGTTCTGCGTCGTGCCGGTCTTGCCGGCGGCCACATGGCCGGGGATTGCCGCCCGCTTGCCGGTGCCGCGCACGATTGCGGCGTTCAGCATGTCGTTCATGGCGCCCACATATTGCAGCGCCACCACCTGACCCGTGGTCGTGTGGCGGCGGCGGTAAAGCACCTTGCCGTCGCCGTTGCGCACGCGGGTGATGACATGGGGCAGCACCCGCTGCCCGCCATTGGCAAACGGCGCATAGGCCCCGGCGAGTTCCAGCAGCGTCACCTCGGCGGTGCCGAGCGCGATCGACGGCTGGCCGTGCATCTTGGACTGGATGCCGAGCCGCCGCGCCGTGCGCACCACTTTCCAGGCGCCGACCTCGTTGGTGAGCCGCGCGGCTACCGTGTTGAGCGATTGGGCCATGCCCTCCCGTAGCGTCACCTCGCCCTTGTAGCGGTTGGTGTAGTTCGAAGGCTTCCAGCCGCCGATATTGACCGGGCCGTCATAGGCCAGCGAATCCGGCGTGTAGCCGCTTTCGAGCGCCGCGAGATAGACGAACGGCTTGAACGCCGAGCCCGGCTGCCGCAGGGACTTGATGGCCCGGTCGAACGGGCTTGCCCGATAGGAGCGCCCACCCACCAGCGCCTGCACCCCGCCCACGGGATCGAGCACGACGACGGCGCCTTCGCCCGCCTTGAGATCGTGGCCTTCCGTATCGAGCAGCTCGCGCAGCTTCTCCTGGCTGACCCGCTGAAGATTGGCGTCGATGGTCGTGTCGACGATGAGATCGCCCTCATGCTCGCCGATATATTCCGGCAACAGCTCCGCCACCCAATCCACGGCGTAGGGGTAGCCGGTCTCGTCGCCCTTGGCCCGCAGCTTGAGCGGCAGCCGGCCGGCCTCTTGCGCCTGGGCCTCGGTGAGGAAACCGGCCTCAACCATATTGTCGAGCACCTCGTCGGCCCGCGCGCTCGCCAGTCTAACGCTGCGCGTCGGCGCATAGCGGGACGGCGCCTTCAACAGGCCGGCCAGGAGTGCGGCCTGGGGCAGGCTGACGACCCGCGCCGATTTGCCGAAATAATGGCGGGCTGCGGCCTCCACGCCATAGGTGCCGCCGCCGAAATAGACGCGATTGAGATAGAGCTCGAGGATCTCGTCCTTGGTAAAGCGCTGCTCCAGCCACACGGCGTAGACCAACTCTTCCAGCTTGCGCGTGAGCGTGCGGTCCGGCTTGAGGAACAGATTCTTGGCCAGCTGCTGGGTAATGGTCGAGCCGCCCTCGACCACGGTGCCGGCCCTGAAATTGCGATAGCTGGCGCGCACCAGTCCGATCGGGTCGATGCCGAAATGGCTATAGAATCGCCGGTCCTCGGTTGCCGTCACCGCCTCGATGAGATGTTTCGGCAGCACGTCGATACGCACATGGCCGCGCCGCAAGCCGCGCTCGGCGAGCACGGTGCCGTCGGCGGCAAGGATGGTGACATTGGGCGGCCGGTCGTCGAGCGTGGCGAGGATCGGGTCCGGGACTTGGGAGATGAAATAGACGACGGCGCCGCCGAACACGATCGTGCCCCAGATACAGGCCAGCAGACCGAAGCGGGCGAATTTGAAGGCGATCGGGTGCCGTTGCACCGCGCGCTTCAGGCGCCACAGCCGGCCCTTGCGCCAGCTTTGCGGGCGTCGCTTGGAAGGCGTTTTGCGCCGCGCCCCGAAGCCGGGCTCCACGCGCCGCTTGGCGCCGGTGCCGGACTTTGCTCGCGCCTTTGCGCTCCGTCGCACCCCTGCCATCGATGACCGCCCCAAACTGAACACTGCGAAGCGAGTCTCGCGGACGGCAGAATGCCCGGCGCGAGGCCCCTCAAGGCCAAAACCCTACGGGTTGCGCCTTGCCACAGCGTTAAGGAATGAGGCGGAGGAGCGCTTTACACGTCCAGATTGGCGACTTGCAGGGCGTTTTCCTGGATGAACTCGCGCCGTGGCTCGACCACGTCGCCCATCAGCCGCGAGAATACGTCGTCGGCGTCCTCGCCCTCCTTGATCTTCACCTGGAGGATGGTGCGCGTGTCGAGGTCGAGCGTGGTCTCCCACAGCTGATTGGGGTTCATCTCCCCGAGACCCTTATAGCGTTGCAGCGACAGGCCCTTGCGGCCGGTCTCCATCACCGAATTGAGAAGGTCGGTCGGGCCATGCACCGCCAGCGTGGTCTCTTTCCGCTTCAATGTCGCCGCCTTGGCGTAGACCTCCTGGAGGTGGGCGGCATATTGATCGAGTTTGAGCGCATCGGCGGAAGCGATGAACGGTCCGTCGATAAGGTGCGATTCCATGACGCCGCGCAGTTCGCGCCAGAAGCGCATGCCGCCCTCCGGCAGCGCTTCGCCGTGCCAACCCAGCTCGGTCTCTTCGGCTAGCGCATCAAGGCGCTTGGCGATATAGGCGGCCGCGTCCTGCGCCTGCTTGTGGTCTTTCAGTACTTTCGGATTGAGCACGCCGGCGATCGCCGCCTGCTCGATGATGAAGCGCGGATAGCGATTATGCAGGCCTTTGAGGACCGAGGTCACTTTCCGCGCCGTCTCGACGATGTCGCGCAAATCGCCGCCGCCGCGCGCCGCGTCGTCGCCGGTCATCAATACCGCGTCCACGAGTCCCTCGCCGATCAGATAATCCTCAAGCGCCGTCTCGTTCTTGAGATAGAGCTCCTGGTTTCCGCGCTTCACTTTGTAGAGCGGCGGCTGGGCGATGTAGAGATACCCGGCCTCGATCAGCGACAGCATCTGACGGTAGAAGAAGGTGAGTAGCAGCGTACGGATATGCGAGCCGTCCACGTCGGCGTCCGTCATGATGATGATCTTGTGGTAGCGCAGCTTGTCGAGATTGAACTCATCGCCGATGCCGGTACCGAGCGCCGTGATCAGCGTGCCGATCTCCGCGCTGGACAGCATCTTGTCGATGCGCGCGCGTTCCACGTTGAGGATCTTGCCGCGCAACGGAAGGACGGCCTGGAAGGCACGCTCGCGCGCCTGCTTGGCGCTGCCGCCGGCGGAATCGCCCTCCACCAGGAACAGCTCGGACTTGGCGGGATCGCGCTCCTGACAGTCTGCGAGCTTGCCTGGCAGCGAGGCCATGTCGAGCGCGCCTTTGCGCCGCGTGAGGTCGCGCGCTTTGCGCGCCGCCTCGCGCGCGGCGGCGGCTTCCACGATCTTCTGCACGATGTTGCGCGCTTCGCCCGGATTTTCCTCGAACCATTGCGAGAAAGCCTGCGCCATCACGCCCTCGACCACCGGCCGCACCTCGGAGGATACGAGCTTGTCCTTGGTCTGGCTCGAGAATTTCGGGTCCGGGACTTTGACGGAAAGCACGCAAGTCAGTCCCTCGCGTGCGTCGTCGCCGGTTAGCGCCACCTTCTCTTTCTTGGCGATGCCGGACTCCGCGGCATAGGTGTTGACCGTGCGGGTCAGCGCCGCGCGGAACCCCGCCAGATGTGTGCCGCCGTCGCGCTGCGGGATGTTGTTGGTGAAGCACAGTACGTTCTCGTGGTAGCTGTCGTTCCACCACAGCGCCGCCTCGACGGTGATGCCGTCTTGCGTCTTCTCCACCATGACCGGCTCGGTGATGAGCGGATGTTTGGTGCGGTCGAGGAACTTCACGTAGGCGCGCAAGCCGCCCTCGTAATAGAGTTCCTCGGTCTTCGGCTCGACGCTACGATTGTCCGACAGGATGATGCGCACGCCGGAATTGAGGAAGGCGAGTTCGCGCAGGCGATGCTCGAGCGTCCCGTAATCGAATTCGATATTGGTGAAAGTCGCCGGTGACGGCACGAAGGTGATGCGCGTGCCGGTCTTGCCGTCCGCCTCCCCGACATCCGCGAGCGACCCCTCCGGCACGCCGTCGGCGAAGCGCAGCACATGCTCCCTGCCGGCGCGCCAGATGGTGAGCTCAAGCCGGCTCGACAGGGCGTTGACCACGGACACGCCCACGCCATGCAGACCGCCCGACACCTTGTAGGAGTTCTGGTCGAACTTTCCGCCAGCGTGAAGCTGCGTCATGATCACTTCCGCCGCCGACACGCCTTCGCCTTTGTGAATCTCGGTGGGGATGCCGCGGCCGTTGTCTTCCACGGTGACCGAGCCATCTGCGTTGAGCGTCACCTGGACCGCGTCGCAATAGCCGGCCAGCGACTCGTCGATGGCGTTGTCGACCACCTCGTAGACCATGTGGTGAAGGCCCGAGCCGTCGTCGGTGTCGCCGATATACATGCCCGGCCGCTTGCGTACGGCATCGAGGCCTTTCAGCACTTTGATCGACTCTGCGCCATAGTCTGCGGCAGCAGCGGCTTTGCGTTTGGCAGCTGGTGTCATGGGTCCCTGAGGTGTGTTGAGGCGGTCGTTGTTGCTCTTTTGGGCGGGCCGCGGGGGCCCTTGGAATCACGTGCTGATACTACCCCGATTCACCGCCAAGATTTGGGCATCTTGTGCAATCGGCGAAAATAGTTCCCGGTCTGTTCCAGTCATCCAGGCCTGGGTCCCGAGCCGCAGAATTTCGCCAAAAAGCGCCTCGCGCCGGGCTTGATCCAGATGGGCGGCGACCTCATCCAGGAGGACCAGAGGGCAGGTGCCTTCGAGCGCCTTAATCAGCTCGGCCTTGGCCAACACGAGGCCAAGCAGCAGGGCCTTTTGCTCGCCCGAGGAGCACTGCGTTGACGGGGCGTTTTTCGGTCCGTGAACCACTAATAGGTCACTCAAATGCGGACCTTCAAGGGTGCGTGACGCCGCACGGTCGCGCTCGCGGCCCGTCTCCAAGATCACCCGAAAGACGTCCTCGACCTCGGTCGCCGGGCGCATGGTCAACTCGGTCTCCAGCGTGCCGTGCAGAGCCAGCACCGCGTGCGGGAAGGGGCCGTCGCCATGGGCCGCCCGCGTGTCATCGATGAGCGCCGTCAGCCGCTCCACCGCGTCGAGACGGGCGGCGGCGATGGCGACGCCGGCCTCCGCCAGTTGCTCTTCCAGTCCCTCGAACAGCGCGCGCGAGAACTCCCGCATTTGGAACAGGCGATTGCGCTGCCGCATGGCGCGGTCATAGCGGCCGAGCGGTGTGCGCATCTTGGGATCCAGCGCCAGCACGAGACGGTCGAGGAAGCGCCGCCGTTCCGACGCCGGGCCCGTGAACAGCCCGTCCATCGCCGGGATGAGAAAGACGTGATTCATGTAGTCGCCGAGCGCGCCAGAGCTCTGTTCCTTGCCGGCGATCCGCACGGTCCGGCCTGCGCCTTCCTCGCGCGTGCCCGGCAGAAACCCGGTGCCGATATCCACCTCGCCCTG
This sequence comes from Methyloceanibacter sp., assembly GCA_035528655.1. Classification (GTDB taxonomy): domain Bacteria; phylum Pseudomonadota; class Alphaproteobacteria; order Rhizobiales; family Methyloligellaceae; genus Methyloceanibacter. The sequence goes on from DATKYG010000042.1 coordinate 178,444, forward strand.
GCGCGACATCACCGTGGCGGCGATGGCGAAACCGCCTTGCCCATCCTTGCGGGCAAGCTCGCCATACGGCCGCCCGCGCAAGCCGTGGCCGGGGCAGAGCAGCGACACCGCTTCGAGGAGATTGGTTTTGCCCGAGCCGTTGTCGCCGACGAGCACCACGGGTGATGCGTCCAGCGCGAAGCGGGCGCTGGCATAGTTGCGGAAATCGGTGAGCGTGAGCGCGGCGACCGAAAGACGGTCGGGCGCCAGGCCGCCGCGGTTGCCCGTCAGTGGGTCGCCATGGTTCTGTTCGCGCGGACGCGCCCTCATACCCGCATCGGCATGAGGACATAGAGGGCCGACGGATCTTTCACGTCGCGTACCATGGTGGGAGAGCCCGGATCGGCGAGTTGGAACTCCGCCGTACCGCTATCGAGCTGCTGGGTGATGTCGAGCAAATAGCGGGCGTTGAAGCCGATCTCAAGAGCGTCGAAGGGATAGTCGACGGCGAGTTCCTCGGTGGCGCTGCCGGAGTCCGGATTGTTGACCGACAGCACGAGCTTGCCTTCGGAGAGCGCCAGCTTCACCGCGCGGCCCTTGTCGCTCGACAGAGTCGAGACGCGGTCGACGGCCTGAGCGAAGGCGGCATTGTCAACTTCCATGCGCTTGTCGTTGCCTTGCGGGATGACGCGCTCATAGTCGGGGAAGGTGCCGTCGATGAGCTTGGAGGCCAACACGACCCGGCCCGCGGTGACGCGGATCTTCGCCGGCGACAGCTCGACGCGGACCTCGCCCTCGGCGTTCTCCACGAGCTTCGACAGCTCGACCACCGTCTTGCGCGGCACGATCACCCCCGGCATGCCTTCGGCTCCCGACGGCAGCGGCAGCTCGACCTGTGCCAAGCGGTGGCCGTCCGTGGCCACGGCGCGCAACGTAGGCTTGCCGTCGCTCTCGACCGCATGGAGATAGATGCCGTTCAGATAATAGCGCGTCTCTTCCGTAGAGATGGCGAAGCGGGTCTTCTCGACCAGGCGCCTGAGGTCGGCCGCCGGCAACCTGAAGCTGTGGTCGAGGTCGTCCACGGACAGCGCCGGGAAGTCGTCGGCCGGCAGCGTCTGCAGGGAGAACTGCGCCGGGCCGCTGGTGATGACGACCCGCTCCTGCTCGGCGTCGCGCTCAAGCTCGATCTCGTTACCCTCGGGCAGCTTGCGCACGATGTCGTAGAACATATGCGCCGGCACGGTGATGGCGGCCTCGCCTGTTGCCCGGCACGGCACCGTCTCCACCAGTTCCATGTCGAGATCGGTGGCCGTCAGTCTGAGTTGGTTATCGCCGGCCGCAAGCAGCACGTTTGAAAGGATGGGAATGGTGTTGCGCCGCTCGACCACGCTCGCCACATGGGCGAGCGCCTTGGCGAGGCTCGGCTTGTCGATGGTGAGGCGCATGGCTGGAGAATACCCCGAAAATTGACGTATTTTTGCTGGGCGAAGCGCTTTTGGCTCCGGCCCGACCTTGGTTGAGGTCTTGGCGCGGCAGGAGGAAATCCCGGTCGAACTTGACGCGGCGCCGCTCATTTTGCAAGTGCCCGCGATCTTCCGGAGCGGGGGCAGGAGAGAGCGGCGGGAGAGGCCTCGGTCCAGTCAAGGCGCCTCCCGCCTTCCCTCTAGTCGCGCAGCAAGCGCTTCAGGAGCTCGATCTCCTCGCGAAGCTGGTTGTCGTCGCTCATGAGCTGCTCAACTTTGCGGATCGCGTGCAGCACGGTGGTGTGGTCGCGGTTTCCGAAGCGCCGCCCGATCTCGGGCAGCGAGCGCGAAGTGAGCAGTTTGGCGAGATACATGCCGATCTGGCGCGGCCGCACGATCGACCGGTTGCGCCGCCCGGAAAGCAGGTCGCCGCGGTTGACCCCGTAATGCTTCGACACGGTGCGCAGGATGTCGTCGATGCGCACGCGCCGTGGCTCGGTCCCCCGCATGAGATCGCGCACGATCTGTTCGGCGATGGCGAGGGTCACCGGCTCGTCGGTGAGCTGGTAGCTCGCCCGCAAGCGGTGAACGGCGCCCTCGAGTTCGCGCCCGCTCTCGGTCAGGCGCTCGGCCAGAAACGCGAGCACCGTATCGGACACCTCGAGACCCTTGGTATCCGTGCAGGCTTCCTCAGCCCGCTTTTCGAGGATCTGGTGGCGCAGTTCGTAGTCCATCGCCTTCATCTCGGCCACGAGGCCGCCGCCGAGCCGCGACCGCATGCGCATGTCGAGCTTGTCGAGATGCGTCGGCGCGCGGTCCGCCGCCACGACGACCTGGCGCCCGCCGTCGATTAGCGAGTTCAGTGTGTGGCAGAACTCCTGCTGAATGGTCGGGCCTTGCAGGAACTCCATGTCGTCGATCAGGAGGATGTCGATATTGCGCAACTTCTCCTTGAAGGCCAGCGCGTCACGGGCCCGCAAAGCCTGCACGAAGCCCGACATGAAGCGCTCCGCCGTCAGGTAGAGCACCTCTGCTTCCGGCTTCTGCTGCTTGATCTCCCAAGAGATCGCGTGCAGCAGATGGGTTTTCCCTAAGCCGACATTGCCGTGCAGAAACAGCGGGTTGAACGGAGACTGCGGGCTCGAGAAGGCGTTTGCCACCTGTTGGGCCGCGGCGTGCGCCAGCTTGTTCGAGCCCCCGACCACGAAGCTGCCAAAGCTCAGCCGCGGGTCGAGCGGAGACCCTTCGAAACCGCCATAGCCGGTCCGTAACGGCATGGGCAGCGGCGTCAGATCCGAGACGGCCAGCGTCGGCATTCGCCTTTCTGGCGACGGCTCCTTCGGCAGATCGATGGAGAAATGCGGTTGCCTGACGGTGAATTCGACGCGCTCGGCCGTCGGCCACTCAGACCGCGCCTGCCTCAGCACGGACTCGTAGTAATGCGTGCGAAGCCAGTTCCTGAGGAAGCGTGTGGCCACGGTAAGATGGATGACCCCGTCGTCCACCTCTTCGACCTCGACCCCTCTGAACCAACTCGCGTAAACGTCCTCGCCCAGTTCGCCACGCAGGCGGATTTTGACTCTCGACCAAGCGTCACTTGGCGCGCACTGCTGTTTTTGCGGTGCTGGTGCCTGTGCATGTGCCACGGTTCTTATCTTTCCCATTCATCTCGTTCGCGCCTTAAACGCACCGCACGCATGTACTTGAGCAGCCAACTTGATTGACGCGGACAGCCAAAACCGTCCTAGCGTCCGGCTCCTATCCCTGCTGCCAGGGGAGCCCGATCGCTTTCCACCCCAATAGGGAGCCGCGATGCCTTTCGTCGTCGAGAGGTCCTTCGAACCCCTCCGAGACGTTGTGGCAGGCGCGGTACCCCGCCGATGCCATTGCTCTGGCCGCAGCCAGACTCCGGCTTCCCGAACGGCAAATGAAGAAAAGGTCGTCGTCTAACTGGACTCCGAGCGCCTTCAACTCATTGGCGAGACGCTCGGCAAAGCGCGGATCGACGGACTGATCTGGAAAAGACTGCCACTCGACGAGGACAGCCCGTTTGCCCAAAGGCCCTAAGTCGGGAATGCCGACATAAGTCCACTCCGCGCGAGTACGCACATCGACGAGCTGCGATCGAGGGTTCTCATTGAGGCCTTTCCAGGCCGTCGCCACATCAACCTCACCGACCGCGTTATCGTCAGACTGCGCGCCCAAAATTGAGCCTCCTCCCCTAAAAATGTGAGCACGTCGAAAGAACTGTTTTTGAGCCGCGCACAATATGTGGTGACTTCACGCAATTTAGACCCGCAACATTCACAGCTTACGCATAAGAATTCCACAAGATTTCATCCCTCCTTGCTGCGAAGACAAAGAAAACCTGTCCTGGGAAAACACCAAGGCCAAGATACTCAAAATGTAAGGAGGGGACTTCCCCGTTCGGATGACTGGACTATACACGCGCAAATCCGGCCGATCAAGCGACCGGGCAAGGTCACCGAGTCCGGATGACCCGTAGGCGGAGGGGTTAGCGATTATCCCCAAGTCTCTGTGTCGCAAGCGTGAATCGATCAAGGGCAGCGCCCACGCGCCCGAAAAGCAGGGGTTTCAGGGCGATCCGGGGGCCAAATTTTTTTTTCGGAGGGGGAGGCGGTGGATAAGACGCAGGGCCGGCCGCACCGCCGGCCCGACGTCAAGCAATTAAAATATTGGTCAAATTGACATGTTGCCCGCAAGACTGCGCGCAGGCCCCGTGGCGCGGGGGCAACAGTAGTGGTAATTCGGTGCTTAGGCGGTTTCCATGGCGCCGACGCGCTTGGCGAGGCGGGAAACCTTACGGGAGGCGCTCTTGCGGTGGAGCAGGCCCTTTTGCGCCGTCCGAACCATCAGAGGCTCGGCTTCCTTCAGCGCGGTCTGGGCGGCCTCCTTGTTGCAGGAGGCGATCGCCTCCTCAACCTTGCGCACGGAACCGCGCATGTGGCTCCGCCGGGCCTTGTTTTCCGCGGTACGGCGGATGGTTTGGCGAACGGCTTTCTTCGCCGACTTGGTATTGGCCATTTCTAGGATCCTTGAGGGCGGCTTTCGGCCCGCAGTAGGCGGCGAAGGCGCGAGAGAAACACTAGTTTAACGTGCTCTATAGCGAGCACCCCGAATAGCGTCAACTGGGCGCAAGGGAAGTCCCGCCACCCTTTATCCGCGAAACCGGCTCCCTAGCGGTTCTTGAAGTCCGGCTTCCGCTTGTCGATGAAGGCGGCCATGCCCTCTTTCTGGTCCTCGGTGGCGAACAGCGAGTAGAACTGGCCGCGCTCGAAGCGCGTGCCTTCGGCCAGGGTCGTGGCGAAGCCGCGATTGATCGCCTCCTTGATCATCATCACCGCGTGCTGCGACAGGTTGGCGATCTTGTCGGCGACCTTCATGGCCTCTTCCAGCAGCTCGGCCGCCGGCACGATGCGGCTCACCAGATTGGCGCGCTCGGCCTCCTTGGCCTTCATCATCCGACCGGTGAGGCACAGTTCCATGGCCTTCGCCTTGCCGACCGCGCGGGTCAGCCGCTGGGTGCCGCCGGCACCCGGCATGATGCCGAGATTGATCTCCGGCTGGCCGAACACAGCGTTGTCGGCGGCCAAGATAATGTCGCACGACATGGCGAGCTCGCAGCCGCCACCCAGCGCATAGCCGCCGACCGCGGCGATGATAGGCTTGCGGATATTGCCGATCTTGTCGAACGGCGCCAGGAAGTCGCTGCCATAGGCCTCGACGAAGGTCTTGGTGTGCATCTCCTTGATGTCGACACCGGCGGCAAACGCTTTCTCGTTGCCGGTGATGACGATGGCGCCGATCCCCGGATCGGTCTCGAAGCTCTTCAGCGCGCGGTTGAGCTCGCTGATCAGGAGAGTGTTGAGCGCGTTCAGCGCGTGCGGCCGGTTGAGCGTGATCAGCCCGACTTTGCCTTGCCGCGTGACGAGCAGCGTCTCGTATGGATTGGCCTCGGGCGCTTCTTCGCCCCGTGCGATCTCTTCCACAAACATGAGTGTCAGTCCCCTTATCTCTGGCAGGTTGGACAGTAGAAGGTCGAACGGCCGCTCTGGACGACACGGCGGACAATGCCGCCGCATGAGGTCCGTTTGCAGGGTTTCCCCTCGCGGCCATAGACCTTGAAGCGGTGCTGATAGCGGCCGAGCCGGCCGTCGGTGTGGCGATAGTCGCGCAACGACGACCCACCGGCCTTGATGGCGCTTGTCAGCACCGTCTTGATCCCGTCAATGAGCGTTTCCGTCTTTTTTGTTGGCTTGCCGGATTTCGTGGCAAGCGTTCCGGCGAGCTTGAGAGGCGAGATGCCGGCGCGGTGTAGCGCCTCGCAAACATAGATATTGCCGAGCCCCGCGATCACCCGTTGATCGAGCAGCGCAGCCTTGATCGGCGTAGCCTTGCCCTTGAGCTTTCCCGCCAACCACGCGGGCGTGAAATCGTCGGCCAGCGGTTCAGCCCCGAGACCTTTGAACAAAGCATGGCTGTCGAGCGAAACCGAGGGGATCAGGTCCATGATGCCGAAGCGCCTTGTGTCGCTGTAACGGACCGCCGTGCCATCGCCGAGATGGAAGACGACATGCTCATGCTTCGGAATTGTCCGCTGCGGATGGGCGAAGTCGCCGGGCGCCGTAGCGGTACCGTTGGCGTGCGCGATGGCGAAGCGGCCGGTCATGCCGAGATGCATCACCAGCACCTCGCCGTCATCGAGCCGCGCCAAGAGATATTTGGCGCGCCGGTCGAGCGCCTCAACCGTGCGGCCTTCTAGCCGCTCGCCGAACCGCGCGGGGAGCGGAAAGCGCAGATCCGGCCGCCGCTGTTCCACGCGCGCGAAGGCCTTGCCCACCAAAATGGGCTCCAGACCCCGGCGCACGGTTTCGACCTCAGGCAGCTCAGGCATGGCGTCCCAACATAATGCAGTGCAGAAGAAATCTCATTGCAGTGCAACAATAGCCTGAACTCAGGCCTTGCGCTATTGTCCCGCGCATGTCCGAGGACCTGAAAAACCGCGATTCCACGCCCGAGACGGGCGCCGAGACGAGTTTTGGCTTCGCCCGCGTGGCCGAAAGCGACAAGCAAGGCCTGGTGAACGAGGTTTTCGCCAAGGTGGCGCGCCGCTACGACCTGATGAACGACCTCCTGTCGGGGGGCATGCATCGCCTGTGGAAAGCCGACCTTCTGACCGCGCTGGCCCCGCCGAAGGGCGCCACGCCCTTTGCCCTGCTGGATGTGGCCGGCGGCACCGGCGATATCGCCTTCCGCTTTCTGAAGCAGGTGGGTGAGGGCGGCAGCGCGGTGATCTGCGACATCAGCAATGAGATGCTGGAGGCGGGCCGGGCGCGGGCAGCGGCAAAGGACGCGGGCCCGCTCAACTTCGTGCAAGGCAATGCGGAAGCGTTGCCCTTCTCGAACGCCCGCTTCGACGCCTATACCATCGCCTTCGGCATCCGCAACGTCACCCATATCGAGAAGGCTTTGTCTGAGGCATTCCGCGTGCTGAAGCCCGGCGGGCGGTTTCTCTGCCTGGAATTTTCGCGCGTAGAGATGCCGCTGCTGGACACGCTCTACGATGCCTATTCCTTCAATGCGATCCCGCGGCTGGGCCAGCTTGTCGCCGGCGACGCCGAAGCCTATCGCTATCTGGTGGAAAGCATCCGGCGCTTCCCTGATCAGGAAAGCTTCACCCGTTTGATTCAAGATGCGGGCTTCGAGCGAGTGAGCTATCGAAACCTGACCGGCGGCATCGCGGCCATCCACTCCGGCTGGCGGATTTAAGTGAGGCATTAACAGGTGAACGCCATCGCCAATATGGCGCGGCTGACAAAGGCCGGCGCAACGCTTGCGTGGAGCGGCGCCCGCGTGTTGCCGGAGCATGCCAACCTGCCGGGCCCGCTGCGCCTGTTCGCGCGCGCCACCGCGCCTTTGCGCAAGAACGGGAGCAAGAACGGCGCCGGTGCGGGCAACCAGGCGCGGCTCTCCGCGGCGCTGACATCGCTCGGCCCGTCCTACATCAAGCTCGGTCAGTTTCTGGCGACCCGCGACGACATCATCGGCCGCGAATTGGCACGCGATCTGGCAAGCCTCCAGGACCGCCTCCCGCCCTTCTCGCAAGACGAGGCGGTGAAGGCCGTGGAGGCGGCGCTCGAAGCGCCCATCGATACGCTCTTCGCCGAGTTCGGACCGCCCGTGGCCGCCGCCTCGATTGCCCAAGTCCACAAGGCCAAGGTCAAGGGGCCGAACGGCGCGCTGAAAGACGTCGCCGTGAAGGTCTTGCGTCCCGGCATCGAGCAGCGCTTTCAGAAAGACCTCGACTCTTATGTTCTGGCCGCCCGTCTGATCGAGCGCTTTCATCCGCCGTCGCGGCGCCTCCGTCCGCTCGCCGTCGTCGACACGCTGGCGAAGTCCGTGGCCATCGAGATGGACCTTCGCATGGAGGCGGCGGCCATCTCCGAGATGGCTGATAACATCACGAACGATGAAGGCTTCCGCGTACCGACGGTGGATTGGACGCGCAGCGCCAGGCGCGTGCTGACCCTGGAGTGGATCGACGGCGTTCCCATTGGGGACCTGGAAAAGTTGCGCGCCGCCGGTCACGACCTGAAGGCGCTCGGCCGCAACCTGGTGCAGACTTTCCTGCGCCATGCCATGCGCGACGGCTTCTTCCATGCCGACATGCATCAGGGCAACTTATTCGTCGATGCCGAAGGCACCATCGTCGCCGTCGATTTCGGCATCATGGGCCGCTTGAATATGAAGGAGCGGCGCTTTCTCGCCGAGATTCTTTACGGCTTCGTCACCCGCGACTATACCCGCGTGGCCGAGGTGCATTTCGAAGCGGGCTACGTGCCGCGCAAACATTCGGTGGCGCAGTTCGCCCAAGCCTTGCGCGCCATCGGCGAGCCGATCATGGATCGGCCGGCGAGCGAGATTTCCATGGCTCAACTCTTGGGCCAGCTCTTCCAGTACACCGAAGTGTTCGACATGGAGACGCGGCCCGAGCTGATACTCCTGCAAAAGACCATGGTGGTGGTCGAGGGCGTGGGCCGCAGCCTCGATCCCGACCTCAATATCTGGGTGGTAGCCGAGCCCGTGGCCAAGGAGTGGCTGGAGAGCCAATTGGGCGCCGGCGCTCGCCTCGAGCAGGCGGCGGAGAGCGCGGTGTCTGTCGGCCGCTTCGTTGGCGATATTCCCAAGCTGTTACTTCAGGCCGAACGCGCGGCGGACGCCTTCGCCGACATGGCCGAGCAGGGCCTGCGCCTCGACACCAACAGCGTGGAGCGCTTGGCCCAAGCGCAGAACCGCCAGGATCGCACGGCCAGGGTCGGCATCTGGGTGGCGGCCATCGCGCTGGTGGCGATCGCCCTCAGCCTCGTATTTTGATCCAGCCCCGCTAACCTTATTTTCTGTCATTGCCCGGCGTGACCGGGCAATCCAGTAACCACCTCAAAGCCCATTCTTGCTAAGATTGCGGAGCCCCGCCTTGGCGGGACGGACAGCGGAGTGAACGACGTGCAGAACAAGCGCATCCTGCTCATCGTCGGCGGCGGTATCGCCGCGTATAAGAGCCTGGAACTCGTGCGCCGCTTGAAGGAGCGGGGCGCGTCCGTGCGCGTCATTCTCACGAAAGGCGGCGCGGAATTCGTGACGCCGCTCTCCTTCTCCGTGCTGTCCGAGGACAAGACCTTCACCGACCTGTTCGACCTCAAGGACGAGGCCGAGATTGGCCATATCAGGCTGTCGCGCGAGGCCGATCTTGTGGTGGTGGCGCCTGCCACAGCCGACCTGCTCGCCAAGATGGCGACGGGGCTTGCCAACGATCTTGCCTCCACCGTGCTGCTTGCCACCGACAAGCGCGTGGCCGTGGCGCCGGCGATGAATGTCCGCATGTGGCAGCATCCCGCCTGCCGCCGCAACGTGGCGACGCTGCGCGCCGACGGCATCACTTTCGTCGACCCGGATGAGGGCGAAATGGCTTGCGGCGAATACGGCCCCGGCCGCATGGCCGAGCCTGTCGCGATCGTCGACGCCATCGCGCGGCTCCTGTCGGAGAAGCAGCAAGGCCCGCTCAGCGGCCGCCATGTGCTGATCACCTCCGGCCCCACCCATGAGCCGATCGACCCCGTGCGCTATATCGCCAACCGCTCCTCCGGCAAGCAGGGCCATGCACTGGCCCGCGCCGCCGCCAGCCTTGGCGCGCGCGTGACGCTGGTCACTGGACCCGTGGCGCTGCCCGACCCGGACGGCGTGGACCTGGTCAAGGTCGAGACGGCGCATGAGATGCTGGACGCCACCCTCGATGCGCTGCCCGCCGACATCGCCATTTGCGCCGCCGCCGTCGCCGACTGGCGGGCGGCCACCGAGGCCGCCCAGAAGCTCAAGAAGCTGGGTGGCGGTGAGGTGTCCCTGGCGCTGGCGCAAAACCCCGACATCTTGGCGACGCTCGCCAAGCCGTCGCCCGCCCGTCCCGGTCTCGTCATCGGCTTCGCCGCCGAGACCGAGAGCGTGGTCGACAACGCGATGCAAAAGCGCCGTGCCAAGGGCGCCGACTGGATCGTCGCCAACGACGTGTCGCCCGCCACCGGCATCATGGGCGGCGACGCCACGCGCGTGCATCTGGTGACGGGCGCCGGCATCGAGGACTGGCCGTCCATGAGCAAGGACGAGATGGCGGCGCGGCTTCTTGCGCGGGCCGCCGAGGTGCTGCCCAATCTACGTTCGGCCGCCGAATGAGCATACAGCTTCGGATCAAGCAGCTTCCCCATGGCGAGGGGCTGCCGCTGCCCGCTTATCAGTCCGCCCATGCCGCGGGCCTCGATCTCGTCGCCGCTGTCCCCGAGGACGGCACGATTGCGCTTCATCCGAGCTGCCGGGTGCTGGTACCCACGGGTCTCGTGTTCGCCTTGCCGCAAGGTTACGAAGCGCAGGTGCGGCCGCGCTCTGGCCTTGCGTTGAAACATGGCATCAGCGTGCTCAACGCACCGGGCACCATCGATGCCGATTATCGCGGCGAGGTCATGGTGATCCTCGTCAATCTCGGCAGCGAGACATTCCTCATCCAGCGTGGCGACCGTATCGCCCAAGCCGTCATCGCGCCGGTCACCCATCTGGAGATCGTGGCCGCAGATGTGCTCGACGACACCGATCGCGGCGAGGGCGGCTTCGGCTCCACCGGAAAATAAGTCCCGAAAGCCGTCATGCCCGGACTTGATCCGGGCATCCACGCCATTCCGTCTGCGCACGTTGCGTTACCAGTGGACTGGATTGCCGGGTCGAGCCCGGCCATGACGAACTCGAGTTAAGGACCTACATTGAAACCATGCTCACCCCTGACGAGATCGAGCGCTACAAGCGGCATCTGGTGCTGAAGGAGATCGGCGGCGAAGGCCAGCAACGCCTGAAGGCCGCGCACGTCCTTGTGGTCGGCGCCGGCGGCCTCGGCTCGCCGCTGCTTCTGTATCTCGCTGCGGCTGGTATCGGCACTATCGGCATTATCGACGACGACCGGGTGAGCTTGGACAATCTCCAGCGCCAGATCGTCCACGACACGGAACATGTCGGCCGCTCGAAGACCAAGAGCGCCGCCGCCACGCTCGAGCGCCTCAACCCCAATGTGCAGACAAAGCTCTACACCACGCGGCTCGTGCCGGAGAACGCGCTGGAGATCGTTCGCGGCTTCGATATCGTCGCCGACGGCTCGGACAATATCGCCACGCGCTATCTCGTCAACGACGCGTGCTATTTCGCCAAGCTTCCGCTGGTCTTTGCCGCGGTCGGCCCCTTCGACGGCCAGCTCACCACCTTCCGCGCCTTCGAGACGGACGAGAGTGGCGATCCGCGACCGTCTTACCGCTGCCTGTTTCCCCAAAGCCCACCCGAGGGCACCGTGCCGGCCTGTTCGGAGGCCGGTATTCTCGGCGCCGTCGCCGGCGTCATCGGCTGCCTCCAGGCGGTCGAGGTCGTGAAGGAGCTGCTGGGGATCGGCGAGGGTCTGGTGGGCCGGCTCATGCTCTACGATGCGCTGCAGGCGCGCGTGTCGACGGTCACCTATGGTTGGGACCCGGAAAGCCCGCTGAATGGCAGAAATCCGCTATTTACCGACCTGTCTCACCACCGCAAAGCCGCCATGGCGCCGAGCTGATTGTCGGCTTGCACCCCATAGAGTTTTTCAATCTTTTCAGCCGATAGTTGCAAGCAATCCACTTGAAATGCCCGGCCGTGCGCCGGGCATCATTATGTGAGGCTGCGCCATGGTTGAGACCATCAACACGCAATGCGCCATCGCCGGCGGCGGACCGGCCGGCGTCATGCTCGGCTTTCTCCTAGCCCGGGCCGGCGTCGACGTGGTCGTACTGGAAAAGCACGAGGACTTCTTCCGCGACTTTCGCGGCGACACCATTCATCCCTCGACGCTGGAGCTCATGTATGAGCTCGGCCTGATCGATGAGTTCCTCAAGCGGCCCCACCAGGAGGTGCGCCAGCTCGGCGCCCAAATCGGCGACGAGTTGGTCGAGATTGCCGACTTCTCGCATCTCCCAACCCACTGCAAATTTCTCGCCTTGATGCCGCAATGGGAGTTTCTCAACTTCCTGGCCGAGGCGGGCAAGCGCTACCCGACATTTCATCTGCGCATGCGGGCGGAGGTCGACGAACTCTTGAAGGACGGCGACCGGGTGGTGGGCCTGAAAGCGGCGACCCCTAAAGGCGACTTAGAAGTGCGCGCCGATCTTGTGATCGGCACCGACGGCCGCCATTCTACGGTGTGCAAGCTTGCCGGCTTCGAAGTGGAAGATCGCGGCGCGCCCATCGACGTGCTGTGGCTGCGCCTGTCCCGGCACCCAAGCGACGGGTCCGAAAGCCTCGGCCGCATCGAGCCGGGGCGCTTTTTCATCATGATCGACCGCGGCGATTATTGGCAGTGCGCCTTCGTGATCCCGAAGGGCGGCTTCAACGAGATGCGCCGCAAGGGGCTCGAAGCCTTCCGCCTGGCCATTGTCGCGCTGAACCCCGAGCTATCCAACCGCGTCCGTGAAATCGCCTCGTGGGACGACGTGAAACTGCTCACCGTGGCCGTCGATCGCATCAAGAAATGGTACGCGCCGGGGCTGCTTTGCATCGGCGATGCGGCCCATGCCATGTCCCCCATCGGCGGCGTTGGCATCAACCTCGCCGTTCAGGACGCGGTCGCCACTGCCAATATTCTCGCCACGCCGCTGCGCGAGGGCAGAGTGACCGAAGAGGATCTGCGCAAGGTGCAGAAGCGCCGGCAATGGCCGACCGAGATGACCCAAGCGCTCCAGATCTTCGTCCAGAACCGCGTGGTGTCCAACGTACTCACCATGACGAGGCGGCCGAAGCCGCCATTTGCCGCCAAGATGCTGAACCGCTTTCCGTGGCTCAGACGCCTGCCGGCACGCCTCATCGGCATGGGCTTCCGGCCCGAGCATGTGAGGACGCCCGAAGTCTCTCCCGCCGCGGCCGAGTAGCCGCGCAGCCTTAGAACATCGCGGGGTGGACACGGTCCGGCGGCGCGTGGCCGTCGAGGAAGGTCTTGATGTTGATGATGACCTTCTCGCCCATGTCGACGCGGCCTTCCAACGTGGCCGAGCCCATATGGGGCAGCACCACGACCTTGTCGTTGCGCAGCAGCTTCGGATTCACCGCGGGCTCGTGCTCGAACACGTCGAGGCCGGCGCCCGCCAGCTCGTTATTCTCGATCATGCGGGCGAGCGCGTTCTCATCGATCACCTCGCCGCGCGCCGTATTGACGACATAGGCCGACGGCTTGAGCAGCGCCAGGCGCCTTGCCGATAGCAGGTGATAGGTCGCCGGCGTGTGCGGGCAGTTGATGGAGATGATGTCCATGCGCGCCAGCATCTGGTCGAGGCTGTCCCAATAGGTCGCCTCGAGTGCCTGCTCGATGTCGGGCTGAACGCGACGGCGATTATGGTAGTGGATCTGCAGGCCGAATGCCTTGGCGCGGCGCGCCACGGCCTGGCCGATCCTCCCCATGCCGACAATGCCGAGCCGCTTGCCGTAGATGCGGTGGCCGAGCATCCAGGTCGGCGACCAGCCCTGCCAGTCGCCGGTGTCGGCCCGCAGCAGGGCGGCGCCCTCGGTCAGGCGCCGCGGCACCGACAGGATCAGCGCCATGGTCATGTCGGCGGTGTCCTCGGTCAGAACGCCGGGCGTGTTGGTGACGAGGATGGACCGGTTCCGCGCCGTATCCAGGTCGATATTGTCGACGCCGGTACCAAACTGCGCGATCAGCTTGAGATCGGGTCCCGCCTGGCTCAGCACGGCCCGGTCGATGCGGTCGGTGACCGTCGGCACGAGCACGTTGGCCGTCTTCACCGCCTCGATCAGCTCTTCCCGCGAAAACGGCTTGTCTTCTATGTTGAGGCGGGCGTCGAACAGCTCTCTGAGCCGTGTCTCCACGACGTCCGGAAGCTTGCGGGTGACGATAACGAGCGGTCGATCAGAAGACATAACTTATCCCGTCAGGAGTCTAGCGGCGGCGGGGGAAGGATTCCCCCTCGGTAATTGCCAGGTGCTTGTTTTGCGCGCTTTGTCTAACAGAAGGGGCTTTGCGAGATAAAGCGTCATATTGGCTTAGGGCCCCAAAAAGGCGCGGAGCCACGATCCTTTCACTTTTCTCGGCCATTGAAAGGGGCCCCGATTCGGGGGCCAATATGGGGGTGGGACGTTGCGCTATCGTGTCTTGATCGGGTTGGCGATTGCCCTGGGCCTCGCCTTCGCCGCGAACGCCAGCAGCGCCGCCGCCGAGGAGGCCGTCAAACAGCCCCCCGCCAATAGGTCGACCGGCTTGGCCGTGCCCCGCTTCGTCAGCCTCAAATCCGACAAGGTGAACGTGCGGCGGGGGCCGAGCATTAACCAGGCCATCGTTTGGGTCTTCTCCCGGGCCGGGCTGCCCGTCGAGATCATCGCCGAATCGGAGAATTGGCGCCGCGTGCGAGATAGCGAGGGGGCCGACGGCTGGGTGTTTCACAGCCTCCTGAGCGGTCGGCGCACCGTGCTCATCAGCCCCTGGGCCAAGGGCAAGGAGAGCGTCCCGCTGCATGACAGCCGCTCCACGGGCTCGCGCGCAGTGGCCGAGCTCCAGGCCGGGGTGCTTGGCAACGTGGTCGAATGCGACGGCGAGTGGTGCAAGCTCACCGTCGGCGACTATTCCGGCTTTGTGGAGCAGGACAAGCTGTGGGGCGTCTACCGCGGCGAAGAGATCGAGTAGCCCAGAGCCCAGCCCGTATGGCTGGAGCCTAGCTGTCGGCCTTCTTGACCAGCCGGACGAGCACGTCGACACGAGAAATGGCCATACCCTCGGGCGCCTCGGGCAGCCCAGCGATATGAATGTCGCCGGTCGAGATATCCAGCAGCCGGCCGGAGCGCTCGCAGAAGAAATGGTAGTGATTCGACGTATTGGTGTCGAAATAGGTCTTGGCGCCTTCGACCGCGACCTCCCGGAGAAGCCCCGCCTCAGTGAACTGGTGCAACGTGTTGTAGACGGTGGCAAGCGACACCGTCACTTTGGAGGCCAAGGCCTCCTCGTGCAGTCGCTCGGCCGTAACATGCCGGTCGCCCTCGGCAAACAGCAGGCGCGCGAGCGCAACCCGCTGACGCGTGGGCCGTAATCCGGCGCCACGCAGCACGCCTGCGACGTTCCCGGTCGGGGTTTCGGCCTCATTCGGCCCTTGGGGCAATTTTTTCATGCTGTCTTTTAACTTATTGGCTTTGCTTGCCGAATATAGGCACAAGGTGCCTCCGCCGCAACGCTGTGGTTTGGCTGACTTTTTGCCGCATTGCCCCGCGCCGGCCACGGGATCGCGGGGCGGCTTGCCACTTTGGCTTCTGGCGCCCGCATTGGGTCGGGTCGAGGGCCCTCCCGCGGGCTTTTGGTAGGCCGTCGACTGTGTTAGGTAACCCCCCATATCGCAGGATCGACGTGAACGAAGGACGCAACAGAGTGCAGAAACCGACGGCCGACCGGCAGGGCCAATTCGATTATGAGGAGTTGCTTGCCTGCGCCCGGGGCGAGTTGTTCGGCACCGGCAATGCTCAATTGCCCTTGCCGCCGATGCTCATGTTCGACCGCATCTCCCAAGTCGAGGAGAATGGTGGCGAGCACGGCCATGGCCGCATCGTGGCCGAGTTCGACGTGAAGCCCGATCTTTGGTTCTTCGCGTGCCACTTCCAGGGCGATCCGGTGATGCCGGGCTGCCTCGGGCTCGATGCGCTGTGGCAGATGCTCGGTTTCTTCCTCGGCTGGCTGGGGGCCCCCGGCAAGGGGCGCGCGCTCGGCGTCGGTGAGGTGAAGTTTTCTGGCATGGTGCTGCCGACCATGCGTAAGGTCGAATATATCGTCGAGCTGCGGCGGGTCATTCGCCGCAAATTCACCCTCGGCACGGGCGATGGTTGGGTCAAGGCCGACGGCGAGACGATTTACACGGCCAAGGACCTGAGGGTCGGCCTGTTCCAGGCGGACGAAGCCGCAACAGCTAGTGCTTGATCGTTTTTCGAATTCGGCACTGGCTTCAAGGACGTTGACCCCATGAGACGCGTGGTCGTGACCGGCATGGGCATCGTGTCCTCCATCGGCAATAACGCACAGGAGGTGCTGGCGTCGCTGCGCGAGGCGAAGTCGGGCCTCGTCAAGGCCGACACCTATGCCGAGCTTGGCTTTCGCTGCCAGGTTCATGGCGCGCCGAAGATCGACTGGGAAGACATGATCGACCGGAAAGTCCGCCGCTTCATGGGCGCGGGCGCCGGCTGGAACTATATCGCCATGGAGCAGGCGATCCGCGATGCCGGCCTCGAGGAGAAGGACATCTCCAACGAGCGCACCGGCCTCATTATGGGCTCAGGCGGTCCATCGACCCGCGCCATCGTGCAGGCGGCCGACACCACCCGCGATAGGGGCCCCAAAAAGGTGGGGCCTTTCGAAGTGCCGAAGTCGATGTCCTCGACCAATTCGGCGACCCTGTCGACGCCCTACCACATCAAGGGCGTGAGCTATTCCATCTCGTCCGCCTGCTCGACGTCCGCCCATTGCATCGGCAATGGCAGCGAGCTGATCCAGCTCGGCAAGCAGGACATTGTCTTCGCTGGCGGCGGCGAGGAACTCGACTGGACCCTGTCCGTTTTGTTCGACGCCATGAACGCCATGTCGTCCGACTTCAACGATCAGCCCGAGAAGGCGAGCCGCGCCTATGATACGGCGCGCGACGGTTTCGTCATTGCCGGCGGTGCCGGCGTCGTGGTGCTCGAGGAGCTCGAGCACGCGAAGGCTCGTGGCGCCCATATTTATGCGGAGCTGGTGGGCTACGGCGCCACGTCGGACGGTTTCGACATGGTGCTGCCGTCGGGCGAAGGGGCGGTGCGCTGCATGCGCATGGCGATGCAGAACCTGAATGGCGGCAAGATTGATTACATCAACCCGCATGCGACCTCGACGCCACAGGGCGATGTGCGCGAGATCGAGGCGCTCAGGCAGGTCTTCGGCGACAAATGCCCGCCCATCAGCGCCACCAAGTCGCTAACCGGCCACTCGCTTGGCGCCGCCGGCGTGCATGAGGCGATCTACTCGCTGCTGATGATGCATAATGGCTTCATCTGCGAGTCGGCCAATATCGAAAACCTCGATCCGGAGGTCGCCGACATGCCCATCGCACGCAAGCGTCAGGACAACGTGGCTATTAACACCGTGATGTCGAATAGCTTTGGATTTGGTGGCACCAACGCCACACTCGTATTCCGTCGTTTTGATGACTGAGGGACAGGGACGGCGGAAATCAACCCTAAACAGAGTAAGTACCATGGCACCAACGAAAGACATTGCTGAGCCGGGCCCGCTGATGGCGGGAAAGCGGGGCCTGGTGATGGGCGTCGCCAATGATCGCTCCATCGCCTGGGGCATCGCCCGCGTGTTGCACGGCCAAGGCGCCGAGCTGGCGTTCAGCTATCAAGGCGGAGCGTTTGGCCGCCGCGCCGCGCCGCTGGCCCAGTCCCTGGGCGCCAAGATCATCGAAGAAGTTGATGTCGAGGATCTGGCAAGCGTCGAGCGTATGTTCGACGTAATCCGGAAAGAATGGGGTTCGCTCGATTTCGTCGTACACGCGCTGGCCTTTTCCGACCGAAACGAACTCAAGGGCCGCTATTGCGATACGACGCGCAAGAACTTTGAGCACACGATGGTCATCTCCTGCTTCTCCTTCACGGAGATCTGCAAGCTGGCGACCGACATGATGACCGAAGGCGGCTCGCTGCTGACGCTGACCTATGGCGGTGCGACCCGGGTGGTGCCTTGCTACAACGTCATGGGTGTGGCCAAGGCGGCGCTCGAGACCAGCGTCAAATATCTGGCGTCGGATTTTGGGCCGCGGGGCATTCGGGTTAACGCGCTTTCGGCCGGGCCGATGCGGACGCTCGCCGGCGCCGGCATCTCCGACGCTCGCACGCTGCTGCATTATCAGCAGCGCAATGCGCCTATGCGCCGTTCGCCGAATCTGGATGAGGTCGGCGGCGCCGCGCTTTATCTCTTGTCGGATTTGTCAGGCGCCGTCACCGGCGAGGTGCATTTCGTGGATTGCGGCTACTCGACCACGTTCATGCCCGACCTGACGTCGCTCAAGGCAATGGAACGTGCCGAGGAGCTGGAGAACGCTGTCGAAAAGGTGGCGCCGCGCGAGGCGGCTCAATAGGGCTCACGCGCGCGCAGTCTTGATGCAGACGATTGGGCCTACAATCTAGGCTCCCATAAGAAGCAGATGTCCGCGTATGTGGCGCCGGTCTTGGTGTCAGGACAGTCAGTAGGAGGAAGTCGACATGGCCGAGCTCATCGTAATGGTATGTCTCCTGGCCACGCCGGAGAAGTGCGAGGAATACAAGGTCGTCGGCGCCGGCGCCGGTGACGTCGTGTCCTGCATCCGCACCGGCGGCGAGAAGGCCGACGAGTGGCAGAAGGCAAACAACAAATACTTCGTTATTGGCTGGCGCTGCGCCAAGGATTCCAAGGCGCCTGAGGCTCCCACGGCGCAGTAGACACGCGCGGTAGACACCACGCCCCGCACAAAAAGAACGGGGCGCCGAAGCGCCCCGATCCAATCCGTTGTCGATGAAACGCCCTAGGAGCTTTAGCTCGCTTCGGCTTTCTCGATTTCCTTGCCGGTCTTCTGATCGACGACCTTCATCGACAGCCTGACCTTGCCGCGATCGTCGAAGCCCAGCAGCTTCACCCACACCTGATCGCCTTCCTTGACGACTTCGGAGACGGAGGCGGGCCGGCCTTCTGCGAGCTGCGAGACGTGCACGAGGCCGTCCTTGGGGCCAAAGAAGTTCACGAACGCGCCGAACTCCATGACCTTGACGACCTTGCCCTGGTAGATCTCGCCGACTTCCGGCTCGGCTGTGATCCCCTTGATGCGGGCCATTGCCGCGCGGATCGATTCCGCGTTCGACGATGCGATCTTGACCGTGCCGTCGTCGGAGATGTCGATCTTGGCGCCGGACTCCGCGACGATCTCGCGGATCACCGAACCGCCCGTGCCGATCACTTCACGGATCTTGTCGACCGGGATGTGGATCGTCTCGATGCGCGGCGCGTACTCGCCGAGTTCCGGGCGGGCCGTGTTGAGCGCCTTGTCCATCTCGCCGAGGATGTGGACGCGGCCGTCGCGGGCCTGATCCAGGGCGACCTTCATGATCTCCTCGGTGATGCCGGTGATCTTGATGTCCATCTGCAGGGAGGTAATCCCCTCGGACGTGCCGGCCACCTTGAAGTCCATGTCGCCGAGATGATCCTCGTCGCCGAGAATGTCGGACAGGACGGCAAAGCGCTCGCCTTCCTTGATCAGGCCCATGGCGATACCAGCCACCGGCTGCTTGAGCGGAATGCCCGCATCCATCATGGCAAGCGAGGAGGCGCACACCGTGGCCATGGAGGAGGAGCCGTTCGACTCCGTGATCTCCGAGACGAGCCGGATGGTGTAGGGGAACTGCTCGCGGTCGGGCAGCACCGGATGGATCGCGCGCCAGGCAAGCTTGCCATGGCCGATCTCACGCCGTCCGGGACCGGTCATGCGGCCAACCTCACCGACCGAGAAGGGCGGGAAGTTGTAATGCAGCATGAAGGACTCTTTGTAGGTGCCCTGCAGCGCGTCGACGAACTGCTCGTCCTCGCCGGTGCCAAGCGTGGCGACGGTGAGCGACTGCGTCTCGCCGCGGGTGAACAGGGCACTGCCATGGGTGCGGGGCAGGATGCCGACCTCGCACAGGATGGGCCGGACCGTGGATAGGTCGCGGCCATCGATGCGCCGGGACGTGTCGAGAATACCCGAACGCACGAGGTTCTTCTCTGCCTCTTTGAAGGCTGCGGACACGTTTGATGCCAGCGTGGCGTCGGCGTCCTCGGGTACCAGCTCGGCGATGACCATTTCCTTGACCTTGGAGATGCCGTCGCGGCGCTCCTGCTTGCTGGCGATGGAGTAGGCGTCGCGCAGACCGGCTTCGGCGAGCGCGCCGACCTTGGCCACCAGCTCGGAATTGTCGATCTTCTTGAGCGGCCAGGGCTCCTTGGCGGCACGCTCGGCAAGCTTGACGATCGCCTCGAGCACCGGCTGGAAGTGCTGGTGGCCGTACATCACGGCGCCGAGCATGATTTCCTCGCCCAGTTCCTTGGCCTCCGATTCCACCATCAGCACGGCGTCCGCCGTACCCGCCACAACGAGATCGAGGGACGACTCGGGCAATTCGTCGATCATCGGGTTGAGCACATAGTTGCCGTCGATATAGCCCACGCGCGCGGCGCCGATCGGCCCCAGGAACGGGATGCCAGAGATCGTCAGGGCCGCCGACGCGGCGACCAGGGCCAAAATGTCAGGATCGTTTTCCATGTCGTGCGACAGCACGGTGGTGATGACTTGCGTCTCGTTCTTGAAGCCCTTGGCGAACAGCGGCCGGATGGGCCGGTCGATCAGGCGCGAGGTGAGGGTGTCCTTCTCGGTCGGGCGTCCCTCACGCTTGAAGAAGCCGCCGGGAATCTTGCCCGCGGCGAAGGTCTTCTCCTGGTAGTTCACGGTCAGGGGGAAGAAGTCGATGCCGACCCTTTCCTCCTTGGCGGCGACGACGGTGGCGAGAACGGACGTCTCGCCATAGGTGGCCAGCACGGCGCCGTCGGCCTGGCGGGCGATCCTGCCAGTTTCCAGCGTCAGGGGGCGGCCTCCCCATTCGATTTCTACGGTGTGTTTATCAAACATGTTTGTGTCCCATTGAGTGGGGAAGGGTAAGGCGGTCCCAACGCCCGGTGGCGCGGGGACTGGCCCGTTCAAATTCGCAAAAGCTCAAACCAAAAACGGCTTCGCCAAACCAAAGACGTTACCGGCGGATGCCGAGCCGATTGATGAGCTTCTGGTACCTGTCGTGGTCCGACGACTTGACGTAGTCGAGCAGACTGCGCCGCTGGCTGACCATTTTCAGCAGCCCGCGACGCGAATGATTGTCTTTGCCGTGCGTCTTGAAATGCTCGGTGAGATTGGTGATCCGCTCGGTCAGGATGGCGACCTGGACCTCTGGGGATCCCGTATCGCCTGCTTTGGTTGCATATTCCTGGATGAGCTCTTGCTTACGCTCAGCGCTAACCGACATCGTAAAATCCTTGCTGTTAAGGGTTTTATGGGGCCGAGCCGGGATGTCGTCCAGCACGGTCAGGTCAATACATGCGCAATTAGGCCGCCAAAGCAGCCTCCCGCGCAACCGCTGCAATATAGGGATTATCGGGCTCGAAGCCAGCGGAATCTCCGGGCCGCCGAGGGCCCGAAAAGCGGCCCGTTTAGCCCGTCAGATTGAAGATCCGCCGGGGTCGCAACTCGCCCTGACTGATCTCGCCGAGCGCGACCAGCGCCCCCTTTGAGGTGGCGTAGACCGTTCCGCTCATGATCGGGGCATCCCGGCCGCGAAGCAGGACCGCCTGACCCTGGCGCAGCAACGCCGCATCGGCGCTGCTCAGATTGAGGGAGGGCACGTCCTGAAGGCCCGTCTCCACCGGCCGCAGTAGGGCGGCAAGGGCGTCAGGGCCTTGTGCGGCCGCGTCCTCGATCCGCTCGAGGGGAACGGCGTCCGCCTCGGCGAAGGCGCCGACCCGGGTTCGCCGCAAGGCCTCGACATGGCCGAAACAGCCAAGCGCCCGGCCGAGATCGCGGGCGACCGATCGCACATAGGTGCCCTTGCCGCATCTGGCCTCGATCACGCAATGGCTCTCGTCAGGGCAATCCACGAGATCGAGCCGCTCGATGGTCACGATCCGCGGCGCCAGCTCGAAGTCTTCCTCCTCGCGCGCCAGGTCGTAGGCCCGCGCCCCGTCGACCTTGAGCGCCGAATAGCGTGGCGGCACCTGGGAAATTTCGCCCATGAATTGGGGGAGCGCGGCCTCGATTTCGGCGCGGGCCGGACGCCGGTCGGATGTTTCCGTCACCTTGCCATCGGCGTCGTCCGTGTCGGTCTCGGCGCCGAAGCGCACGGTGAAGCGGTATTCCTTGGTGCCGTCGACCACGAACGGCACGGTTTTGGTCGCCTCGCCGAAAGCGATGGGCAGAATTCCCGTGGCCAGTGGATCGAGCGTGCCGGCGTGCCCCGCCTTGGCGGCGTCGTAGAGATGCTTCACCCGCCCCACGGCCTTGGTCGAGGTCATCCCCGGCGGCTTATCGAGGATGAGCCAGCCGTTGACCGATTGGCCCTTTCGCCGCCGCGCCATGGTCTTAGTCCCGAATCCGGCCGCTAGTCGTCGAGGTCGCGGGCGACTTGGGGCGATGCCAGCAACTGGTCGATGCGGGAGGACGCTTCGAACGAGACGTCCACCTTGAACCTAAGCTCCGGCATGAATTTGAGGTTCACGCGTTTGGCCACCTCGCCGCGCAGGAAGCGCTTGTGCTTTTCGAGATGGGCGACCACCTCGTCCGCGTCGCCGCCGCCGAGCGGCATCACATAGGCCGTGGCCAGCTTGAGATCCGGCGTCATACGGACTTCCGGCACGGTGAGCGAGTGCTTGCTGACCACCTCGTCCATCACCTCGCCGCGGACGAAGATCTCGGCTAGCGCGTGCCGGATCAACTCGCCGACTTTCAACTGCCGTTGGCTGGGTGCCCTGGAGGCCTGAGATTTTGCCCGCGTCATGCGGCGCCTAGAGCGTGCGTTGAACGTGCTCGACGTCGAAGCACTCGATGACGTCACCCTGGCGCATGTCCTGATAACCTTCGAAGGCCATGCCGCATTCCTGGCCGGACACCACCTCTTTCACCTCGTCCTTGAAGCGCTTCAGGGTGGAGAGCTTGCCTTCATGCACCACGACATTGTCGCGGATCAGCCGGACATGGGCGCCGCGCTCGACCTTGCCCTCGGTGACGCGGCAGCCGGCGACCTTGCCAACCTTGGAGATGGCGAACACTTCCAGGATCTCGGCGTTGCCGAGGAAGGTCTCGCGCACGGTCGGCGCCAGCAGGCCCGACATGGCTTGTTTGATGTCGTTGACCAGATCGTAGATCACCGCATATTGACGAATCTCGACGCCTTCGCGCTCGGCGGTTTCCCGGGCTTGCGTGTTAGCGCGCACATTAAAGGCGAGCAAGACGGCGCCCGACGTCGACGCCAGCGACACGTCCGATTCGGTGATGCCACCGACGCCGGAATGCACGATGCGAGCCCGGACCTCGTCGGTCCCGAGATTGGCCAGGGCCGAGTTGATGGCCTCGACCGAACCCTGCACGTCGCCCTTGATGACGAGCGTGAATTCCTGGACGCCAGTTTCCTTCAACTGGCTCATCATCTGCTCGAGGCTGCCCCGCTGGCCGGCCACGGCCAGCCGCTTGCGGCGTTCGCGCATACGGTAATCGGTGATCTCGCGGGCGCGCGCCTCGCTCTCGACCACGGCGAACTGATCGCCGGCCTCGGGCGCTGAATCGAACCCGAGCAGCTCGACCGGTACCGACGGGCCCGCCTCTTTGACCTGATCGCCGAGATCGTTGATCAGCGCGCGGACGCGGCCATAGGCCGATCCCGCCACGACAAGGTCGCCGAGCTTGAGGGTGCCGCGTTGGACGAGCGCCGTGCCCACGGGGCCGCGGCCGCGCTCCAGCTTCGCCTCGACAATTACGCCCTCGGCGGCGCGGTCCGGGTTGGCCTTGAGCTCCAGGACTTCCGCCTGCAGCGCGATGGCTTCGAGCAGCTTGTCGAGGCCGATTTTTTTGAGCGCCGACACCTCGATCTCGAGCGTGTCGCCGCCCAGGCTCTCCACCACGATCTCGTGGCTGAGCAGCTCCGTGCGCACGCGCTTCGGATCGGCGCCTTGCTTGTCGATCTTGTTGATGGCCACGATCATCGGCACACCGGCCGCCTTGGCGTGGTTGAGCGCTTCCACCGTCTGGGGCTTCACGCCGTCGTCGGCGGCCACCACGAGGATGACGATGTCGGTGACCTTGGCGCCGCGCGCGCGCATGGCGGTGAACGCCTCATGGCCCGGCGTGTCGATGAAGGTGACCTTCTGGCCCGACGGCACGACAACCTGATAAGCGCCGATGTGCTGGGTGATGCCGCCAGCTTCCTGGGAAACCACATTCGCCGTGCGAATGGCGTCAAGCAGCGATGTCTTGCCGTGGTCGACATGGCCCATGATGGTGACGATGGGCGCCCGCGGCTTCAGATTCTCGTCCTCGTCGACCTCGCCGATAAAGCCTTCCTCGACGTCGGCCTCCGAGACGCGCCGCACCGTATGGCCGAATTCCTCGGCGATGATCTGCGCGGTGTCGGAATCGATCACGTCGGTGATCTTGTGCATCTCGCCGTCCTTCATCAGGAACTTGATGACGTCGACGGCGCGCTCGGCCATGCGGTTGGCGAGCTCTTGGATGGTGATGACCTCGGGGATCACCACGTCGCGCTGGATCTTCTGCGCGGCCTGCGGGCCCGTGCCTTGCTTCTTCTGACGCTCGCGGTGACGCTTAAGCGAGGCGAGGCTCCGCTGGCGCTGCTCCTCGTCGAGCGCATTGGTGATGGTGAGACGACCGCGGACGCGCCGCTCGTCGTTGCGCCGGGGCGCAGGCGTGCCCTTCTTATGACGGGCATCGGGCGTGCGTGCGGGCTGCTCTTCGGCCTCTTGCTTGAGGTGCTTGCTGCGCGGCGCTTCCTCGGCCTTCGGCGGCGCCGTTACCTCGGCTGCCTTCTTCGCCTCTTCCTCGATCTTGCGCGCCTCGGCCTCTTTGGCCTCCTTCGCGCGCTGCACCTCGGCGATGGCCTCCTGGGCGGCCGTCTCCTTGGCCCTCTCGATCTCCTCGGCCTGACGCACCTTCGAATCGGCGAGCGCCTTGGCGCGGGCGTCCTTCTCGTCCTCGGAGAGCTGGCGCAGAACCACGCCTGGCCGGCGCGGCTGGGCCGCGGCCGGTGTGGGCCTGGGCGCCGGCTTGGCGGCGGGGGCCGCCTCGGCCGGTTTGGCTTTCGCCTCTTCGGCGGGCGGGGCGGCGGGCGTGGAGCCGATCGAGCGGCGCTTCTTCTTCTCGACCACAACGGACTTGCTGCGCCCATGGCTGAAGCTCTGGCGCACATGGCCGGACTCCACGGTCCGACGCACGTTGAGCGTCATTTTACGCCCGCCAGTCTTGCCATCAGTCTCGTTGGTCTCACTCATTCTTCGTCCGTATCCGATCCGTTCTGGTCCGCAAATGCGGAGCTACCCTTGCGGTAGCGCTCAACGCGCGAGGCTGCCGCGAGAAACTTTCGAGCCGCTCCGCCTTGGATTAGGGCAGCATGTATCACATTTGCCCTGCCCGATGCCAAACTCAATTCATCCGCGCTAAATGCGCGAACCGCCGGGATGCCGGCGCCACCTGTGGCCCCGCGCGCCTTACCGTCAAGTTTCCGGCAACCATCTTCGGCCGCGTCCAGGGCGTGGATCAGCGCAATCACGCGGCTCTTGGCCAAGGCTTCCTCGACATTCGAGTAGCCAAACACGACCCCGCCGGCCTTATTGGCCATCCCCAGGGCGCCGTTGGCCGCCTCCGCCAGGAGCCGGTCAACTTGTGCCGGCAACTCCGCCGGCACCGTGGTCTCGGCCTTGAGCGCCCGGCCGAAAGCCTTGCGCTTGACCGCCTCGGCGACCGTATCATGGGCCGCGGTGATCCAAACCCCCCGGCCAGGGAGCTTTTCCTTCAGATCCGGGACGATCGTGCCGTCAGGCCCGAGTACGAAGCGCAGAAGCGCGTCCTTGGGCCGGTGGGCACGCGTGACGGCGCAGCGGCGAACGGCATCCGCCGCCTGCCTGTCGTGCGTCTCGTCCTTCATCGCCTCTAGCCGCAACGCTTCTGTCTCCTAACAGCCTCATGACGCGGCGGCGTCATCGGCCGCAGGCGCTTCGCCTGCTTCAATGGCTTCTGGCTCGGCGCTGGCCTCGCCTTCACCTTCGTCCTCACCTTCGGCTTCAGCCTCCGGCTCGACGAGGTCGGCTTCGTCGATCCAGCCGGCCTTCACGCGCGCCGCGAGGATCAGATCCTCGATCTGCGGACGGGTCAGGCCGAAGCCGTCAAGAAATCCGTTGTGACGGATGGTCTCTTTCTCCTGGCGCTCGCTCCAGCCGGCGAGATCGTCGGTGGCGCAATCGGCCAGATCCTCGACGGTCTTCACCTCGTTCTCGCCGAGAGCGACGAGCATGGCCGTGTTGAGACCCGGCACTTCCAACAGCTCATCGGCGACGCCGAGCGCTTTCCGCTTGGCGTCGAGTTCGGCTTCGAGCTTCTCAAGATGCTCGCGGCCACGGGCCTGAATTTCGGCCGCCGTGTCCTCGTCGAAGCCCTCGATCGAAGAGATCTCGGTCGGTTCGACATAGGCCACTTCCTCGACGGAGGAGAAACCTTCCGAAGCCAGCAACTGGGCGATCACCTCGTCGACGTCGAGCGCTTCCATGAACGTGGCTGAGCGCTCGGCGAATTCCGCCTGGCGGCGCTCCGACTCCGACGCTTCCGTCATGATGTCGATGTCCCAGCCGGTGAGCTGGGAGGCCAACCGCACGTTCTGGCCCTTGCGTCCGATGGCGAGCGACAACTGCTGGTCGGGTACCACCACCTCGATGCGCTCGGCGTCCTCGTCGAGCACGACCTTGACCACTTCTGCAGGCGCGAGGCCGTTGACGATGAAGGTAGCGGCGTCGGGCGACCATTGAATGATGTCGATCTTCTCGCCCTGAAGTTCGTTGACCACGGCCTGAACGCGGCTGCCGCGCATGCCGACACAGGCGCCGACCGGATCGATGGAGGCGTCACGCGACACCACCGCGATCTTGGCGCGGCTGCCGGGATCGCGCGCCACAGACTTGATGGTGACGATGCCCTCATAGACTTCGGGCACTTCCTGCGCGAACAGCTTGGCCATGAATTCGGGATGCGTGCGCGACAGGAAAATCTGCGGGCCGCGCTGCTCGCGGCGCACGTCGTAGACAAAGGCGCGGATGCGGTCGCCGTAGCGGAAGTTCTCGCGCGGCAGCGTCTCGTCGCGGCGCACGATAGCCTCGGCCCGGCCGAGATCGACGATCACGTTGCCGTACTCGACGCGCTTGACGATGCCGTTGACGATTTCACCGACGCGGTCTTTGAACTCTTCATACTGCCGCTCGCGCTCGGCTTCGCGCACTTTCTGCACGATGACCTGCTTGGCGTTCTGCGCCGCTACTCGGCCGAAATCAAGCGGGGGCAGGGGCTCGGCGATAAAGTCGCCGACTTGCGCGGCCGGGTTCTTGCGTCGCGCCTCGGCCAACGAGATCTGCGTCGCCTCCAAGGTCACGTCCTCGACCACTTCGAGCAGGCGAGCCAGCGAGATCTCGCCGGTCTTTGGATCGACTTCGGCCTTGATCTCATTCTCGCTGCCATAGCGGGACTTTGCCGCCTTCTGGATCGCGTCCTCCATGGCGCTGATGACCACTTGGCGGTCGATCGATTTCTCACGCGCGACCGCTTCGGCGATTTGCAAGAGCTCCAGCCTGTTGGCGCTTACGCCTGCCTGAGCCATTCTGTCTGCCTCCAATAGTTACGTTGGACGCGGCGCGCTTCTTGCGCGTCCGTCCACATATTCAGTTCGCGGGCTTGTTGCCCGTAAGATCCGACCTGAAGCCGTCCGGGTCCGGGATCAGCTTCGCCTCGCTGATGAGCGAGAAGGGCAGGCCGATGATGATTGGCTCGGCCTGGCCATCTAGCTCGATCTTCAAATGCACCTCGTCGGCGACCACGTCCTCGATCACGCCCTTGAAGCGCTTGCGCCCGTCGACCATCTCCCTCAGCTCTATCTTCGCGGTGTGACCCGTCCATAACGCGAAGTCGCTCGGCCTGACCAGCGGCCGGTCGATGCCCGGCGAGGAGACCTCAAGGTAATACTGCCCCTGGATCGGATCGTGAGCCTCGAATACCGGAGACAACCTCCGGCTGATGATCGCACAATCGTCCACCGTCATTTCACCGCTCGGCCGCTCGGCCATGATCTGCACCGTGCCGCCGTCGCGGGCCGAAACCTTCACCCGCACCAGACGGAAGCCAAGCTCCTCCAGCACGGGCTCTGCGAGATCGGCGACGATCCGCTCCTGCCCGGTCTCACGGTTGAAGCGGCGGTCCTCAGTGATCGTAGGGCTCGGCATTGATGGTGGGTCTCGTGCTCCTCGAAACGAGAAGGCGAGGAACCTAACAAAAAGGAGCGGGCCGACGGCCCACCCCCTGACTAAAATCCAATCATGAGTTCGAACTCTAATATACGAGCTTTATCCGAGGTTTCAAGCCATTCCGGCGGCCCGGGAACGCCTCATTCACTGAGATTGTCTCAGCCGCCGGACAGAAGATGCCGGTTTATACGGCTGAAATCCTCGATCCGCTCATGGCTCAGCGCGCAAATGCAGGCCGAATAGTTGCCGCCGATCGCCGTGCCGCCAAAGGCGAGTTCGTCCTCGAAGGTGCAGTTTTCGTCGCGATAGGCGATCCAGGCCTTCTGGGCGCGGACGAGCGCGCCGAGCTGCTCGTCGGCGCTCTGCTCCATATCCTTGCCCGCCGCCCGGATCGCGACCTTAAGCCGCTGATAGGCCTCATTCAATTTGCGGTCGGCGTCATCTGCTGCGCGCGCCAGACAGGCCTTGAACTCGGGATTCGACTGGGTGCTCCGCTCGCACGCCGTGTAGCAGGTGGCGCCAATGTCGGACCCGGCTTGAGCCGCGATTGGGGCCGAGAAAATCGTCACGGCCAGGACGGTCAGCATCGAAGCAAATATACGCACGGGGAGACTCCCAAAACTGGTTAGAGACGCTGCCAACTAAGATAGACCGGTTCGCCGCCGCTCAAGGCCTTCCGTTCATAGCGTGTCTCCGGCCAATCGTCCGGCCGTATCCGCCAATCGCCGGCCTTGCGCGCCAGCCAGGCGAAGGCGCCGCTCTGCTTCACCGTGAGCAAGGCATGGGCCGCATAGTCGCTGTCGTCGCTGGCGAAGCGGAGTTCGGCCCCCGACCGCATGACGCGGGCCAGCGCGCTGACGAATTCGGGCGACACCAGCCGCCGCTTCATCTGGCGTGCCTTCGGCCACGGGTCCGGAAATAGAATGAACGCGCGGGCGATCGAGCGGCCGGGAAGCCAGGCGAGCACGTCGCGCGCATCGCCGTCATGGACACTGACGGTCTTGAGCCCGCGATCCTCGACGGCCCCGAGCAAGGCGGCAACGCCGTTGATAAAGGGCTCACAGCCGATAATGCCGATGTCGGGGTTCTGCTCAGCTTGCCACGCAAGATGCTCGCCGGAGCCGAACCCGATCTCGAGCCACACCTCCCGGACCGGAACCGGAAAGAGTGCACGCAGATCCTCCGGCGCGGCGTGGTCGATGTCGGGACTGAGCTGCGGCAGGAGGTCGGCGAGGAGGCGTTCTTTGCGCGGGCTCAAGCGCTTGCCCTTGCGCCGGCCATAGGACCTTAGAGGGCGCGTCTCGGCTGGGGTGGGCTCGTCCCATTCCTTCGTCATGTCCGCCTTGTGCCGGGCATCCACGGATTTAGCCATCCCAAAAACGAGTATGGCCGGGCAAGCCCGGCCATAACGCCATTGTTTTCTAGATCAGGCAGGCAGGCTAGCTGAGCTCGCCGCGGATCGGCTCGACGAGATCGAGGCGCTCCCACGAGAAGCCGCCGTCATTGTCGGGCTGACGGCCGAAATGGCCGTAAGCGGCCGTGCGCTCGTAGATCGGACGGCTCAAGCCCAGCTGCTCGCGGATGCCGCGCGGGCTTAAATCCATCACCTTGCGAAGGGCGTTTTCGAGCTCCGCCTCGTCGACAGTGCCGGTGCCGTGCAGGTCGGCGTAGAGCGACAGAGGCTGCGACACGCCGATGGCATAGGCGACTTGCAACGTGCATTTGTCGGCCAGCCCCGCAGCCACGACATTCTTGGCGAGATAGCGCGCGGCATAAGCCGCCGAGCGGTCGACCTTGGTTGGGTCCTTGCCGGAAAAGGCGCCGCCGCCGTGGGGCGCCGCACCACCATAGGTGTCGACGATAATCTTGCGGCCCGTGAGGCCGGCATCGCCGTCCGGTCCGCCGATGACGAAGCGGCCGGTCGGATTGACGTAGAATTTCGTGTGGCTGTTGACCCAGCCCTTGGGCATGACCTCGTCGACGATGCCGCGCACGATCCCTCCGATACGGTCCATGCTGGCATCGTCGCTGTGCTGCGTCGAGACCACGATAGAGTCCGCGCGCACCGGCTTGCCTCCCTCATAGATCAGCGTGACCTGGCTCTTGGAGTCGGGACCGAGTTCCGGCGTGCGGCCGGAATGCCTGGCCTTCGCCATCTCATGCAGAATGCGGTGCGAATAGAAGATCGGCGCCGGCATGAGCGGCTCGGTCTCACAGCAGGCGTAACCGAACATGATGCCTTGGTCGCCCGCGCCCTCGTCCTTTTCGCTCTCCGCGTCGGCGTCGACGCCCATGGCGATGTCGGCCGACTGCTCGTGCAGATAGTTTTGGAACTCGGCATTCTTCCAATGGAAGCCGTCCTGCTCGTAGCCGATCTCGCGCACGGCGCGCCGCGCCGCGTCCTCGATGGCATCTGAGGTGATGCTCTCGGGCCCGCGAACTTCGCCGGCAAGCACGATGCGGTTGGTGGTGACAAGCGTCTCGCAGGCGACGCGAGCATAAGGATCGGCGGCCAAATACAGATCGACGACGGCATCGGAAATGCGGTCGCACACTTTGTCGGGATGGCCTTCCGACACGGACTCACTGGTGAAAAGGTAGTTTTCGCGGGACACTGAGAACCCCCATTGGAACAGGTTGACGGGCCCGGAGGCCTCGAGGTTGTGGCGGTTCTGGCAACCGCCGGGCCCGAGGTCAAGCCCCGAGGTAGAGCCCGGCCGGTCAAGTCCTACGGACGGATCAGGCTCCGCGGCTAAGACGCCTGTTTGGGAGGGAGTGCGCTTGCGCTCAAGGCGCGGACCAAATCGACCACGCTCTTGCGAACCTTGGGGTCGGCAATCTTGACGAACGCACGGTTCAGTTCGAGCCCTTCGCGGCTATTCAAGAATTCCAGGATGAAGGCCTCGGAATCCGGTTCGGCCATGCCCCGCGGCGAGCTGGCGTCGCCGGCATAGGGCGCCTCCTCGAAGAAAAACTGCACGGGCACGTCGAGGATTTTCGAGATCTGGAACAGCCGGCTGGCGCCAATGCGGTTCACACCTTTTTCGTATTTCTGCACTTGCTGGAACGTGAGCCCCATGCTGTCGCCAAGACGCTCTTGGCTCATGCCGAGCAGCATTCGGCGCAACCGCACTCGGCTCCCCACATGCGTGTCAACGGGGTTAGGCTTCTTACCTGCCATGTGCTTCTCAAAATCCTTGATCCAAAAAAAGAAGGTTGTTCATAGTCTTGAACGCCACTCCCCCTACCCGATTGGCTTCATAGGGGGGGCACCTTGGCCCGTCAAGTTTGTGACGATTGTTCAACGCATTTCAGCTTGATTGATGCCTGCGACAGGTTAGCCAGCCGGCGAGGGCGAGCAACAAAACCAAGATTTCTGTAGCGATTCCAAATCGCGCGAAGAATGTCGGCGGGCCCACTTTGGGCAGTCCTGTGTCGAAAAGTCCGCGCTCGCCGAGACCTATCTCGGCGACCACCCGGCCGTATGGATCGACCACCGCCGAGATGCCGGTATTGGCGGCGCGCACCAGCGGCAGGCCCTGCTCGACGGCGCGCACTTGCGCTTGGTGGAAGTGCTGGTAGGGGCCGGCGCTCGTGCCGAACCACGCGTCGTTGGTGATGTTGAGGAGCCAGCCGGGTCGCGTCTCCTTGTCGGTGACGTCGTCGGGAAAGATGATCTCGTAGCAGATGAGCGGGCTCGCCGCCGGCGCGGCCGGGATCGGCAAGAGGCGCGGACCGGTGCCCTCGCTGAAGCCGCCGCGCACGCCGGTGAGCTGCATGAAGCCGAGGCTTTCGAAAAAGTCTTGAAACGGCAGGTACTCGCCGAAGGGCACGAGATGAATCTTGTCGTAGCTGTCGAGGACCACGCCCTTATCGTCGATCACGAGCAGGCTGTTGAAGATGCGCTGCCCGGTGAAACCTCCCGCCGCGTCCCGCGTCTCGACGAGACGGGCGCCGCCGACGAGAAGGGACCCATCCTTCGGGAGCGCGTCGCCTATTACGCGAAGCGCCTCGGGGGAGTCGGCCAGGAGAAACGGAACTGCCGTCTCCGGCCAGATGACGATATCGATATCGTCGATCCCGGGCGCCTGGGTCAGCTCGAGATAGTCGGTGAAGATCTCGGCGCTGTTCTCTGGCTGCCATTTACTGGCCTGGTCGATATTGGCCTGGACGATGCGGAGCCGCACATCCGTCTCGGCGTCCGGGGCCGCGGCAAGCCGCCGGTCGCCCCACAGATAGGCAAGGCCGAGCGCCACCACGAGAACAACGGCAAGTGCGGCGGCGCTTTTGCTTGGGGGCGTCGACACGCTCCAAATGGCGGCTGGCGCCGCGAACAGCGCCACCGCCACGACGCTCAGCGCGTAGACGCCGAGAAGCGCCGCGGTCTGCATCAAGGGGCCCTCGGGGAGGAGCCCGTAGCCGATCAGATTCCAGGGGAGCCCGGTCAGCACATGGCCGCGAGCATATTCCGCGAGCCCCAATGCGGTGGCCAGGGCGAAGACGCGGCTCACGCCAGGCCGCCACATCGCCATGGCGAGCGCACCAGCCGCGGCGAAGAACAGCGCCATGCCGCCCGGTAGCGCCGTCATGACGAAAGGGATCAGCCAACCGTGCCGCCAAGGCTCGACGAGAAAGGCCTCGGCCATCCAATAGAACCCGGCGAGGAAATAGCCGAACCCGAACCAGAAGCCGGTGAGGGCCGCGCATTTGATCCGCGTCCCCTGTTTCGCCCGCGTGTCGTGGCAGCCGTCGAGAAGCCAGACGAGCCCGCCGAAGGTGACGAACAGTACGGGCCAGGCATGCACCGGCGCAAAAGCGAGAACTGAAACCGCGCCGAGCAGGATGGCCAAGGCCATCCGCTTGGCGCCCTGCAAGCGGCCCACGGAGTCGGCTGCTTGGGCGAGAGATGACACTAGGTCGCGCTCTGCCCCGCCTTAGGGTCGGGTGTCGCTGAGTCCTGCGCTTGCGGCAGATGAATGCGGAGCTTCTTGATCCGCCTCGGATCGGCGTCCAGCACTTCGAACTCGATTCCGCTCGGGTGCTTCACCAGCTCGCCGCGCGCCGGAATGCGGCCCATGATCGAGAACACCACCCCGCCGATCGTATCGATATCCTCGTCCTGCTCCTCCGTGACGAGTTCGATCCCGAGATGCTCTTCGAGATCCTCGACCGGCGTGCGGGCATCGGCGATCAGTCCAAGCCGCGGATCGACGTGGATCATCGGCTCATCCTCGACGTCATGCTCATCGGCGATCTCGCCGACCACCTCTTCGACCAGATCCTCGATGGAGACGAGACCGTCGGTGCCGCCATATTCGTCCACCACAAGGGCAAGATGCAGCTGCGAGGTCTGCATCTTGAGCAGCAGATCGAGCACGGACATGGAGCCCGGCACGTAGATCAGCTCGCGTGCGATTTGAATCGAGGCGACGCTGCGCTTGAGGTTGACCTTGGCAAGGTCTAGCCCGTCATCACCGTTCGCTTCCTCGGTAATCCAGGACATGAGATCGCGGATGTGGATCATGCCGAGCGGGTTGTCCAGCGTCTCGCGATAGACCGGTAAGCGCGAATGCTCCGCCTTGCGGAACACCCACATCAAATCCTCCAGCGAGACACTCTCATCCACCGCGATGATGTCGGCGCGCGGCACCATGACGTCTTCGACCGTGAGCTTGCCGAAGCGCAAGATGCGCAACAGCATACTGCGCTCTTGCGCGCTCAGCGTGTCGCTCTTGCTGCGGGCGAGCGCATCCTCGATCAGCTCACGCAGATCCGGCTCCTCGCCGAGGCCGAGCTTCTGCAGCAGGCGCTCGAACCAGGTCGCATCTTCGTCGGAGCGCCGGGCTTGGTCGGCCTCGTGCTCGTGATCGGCTAAGGGGCCGTCGCTCATGGTGATGCCTCCGCCAGGCCGGTCTCTCCCGCGTCGCGATAGGGGTCGGCAATCCCCAGAGAGGCGAGGCCGCGCCGCTCCAGGTCTTCCATCCGCTCTGCCTCGTCGTCTTGCACATGATCGAAGCCGAGCAAATGAAGCACGCCGTGAATCACCAGGTGCGAGACGTGGTCGGCAAGCGCGATGTTGTCGTCACTCGCTTCCTTCGCCGCGGTCTCATAGGCGATCACGACATCGCCGAGCGGACCCGGCTCACCCGGCACATCGCCCGCCGAGAAGGACAACACGTTGGTCGGCGCATCCTTGTCGCGCCATTGGCGATTGAGGCTCCGCATCTCCGCATCGTCCGTCAGCACGATGGTCAGTTCGTATGGTGCTTCAATCTTGGGCACCGCCTCGGCGAAAGCGGCATGGGCGGCAAGCTCCACCGTCGCGTCCCCGAGGCCCGCGTCGGCCCAGGCGCCGCCGTGGCGGACGACCTCGACCACGAGCGCGGCCCGCTGGGTAGGCGCTGCGATGATGTGACTAGGGTCGTCTTCGGTCATGTGCGTCCGCCGTTTTGGGGGACTGCCTCATAGGCCTCGACGATCCGGCCCACAAGCTCGCGTCGCACCACGTCGGCCTTGGTGAAGGCGATATGGCCGATCTCGTCGATGCCGCGCAGGATTTCGATCGCCTCGTTGAGCCCGGAATCCTTGCCCGGCGGCAGATCGACCTGCGTCGGGTCGCCGGTCACGATCATCTTGCTGTTCTCGCCGATCCGCGTCAGGAACATTTTGAGCTGAACCGAAGTGCAGTTCTGCGCTTCATCGAGAATGATGCAGGCATGAGACAGCGTGCGGCCGCGCATGAAGGCCAGCGGCGCGATCTCGATGACGCCGGCGGTGAGCTCGCGCTCCACCCGTTCCGGCGCGAGCACGTCGTAAAGCGCATCGTAAAGCGGGCGCAGATAAGGGTCGACCTTCTCGCGCATGTCGCCGGGCAGGAAGCCGAGCCGCTCTCCCGCCTCGACCGCCGGGCGCGACAGGATGATGCGGTCGCAGTGTCCGGCCTCGAGACAGGCCGCGGCGAAGGCCACCGCGAGATAGGTCTTGCCGGTGCCGGCGGGGCCGGTGGCGAACACCAAATCGTTCTGCTGGAGCGAGGCGAGATAGTCGCTCTGCATCGGCGTGCGCGCCGTGATGAGCCGCTTGCGGGTGCGGATCTGCTGCGCCGTGGGCACGGTCTCGCCCGTGGCGCTGTCTTCGGGCGGGGCCGCGCGGACATGGCGGATGGCGCCGGCCACGTCGCCGACGCCGATCGTCTCGCCTTGCGCCAAACGCTTGTAAAGCTGCTCGAGCACGGATTGTGCCGCCGCGCAGGCGTCTTCGGGACCGCGCAGGGCCACGGCGTTGCCGTTGACGACGGCTTCCACGCCGAGGCGATCCTCGAGGACGGCAAGATTTGCGTCGTAGTCGCCGAGAAGATCGCGGACCAGGCGGACATCGTCGAAATAGACGACGGTGGGCTCTCCGCCCCCGTTGCCTGGCGCCGTTTCGGCGCGCTTCGCTGCTGCTCCACGCCCGCGGGCCAAAGTTGTCTTCCGCACGCTGGCCTTGCTCGTCACAGGGCCGCCTGAACTGGCTCGCGCCATTCAAATCCCGAGTCTATGACACCGGTAAGACTGTTCGGCCCGGCGGCCGAGATGTCAACCTCGGCGATGCTGCCGATCAGCGCCTCGGGCGCTTCCACGTGGACAGCCTGGAGATAGGGTGAACGTCCGGTGATCTGCCCCGGATTGCGGCCGGCGCCCTCGAACAGCACCGGCAGCCTGCGGCCAACCGTCTGCCGGTCGAAGCGGCGGCGGCTCTCTTCGAGCAGCGCCTGCAATGCGGCCAGGCGTTGCTTTTTGGCGGGCTCGGGCACTTGGTCGTCGAGGCTGGCCGCCGGCGTGCCGGGCCGCGCGCTATACTTAAAAGAATAGGCTTGAGCGAATCCGACGCGGCTCACCAAGGCCAGCGTCTCCTCGAAGTCTTCGTCAGTCTCGCCGGGAAAGCCCACGATAACGTCGGTGGACAGCGCGAGGTCGGGCCGCGCCTGGCGGATTTTGCCGATCAACGCCTCGTAATGGTCCGCCGTGTGCTTGCGGTTCATGGCCGCCAGGATGCGGTCTGATCCAGATTGAAACGGCAGATGCAGGTAAGGCATCAGCTTCGGCTCGTCGCCGAACAATTCGATCAGCCTGTCGTCCATGTCGTGGGGATGGCTCGTGGTAAAGCGCAAGCGCGCGACGGTCGGGATCTCCGCCAGCCGCCGCAATAGGCCGGCCAGCGACCAAGCGGCACCGTCCGGGCCGTCCCCGTGATAGGCATTGACGTTCTGCCCGAGCAGGGTGACCTCGCGGACGCCGCGCGCGGCGAGCCGTTCCACCTCGGCGACGATCTCGTCTGGCGTGCGCGAATATTCCGCGCCACGCGTGTAAGGCACCACGCAGAAGGTGCAGAATTTGTCGCAGCCCTCCTGCACGGTGACGAAGGCCGAAACCTGCCGCTTGCCTGTCGTCCGTGCCGGCAGTTCCGCGAATTTGTCCTCAGCCGGAAACTCCGTTTCGACCGAACGCTTGCCGGTCGAGGCAGCTTCGGCGACGAGTTGACCCA
This sequence comes from Methyloceanibacter sp., assembly GCA_035528655.1. GTDB lineage: Bacteria > Pseudomonadota > Alphaproteobacteria > Rhizobiales > Methyloligellaceae > Methyloceanibacter. The sequence continues at coordinate 215,116 of DATKYG010000042.1, forward strand.
AGCGATGGTAGCTCTGCGGGCCGACAATGATGTCGACCACGGGCGCGCGGGCGATGATCTCGCGCCCCTCGGCCTGGGCGACGCAGCCCGCCACCCCAACCATGGTGTGCTGGCCTTGAGCCTTGCGCGCTTCCTTGGCCTTCCGCACCCGGCCCAGCTCCGAATAGACCTTCTCGGCCGCTTTCTCGCGGATATGGCAGGTATTGAGAATGACGAGATCGGCGTCCGCCAGCTGCTCGGTTAGCTGAAAACCGGCAGGCTGAAGCGCCTCGGCCATGCGCTCGGAATCATACGCATTCATCTGGCAGCCGAAGGTCTTGATATGCAGCTTCTTGGCAGAAGGCTTGTCGGGGCTCTGCGCCATGCTCCGTTGTTGGGCAGGACGGAGGCCCCCGTCAAGGGTTTGCGTCATTCGGCAAGCATGGCGGCGACGAGCTTGGGTGGCTTCCCGGGCGGGGCAATCTGCTCGAAGGTGCACTGCTCGGGCGCTTTATCGGGCCGGAACCGCACCAGCTTAGCACCGTGACGGAAGCGCCCGTCGGTCACCTGATCGAAGCGCACCTCCACCACCATCTTGGGTTCCAGCGGTTGCCATTCGCTCGAGCGCTTCGTGCTCCACCGGCTCGGGCCACCGGGGGCTTTGCCGCTGAAGCCAGGCGGCGCGATCATGCCCTTGAGAAGCTTGGTCAGCGCCGGACGCTCGACATCGGTGATGGTCGAGGTAAAGCCCACATGGTCGAGCTTGCCGTCCTCGTTATAGAGGCCGAGGAGCAGGGAGCCGACCTCATCGCTCTTGGCGGCGTAGCGGAAGCCGCCGATGACACACTCGGCGGTCCGCAGATGCTTCACCTTCAGCATGGCCCGCTCACCCGGCAGATACGGTCCGTCAAGCTGCTTGGCGACGACGCCATCCAGTGCGCCGCTGGCCCGCGCCAGCCAATCGTCTGCCTCGCCGCGGTCGAGCGTGTAAGGCGAGAGCTTTAGATTCTGGTGGTCGCCCAGCGACTTATAGAAGGCGTCGAGCGCCGCGCGCCGCTTAGTCAATGGCAGTTCGATCAGACTCTTATTCTTCGGATCGACCAGCATGTCGAACAGGATGAGGACGGCGGGCGTCTCGGCGGCCAGCGTCTTGACGCGGCTGGCAGCCGGATGGATGCGCTGTTGCAAGGCATCGAAGGACAGCGTGTCGCCGCTCGGGATCGCCAGCTCCCCGTCGAGCACGAAGCATTTCGGCTTCAGCGCCTTTAGGAAGGCGACCACTTCCGGGAAATAGCGGGTGAGCGGCTTGCCGGACTTCGCCCGGAGGTCGACCTCGTCGCCGGCGCGAAACGCCAAACAGCGGAAGCCGTCCCATTTGGGCTCGAACTGCCAGCCGGTCGTGTCAGGCAGTTCAGTGACTAGCTTGGCCTCCATAGGTTCGAGGTCCAAGGGCACGGCCAGGTTTGCGAGCGTGGTGGGCGCTGCCATGTTGGGTGCTTACAGGGGAAGCGGCCCGCGGCCAAGCGGGAAGCGGCCGAAAATCTATTGCAGCCGAACCACGACGCTATCCACCGTGCCGGCTGCGTCCATGACCGTGAGCCGTATGAAGCCCGGCCCGTCGGGCTCGAAGAACAACGTCCGCGGAGCATTCGTCGTCTCAAACGGCAGCCCATTGATCAGCACGTTGAGCGGCGGCGTGCCCCCGGTGATCTTGATGGCGATGGGGTCGAGTACCGCGCCGTCCGAGGCCAGCGCCAGGCTCGCACCGTTTGGCGGGAACGCGATATGCACCTTTGGCGTCGTCAAGGCGCCGGCGATGCCGAGCGCGCCGAACCGCTTGAGCGGCGGCGGCAGCTTGGCTGTGCTGGCGGCCAGAATCCCTTTCGGCGCCGGCGGCAGGGCCTTGATGGGGCGGCCGAGCCGGGCAAACGCGTCGAACAGGATCGGCGCTGCGGCGGTCCGGCCCACCAGGCCGGTCACCGGCGCGCCGTCCGGACGGCCCACCCACACTCCGATCGTGTGCTGCCCGTCGAAACCGACCGCCCAAGCGTCGCGGTAGCCGTAGCTCGTGCCGGTCTTGAAGGCGATGCGCCCGCCGAGCGCATTCTCCGGCGGCGGCGCGCCGCGCAAGACATCGCCCACATACCAGGCGGCCACCGGTTCCAAGAGGCGCTTGCTCGGCGCCGGCGGTGCGCCGAGGCGCTCGATCAGCGGGGCCACATTGCCCTGCCGCGCCAGGCCGGCATAAAGCGCAGTGAGGTCGATGAGCCGCACGCCGATGCCGCCGAGGCCGAGGGCGAGCCCGGCGGTCTCGTGCTTCGGCAAGACGAGGGACGCGCCCGCTTCTGTGAGCCGCGCCAGCAGCCGGCTCGGCCCCACCGCGTCGAGCACGGCGACGGCAGGCACGTTGAGCGACAATTGCAGGGCCCGGCGCACGGTGACCGTGCCCTGGAAGGTCAGGTCGAAATTCTCCGGCGCGTAGTCGCCATAGCGGATCGGCCGGTCCTCGATCAGCGTTTCGGGATGGACCAGGCCGTCCTCGAAGCCGAGCCCATAGATAAAGGGTTTCAGCGCCGAGCCCGGCGAACGCACAGCCCGGGTCAGATCCACCTGGCCGGCACGGCTCGCGTCGAAATAATTGGGCGAGGCGACCCGCGCCAAAATCTCGCCGGTGTCGTTGTCCACCACCACGATTGCCGCCGACATGGCTGCGCCCAGCGCCGTGGACCGCTCGCGCGCCAGGCTCTCCAGCCGCCGCTGCAACCGGCCATCGATGGTGAGGCGGATCGCTTTCTGCCCTGGTAAGGCCGACATCGCTTCATCGGCGGCATGCGGCGCACTGAGCGGCATGGCTTTGCGCGCATCGGGCACGGGTTCGGTCTTGGCCCGGTCGATCTCTGACGGGCTGAACGCGCCGTCGCCGGCGATGCGGTCGAGCACCCGGTCGCGCGCAGCCCTGGCCTTGTCCGCAAAACGGTCGGGCCGGCGATATTCAGGCGACTGCGGCAGCGCCACCAGAAGGGCGGCTTCGCCCAGAGTGAGCCGGCGCGGCTCCTTGCCGAAATAGGCGAGCGAAGCGGCGCGGATGCCTTCGAGATTGGCCCCGTAAGGCGCTAGCGTCAGGTAGAGACGCAAGATCTCGTCCTTGCTGAGCGCCCATTCGAGCTGCAACGCGCGCACTGTCTGCCGCAGCTTGGCGGCGACCGACCGCTCCTGCCGCGGTTCGAGCAAGCGCGCCACCTGCATAGTCAGCGTCGAGCCGCCCGAGACGATGTGCCCCTGGCTCACGAGTTGATAGGCCGCGCGCATCATGGCCAGCGGATCGACGCCGTGATGGGAAAAGAACCGCTTGTCCTCATAGGCGAGCAGCGCGTCGAGGAAGCGCGGGTCGACGTCGTCCCGCGTGGCGGGCAGCCGCCAGCGGCCTTCGTCGGTCAAATAGGCACGCAGCAGCCGGCCGTCCCGGTCGAGCACCGTTCTGGACACTTCGAGAGTCTGCCCCAGCGGGGCCGGCCCGTAGGACTCAACCACCCCAACGGCGGCGCCGGCGGCCGCCGCGGCGATCCACACCACGCCGATGGCGGCGTAAGCGGTCCGGCGTCCGAGCGTGCTCATTTCGGCGGGATCACCGTGACGGAACCCGTATCGGTGCGGCCGAAGCGGTCGGGGCGATACATGTCCTCCACCACCGCTTGCGGCAGCACATAGCTGCCTGGCGACACCGCGCGCACAACGTAAGCCACGGTGTAGAGCGGCTTGCTGTCGGCGCGCCGCTCGAATGCCGCCACAAACCGGTTGTCGCGGAACGCCGTGTGTACCGGGTCCGCCGCATGCGCGATCCAGCTGAGGCCGCCGGTATCGGCCGACGACACGAGCTTGGGATTGTCGATCTCGAAGCCCGCCGGCACGTAATCGGTGAGCGCTACGTGGGCGAACTGGGGCTGCGGCTCGGTGACCGTCAGCAGTACCACGATGCGCTGGTTCTGCGTCGCCGTGGTGATGTCGATCTCTTCGCCGTCCAGCGTGTGGAATGTGCGCTCGAGCTTGAAGCCATGGTCGGCGGCCGGTTCCGGCGTGGTCGGCGCCCCGCTCACCGAGATTACGGCGTCGAGCGGCGTATCGCCCTTGTTGGTCACCGTCAGCGGATTGATGCCAATATCTTCCTCGCTGAAGTTACGGTAGAGCGGCCCGTCTTGGCGGCCGCCCGCCCCGCCGTCCTCGACGGTGAGCTTGACGTCCTGCTTCCCGAGCGCGCGGGCGGCGAGGACCAGCCACGCGTCGTCCTGGGTGGAGGTGTAGGTGACTTGATCGCGTGCCTTGTCGATCTGCGTGGTGGCGCCGGTCAACAACACCTTCGGCGCACCGCCTTCCGCCGCGAGCGTCACCACCGCGGCGGCGTCGCGTAAGCGCGAGCCAAAGTCGACGCGGCCCACCAATGGATCGGTGTCCTTGGGCAGCGCGTCGGCGGCGGCGCGGAACGCCGTCTCGGCTCTGACTTGATCGCCGAGCATGGCGAGTGCCGCGCCGATCTCGGCCTGGGCGGTCGGAGTGCCGAGTGCGGCGAGCTTGACGTCGGCGATGTAGCGAAGGTCGCCCACCGGCGCCATGCCGTTGCGCGCCAGCACGTACAGCGCATATGACAGCGCCAGCCCGCCGTCCGTGGAGACATCGGGTGCCGTGCTCACATAGTTGTGCAGGCGGTTGAGCGCGAGCTTGAAGCGATCGTCGGGCACGTCGAAGCCCCGGGCGCGCGCGCGGGTCAGAAAGTCGGTCACATAGCCGTCGAGCCACGGGTCGTCACCGCCCGGCGACCACAGGCCGAAAGCCCCTTCATAGCCTTGGCGCGCCAGCACGATCTCGATGGCTTTTCTGATGCGCTCATCCACATTGCCGTCTACGGCGAGCTGCGCGTCGAGCGCCATCTCGTTGACATAGAGCAGCGGCAGCGCGCGGCTGATGATCTGTTCGGTGCAGCCGAGCGGATAGCGGTCGAGCACGGCAAGCAGGCTCGCCACGTCGAGCGCAGCGGACGGTGTGACCGACAGCGCAATGCTGCCCGTGCCCGGCACGAGACCGGCGAACACGTCGTTGGTGAGTGTAATGCTCTTGCCCGGTTCGAGGGGCGTCACCGTGCGCCGAGCCAGGATCTGCGTCGCCGGGTCGACGTTCAGCGCGTATGTCCGCGAGACCGAGAAGTCGTCCGGCCCGGTCACCGCGACCTCCACGCTGCCGGCGCCGACGCCGAGCGCGGAAATGGCGAAGGTCGCAGTGCCGCGTTTTTTGGCCTTGAGGGTGATCGACCGGTCGGCGACTTTGACGCTGAGCGGTCCTTCGGCCGAGATGGCGATCTGATATGTGCCCGCGGCGCCTTCGACATTATCGAGGTCGAGGCGCAGCGTGGATGTGTCGCCACTCAGCAGGAAGCGCGGCAGCGTCGCGGTAACGACAACCGGATCGCGCACGACGACGTCGCCCGAACCATGACCCACCTGGTCCTTGCTCCAGGCCACGGCCATGACGCGCACCGTGCCCGTGAAGGTGGGAATGGCGAACTCCACCTCGGCGGTGCCGTCTGGTCCCACCGTGACGATGCCGGAATAGAGCGCCAGCGGCGGCTGGGTCGGCGGACTGCCTTGCAGCACGCCGGCACCACTATCGCCGCCGGTGCGGATCTGGCCGCGCGTGCCTTGCATGCCGTCGATCAGTTGGCCGTAGAGATCGCGCACCTCGGAGGAGAGCTTGCGCTGGCCGAGATAATAGTCGTCGGGCGACGGCGGTTCGTAGCCGGTGAGGTTGAGAATGCCCACATCGACGGCGGACACCACGATGCGCGCCTGCGCGCCCGCGTTGAGCCCGGCGAGCTTCACCGGCACGCGCAGCGTCGTCTCGGGCCGGATCAGATCGGGCAGATCGAGGCTGACACCGATCGTGTGTTCGGCCTTGTCGACGCTGAACCACTGCACGCCGATGGCGCGCCCGGGCATGCGCTTTTCGGCCACATCGAGCGGCCGCCTGAGCGTCGCCAGCACATAGGCACCGGTGCCCCAATCGTCGCCCACCGTGAGCGGCAATTTGACGAGGCCTGCTTCGACGTTCGTGGTGGTCGTGGCGAGCAGCCGGTCGCCGATCACCGACAGCGTGACCTTGCCTGCCGTCCGCGCGGTGACCGCGACGGTCATGGTGTCGCCGGACACGTAGCCGGGCTTATCGAGGGCGATCTCCAACAGATCCGGCGTGTCGGCGGAGGCTTCCGCATACCAGCCGGAATCGAAGCCGTAAGAGGTGAGCGGTCCTTGCGGCTCTGCGCTCTCCACTTCGAGCCGGTAGCGGCCCCAGGTCACCGGCACCTCGATATGGCCTAGCTGACCGGCCGTTGCGTCTATTGTGCCGTCGGCGACGCGCCGCGTGATCTTGATGGGCTCGTACTGCCATTGGCCGTATTGACGGTACCACTGATATTTCGACTCGATGCGCAGCAACTGCCATTTGAGGCCGGCTGCCGCGATCTGCTTTCCGTCGCGTGCTGCCAGGATCACGTCGAAGCGGGCCGTGTCCTGATCGCCGAGCGACGAGCCCTTGAACTGCGGCTTCACACCGATCATTGGCCCGGTAGGCATGATCGGCAGCACCAGTCTGTGTTCGACCGCCCGGCCGCCCGGCTCGGCCAGGCGCACCACGACATTGGCCTCGAGCGGCTTGGTCGAAGCCGGCACTTTGTCGAGCGCCACCTGGAATGTCGCCTTGCCGTCGGCATCGGTCTCCGGCAGGTCGGCCAGCGGCAGGCTCTCGACGCTGAATTGATCCTGCGCATCCCCATTGTCGAGGCCGAACACATAGCCCGGGAAGCCCGGCCGTTCGGCGGCCTTGGTGATGTTCACCTCGCCGTCGACAGCGAGGCCCGAGGCCGGCGCGCCATAGAGGTAGCGGCCGTCGAGCACGATCTCGGCGGGCGTCGCGGGCGCAAGGCTCTTGGCGTCTGTGCTGAGGTCGAACTCTAGCCGTTCCGGCACATAGTCCTCGACGAGAAAGGTCGCATTGCCGATATCCGCCTGTTTCGGGTCGGAATAGACCGCAACCCGCCACGTGCCGGTCGGCGCCGAGGCGATGAGCGGCACGTTGAGCGCGCGGCCGCCCAGCCCTTCGTCGGGCACCACAACGCGGCGGTATTCGATGCCGTCGGGCCGCTCCACCACCAGCGTCAGATTGACGTCGGGCACGGCCACGCCTTCGGCGTTCCGCAGCAGCGTGGTGATATGGACGGTCTCGCCGGTGCGGTAGACGCCGCGCTCGGTGAACACATAGGCGTCGAGTCCCGTCGGCGGTTCGCGGCCGGCGACGCCGCGATCGGTGAGATCGAAGGCCGACTGTGTGAGGTTCAGAAAGGCATAGTCGCCGCCCGTTCCGGAGGCGATGAGCAGCGCCGGCGCAAGCCCGCCTTCACCGCGCGCCAAGCCAGGCGCAAACGTCACTGTACCGTCGGTGTCCGTGGTCGCGGTGGCCAGCACCTCGTTGTTGCGGGCGATCAGGCGGAACTCGACGCCGGCAAGCGGCGCGGTGCTCGCAAGTGAATTGACGTAAGCGTGGATGCCGTCGGTCCCCGAATACGCCGTAAGCCCGTAATCGGAGACGATGAACCACTGGGTGGTCCGCTCGCCGTAATCGTCGCCCGCCACGCCTTCCGGTTCAGCAGCGAGGATATAGACACCGGGCGCCATCTCCGGCACCGCTTCGCTGATGGGGAAGGCTGTAGTGATCTCGGCGTTGAGCTCTTTTTCGACCTTAAGCTCGCCGGTCCACACCTCTTGGCCCTTCTGGTTAGCGATGTCGTTGAGGCTGTATTGGTAGAGATTGCGCTCGAAATCGTAGCCCAACACGTTGTCGATCAGGCTGCGGTCACCGATCCGGTAGACGGTCACCTTGACCGCGTCCGTGTTCACCGAAATGAGCGGGATGCCCTGCTGACCGGTATTCGGCAGCACATAGGCCTTGCCGGCGAGCCGCACCGACGGGGTCCGGTCGCGCACATAGATGGTGAAGTCGGCGTCCTTGAGAAGGTCCTCGTCCACTGCCGACGGCAAGCCTTGGCGCAAGGTGATGGCGTAGGTTTCTCCATGCGTCAGGCCTTCCACGCAAAGCTGCTGATCGTCGGCGGAGAGCGCCGGCTTGTCGTCGCCCACCACCGACACGAACGGTGAAAAGTCGGCGCGCTTCAGCAGCTTCTCGGTGAACTGGAAGCAGGCGCGTGGGCTTGCGGCGTCGGAGTCCACAGTGAAGTTGGCGACGCGAAAGCCGTATTTCTCGCGCAATTGGTCGTAGGTCGCCTGGCGGCCCGAATTGGCTTCGAGCTTGAGGGCTAGGTTGAGGGCGTTCAGGGCCGGGCGCCAATCGCCGTGCTTGCCGTAGGCCGTGGCGAGCGTCGTCAAAGCGGCGGCTTCGGACTGCGGCGTGGTGGCTCTCTGATAGGCGATATAGGCGGCGGTCCGCGCATTGCTGAAGCGGACGCTGCCGTCGTCATTCTGGTCCGCCGGGATGGCGAGCCACAGATCGGCCAGCCGCCGCCAGGCGAGGGCGTCGTCGGGCGACACGGTGACGATCTGCCCATAGGTAAAGGCGGCGCTTTCCAGGTCCAGCTGTCGCAACTGAACGGCGGCCTGCTCTTTCAGCTTGATGAGCGGCAGCTCGACGGTGCCGGACTCATTCTTGAGGTCGGTCTCAAGCGTTATCGCCGCGTCGGCGAGGGCGTCATCTTGAAAGGCTTTATCGGCGGCGGCGGCGGAGACGAAAACCAGCAGCGCAGCAAAAAGGCCGGCGCGGAACCATGCAACCATCGATGTCCTCCAGGCGCCCAACCCTCGGCACAGGCGGGCGGTCGCCCCATGCTACTGGAGCCATGTGACGGACGCCAGAGGTCCCCGCCGGCCGGCGTCAGAATGGTCGTAAATTTCGAGTGACAAGGCGCGGCGCGCAGCGTCGTCACGGCCCTTACCGCCCGCGGCGATCTCCTCTCTACGCGCCTGCGGCGATCTCTTGGGCGATCTTGGAAAGCTCGCCGCGCACCCATTGGTGGCACTCGTCCCGGTCGTAGCTGGAATGCCACATGAGCCTGAGCGGCAAAGCGATCGGCGGAAGCGGCTGGGCGATACGGGCCAGGCCGAATTGCCGTTGCAGGATGGCGGCGAGCGAGCCAGGCAGCGTAAGCAAGGCATCGTTGTTTAGCGCCACGAGAATGCCGACCAGCGCCGAGGAAACCTGCGAGGTGACGTTGCAGGAATAGCCTTCCGCGGCGAGCGCCTTGTCCATGAGATCGCGCGTCGGTAGCCGGTTCACGGCGATGTGGTCCGCGTTGGCAAAGGCTGCGAGTTTCGGTTTCCGGGCGGCGAAGGGGTGGCCGGGCCGCGCCAGGGTGACCAGCGTGTCGTCGAACAGCTTGGCCACGCGCACGTCGGGTGCGGCGACCGGCGCCCCCTCGATATCGATGACGAAATGGCTGCGCGCGTTGCGCAGCGCGTCGATATCCTCGTCCCGGCGCGACGGCGTCCAGTTGACTTTCACGCTGGGCGCCAGCGATTGCAGCCGTTGCCGCAGCGGCTCGACCAGGATCAACTCCCCCGCCTCGCTCGATGCTGCGGCAAACTCGCGCACGGAAAGCGAAGGATCGAAAGGCTTGTTGGGCCGCAACAGGCTCTCCATACCCGCCAGGATGACGTGAACGGTGGGCGCAAGCTCCAGCGCCTTGGCCGTCGGCACCAGCCGCTGACCGGCCCGGACGAACAGCTCGTCGGCAAAAATTTCTCGGAGTTTAGCCAATGCATGGCTGATGGCCGAGGCGCTGCGCCCCAGCCTTTCGGCGGCACGGGTGACGCTCGCGTCCACCAGCAGGGCGTCGAGAGTGACCAGGAGATTGGCGTCGACTTCCTTTAGATGCATTTCGCTCAACTATTCTGCTGAAAAGAGTTCATTACGTGCATGTTAGGCCTTGGACTAGGGTTCTTGCAAGACGTTCGGCCGCCCAGCCCGAATGTCTGGAGCGTCTTTGGCCCGAGCCTGGACGCTTCCTCATCTCAACTGTGCGGCGGCCCGACGGTCCCGGCCCAAGGGCCGCCGCATTCTTTCGCTTCCGGGCGAACTTGGGGGGAACAGGGTCACGGGCCAAATGTCCGCTGGCCCAGCTACGACAAAGGGATGCAGATGTTTCGAGGACCGTTGACTGCTCTGCCCGCCGCCGCTCTGGCGCTCGGCTTTTGCTTCACGCCTGCCGCGGCCGACACGTCCAAGGACGTGTTGAAGATCTACGCGGATATCGCGCAGGCTGGATATGAGGACTCACGAGACACCGCCCACACGCTCAAGCTCGCGGTGGACGCGCTGATCGCCGAGCCGACCGACGCGAATCTGCGCGCCGCCCGCGCCGCCTGGATGGCCGCTCGCTCGTCCTACATGCAGACCGAGGCCTTCCGCTTCGGCAACGCCATCGTCGACGACTGGGAGGGCAAGGTGAATTCCTGGCCCCTCGACGAGGGTCTGATCGATTACGTCGCCGGTGCTTATGGTGACGAGTCGCCCGAGAACGAGCTTTACGTTGCCAATGTCATCAAGAATGTCTCGCTCACTATCGGCGGCAAGAAGCTCAATACCGCGAAGCTCACCAAGGAACTGCTCTCTGACGGCCTGCAAGAGGCCGGCGGCGTGGAGGCCAATGTCGCCACCGGCTATCACGCTGTGGAGTTCCTGCTCTGGGGCCAAGACCTGAACGGCACCGGACCTGGCGCCGGCATGCGCCCGGCCACCGACTTCGATCCTAAGAACTGCACCAACGGCAATTGTGCCCGGCGCGCCGAATATCTCGGCACCGTCACCGATCTGCTCATCGACGATCTTGCCTGGATGGCCGACCAATGGGCGGGGGGCGGCGAGGCCCGCAAGGTGATCGCCGACGGTAGCAACGAGCAAGGTCTGACCGCCCTGATGACGGGGCTCGGCAGCCTGTCCTATGGCGAGCTTGCCGGCGAGCGCATCAAGCTTGGCCTCATGATCCACGACCCCGAGGAGGAGCATGACTGCTTTTCCGACAACACGCATGCCTCGCACTTCTTCGACGCGCTCGGGATCCGCAACGTCTATCTCGGCCGCTACCGCCGGGCGGACGGGAGCTTTGTCGGCGGTGCCAGCGTGTCCGATCTCGTCAAGGCCAAGGCGCCCGAGGTTGACGCCGAGATGCGCCAGAAGCTCGACGCCACCATGGACGCCATGAACGTCATGTATCTCCGCGCGCTCACCACCGAGTCCTATGACCAGATGATCGGCGAGGGGAACGACGCCGGCAACCAGGTGATCCAGAACGTGGTCGACGCGCTGCTCGCCCAGACCAAGGCGATCGAGCGGGCTGTTGCCGTGTTAGATCTCAAATCCATCGAGTTCGAAGGCTCCGACAGTCTCGACGCGCCGGGAAAGGTGGCGGGGGAGTAAAAGAAATCCTCGTTGACTCAGGGTCCAAGCTGATTAACGTTATAACATAACAAGTCTCAATCAGTCTGGGCAGAGCAAGAAAAGCCGCCGGGGCTCAAACCATGACCAACGACCGGATCGCGCCAAGCGACCTATCCAGACGACACCTATCTTCGACCGTTGAGATCGAGCGGCCCGCCCGCACCCTCAGGTCGAAGCTTGCCAAAGTGGCCGGCGTGGCTTCCATGCTCGTCCTGTCGCTCACGGCCCTGCCGAGTCTGGCCAGCGCCGCCTGCGATCTTTCCGAAGCGGATATCGTCCATGGCGCACCTGGCATCCCAGAGGGCGCGATTATGGCCATCGATCCTGGCGGTGTTCGCGGTGAACTAGCCAAACACGGCATCGAGGTCGGCGGCGCCTATTACGGCGAGGCCTTCTACGACTGGGGCGGCATCAAGGACGGCGGCGCCTATGATGGCGTGCTCGAGCTCTATTTGAACGCCGACATGCAGAAGCTCGGACTCTGGCAGGGTCTCTGCTTCCATACTGACGGCTACCAGATCCACGGCCGGTCGATCACCGGTGAGAATGTCGGCGGTCTGATGCCCGTGTCCAGCCTCGAGGCCGAACCGTCCACGCGGCTGTTCGAATTGTGGCTCGAGCAGCACATGTTCAACGACACCGTGGCGGTGAAGATTGGCCAGCTCGCCGCCGACTCGGAGTTCTTCTTTGCTGAAGGTGGCGGATACTTCCTCAACGGCACCTGGGGCTGGGCCCCGATCGCTGCGGAGAACAACCCGAATGGCGGACCAGCCTACCCCTTGGCCACACCCGGCGTTCGTGTCGCCGTAGCGCCGACGGACAAGCTCAGCATGATGCTCGGACTCTATAACGGCGATCCCGCGCCACAATGTAACAAGGCTGGTGGGGACCCGCAGCGCTGTAACGATCACGGCCTCGATTTCGAACTCGACGACGACCCGCTGCTCTTGGCTGAAGCCGCCTATCACTACGATCTGGCCGGCGGCCGCCTTCCGGGCGCGATCAAGCTTGGCGGCTGGAACCATTTCGGCAGCTTCGAGCATCAGCGCGTCGACGTCGGCGGCGAGCTGATCGCCGTCACTGGCAATGGCGGCAAGCCGCTCGAGAACGACTGGGCGCTGTATGGCATCATCGACCAGTTGGTCTGGCGCAAGCCCGGCAGCGAGGACCCGCAAGGCGTGAGTATCTTCACCCGCTTCGCCGGCGCCCCAGACGACCGTAACCTGGTCGACTTCTACTTCGATGCGGGTTTCACCTTCACCGGCATGATCCCCGGACGGCCGAACGATGCGCTGGCCATCGGTTTTGCCTATACTGGCATTTCCGATGAGGCGTCCGCCTTCGACGTGGACTCCGGCGAACCCGTGGCGCGTAACTATGGATCCCTCGTCGAGATCGCCTATACCTTTGAGATAAGTCAGGGCTGGATCCTGCAGCCTGACTTCCAATACTTCTGGAACCCGGGCGGCGGGGTCGTCGGGGTTGACGACGCAGCGGTGTTGGGGGCACGCACCACACTCACATTCTGATGTAGGCCGAGTGAAGAGAACGAGTTCAAGGTCTAACGCTCCAACGGAGTTGTCCCAGCGAGTGCCGTCAAGCCAGGCTCAACGAGCCTGTCTTGGCGGCGTGCTCGTTCTTGGCACAGCTCTGCCGCTGCTTGTCGGCACCTTCGTCACATACGGCACGGCCATCGCCGCGAGCGTGGAGAGCCTACTGGCGCCCACCACGGATTTCACCAAGCTGGAGCCGGGCGAGGACAAGCCGGGCGGTGGCGCCACCTCGCGCGGTTCCACCGACACGTCCAACGCCTTCTCGCTGTCCTCGGGCAATATGGGCTTCCGTAAGGAGCTCAGCTTCAAGATCGGCAACAGCGTCTTCCGCCGGCTATGGGTGTCCGCCCCGTCCTCGACCGACGCGTCCGATGGGTTGGGGCCGCTGTTCAACTCGCGCGGCTGCCAGAGCTGTCACTTGAAGGACGGCCGCGGCCACCCGCCGCTCTCCGCCGACGTGCCCGATCAGTCTGGCTCCCTGCTCATCCGGCTATCGGTGCCGCCCAAGACGGACGAAGAGAAAGCGGCGCTCGCCGCCCATCGATTCGCTTCGATTGTCGATCCCGTCTATGGCGGCCAACTCCAGGATTTCGCCATTCAGGGCTTCGACGCCGAAGGCAAGGCTAAGGTCACATATAAAGAGAAGCCGGTCACACTAGCCGATGGCGAGACGGTGAGCTTGCGCGCGCCCACTTACGAGATTGTCGATCTCGGCTATGGCCCCATGAGCCCGGAAATCATGCTGTCATCGCGCGTCGCTCCGCCGATGATCGGCCTCGGCCTGCTTGAAGCCGTGCCGGAAGAACAGATCATGGCCCACGCCGATCTTGACGACGCCGACGGGGACGGCATTTCCGGCAAGCCTAACCAGGTGTGGTCGAATGAGCATGGCAAGGCGATGCTCGGCCGCTTCGGCTGGAAGGCCAACGTTCCGACCATTGCCGATCAGTCGGCCGGTGCGTTCTCCGGCGACATCGGCATTTCCACGACGTTGCATCCAAGCGGCGCCGGCGAGTGCACCGAGAAGCAGGAGAAGTGCTGGAACGCGCCGTCTGGCAATTCGCCGAAATATCAGAACGTCGAGGTCGGCGATGAGCTGTTCAAGCTCGTCACCTTCTATTCCCAGAATCTCGCCGTTCCGGAACGGCGCAATCCTGACGATCCGGAGGTGCTGAAGGGCAAGGCGCTGTTCTACGAGATCGGCTGCGCCAAATGTCACAATCCGAAATTCCTCACGGGCACGGCGCCGAAGCAGCCGCATTTGTCGAACCAGTTGATCTATCCCTATACCGACATGCTGCTGCATGACATGGGCGAAGGGCTTGCTGACAATCGTCCCGACGGTGACGCGACCTGCACGGAGTGGCGCACGGCGCCGCTCTGGGGCATCGGTCTTACCGAGACGGTGAGCGGCCATACGCTGTTTCTCCATGATGGCCGCGCCCGCAACCTCACCGAAGCCATTCTCTGGCATGGCGGAGAGGCGGAGCCCGCGCGCGATGCCTTCGCGGCGCTGCCCAAGGCGGACCGCGACCGCCTCCTTGCCTTTGTCAATTCGCTATAGGCCACCAGATGAGATCCTTCCTTTTTGCGGCTGTTCTGCTCTGCAGCGGCCTGCAATGCGCCCACGCCGAGACGGATCACGGCGCCATTGCCCGCGCCGCGCTCACAGGCGTTATTCGCCCTGGCTATGACGCGCTCACCGTGGCCACCGGCGCTCTCAAGGACAATGCTGCGGCGCTCTGTGCCGAGCCGTCCGCCGCCGCGCTCACAGCGACCAAAGACGCCTTCGCCGCCGCCGTTGACAGTTGGAGCAAGGTCGAGATCTTCCGCTTCGGACCGGTCAACAAGGATCATCGCTATGAGCGGCTGTTCTATTGGCCCGACCCTAAAGGCATCGGCTTGCGGCAGGTGAAAGCCGCGCTCGCCGACAAGGACGAGACGGTGACGCTGGCCGATACGCTGGCGGGCAAGAGCGTGGCGCTGCAGGGCCTGACGGCGCTCGAATATCTTCTTTATGGCGACGGCGCCGAGACGTTGACAAGCGGCGACTCCGAGGTCGGCTTCCGCTGCAGCTTCGCCTCGAGTGTCGCGACCAATATCGACCGCATCGCGCGCGCCGTCGCCGAGGCGTGGCGCGATGGGTCAGGCTACAGCAAGGACTTTCTCAGCCCCGGGCCGAGCGATCCGCTCTACCGCGCGCCGAAGGACGTCACGCTCGAACTCTACAAGGCGTTCACCTCAGGCATAGAACTGGTGCGCGACCAGAAGCTCGGCAAGCCGCTCGGCACATCGCCCGAGACCGCGCGGCCGCGCCTTGCCGCGTTCTGGCAGAGCGGGCTGACCTTTGCCAACATGGTTGGCAACCTTGAAGGCGTGCGCACGCTCTTTGCCGAAGGCGGTTTTGCGCAGGTGGTCGCCGAGGAGTCGCCCGGCGTCGAGAAGTCGACCCTGTTTGACCTCGGCCACGCCATCGACGTTCTGGACGCGATCGACATGCCGGTCACGGAGGCCGTTCAGGACACGGAGCAACGCAGCAAGCTGGAAGCCTTGCGTGTCGCCTTGAAGAGTGCGCGCGACACGGCTGCCGCCATGATCGCGCGTGGCGCCGGCTTGAGTTTCGGTTTCAACGCTCTGGACGGAGACTGATCATGCAGCTCGACCGTCGCACACTCCTCGCAAGCCTCGCCGGCAGCGCCGCGGCGCTGGCGCTCCCGAAGGCCCTCGCCGCCGCGTTTGTGCCGGAGTGCTTCGCCGCCGCGCGCATGGACGATCATGGCGCCTTCTCGGCCGCGCTGTTCGACCTCGAGCGCGGCGATTTGCGCGCCGTCGAGCTTCCCGCCCGCGGCCATGACGTCGCGCTGCGTCCCGGCGGCAAGGAATGGGTCGCCTTCGCCCGGCGTCCCGGCCGCTTCGGCGTGGCGGTACCCGTCGGCAACGGCGAGCCCGTCTGGTTTGCCTCCAAGCCCGGCCGGCATTTCTTCGGCCATGGGGTGTTCTCGGCCGACGGCCGGCTGCTCTACACCACGGAGAACGATTACGGCCGCGGCTTCGGGGTCATCGGCGTGCGGGACGCGGGCGCCGGCTATCGCCAGATCGGCGAGCTACCGGGTTATGGCGTCGGGCCGCACGATCTCGCGCTGCTCTCCGACGGCCGCACCATCGTCATCGCCAATGGCGGCATCCGCACCCATCCCGACAGCAGCCGCGAGGAATTGAACATCCCCACGATGCAGCCCTCGCTCGTCTATGTGGACATCGAGACCGGCGATCTCCTGGAAGAGCAGAAGCTCGCCGCCGACCTGCATCAGCTCTCGATCCGGCATCTCGCTGTCGCGCAGAACGATACGGTCGTGTTCGGATGCCAGTTTCATGGGCCGGAGGGGGAAGCGCCGCCGCTAATCGGCTTCCATGCCCGCGGCGAGCAGCCGATGATCGTGCCCGCCCCGACCGCCACGCAAAGCGCTTTGCGCAACTATATCGGTTCGGTGACAGCGGATGCGGCGGGCGGCATTGTCGCGGCGTCGGCGCCGAAAGGCGGGCTCGTCACCTATTGGGATGTCGCGGCCAGGCGCTTCCTCGGCACCAGCGAGCTCGGCGATGGCTGCGGGCTGGCGCCGACCCATCACAGCGCGAGTTTCCTTCTGACGAGCGGTGATGGCTGGCTGGCGACCGCCGACGCAGACGGCAGTCTATGGCGCCACCCCTCGCGCTATCACTGGGACAACCACGCAATCCTGGTGCGCTGACGCTCGGGTTATTCCGCCGCACCCCGGCTGACCCCGCGGCGTCCGGTTCGTATTCTGACCTTAATTATCGGGCTTATTCGGGCCTCGTCCGGGATTTCAATGCACAGCCAAGACCCTCATAAGCCGCATCTGCCGACGCGCGCGCCGCAAGCCCCGGCGCGGCCGCGTCACGCGCATCGGCCCAGGATGCGCCGCGTCAAATTGCTCGGCACCACGCTCCGTGGCCTTCTGAAGCGCCGCCCGGTGAAGCTCGGCGTGATGATCTCGGGCGGCGCTGTCGGCGCCCTGGTGCTGGCGCTCGTTGCTGTCAATCTCATCCTCTCGGCCGACTGGGTGACGTCGCGGGTGGCGGCGCGGATCAAGGAGCAGACCGGACGCGACCTCATCGTCAACGGCACGACGATGTTGCTGTTCACGCCCGGGCCGCATGTCGTCATCACCGACGCCACGATC
>DATKYG010000043.1:0-4446 GCA_035528655.1 Methyloceanibacter sp.
CGGACGCCAGGCCTGGGTGCGGCTGTTCGACGAGACCATGGCGGGCTTGCGCTTTGACGTCGACGGCAAGGAGCTCACCAGCGCCGAGACGCTCCATCTCCTGAGCGACAAAGACGAAGCAAAACGACAGGCCGCGGCCGCGGCGCTCGGCAAGGTCTTCGCGGGCAATCTCCGCCTCTTCGCGCATATCACCAACACGCTGGCCAAGGACAAGGCGATCGCCGACGACTGGCGCGGCTTCAAGCGGCCGGTCTCCTCGCGCAACCTCGCCAATCTGGTCGAGGACGAGGTGGTCGATGCGCTGGTCAGCGCCGCGCGCGATACCTATCCCCGGCTCTCGCACCGCTACTACGCCATGAAGGCAGCCTGGCTCGGCAAGGACAAGCTGGCGACCTGGGACCGCAACGCGCCGCTGCCCGAGGCGGCCGCGCGGAGCTTTGCCTGGGACGAGGCGCAGCAGACCGTGCTCGACGCTTACAATGATTTCTCACCCGAGCTGGCGACGATCGGCGCCCGCTTCTTCGAGCGGAACTGGATCGATGCCGCCCCGCGGCCCGGCAAGGCGCCGGGCGCCTTTGCGCATCCGACCGTGCCGTCGGCGCATCCCTTCCTGCTGCTCAACTATCAGGGCAAGGCGCGTGACGTGATGACGCTGGCGCACGAGCTCGGCCACGGCGTCCACCAGGTGCTGGCAGGCGACCAGGGCTTGCTGAAATCGGAGACGCCGCTGACGCTCGCCGAAACCGCAAGCGTGTTCGGCGAGATGCTCACCTTCAAGCGCCTGCTGGGCGCCGCCAATGACAAAACCGCGCGCAAGGAAATGCTGGCCTCCAAGGTCGAGGACATGCTGAACACCGTGGTCCGCCAGATCGCCTTCTTCGAGTTCGAGCGGCGGGTCCATGACGAGCGCCAGGCGGGCGAGCTGCTGCCCGAGCGGCTGTGCGAGATCTGGATGGACGTCCAGCGCGAGAGCCTGGGGCCGGCCTTCGACTACGACGAGGGCTACGGCGTCTTCTGGGCCTACATCCCCCACTTCATCCATGCGCCCTTCTACGTCTACGCTTATGCGTTTGGCGACTGTCTGGTGAACTCGCTCTACGCGGTCTACGAGGATGCGCAAGCGGGCTTTGCCGACAAGTATCTCGACATGCTGCGCGCCGGCGGCTCCAAGCGCCACAAGGAGCTATTGGCGCCCTTCGGCCTCGATGCCTCGGACCCCGGCTTCTGGGCCAAGGGGCTCGCCGTCGTCGAAGGGCTGATCGACGAGCTGGCAGCGATGGAGTGATTGGTTGCCCGGGTACGCCGGGATAACAGTCGGAGGTTAAGCCCACCTTCGACATTCGTAAGGACGGGTTTCAAGCCCGCCCGCATCGCCCGAGGGCGGGTTTGAAACCCGCCCCTACAATAAAATCAAACTGCCGCTGAGGCTTTTCTCAGGGCGTCGGCGCGACGCGGCCGAGGACGCGGCGGTTTTCCAGGTCGCCCTGCCAACGCATGCTTTAGGCGATCGCCAGATCCAGTGCTTCGTTCGCGCTGATGAGACTGTAGATTTTCGTGTTGCCCAGACCCCGGAGCTCGGTCATGCCGCGCTCCTCGACCTTGAAGTCCCGGCGGATCAGCTCATAGAACGTTTCGTCGCAGGAAATCTCCATCGAACCGGAGGCCTGTTCCATACGCGAGGCCAGGTTCACGCCGGGGCCGAAGATGTCATAGACGTATTTCTGCACCCCGACGATCGAGCCGATCACAGGACCGGTCGCCAGGCCGATACGGCATTGCCAGTCCTGGGGCCGGGTCTTGCCGCGCTGGCGCACATAGCGCCGGCAGAGCAGCGCCACCTTCGCGACGTTGAGGGCGTGGTCGGGCGTCGCCTCGGGAATTCCGGAGACAGCCATATAGGCATCGCCCATGGTCTTGATGCGCTCGCAGCCGAACTGCTCGGAGATGCGATCGAAGGCGGCGAAGATGTCATTGAGCTCGGAGACCAGTGACATCGGGTCGGTCGCCACCGACATTGCCGTGAACCCGACGAAGTCGAGCATCAGCACCGACGCATTGTCGTAGCGCTGGGGCGTGGTCACACCGAACGCCTTCAGCTCCTCATAAATCGACTTCGGCATGATGTTGAGCAGCAGCCGCTCGGCGCGCTCTTTCTCGCGGCGCAGATCGCGGGCGTTCTTCTCCACCATCTTCGAATAGGACTCGATCATGTATTCGAGTTCCTTGATCTTCGAGACGTTGTGGCATTCGACCATCATCACCTCGCCCTCGGGCAGCGAATGCCGGGAGAAATTGATCAGCAGCGATGCCGCGCGTCGCTTGATCTTGATCTCCTGCTCGCGAACGATCACGTCCGCGCCCACGAACTCATCATCGTCGGGCACATCCACGATCTGATCGATAGTCGCGTTCGCCGCCAGGTTGGGGAAGAGATCACGGAAGCGCGGATTGTGGGCCAGAATGGCGCCCGACGGAGTGTCGACAATGGCGAGCCCGACGCCGACCGAGTCGAGCAATGCCCGGTTGAACGCCACGCGGTCAAGCACGACTTCGATTGAGCCTTTGGGCATCGGTTTCGCCGCGCCAGTCATGATTGTTTCACAATCACCGGCCTGCGTCTGACGATCTCATGCGCCACCGTCTCGACATCATCGGGATCGAGGCCGGCTTCCTCCAACGTCGCCCGAAATAGGGTCGCCATCTCGTCGAACGCCTCGTCGTTGATGTCCAGATGAGCGTGCAACTGCTTCAGCATGTCGTCGGTATAGCTCGCCGGCCCGCCCATCAGCGAGGCCACGAACTTGGTCTGATGGTCGATCAGCCGCTCCATTTCGATATCCTCGAAATAGTCGGCCAGGATATCGCTATCGAGTGCCTGGTCGTAAAACCGCATGACGATCCGGCTGACCGCACCGAACCCGCCATATTTCTCAAATAAGCTTTGCTCCATCCGATATCCTATGCTCCGCCGGCAATCACGGCCCCGCAAGGCATTGAAAAATCGGCCGCCAAGCCGCGTTGGGCGAACCTTAGCCGTTATGCAGGGGTAATTCCAGTTGACCCCGCCGGCTTCCTTAACGGCGCCCGGACCTTATCTCTCCTTAATTCACTGCCATTCTTGCCGCCGGCGACGAATAAGGGCCAGTTGGGGCCAGCGACACGGAGTATGGGAGACGGCATGCCGGACGACACCGAATCCAATTCTCTTGGCGGGCGCATGATCCGTTACGCGAGGGTCGGCCGGGCCGTGGGCGGGCTGGCGGCGCGGGTCGCGGGCGAGCGCTATCTCGGCCTCAAGATCGACCGCGGCCGGCATGCCGGCGAGCTGAAGGCGGCGCTGGGCGGCCTCAAGGGCCCGCTGATGAAGGTCGCCCAGATCATGTCGACCATCCCCGATGTGCTGCCGAGCGAATACGCGGCCGAGCTTGCCGAGCTGCAGGCGAATGCGCCGCCGATGGGCTGGCCCTTCGTCAAGCGCCGGATGCGCAGCGAGCTCGGCCCCGACTGGCAATCGAAGTTCGCTGTCTTCGAGCATGCGGCCGCCGCCGCCGCCTCGCTCGGCCAGGTCCACCGCGCCACCGCCCATGACGGCGCTGCGCTGGCCTGCAAGCTCCAGTATCCCGACATGGCCTCGGTGGTCGAGGCCGACCTGCGCCAGCTCCGCATCATCTTCGGGCTCTACGAGCGCTACGACAAGGCGATCTCGACCACGAATATCCACCAGGAGCTGACCGCGCGGCTCCGCGAAGAGCTCGACTATGACCGCGAGGCCCGCCACATCGCGCTCTATGGCGCCATGCTGAAGGACGAGCCCGGCGTGCATGTGCCCAATGTATGCGCCGGGCTTTCAACCGGGCGGCTTCTCACCATGAGCTGGCAGGAGGGCGCGCCGCTCACAACATTTACCGATGCGCCGCCGGAGACCCGCAATGCGCTGGCCCACAACATGTTCCGCGCCTGGTACGTGCCGTTCTACGAATACGGCATCATCCACGGCGACCCGCATCTGGGCAACTACACGGGCCGGCCCGACAACACGATCAACTTGCTCGACTTCGGCTGCATCCGCGTCTTCCCGCCCTCCTTTGTGCAAGGTGTGATCGACCTCTATGCGGCCCTGCGCGACGACGACCGGGCGCTTGCGGTCCATGCCTACGAGACCTGGGGTTTCAAGAACCTCACCGACGAGGTGGTCGACGTGCTGCATCTGTGGGCCGAATTCGTCTACGCGCCGCTGCTGGAGAACCGCACGCGCAAGATCCAGGAGGACGATGCCGGCGTCGTCTATGGCGCGCGGGTGGCCGAGAAGGTCCACGCCGAGCTGCGCCGCCTCGGCGGCGTCGCCCCGCCGCGCGAGTTCGTGCTGATGGACCGGGCGGCGATCGGGCTCGGCTCGGTGTTCCTGCGCCTGCATGCCGAGATCAACTGGTACGAGCTCTTCCACGA
>DATKYG010000044.1:0-108181 GCA_035528655.1 Methyloceanibacter sp.
CGACTCCCCGCGCTGCCAGCGATCCCAAATCTCCGCCTTCTGCTTCTCCGTGAAATAGATCCGTCGGCGATAGCCCATCCTGAACACTCCATCTTTCCTCAAAGATTGAAGTGTTGCGGCCACCCTTTGAACCCGCCGCACCAAGCGGACATCGGTTTCGACACTGGGCATGTCCGCTCGGGCAGGGAAAGCGGACATGCCCGATCTGCTCGTCCAAGTCCGCCAGTGATCATCAGCGGACCTAAGTTGCAGGCCTGTGCTGCCTCGCCCATACTAGGCCCCATGGAGCGGTCTTCCCGCCTCCCGGTGGCGTCCTCTTTTCAATTCTCTATCGCTATCAGCAGGCCACTGAGTTTACCGATCTCGCTGAGCGTACTCGGCGAGACTATGTGCGGCTCATCAAGATCATCGAAAAAGAGTTTGGGGATTTTTCGCTAGAGGCCTTGGATGAGCGGGGAGCCAAAGATGTCTTCCGTTCTTGGCGTGATCGGCTCGCGGTGCGCTCGCGGCGTCAAGCAGATTATGCGTGGGCCGTTTTGGCGCGTATCCTGTCATGGGCGCATGATCGCGGGTTGGTGACGGCGAACCCATGCCAAAGAGGCGGACGTCTTTACCGAGGAAACCGGCGCGACAAGGTGTGGACATTCGAAGACGAGGAAACCTTCCTTGAACGTGCTCCGCGCCACCTTCACTTGCCGCTGATGCTCGCTCTTTGGACGGGACAGCGGCAAGGTGATCTGCTCGGTCTCCCTTGGTCCGCTTATGACGGCCATAAGATCATGTTGCGACAATCCAAGACCGGCGCTCGCGTAGTCATCCCAGTTGGGGCGCCCCTTAAGGCCGCCCTGGACAGCACCAAAAGGCGATCGCCCCTGATCCTGGTCAACAGTGACGGCAAGCCTTGGACGTTGAACGGCTTCCGATCATCTTGGCGCAAGGCCTGCGCCAAAGCCGGTATCATCGGTGTGACATTCAACAACCTGAGGGGGACGGCCGTGACGCGGCTCGCCGTGGCCGGCTGCACAGAGGCGATGATCGCCGCCATCACAGGCCACATGCTTACGGACGTGCGCTCGTTACTGGACGCGAATTATTTGCATCGTGACCCGGCTCTGGTCAAGGCCGCGATCAGGAAGCTCGAATCGAGAACGAAACTCCCGACTGGGCTCCCGACTGGGCTTAGTGGTTCTTAGTTTGGCAAGGTAAAAGCGCAATAAGATCAAGTGGCTGGGGGACTAGGATTCGAACCTAGACTGGCGGAGTCAGAGTCCGCTGTCCTACCATTAGACGATCCCCCAATAGGCAGGCGCCCGTCCTTCTAGCCGCAGCCGCGCGGCCTTGGCAAGACCGGCCTTGGTAAGACTGGTGAACACAGGGGCGATGAGGCCATGGCGCACGGGCGTCTAACGCTTTCTTTACCCTCCCAGCGAGGATCATGGCCGGGCGGGAGAGCGCTGCCGCAGTAACCAAATCTGCAAGTCTTCCCGGCTAAAATGCCGGACATGGAGACAGCTTCGCCATCCGCCGACCGTATCGGCGCGGCCCTCAGAGCGTTGCGCGATACACACTCCGTCGAAGACGGGGACGTCGCCGCGCTCGGCGCCAAGTGCTTGCGGGCGGTGATCACCCAGCTCGCCGCGGACGGCGTGCGTGCGGAGGACTTGCAGCCGCTCGTCGATCTCCAAGGCCATCTCGGCGCGGGCAAGCGGGTACAGCCGCAGAGCCCCGTGGAGTGCGACCGCCGTTTTGGCTCCGCGCCAAGCCCGATCCTCTTGGCGCGCGCCGCCGCCGTGATCGATCTCTTGGTGAAGGCCGGCCAAGACGAGAGCGAGGCAGCCCGGTCGGTCATGCGCCGGCTGGTTGCCGCGGGCGTGCCGCCGCCTGAGAAAGGTGGCGATGCGCGCGGCTGGAGACGCCTCTTGGAATGGCGCAACAGCCTGCTCCACGGCGTCGGCCCCGAGGAAGCCAAGCACGAATATCGGACCTTCGCGCGCGAGTTCGAAGCCATTCCGCCGGCCGAGCGCGCCCAGCGTGTCCTCGACGAAAGATTGTGGGACCGTCGGCGGAAGCCGCGCTAGCGAAGCCAGGGCGAGGCTGAGACGGCCAGCTGACGGTTAACGCAGATTGCGGACGCGGCGCCGCGCCATGGGCTTCCCCTGCTAATCTCACCATCGGCCGGCCGCCATCTGGCCAACGCAAAGGGGAGCCTTTTGTCCGAGCAGAGAGTCATAGCGCGCGTTTTGCCCGCATCGGCGCCGGCAGCCGCAGGGCCGGACCGTGACACGGCGCAAGACATGTGCTCGGCGCAAGACAAGCGCTCGGTCCTGTTTCGGGAGACGCCGCTCGAGACCTGCGAGCGCTTGGCGCTTGGGCTGGCGTGGGCGGTGAAGCCGAGCCGGGTCTCTGCTTTGGGTCCGCTGGCGCGCATGTGGCTCGCCGGCCTCGTCACCTCGAACCGCGCCTTGCCGGATGCCCGTGCCCTCGACGGCAACAGCGAGCTTGCCGGGATCGTGCCGGACCTGACCGTGCCGACCCTGCTCGCGGGTTATCGGCGGGGGCTATTTCCGCACGGGCATGTGGGCGCGCCGAAATGGCTGTCGCCGGTCATGCGTGGCGTGCTGGAGCTCGACAATTTCCGCATCTCGACGCGGCTGCGCAGTATGATGCGCCAGGGCCGCTACGTGATCACCTTCGACCGCGACTTCGAAGGCGTGATCAAGGCCTGCGCCGGGCGCCGGCCGGGCCAATGGCATCTGACCTGGATCACGCCGCGCATCATGCACGCATATGCGGACGCCCATGATGCCGGGCACGTGCACTCCTTCGAGGTGTGGAACGACCGCGGCGAGCTCGCCGGTGGCGGCTACGGCGTGGCCGTCGGCAAGGTCTTCGTCATCGAGTCGCAATTCTTCCGGGAGTCGAACGCTTCGAAGATCGGCTTCTCGGTGCTCGCCTGGCATCTCGCAGAATGGGGCTTCGAGCTTGCCGACAATAAATGGCTGACGCCCACCATGGCGCAAATGGGATTCCACGAGATGCCGCGGTCGGCCTATCTGCAGCGGCTCGCTGCTTTAGCGGATGCGCCGACCGGTACGCCTGGCAGTGCGCGGGGGCAGGGCGGCCGCTGGGAGGCTGAGCGCGACTCGAAGGCGATCGCCGATTGGCGCCCCGGCGGCGTATCCGCCTAGATCGAAACGCTCGGCCATGTCATGATCCGGCCATGGACCTAGGATCCCCGCAGAAAAGTCCGTCCAAGCTGGGCGGACTCATATCCAAGAAGCACGCGTTCCTTGCCGTCGCGGGCGTGGTTCTTGTGGTGGGGATCGGCCTCCGCGCGAGCCAATATTTTGGTGAGCCGGCCGGAGAGGCGAAAGCGCCGGTCGCCGTTGACGCCACGCCGCCCGAAGGTGACGCATCGCCCGAGGCCGCCACGGCACCAGAGGCCGCCACGGCACCAGAGAGCGCCACGGCACCTGAGTCTGCCGCGTTCCCCGAGGCTCCCGCGCTCCCCGAGCCCGCGGCGCCAGAGGCCGCGGCACCGCGCATTATCGACACGACGTCCGAGCCTGTTCCCGAGACGCCGCCCGCCGCCAGCGAGGCCGCGACCGCTCCGGGCCAACCGGCCGGCGATGCCGCTGGGCCCGCCGATGCGCCGCTGCCGGACCCTGGCATGATCCTCGTCGCCAGAAAGCCCGTCGAATTGCTGGCAAGTCCGTCATCCTCTGGTGCGGTCATGTTCGGCTTCCCGGCCGGCCGGCCGTTCCGCGTGATCGGCGAGGAGGGAGGCTATGCCCATATCCGGGACATGAAGAGCGGTGCGACCGGCTGGATCGACAAAGCCGCGCTGGCGCCGCCGCCGCCCCTTGTGACCTCTGCACCCCCGCGGGCCAGTCCAGCGACAGGCGGCAGACAGTCTTCAACGGCGTCGGCCCCGAAAGCGACGCGGACGGAGACCCCGGTTGCCGACGATACCGCGACGCCCGCGAAGCCGCCCAAGCGTCCCGGCTTGTTCGGTGGCGATGGCCTCTTTGGCGGCCTTTTCGGCAAGGGCAATTAGTGCGCGCTGCCCTGACATGTCCTAGAGATGCTTGGCGCTCGGCATGGTGGGGTGCGGCCGGCGCAATGTCGCACCCTCACGATGTTTAGTCGGCCTTGACGACGGGCGGTGGATTCCACTTTCCGGTCAATGCGTCAGACTTCGGCGCATAGAGGCGCATGGTCAGGTTGAACGGGCCCTTGGGTGCCGGCAGCCAACTCGCCTCGTTGTCCTTGCCGGGACTCTCGTTCTGGAAATACAGATCGAGCGATCCGTCGTCGTTGTATTTGAACGACATCCAGTTTGAGAGCGCAAAGCGATTGAGCGCATTGGGGACCTGGTAGCCCTGCGGATCGTACAGTGTGACGGACCAAAACGCATTGACGGGCGGAATCTCATCCTTCTCGAAATGGATCGTGTAGTTGTTGGTGCCGTCGAGCGGCTTGCCGTCCTTGTCACCGACATTGAGGGGATAGACCGCGTCTTCCGGCTGATTGGCGCCAAGACCGACCTGGGTGACGATGGCGCGCTTCAGATAGTAGTTGCCGTAGACGCCCATCGTGTCGGTGTTCATCGACCAGTAGTTCTCGACGGCGGCGAGCCTCGGTGTCTTCCACCCCATCAGCTCCTGCGCGGTTCTCGGCGCTTGCTCGATAGCTTTCTTGACGACGGGATCGGCGCTGTCGAAATCGAAGCTCTTGCCGCGCTCAAAACCAAGCCGCTTCATGCGGGCGAGGATCGGTTCGTCGGTAAAGTGCGGCGGGTGCAGCTTGAGAAGGTCGGCCGCGTAGGTGAAGAACTTGCCGCCCGGCATCGTATCGACTTGGATCTTCGGCGGCGTCTTCATGTCGACGCCGGGATCGATCTTCGTGGGCGCGGGCTTCCAATCGTCATTGCCCATCTGCGAGAGAGGCATGAGCTTTAGTTCATTTTGGATTTTGTGAACCGCGTCGTAGTCCGACGGGCCGTCCGTCTTGATGCGGCCGATGATCCACACATAAGGCGTCGAGGCCTTGATCTCCGTGACGCCGTCCGGAACCGCGCCCGTCCAGCCTGGCGGCGTGACAAGGAAGGTCTGTGCGTCCGTTCCGGTGGTGCGCCAGCCAGGCGAGACGAACACGTCGGTCCACATGTCCAACATCGGAAGCAGATAGTAACGTCCGTCCGTGTCAGGGACCGACACCACCATCGGTTCTTTCGTCAGATCCAACCATGCCGACGAATACAGGGTGTCGAAATTGGGCCGGACCACGGTCTTCATTTCGGCCGTGGGGTAGGTCGGAACGTTGACGAAGACGTTGGCGGGCGCTTTGAAATCGCCCACCTCTTGGACGTTCGTGGACTGGAGACGTGTCAGGTCCATGGTCACCAGCGAGTAGAGGTAGAGATAGCCCTCCGTCGCGATCGCATTAGCGTCCTCCTCGTCGATGGAAGGCGCCGCACTCGCGGAGGCAAGGGGTAGGAGACTGAGAAGAAGGGCTCCTGCTAGAGCAAAGACGTGTTTCATCATCTTGAAACTCCCATTGATCGTTTAATGCCTGCTATTGCGCAACCGCGATTCCCGGCGGCTGCCATGAGCCTTCACCGGGCGGCAGCACGGACGGGGCCTCGGTCTTCGGCCAGTAGAGCCGCATAGCCAGGTAAATGGGTCCATCGGGGGCTGGAAGCCAATTGGTCTCTTTGTCGGCGCCGGGCGAGTCTTTCTGGATGTAGAGGGTGAGCGAGCCGTCTTCGTTCTTTTTCAGCTCCGGTAGCATCGGCGAGTTAATGAGGTAGCGGTTGATCGGACTCTCGATCAGGAGCTGCGTCTTGCCGTCATACATGGTGACCGACCAGAAGGCGTTGACCGGCGGCAGTTCGCCTTTTGGGAAGGTCAGCGTGTAGTTGTGCTTGCTGCCGTCAAGCGGTTGACCCCTTCCATCGACGCGGGTCAACGGATATGTCGCCTCCACGGAATCGTTGCCGTAAATGCCGGCCTTCGCGCCGGCGGCGCGCAGCAGCCAGTTGCCGTCAAAGAAGGCGCGGTCGCCGAACCAAGAGGCAAGCTTCCAGCCGTTGACGTTTTTAGGATACGAGGCGAGGAATTCGTCGATCTTCTTGTCGCCTTGCTTCATGCCAAGGCCAACCTCCAGCCGGTGACCGAGCGGGAGTTCGTGGAAGTCGAAGGTCTTGCCGGCTCCGACGCCGATCTGGGCGAGCTTGGCACGAATTTCGATTTCGTCCTCTCCGGCCGGGGCGAACTGGAGCGCAAAGTCGAGATACTCGAAGAAATTGCTCTTCACGAGGTCCTTGTCGATCTTAGGGAAGTCGATCTTGGGGGCCGAGGCCGGGGCGGGACTCTTCAGATAGGCGGACAGCGGCTGCACCGTGTAGCCGGCCTGGACCTTCTTCACGTTGTCGATGTCGTCCGGCCCGAAAAGCTGCGTGCGATAGCCGGCAATGGGGAACTGCGTGGATGAGCGGAAGACCTTTTTGATGCCCGGAGGCGCGTCGCCCTGCCAATCCGGACCCACGACCATGTAGTCGCCAGCTTCGTTGCCGGTGGCGCGGCTGCCGATATAGCCGAAGTTGAACGTGTTGCCGTCCTCGAGTTGCACCGCGTAGTAGCGCTCTTTCTCAACGGCAGGAACGGAGAGGATCATGGGCTCCGCGCGGAGATCCAACCACAAGAATGAATAGGGCGTGTCGCTGTTCGGCGTGACGATCGCCGTGTCCTCATAGGTAAAGACGCGCGCTTCGTTCTTGATCTCGTTGAACGGCGCCTTGAACTGACCAGAGTCCTTGTCGACAGCGTAGGCGTACATCACGGCGTAGTTCATCACGATGGGCAGGCCGTAGATGAAGCCTTCCTCGGCGATGTCCTTAGCTTCGACGATGCCGGGCCATTCGGCCGCCTTTGCCGCCGAACCGGAAAAGGCGAACAAGACGCCGGCAAGCGCCATAGCCGTCGCTGTCGAGGTTACATGTGTCACGCGTTTCATGATCAGATAACTCCCAATCCCTTTTAGCGGGCTGCGGACCGCAAGAGGCAACAGCCAAGACGCCACCGATTGTCGACAGCTTCTTAGTGCCGCGCGTCGGTGGTCGTCTGCGTTCTCGGTCGGCCGCCCGGGGCCAGAGACAATTTCCGGTCCAGTTCATCAAAACCAGCGCCCGGGGAGCCGGGCGCTGGTTTGAAATGCTGCTAGCAGTAATAGACACCCACAGCGCACCGCCGCACCGTCCTGCGCGCTACACCCGCGTAGCTCAACGGTGTCAGCGGCCTGCCGATGATGGCGTGGGCCTCCGTCACGAATCCGGACTTATGGCTCCGGGTGACGTCTCCATTCCATAGGAACGCTGCGGCGCCGACAGCGACGGCTGCGGCAACAAGCATCAGAGACTTCGGTGATTTCTTCATAGCTATTGTCCTTTCGCTGGTGCCGCTGGGGGGAGCTCATCGAGCTTCGCAAGGGCTTCCAAGTCCAGCTTGGTTGCGCCATCCGGAAGCGTGAACTCGAATGTCGCCTGATCCACCGTCACGTCGGTCTTAAAGTCCTTTACCACGAGGGTATATTGAGGCGCGCCGCCTATTGCCTTGCTCGTAATCACAAGTTTCCGCGGAATGGGCTTGTCACCAACCTCAACCCACAGCTGCCAATCGACATCCTGGTTCCGAAAGGCCAGATGATTACACTCGACGCCACCGACAACGCCAAGACCGATATGCTTGGAGTCGATCACATCAGCCATCATGGTGCTGTGAACGTCACCGAGGAGCAAATCGGCCCCCGGCAGGGCCCAACCGCGCTCGCGCAACGTGTCTATCAACTGGTCCACCGACCCGGGCGCGTCCAGCTGCGTGTAGCCATTGATGTTCTTGCCATACACAGTGAGCGTCTTCCCATCGAAGAACATCTCCACGTCTGCATATCCGCCGGTGCGCGTCGCCTTGATCTCGTTTGGGCGATGCATGAGGAGGGTACCGGAACTGGCGAACTGAACCTTCTCCATCTCAGGCGTGATCACCTCAAGGCTGGAATCGAAGGTCAGAGATATGGTCTTCTGGGCTGCCAGATAATCCGACATCGACTTGAGAATCTTGCCGGCGTCATCGTCCGCCGCCTGGGCATTCCCAATCGACACAGCAGCCAATCCGCAGAGCGAAACAGCAAAGGCAAGCCCTGTTAAAGTCAGTCTTCTCGACCACAACATTCGACCGTCTCCCTTAGGAATTTGATGGATCTTGCAACGTTTATGGAAGCTGCACGTCGACGGCGACGGCTTGTTTGATCTGTATCGTGACGCCGTCACCGGCTTTCAGCTGCTCGATCGCGACCGCCGGACCGACCTTCACCCGGCGGGACAATCCGTTTTGGCCGGCCAATGTGACGATGCGGGTGTCGTATTCGACAGCCTCGATTGTGGTTTCGATGGTGACGACCTCTGCCGCCGCGGCGCCGGGCTCGGCGCCTTTGGCCGCGACCGCCGCTCCCGCATCGACCTCCACCGACGCGGACGGAGGAGCGTCCATGCCCCCCTCGGCCTCTTCGGCAAGGCCTTCTTCCTTGGTCATCGGGGGTCCGTCGGACGGGGAGTCGGTGACAACAACGGAAATATCCTCGTAGTAGCTGGCGACGACATCGTCTCCGGCCTTGATACGATCGAAGTTCCTCACCTTGGGCCCCGCCTTAAGCACGACGGTGTTGCCCTCCGGGCCCGTCATGGTGATCAGGCGGTCCTTCTTGTCGACGGCATCGACTGTAGCGGTGATCTGGATCAAGTCCGCCGTCGCGCCGTCAAACGCGATCGACTGCGCCACACTCGGGGTGGCGATCATTGCAGCGACCGCGAACGCGAGAGCACCGGATTTGACTGTGAACAGAGCTTGCATGATTGGGCGTTCCTTCACTTCCATGAACTTGAGTGGCGTTTTCGCGTTGACACCCTGAAACTCGCAGGAGGTTCGCGTTATTCGGCCTTTGGCGGGATGCCTACTTCTTATCCATCCGTTCCTCGATCTTCTTCTCGATCTTCTCGATCATCGTACCGCTGGCCTTCTTGCCGCCGGCATCGACCAGTTCGACTTCGCTCGGGCGCCAGCTCTTGTCGAAGAAGGATGGCAGCGGGCTGTAGAGGCGCAGAATCGTGAACCAGCCTTTTTTGGGATCGGTCTGGATCCAGTTGCCTCGCTTCACGCCGTCTGGCTGCTCGGGCCCGAAATAGACGGTCGTCGATCCGTCGGCGGCGGCTTCGGCAGCGGGCGAGGGGTAGCTTTGGCTGCCGGCGCGCGGATATTTCTGTGGCGTCTGCAACATCGAGCGCGTCTGGTTGTCGTAGACCGTGAAGGACCAGAACGCTTTGGCCGGAATGTCCTTCGGTAACGTCACTTTGTACGTCCTGGCGCCGTCGAAGGGATTGCCGTCCGTATCGAGAAAGCCCATCAGATACTGTGAGCCCACGCCCGGAATGCGCATGATCATCCCCGGCGAGTCGAGTGTGTAGCCGTAGTAGAAGGCTGCGCGCGAATCGAGGGTGCGCGCGCCCGTCAGCGGATACGGCTTGAACATGCCGTCCTTGAAGGCGGGCGGCGGCGTTTCGAAAAATGCGCCACCCTCCCAAAGCATGCTGCCCCAGTGCGAACCCTCGTAATATGCCCAGTCCGGGTGCTGCATCGCGTAGCGCCAGTTGAGGGCCCGGCCGGTTGCTTGGCCGAACGCCGCCGCGTCCGACAAGATCTTCTTCATCCGGTCATCGGGCTTGAAGTCCTTGCCGTGGACGATGCCGATGGCGGCAAGCTGTCCCGCGAGTTCGACGTCGTAGCTCGTGGCCGGCTCGTTCTGGACGTTCTCGTTGATCATCTCGAAGAAGCTGTAGTCGCTCGGCGGGATCGTGTTGAACGACAGGTGGCTTGCCTCAATGAACTTCATTTCGGGGATCTTCGGCTCGCCTGCGATACGCACTGTCCCCTCGAGGGCCTGCGCGATGCTCGTGCCGAACGAGCCCGGCTGGTAGGGATAGATCTTGAGGTTCTGCTTGACGTTCTCGACGGCCGGCCTGGGGTCGTTGTCGACGAGATAGGCGCGCGCGGCATAGAGGGCGAGGTTGGTCTTCGAATGCGCGATAAAGTAGCCGCCCTCGGGCAGAGGGCCGTCATAGCCGGGCCCTACGATCAGGTACTTGCCGCCGAGCCCGCGATCCGGTCCGGGGCCGCCGATGTCGATAATCCAGGAGAACCACATGTCGTTGATCGTGCCGACCGCGTTCGACGGCTGTTCGATCACCAGCGGCCCATTGCTCAAATCGAGACCGGTGAGATAGTAGACCGTGTCGGCGTTGGGCGTCAGGAACAGCGAATTCGAATCCATCAGCTCGGAGAAGATGGCGACATCGCCGGGCTTGGCGCCGATGCCTTCGAAGCCCTTGACGATTGCCAGCGCGGAGGCGCCGCGGAAGCTGTTGTTGTAAACATTGAGGGCGCGGGTGAAATCCAGCGTGTCATAGACCTTGCGCGCGGTCTCGTCGCTGGGCACGCCGTCCTTGAACTCAAGCGTGCCCATGCTGGTGTCTATCTTGTCCAGCGCGGAGAGCGAGTCCAGCGTCTCTTGAGACACCTCCGCTAAGGCGGGGCCGAAGCATGTGAGGGCGGCCGCCAAGGTGAAGGCAGTCGTGAGCGCGGCGAATTGGACAGGCTCCATCCATCTTCTCCAGTTTGGGAATTTTCGTTTTTTGAACACACGCTCTCGCCTAGCATCACGACGATCTAGGCGAGGCGGCCCGGATGGCCCGGGTTAGTTGCATAATGCCTTAGCAGGGAATTACGACAACCTTAGGTCGATTGTCGGGCCATCCGTTTGGTCTGCTTAAGGGAGCAGCGAAGCTTGCGGGCTTCGCTTATTCGCCCTTTTTTTCGAGCTCCGCTTCTTCTTGCGGTGTGACCTCGCCGGCGTCTTCCAGGGCTTTGATGCACTGCGCGGAGAGTTCCTTGCCGTGCTGGCGCATGCAAAGTGTCAGGAGTTGACTGCCGATACCGTCTTCGTTGCAATACTGCCGATAGTCATGCGCGCAGTACTGGGTTTCCTCCTGCGTGGGCTCAGCCGCGAAGGCCGCCGTGGAGAGCATTCCGGTCAGGACGGCGACCGCAAAAACTGATTTCGTCATCTTGTTTCCCCCTAGGGTTGATGGTGGCCCGACATCTGGCCATCCGATAATTAGGGGTCTTATTCGCCGCGACGGCAACAAGTCTTGCCATTTGGCGCCAAATGGACGGCCCGGGACGTTGTTTTCAAAGGCGTCCGCTGTCCTCGACCTCGAGGGTCACGAGGCGGGCCAGCAGCGTCGCCGGGTAAAGTTGGCCGATCATGGCCTCCACGATGGTCAGGCTGCGCGCGATCGGATGCAGCGCCACGATGTCGCCCGAGCCGATGCCGGTCAGCACCCCAAAGCTGAAATAGATCATGGTGTCTGCCAGGCTCGGGTTGTCTTTTACAACGAAGCCCGAGAATGCCGTCTCGTTGGCCAGGCCGATGAAGGCATAGAGCGCGGCGAACGCTAACCCCATGGCGAGGTAAAGCAGAATGGCGCCCATGACCCGGTGATAGGTGACCCGCCCTGGATCGAAGACCGCGCGGCCGACCTCCAAGATCAGGGCCAGACTGATCAGCAGCCATGCAGTGGCGTCGAGATACACATCCAAAGCCGATGGCTGGTAAAGCCGGTGGATGGCGGCGATAGCAGCAAGGAGAATGGCAATCAGCAGAGCCCAGATGGCGAACCGTTTGCCGGAGAGGATCAAGACCGCGCTCGTGACCAAGGCCACGAGCGCGAATCCCAGCTCCTGAGCACCTGGAATTTGCTCCGCACGAAGGGGGGGCGAGGACGAACATTAGCAGAGCGAGCAGCGCCGTGAGTGCCGTCAGAAGCGGATCACTCCAACGCTCTCGTAGATTGCTGAGTTTCGTCCCCGTCATTCAGTGAGTATACGATTTTTAGTAAATAGCGGTCCGCGTAAATGAGCGGCGCGCGACGCCCGCATAGGGCAGCGGCGTCAGGGGCATGCCGATGATGTCGATGAACACAGCGACGTCTTCGCCCTTGGCCGGCATTTCGCCCTCGAGCACCTTGATGGTGTAGCTGAGATTGTCGCCTTCGAGCACCGGATCCTTCAACTTCACCACTGTCTGCTTCAGGGTTTTCCCGTCGATGATGGAAATGTCCGCGTTGGGCGGATCGGACAGGAAGCTGTCCTTGCCCGTGCTCCAGTGCGGCACGAAAGCGGCCGTCTTCATGTTGCCGGCAATGCGTTCTGGGCGGTCGGAGAAGAACACCGTGACCGGGCTGACATTCTCCAGGGTCAGCTTGTTCGTGGAGGCGTCGAAGCTCATCCCCTTCGCGTTCTGCACGAAGAGGAAATCGGCTTGTTTTTCCTCCGCGGCGGTGGCGAAGGTGACGGCCGCAAGAAGAGAGGCGGCCAAAGTGAATGCGGTAACCGCAACAAGACTGAGTCGAGTCGGTATGGTTGGGGAACTCTAGGTTGTGGGAGCGTTTCGAGGCGAAGATTTACGCGAAAGACGGTAATTCCCTAAATGGCTATAAGTCTCGCCATTTGGCGCCAAAGGAGCGTTGACGATGCCGGACGAGACTTTCGCGCATAACCCTCGGACGCTGCTCCATATCGCGCCGTATCTGCGAAGCCGGTCCGTCAACCCGATCGAGATCTTCCAGCGCGCCGGCGTTTCGCCGTCGGCTCTGCTGGATGCGAATGGCTGGGTGCCGCGCGATCTGTGCTTCAGTCTTGGTAACGAAATGTATGCGGCCACCGGTGAGCGCTTCCCGGGAGCTTCAGTCGGGCGCTTGTTCAAGCTCTCCGACTTGGGCAGTTGGGGCACGGCTGTATCCGGGGCGGCCACTCTTTGCCAGGCGTGCGAGGTCGCCGCAAGCGGTGTCGGTCTCGTTCATCAAGGCACGGATCTGCGACTGGTGGAGTCCAACGGCCGAGCGATACTCAGCTTTGCTTTTGCCGGTCGATCGAACTTTGATCCCCGGCAACACATTCTCGGTGCGCTCGCCGTCCTGCGCAGCGTGGCCCTGCGGGCAGGCGTGCCGGAAGCTGTCGGTGCACAATTCACCCAGCCCTATGAGCGTGCGGGCGAACATCTTGAGGAGACATTCGGTTCCTCGTTGGCATTCGGGCGCGATTGCGACGGCATCGTCATCGATCGCGCGATTCTGGACTTTGCCCTTCTTAATGCGAACGGAGCGTCGAATGACTCCGATCCCGTGGAGACGGCGACCACGCTCGGTGCGCTGCTCAGAAGGATGCTCCCCTACGGAAACGTGACGGTGGAGTCCATGGCCACGCATTTGGGAATGAGCACGCGGACGCTGCAAAGGCGGCTCCGCGATTTCGGCTTCGCATTCGAGGAGATCGTCGACGATGTCAGGCGCGTGGAGGCGACCCGCAGAGTCGTGACCGGCGACGGCTCGTCGATGGAAATCGCCTTCATGCTCGGATATTCGGATCAGGCGCATTTCATCCGCGCCTTCCGGCGCTGGACGGGCATGCCGCCGCGCGACTACGCCCGCGGGGCATAAGCGCCGCGGGCACGCTCGATTTGGCGCGTTTTCTCGTCTCCAGATGTCGAACCGGGCCTATAGTCAATCCGACGGAAGCCCGATAGCTTGCGCCGAAAGCTGGCCGGGGGGCTTGGCACCGGGGGGATGCCGCTTGCATATGGAAATGGTTGAGGGCGAGGCCGGTCACGCGGGGCCCATAGGGCGTCTGCTGTTTCGCCTCGAGGCTGGGCTGCTGGGGTTTCTGTGCCTCGCCTCGCCGGCGTTTCCGCGTCTGCTGCCGTTCCTGTTGGGTGTGCTCGGCGTCAATGCCGCGATCCATGTTTTCACCACCGAGCCGAAACGCCCGCTTGCCCTGCTGCGGACGCCAATCGGCATCGCCATCGGTCTCTTCGTCGCGTATCTGTTCGTGAATTCGGCCCTGACCGGCGGCGCCGGTTTCTCCAAGGCGGCCGCCACGCTCGGTCTCCTGGCGGCGGGTTTCCTCGTTGCCGCGTCCGTCATGCTGCGCGACCCGCGGCAGATACGCGTGCTTGCCAAGTCGGCGCTTGCAGGGCTCCTGTTCGGGGTCGCCTTCCTGCTGATCGAGCTTGCCTTCGACGAACCGGTCAAGCGCTTCGTCGCCAATCATGGGTTCCGGCTGTTCGACCTCGCACCCAAGAAGGTGGTGATCGTGAACGGCGAGATCGTCAAAGTGAAAGCCTCGGTTCTCAACCGTAACGTCACCAGCCTCGTGCTCCTGCTGATCCCGGGATTGCTGTTCGCGGGCGCGCTGCCCGCACGCCTGTGGCGGCAGGGCCTGCTTGCGGTGCTGGTCGTGGCGGCGGCGATCTGCGTGTTCATCTCGGAAAGCGGCACGTCGATCGTCGCGTTCGTACTCAGCGCCGCGGTGCTGGGCTCAAGCGCGCTGTCGCTCAAGGCGACGCGTGTCGGACTGATGGCGGCGTGGACCATCGCCATGGTGTTCGCCGTGCCGCTGGCCGCGCTGCCCTATGAGCGTGGCTGGAACCGGTGGACGTGGTTGCCGCCGGAGAGCGTCGCCGCGCGCTTCTATATTTGGAAGCATATGGCCGACCAGGTTGGGACACATCCTGTCATCGGACTCGGCATCCGTGGTGCCCGCGACCTTAAGCTGCAGCTCCCCGCCGATTCCAAGAGGCTGCAGGAGGCGAACCCGGTGGCCGACGGGCGGCGCGTGCCCCATCCGCACAATATCTTCCTACAGATCTGGCTCGAGCTGGGCGCCATCGGCGCGGTGCTCGCCCTCGGGATAGGGCTGGTGGCCCTTTGGCAGATCGGCACCCTCCCGGCCTTGGTCCAGGCCGGCGCGAATGGACTATTCGCCGCCGGGGCGGCAGTCGCCGCGTCGGGCTTCGACCTGTGGCAGACATGGCTGTTTGCCTCCTACGTCGCCGCCTGGGTGGCGATTGTGCTGGCGAAGCGGCTGGCGACAGGCGGCGCGAGCGGCCAGGGGAACCCGGGCGCTTAAGACGGAGGGGCTATCGTCAGCTTTGCGCACTTCCTCTCGCACTGCCGATACGTGTCTTGGGCGTATTCCTCGGTTTTCTGGGCTACGTCGCAGGGGGGCGAGGGGTCGAGAAATTCTCTCGGCACTCTTTGAGTTTGCTCTTCACATGGGCGGTCTTCGCTTTGTAAGTTGCAATGCACGCCCGCTCACAGACCATCCGAGCGCTCTCTGCGAAAGCAGGTCCGCTCGCGACAGATGCGGCGAGTAACATCCCGATCAAATAGATATTGCGGTTCATTCAGCTACTCCTGACTGTCGGTTCGACCCATGGATGTTCCATTTGGGGCCCGCGGCTTGATAACCGCGATGATGGCTTTGGGTGGAGCTGCGGTCCCGATCCGCGTCTTGGGGGGTCTTGCACGTTCATTGGCTTTGAGTCGTCTCGCGTGTCCACGCGCCTGAAAGACGACGCCCTCAGCCTCCGCTCGCTCTTTGACCGCACGCAGACGTGGGGCCTGGCAAGGCTTTCGGCCTGTCCGCGGCGGCTTTCCGAAAACCCGCTTTAC
Organism: Methyloceanibacter sp.; assembly: GCA_035528655.1. Classification (GTDB taxonomy): domain Bacteria; phylum Pseudomonadota; class Alphaproteobacteria; order Rhizobiales; family Methyloligellaceae; genus Methyloceanibacter. The sequence goes on from DATKYG010000044.1 coordinate 15,623, forward strand.
CTGCCCCCTGAGCTTGTTAGATTAGTCACATAGGATCAATGCCGTAGCCGCTGGCCGGGCTTTCAGATGCGCCGGCGGCCCTTGGCGAACGAGGTTTGACCATTGTGAATGGGCCGAGCGGCAATCCCCGCGCGGCTGCCATAGTTTCGCGTGACGCCAGCGCCATGCGAAGCGAGACAGGCGGCATCGACGCTCCGGCGCGTGCTGGGGCCAAGGTGATTGCAAGCGCGCCGGTCCATGGGCCGGAGACTGCGCCGGCCGAAGGTGTCGCGAGGGCAGCCGAGGGTACGAAAGCGACGGCCGCGCTCGCGCGTGAGCCGGCTCACTCGGTCTATGGGGCGCTCGATCTCGGCACCAATAACTGCCGGCTTCTCGTGGCCAAGCCATCCCGGCGCGGCTTCGTCGTTGTCGACGCCTTCTCCCGCATCATCCGCCTTGGCGAGGGCGTGCTCAGTTCCGGCAAACTCTCCGACGACGCCATGAAGCGTACCGTCGATGCGCTCAGAGTCTGCGCCGACAAGATGCGCCGGCGCGGGGTGACGCGGTCGCGGCTCATCGCCACCGAGGCGTGCCGGATCGCCACCAACAGCGCCGAGTTCATGGACCGGGTGCAGAACGAGACCGGGCTCAGGCTCGAGATTGTCGGCCAGGAGATCGAAGCCAAGCTCGCGGTGTCGGGGTGCGCCTCGCTGCTCGACCGCAATTGCGATTGGGCGCTGGTGTTCGATATCGGCGGCGGCAGTTCCGAACTGATCTGGCTCGATCTGACGCGGCTCGGACGCCAGTGGCGGCGCACGCCCCACGACCGCGCCGACGTGCAGAACTGTGTCGCCGCTTGGACCTCGCTGCCCATCGGCGTGGTCAGTCTCGCCGAACGCCACGGCGGCCGCGACGTGTCGCCGGCCAATTACGAGGCCATGGTGGAAGACGTCATGGTGGGGCTCAAGGGGTTCGAGTCGCAGCATCGCTTCGGTGAGCGCGTGGCCCAGGACCGGGCCCATTTCCTCGGCACCTCCGGCACGGTGACGACGATCTCCGGCATCCACCTCAAGCTGCCGGCCTATGAACGCTCGCGCGTCGACGGCAGCTGGCTGACGGCGGGCGACGTGCGCAGGGTGTCGGGCGATCTGATCGCCATGACCTATGCCGAGCGCGTGGCCCAGCCCTGTATCGGTCATGAGCGCGCCGATCTGGTGCTGGCCGGCTGCGCCATTCTCGAGGCGCTGCTGCGCATGTGGCCGTGTCAGCGCTTGCGCGTGGCCGACCGCGGCTTGCGTGAGGGCATCCTCACCACGCTGATGGCCGAGGACGGTCACGAGCGCCGGCCCGCGCCGCGTGCCAACCGCCGGCGGCGTGGGGGCGGGGGCGGGGTCCATCCCGGCCGCGGCTAGCGCTTCGCCGATCACACCGTCTCGACAGTCTCGGCCGGTTCGCCGACCGCGTGCGCGCGCCGCGAAAGGCTTGAGCCCGCCGATTTCGGCAAGCGCATGAAGATGAAGGCCGAGCTTGCCGCGAGGCAGGCGACCAGGAGGAAGGCGGCGGGGAAGTCGCTCGCCAGCACTTGATGCGAGTCGCGGCCCATGCGCTCGACTTCGAGCACCAGCGCGCCGGTGGCGACGCCGGCCGACATGGACAATTGCTGGGCGACGCTGGCGAAGCTTGTCGCCTTGCTCATCTCCTTCTCGTCGATATCCGCATAAGCGATCGAGTTGACCGCGGTGAATTCCAGCGATTTGAAGAAGCCGCCGACGAGCAGAACGGCGAGGATTACCGCGCTCGACGTCGTCGGCGTGAACAGCGCCGCCGCGGCGATGAAGACGGCGGAGATTACCGCGTTCCAGACGAGGATACGCTTGAAGCCGAGGCGCCGCAGGATGGGCGCCGCCGTGGTCTTCATGGCGATGGCGCCGACGGCGGTCGCGAAGGTGAGCAGGCCCGATTGCAGCGCGGTCATGCCGAAGCCGAGCTGAAAGAACAGCGGCAGCAGGAAGGGGGCCGCGCCGACGCCGAGGCGGAACAGGAAGCCGCCGACCACGCTGGCAAAAAAGGTGTCGATCTTGAGCAGGTTGAGATCGAGCAGGGGGTTCGCCACTTTGCGGGCGTGGCGTATATAAAGTACGACGCAGGTGATGCCGACGGCCATGAGGCCGATCACGACCGAAGTGGGAAACAGTCCCTGACCGATCGTGGTGAAGCCGAAGGCGATGCCCGCAAGGCCGATGCCCGACAGAAAGAACCCCTTGATGTCCAGCGGCGGCACCGTCTCTTCGCGAAAATTCTCGATGTAACGGGTGGCGAGGATAAAGCCGAGCAGGCCGATGGGAATGTTGATCCAAAAGATCCAGCGCCACTCGAAGACGGTGGTGATGAAGCCGCCGAGCGGCGGACCCAGTACCGGCCCCATCAGAGCCGGCACGGTGAGCCAGGCCAAAGCCGAGATCAGCTCCGCCTTGGGGATGCTGCGCAAGATGACGAGGCGGCCGACCGGCACCATCATGGCGCCGCCCATGCCCTGGAGGATGCGGAATCCGATGAAGTCGGGCAGGCCTTGGGCGAAGCCGCACGCGGCAGAGCCAATGGTGAACACGACGATGGCGGCGCGGAACACCGTGCGGGCACCGAAGCGGTCGGCCATCCACCCGCTGATCGGGATAAATACGGCGAGCGACAACAGATACGAGGTCAGCGCCAGCTTGAGCGCGATCGGGTCCTCGCCCAAATCGGCGGCGATGGCCGGCAGCGACGTGGCGATGACGGTCGAGTCCATAGTTTCCATGAACAAGGCGACCGCGACGATGAGGGTGACGAAATAGCGGGGCATGTGGCAGGTGTTAGAGGGCGAACGAGGTAGACATGGGGCGGGGAAGTCCGCCCGGTCAAGGCGGTGCGGCGATGGGCGTGATTAACACATGGTGAAATCTACGAAAGGCGGCGGTGCCACGGGCGGGACTGCCACTGGCGGCGGCGGGCGCCGCGGACTCACGGTCCGGGTCAAGACGGCCAAGGGGCGGAAGATCGCCTCGACCCGCTGGCTCCAGCGCCAGCTCAACGATCCTTACGTGGACGAGGCGAAGCGCCAGGGCTATCGCAGCCGCGCCGCCTTCAAGCTGATCGAGATCGACGACAAATATCATCTGCTCACGCCGGGCAAGATTGTGATCGACCTCGGTGCGGCGCCCGGCGGGTGGAGCCAGGTGGCGGCGGCGCGTGTCAAATCCGCCGGCGGCAAGGGCAGAGTGATCGCCGCCGACCTCAACGAGATCAAGCCGGTGCCGGGCGTCGATTTCATGGTGCTGGACGTGACCGATGCGGACGCGGGCGAGAAGATCAGGGCGGCGCTCGTTGGAGCGCCCGGTGGCAAGCACGCCGATGTGGTGATGTCCGACATGGCGGCGTCGTCCATCGGCCATCGTTCGACCGACCATCTGCGGGTCATCGGGCTCGCCGAGGCGGCGCTCGACATCGCCGAGGATGCGCTCAATCTCGGCGGTGCCTATCTCGCCAAAGTGCTGCAAGGCGGCGCCGGGCAGGACCTGGTGACGCGGCTCAGGCAGGGCTTCACCAAGGTCGCCCATGTCAAGCCCAAGGCGAGCCGCGCCGATTCCTCGGAAGTCTATGTGCTGGCGACGGGGTTCCGCGGTGCGCCATCGGACTAGGCCTGCGATGCGCAGTTCACGGGACTGTGCGTGCGCGTGTCCTCCCCTAACGAAAAGACTGCTGCTAGTGTCGTGCTCACGGTGACGGGGCGTGCGAACAGGGAGTGACGCCATGAATATCGAGGTGGTCAAGGACTATTACGGCAAGGTCCTCAAGGGCTCACAAGACTTGCAGACCTCGGCCTGCTGCGACGGCGGCGGGGTGCCGGCCTATCTCGAAGCGGCCATCGCCAATGTGCATGATGAGGTGCGCTCGAAATATTACGGCTGCGGCATCGTCATTCCCCCTGCGCTCAAGGATTGCCGCGTGCTTGATCTCGGCTCGGGTTCGGGCCGCGACGTCTATCTGATCTCGCAGCTCGTAGGCGAGGCGGGCGAGGTGGTCGGCGTCGACATGACCGACGAGCAATTGGCCACCGCCGAGACCCATAAAGATTGGCATATGCGGCAATTCGGCTATGCGCGGCCCAATGTGCGCTTCCTCAAAGGGTATCTCGAAAAGCTCGACGAACTCGATCTCGAGCCGGGTAGCTTTGACGTGGTCGTGTCGAACTGCGTCATCAATCTCTGCGTGGACAAGCTCGCGGTGTTGCGCGGCGCGTACCGGCTGTTGAAGCCGGGCGGCGAGATCTATTTCGCCGACGTGTATTGCGACCGGCGCCTGCCCGACGCGGTGCGCGCCGATCCGCTGCTCTATGGCGAGTGTCTTGGCGGGGCGCTTTACTGGAACGATTTCCTGCCCATGGCCAAGGCGGCCGGCTTCGGCGATCCGCGTCTCGTCACCTCACGGCCGATCGCCGTGGAGAACGCGGCGATGCGGCAGAAGCTCGGCCAGGCGCAGTTCTTCTCAGCCACGTACCGGCTGTTCAAGCTCGATGGGCTGGAGCCTGCTTGCGAAGATTACGGTCAGGCCGTCATCTATCGCGGCGGCGTGATGGAGCAGGAACAGGCCTTCGCGCTGGACGAACACCACACAATCGAGCGCGGCAAGGTGTTTCCGATCTGCGGCAATTCCTGGCGGATGCTGGCCGACACGCGGTTCCAGCCCTATTTCGATTTCATCGGTGACTTCTCGACCCATTACGGGATCTTCGCCGGCTGCGCGAGCCCGGGCACGGCGTTGCCGTTTCATACCGCGGAGCCCATCGCGGCGGCGGTGAGCTGCTGCTAGGTTAGGGAAATCCGACAGCGATCGAGATAGGTGCCGCTCAGGCGCTTCCTCTCTCACGCGCGACACGCTGCTGGACGCCTGCGCCAGCCTCGTACCAACCCTTGCTGCTGTTCACGATCTTGACCACGGACAGCATGACGGGAACCTCGATCAGGACCCCGACAACCGTTGCCAGGGCAGCCCCCGAATGGAAGCCGAACAGGCTGATCGCCGCGGCAACGGCGAGCTCGAAGAAATTGCTGGCGCCGATCAGAGCCGACGGTCCGGCGATCGAATGGCTCTCACCGGCGGCACGGTTGAGGAGATAGGCAAGTCCCGAGTTGAAATAGACCTGAACGAGGATCGGTACGGCAAGCATGGCGATGATCAGGGGTTGGGCCAGGATCTGCTCGCCTTGAAAGCCGAACAGAAGGACGAGGGTCGCGAGCAATGCCACCAGCGATAGCGGTTGCAGGAATGACAGGAGCCGCGTCAGCGCCTCGCCGTTGCCCCCCGCCAAGGCAAACCGGCGCACGGCCTGAGCGATAATTACCGGCACGACAATATAGAGGCTCACTGACAGGAGCAGGGTCTCCCACGGCACGGTGATCGCCGACAAGCCGAGCAGAAGCCCGACGATCGGCGCGAACGCAAAGACCATAATCGTGTCGTTCAAGGCCACTTGCGTCAGCGTGAAGTCCGGCTCGCCGTGGGACAAATTGCTCCACACGAACACCATGGCCGTGCATGGCGCCGCCGCGAGTACGATCAGTCCGGCAATGTAGCTGTTGATCTGATCGGCGGGTAGATAGGGGGCGAAGACATAGCCGATGAAGAACCAGCCGAGCGCCGCCATCGAGAACGGCTTGACCGCCCAGTTGATGAACAGGGTAACGCCGATCCCGCGCCAATGCTCGCGCACTTTGCCGATGGCGCCGAAATCCACCTTGATGAGCATCGGTATGACCATCAGCCAGATCAGTGCCGCGACAGGCAGGTTGACGTGGGCGATTTCCGCCGATCCGACCGTCTGGAAGAAACCCGGAAAGAAATGTCCGAGTGCGATGCCGACGAGGATGCAAAGCGCGACCCAGACGGTGAGATAGCGTTCGAAAGTGGACATAGGATATCCGGTCTTTGTTGTTATTGGCGATGGGCCGCGCGCTTCGCTACGTCATCGAGAAAGCGACGCAGTGGCTCCAAGGCCCCGGCGTTGAGCGAGTAGCAGACCCGCGGACGCTCAATGCTTCCGGTGATGATGCCGGCGGCTTTGAGGATGCGCAGATGCTCGGAGATGGTGGACTGGGCGAGGCCGATTTCGTCGACGATATCGCAGCCGATGCAGGATTGTTTCTCGTGCAGCATCTGCACAATGCCAACCCGGGCAGGGTGCCCGAGCGCCTTGGCCAGAAGAGCAATGTCTTCGTTCTCGGCCGGGACGCGCGCAAGGGGCGCCGGTTCACGCAGTTTGACGGCAGGCATCGTCTCTCCCGTTCATCGCTATTCGACGATGAACGATGTTTAGCACGCTTGCGGTCTCGCGCAAGGGCTGACCCGGGACATTGGGGTGAGGCCGGCTCGAAGGCGCCAGCGGCGGCTAGGCGTGCTCGGCGATGACGGCGCGCAAGCGCGCATTATCCGCTTCGAGCGTTTGCACACGTTCGGCGAGCCCGCAAACATCTTCGGCGAAGAGCATTTGCGGAATGTGCTGCGGGCAGTTCGTGTCCCAGGCGGCGACGCTGAACAGGATCGCGGCTTCGCCGCGCGCGCCGTAATCCGCGGGCAAGAGGCTTGCGAGAAGTTCCGGATCGTCCTCCACCACGCGGGCCGCGCCCCAGATCTTCACCCGATGGCGGGTGGCGTAATCCATGAGAAAGAGCATCGATTTGGGGTTCTCAGCGAGATTTCCGGTCGAGATATATTGGCGGTTGCCGGTGAAGTCGGCGAAGCCGAGCGTGGTTTCATTGAGAACGCGCAAGAAGCCGGGCGGGCCGCCGCGATGCTGGATGTAAGGCTGGCCGTCGCGGCTCGCGGTGGCGAGATAAAAGGACCGCATGGTGACGATAAAGCCGGCGAGATCGGCGTCGATCGCCGTTCTGGTCGAGCCCTTCTCTTCCATGCGGGCATAGCCTTGCCGCGAACCGCGCCGGGTTTGCACGGCTTTGACCGCGGGCGAGAAGGTGATGTCCATCCAGTTCGGCATGGTGAAGGCCCTAGAGCGCCGGCATGGTGATGAAGCCGGGCAGCGATTTGATGGGGCCGATCCAGGCTCTTATCGCGGGGTAGGGCTTCAAAGACACGCCGCCTTCGTGGCCGAGCCCGACATAGGGCATGCAGGCGACATCGGCGATGGTCGGGCGGTTGCGCGCGAGCCAGTCGTGCTTTTTCAGATGCGCTTCAAGCAATCCGAGAATGCGGGCGGCGTTGTCGCGGGCGCGATCGAAATCGAGGGGAAAGCCGAATTTGTCGTGGAGCCGCGCGTCGCCCGGTCCGCGCGCGATCTCGTTCTCGGCGACCATGAGCCAGCCCACGACCTCGGCCATGGCGACAGGGTTGGTCGGCAGCCAGTCCTCGCCGCCAAATTTCCTGGCGAGATAGACGAGGATGGTCTGGGAATCGCGCAGGACCACGTCGCCGTCCTCGAAGATGGGGACGTCGCCGAACGGGTTCATGCCGATGAGCGGGCTCTTCTTATGGGCGCCAGCCATGAAGTCGACCGGCGCGAGGTCGAGCTTGAGCCCGAGAAGCGCGCAGAACAGGCGAACTTTGTAGCAATTCCCCGACGGCTCCAGATCGTACAGTTTGAGCTTGGCCACGCGACCCTCCTTTGGCGATTGGGAGCCGGGGGGCGGCTCGCGATGGCCGTTATGGCGTGTTCCGTCAGGCGGCGATATACTCTATTCTTTCAACTCATTGTTCTATAAAATGGAAGGATAGAATGGACAGGCTCGCCTCCATGCGGGTGTTCGTCGCCGTGGCCGACGCTGGCGGTCTGTCGGCGGCCGGGCGCCGCCTCGCCATGCCGCTGACCACGGTCAGCCGGCATTTGAAGACGCTCGAGGACGCGCTCGACGTCCGGCTCGTGACGCGCACGACGCGGCGTCTGGCGCTGACGGAACCCGGCCGCGCCTATCTCGACACGTGCCGCCGCGTCCTGGGCGATCTCGATGCGGCGGAGCGGCGCCTGACGGGGGAACAGGCCGAGCCGCAAGGCGTGCTGGCGCTGACGGCGCCGGTGGTGTTCGGGCGGTGGCATGTGTTGCCCGTGGTGGCCGACTATCTCGATGAATTTCCGCGCATGGGGGCGCGCATGCTGCTGCTGGACCGGGTTGTCGACCTGGTGGAGGAGGGGCTCGATCTCGGGATTCGCATCGGCCATCTCCCCGATTCGTCCATGCGCGCCACGCAGTTGGGCACCGTGCGCTATGTGACCTGCGTGAGCCCGGCCTATCTGGCGCAGGCGACGGTGCCGGCCACGCCGAAGGCACTGGCGGACCATCGCTGCATCAGCTTCAACACTTTTTCGCATGCCGAGCGCTGGGCGTTCGCCGGGCGCAAAGCCGATAGTATGACGGTCGAGCCCCGGCTCAGCGTCAACACGGCGGATGCCGCCATCGACGCCGCCAAAGCTGGGCTCGGCGTCGTGCGGGTGCTGTCCTATCAAGCCGCCCCGAGCCTGGCGGACGGATCGCTCCGCCTGATCTTGGAGGATTTTGAGCCGGAGGCCATCCCGGTCAGCCTGATCCACCGGGAGGACCGCTTGCCGCAGGCCAAGGTCCAGAGCTTCGTGAAGCTCGCCGTGCCGCGCCTGCGCAAGCAGCTCAAGGGCTTCGAAGCGGTGGACAGCGAGGGCTAAACGGCGCTGGCAGCTTTCCAAGCCCGGAACAAGCTGCTAAAGGAAGCCGCCAACCGGTCACCGCATATTGCACCGCGCAAAACCTGCGAGAGGCCCGACGAAAAGAGGTTGGCCTATGCCCAACGGGCAGTCTTCGAACGACAATTCCCGCTTTCCCGACAGCGCCGTGGCGCTGACCTTCGACGACGTGCTGATCCGCCCGGGTCCGTCGGAAGTGCTGCCCAACGAGGTCCAGGTGGCGTCGCGCGTCACGCGGTCGATCTCCGTCAATATTCCCATCCTGTCCTCGGCCATGGATACGGTCACCGAGGCGCGGCTCGCCATCGCCATGGCCCAGGCCGGCGGCATCGGCGTCATTCACCGCAATCTCGAGCCCGAGGAGCAGGCCGCCGAAGTGGCCCAGGTGAAGAAGTTCGAGTCCGGCATGGTGGTGAACCCGGTCACCATCAACCCGGAGCAGACCCTGGCCGACGCGCTGAAGCTGATGGCCGACTATCAGATCTCCGGCATTCCGGTGGTCGAGCCCGCAGGCTCGGGCGGGGTGGCGGGCAAGCTCGTCGGCATCCTCACCAACCGCGATGTGCGCTTCGCCACCAACCCGACCCAGCGGGTGGCCGAGCTGATGACCAAAGAAAAGCTCATCACCGTCGACGATAATGTGGACATGGAGGAGGCCAAGCGGCTGCTCCATCAGCATCGCATCGAAAAACTGCTCGTGGTCGACAAGGACTATCGCTGCGTCGGGCTCATCACGGTCAAGGACATAGAGAAGGCCCGCGCCCATCCTCATGCCTGCAAGGACGAGCAGGGGCGGTTGCGCGTCGCCGCGGCCACATCCGTCGGCGATGCGGGCTTTGCCCGGGCCGAGCATCTGATCGATGCCGGGGTCGATCTGGTCGTGGTCGACACGGCCCACGGCCATTCGCAGCTCGTGCTCGATCAGGTTGGCCGCATCAAGCGTCTGTCGAACGCGGTGCAAGTGGTGGCCGGCAATGTCGCCACGGCGGACGGCACGCGCGCGCTGATCGACGCCGGCGCCGACGCCATCAAGGTGGGTATCGGTCCCGGCTCCATCTGCACCACGCGCATCGTCGCCGGTGTCGGCGTGCCGCAATTCACCGCGCTGCTGGAGTCGGTCGAGGTGGCGAACAAGGCGGACGTGCCGGTGATCTCCGACGGCGGCATCCGCTATTCGGGCGATCTCGCCAAGGCCTTAGCGGTGGGCGCCGACTGCGTCATGCTCGGTTCGCTGCTCGCCGGCACCGACGAAAGCCCGGGCGAGGTGTTCCTGTATCAAGGCCGCTCCTACAAATCCTACCGCGGCATGGGTTCGATCAGCGCCATGGCGCGCGGCTCCGCCGACCGCTATTTCCAGCAGGAGATCAAGGACACGCTGAAGCTCGTGCCGGAAGGCATCGAGGGACAGGTGCCTTACAAAGGGCCCGCCGGCAGCGTGCTGCATCAGTTGATCGGGGGGCTGCGCGCCTCGATGGGCTATACCGGCGCGCGCACCATCCCCGACTTCCAGACCCGCGCTGAGTTCATCCGCATCTCGACGGCGAGCTTCCGCGAGAGCCACGTTCATGACGTGACCATCACGCGGGAATCGCCCAACTACCCGCGCGAGGTGTAGGCCTCAGTAGCGAGCCGGCTACTTCACGCCGAGCTTGCGGACCTCGTCGATGATGCCGGGCTCGAGCCTCTCGGCCAGCCGGAGGTCGGCGCTGCCGTCGGTGGGCTTGCCTTTGCGGCTCTTGACCACGCCGCGGCCGACCAGGGCCAGCGCATTGGTCTCCTGCAGCTTCAGCGCGGTGTCGAAGTCGGCGCCGGCATTGTCGAGATCGTCGTTCAGCACATAGACCCAGCCGCGGTCGATATAGGCCTGGGTGTGCTTGGGATCGATCTTGACGACCTCGGAGTAGTCGGCGATCGACAGGCCGTATTCTTTGCGTTTGCGGTAGAGCGCGCCCCGGCTCTCATAGCCGTTGATCGCCTTGGGATCGAGCTCGACCTTCTTGTTCATGTCGGCCAGCGCTTTGTCGAAATCGTTCTTATGGCTGTAGACCTGGCCGCGCAGCAGATAATAGTCGGCGTCGTCACCCTTCATGCCGATGGCCGTATCGAGATCGGCGATCGCCTTGTCGTAATCTTTCTTGGCGTCGTAACCGGCGGCGCGCATGAAATAGCTGTTGGCGCGCTCGGGATCGATATCGACGGCGGCCGTCATTTCCGACAGAGCCTCATCGAGACTGCCGGTGGCCGCGAACCCCATCGCGCGGATGCTGTGCGCCCGGATCAGAAGCGTCTTGTCGTCGGTGCCTTTGGCGATATAGACGGCGCAGGCGTCGAGCACCTCCTTCACCGTTCCGTTGCCGTCGAAGCAGGGATCGACCGGCTCCTCGGCGGCGGATGCCGAAATGGCCGCGGCGAGTAGCACGGCGGCTGCGGCCGAAATGAGTGCGGAAGCGCGAAAGCGCATGGAAACCTCCTTGGGAACGCTTGAGACCTTGGTCTTTGGGCCTAGGTTTAGAAGGGCGCGCGGGCCCGCGTCAATTTAACTTCAGTCCATGATTACCAAGCATTGTGCCGATCGGCTGGCATCGACGTGCTCAATCTGGGCATGAGTTTTTGCACCCCGGCTCTACAGACGCCCGCCTACCGCGTATAAGGGCTCCGCGCCAGGTTGCGGCCTGGCTTTGCAAGACCACTGAAGAGGGGGCCTCCATGTCGATCGAAGCGATCCTGTTGCCGATGTTCGTCCAGGTGGCGCTGACCTTCGTGCTGCTGTTCTGGGCCGTCGCCTTACGACTCAGGGCGATTCGGCGGGGCGATGTGGATCCGCAGCAGATTGCCTTGCGGGAGCCAAACTGGCCGCCGCATGTGCAGCAGGTGAATAACGCCTTCCACAACTCGGTGGAGATGCCGGTCCTGTTCTACGTGGTGGTCCTGCTTGGGTTGATCACGCGGTCGCTCGATGTCACCCTCTACGTGCTGATGTGGATGTTCGTGCTGTCGCGCATCGTGCATGCCACGATCCATGTGACCTCCAACCGGCTCAGCCACCGCACGCCGGTGTTCCTGATCGGCGCCATCGCGTTGGCGCTGATGTGGGTGATCGTCATCGCCCGCGTCATTCTGTTTTCGGCGGCCTGATGACGCCAGCGGCACGGGTGAGCGCGGCCATCGAGGTTCTTGCCGATATCGCGCAGCGGAAGCGGCCCGCGTCCGACGCGTTGAAGGATTGGGGTCTCGGGCACCGATTTGCCGGCTCCGGCGACCGCGGAGCGATCGGCAATCTCGTGTTCGATTGCTTGCGCAAGCGCGCGTCCTGCGCGGCCGCCATGGGCGAGGACACCCCGCGCGCGCTCGTGCTGCGGACGCTGGTCACGGGATGGGGCATGACGCCGGACGAGGTGGCAGGGTTGTGCGACGGCAGCCGCTTTGCGCCGGAGCCGCTTTCCGAGGCCGAGCTTGCGGGACTCAACCGCGAGATGCCCGGCGATGCGCCGGCGCATATCGTGGGCGATTACCCGGACTGGCTTGATGCTGCGTTTGCCGACGCCTTCGGGGCGAGAGCAGCCGAGGAGGGGGCGGCGCTCGCGGCGCGCGCACCGCTCGACCTCAGGGTCAACACGCTCAAAGCCACGCGCGACAAGGTGCTGAAGGCACTTCACCGGGTTGAGCCCGTGCCGACACCCCATTCGCCCATCGGCGTCCGCATCGCCCAGCGTGAAGGCGCCGCGCGCAGCCCCAATGTGGAGGCGGAAGGGAGCCACGGCAAAGGCTGGTTCGAGGTGCAGGACGAGGGCTCGCAGATCGCCGCGCTGCTCAGCGGGGCGGGGCCGCGCCAGCAGGTCATCGATCTGTGCGCCGGCGCTGGCGGCAAGACCTTGGCCCTGGCGGCGCTGATGCAGAATACCGGACAGCTCTATGCCTATGATTCCGATCGGGTACGCTTGCGGCCGATCTACGAGCGGCTGAAGCGGGCCGGCGCCCGCAACATTCAGGTGCTGGAAGCGGGCGCGGCGGAGGCGTTGCGTCCGCTCGACGGCAAGATGGATCTGGTGGTCATCGACGCGCCCTGCACCGGGTCAGGGGTGTGGCGGCGGCGGCCCGACGCCAAATGGCGGCTGTCGCCGGGGATGCTAGAGGCACGATGCGCCGAGCAGCAGGCCGTGCTAGATTCAGGCGCGCCGCTGGTTAAGCCCGGCGGGCGGCTCGTCTATGTCACCTGCTCGGTGCTGCCGCAGGAAAATCGGGGCCAGATCGATGATTTCCTCGCCCGCCATGGTGACTTCAAGATCGTGCCGTGGCGCGCGGCCTGGGAAGCGGTCCTGCCGTCCGCGCCGCCGCATTCGGCCGACGGCTCCGAGGAGACGCTGTTGATGACGCCGCTCAGCCACGGCACGGATGGCTTCTTCGTGGCTGTGCTGGAGCGGGCGGCAGCCTAGCCGCAATTGCCGATTTGGCGATTCCTTTGAATCTGTTCGCGGATTTTGCTGCTGCCGGGGTGGAAGGTTTCTGGGCCTGGGCTGCCGTTTGAACGGTGCGCCGCAATTGCAGCGGCAAAACGTACGACGGCCGCCGCAGTTCGGTCTTGACGTTGTCAGAATCCGCTCGTAAGCGTCGAGTTGGCCGGTTTCCGGCGGACTTCCATCTAGGAATACACGTCAATGAAAAGTCTGGTTACGATGCTTCTCGCATTGGGCCTAGCGGCTCCGTTTGCCTCGCCCTCATTCGCTCAGGATACGCCTACGGATCAGGCAAGCTGCGAGGACGCAGGCATGATCTGGGACGACGCGAACGAGACCTGCGCGCCCGCCGACTAGCCGCTGAGACACACTGAGACAACAGAAAGCCCCCGGCTGCGCGCCGGGGGCTTTTTTGATTTAGGGACGGGTCGTGTCGATCAGGGAGAGGCCACCGTCGATAAGGGAGATCGCGGCGGGCGCCAGCCCCGCGCTCGCGAGCAGCGCCTCCATCTCTGGCTTCGTCCGCGCCCGGCCGCCGGTAATCGCCATCATATGCAGGTCGAGCATGACCGCGGCGGGGTCGTCCGTGGCGCGCTCCGGCAACAGCCGTTCGATGACAACAAGCCGGGCGCCCGGCTTCATGGCTTCCCGGCAGTTCGCCAGGATCGCGCGTGCTTCGTCGTCCCCGTGCTGCTGGAGCACGGATTTCAACAGATAGAGGTCGGCTTCGGCGGGGACGGCCTCGAGGATGTCGCCGCCCATAAGGCCGACGCGGCCCGCGAGGCCATCGGACTGCAGATAGACCCGGGCGCCGGCGAGCTTATGGGGCAGGTCCATGAGAACCCCGTGCACCTCCGGATGCGCCAGAAGTACGGCGGCCAGCAGGGCGCCATGGCCGCCGCCGATCTCGGCGGCGGTCTTGATGCCGGCGAGGTCGAGCGCTGCCACGATCGGGGCGGCCTGCGCGAAGGTCTCGCCTTCGACATAGGCCTCGAACACGGCGCCGGCTTCCGGATGGGACCGCCGCCAGGCGCCGACCGGCTCCCCGAAAGTCTGGTCGAAGGCGGGCGTTCCTGTCTTCACGCAAGCGGCAAGATTGGCCCAGGGCCGCGAATATTGCTCGACCACGATCAGCAGTTTCTCACGCAAGGTCGAATGGGCGTCCGGCGCCAGCGCATGGCCGGACTGCGTGAGCGTGAAACTGCCGCCGGGTTGCTCTTCGCAAAGGCCGATGGTCACGAGGCCGCGCAAGGTGCGCAGGAGATGCGGGGCCGAGAGGTCCAAGCGCCTGGCGAGGTCCTCAGGCGTCCAGGCCTTCGACCCCATGGTCTCGGGCAGGCCGAGCTTCACGCAGGCATAGGCGAGCGCGGTTTCGTGATAGGCCTCGATCTGGCCCCGCAGGCGCGCCTCGGCGTCTGGCTCGGACTGGCTCATGGATGCTGAAATCGCATGGGGCCGTTTCCGGCACAAGCGGCATTGCCGACTCGCCAAGCCTGCTATAACCACCGGCCATGACGGAAACCGACGAAATTCAAGCCAAAGATCCGCAAGACCCGGCGCATGACGGCAGCCAAGATCGGGTGCTGATCGTCGATTTCGGCAGCCAGGTGACCCAGCTCATCGCGCGCCGGGTGCGCGAGGCGGGCGTCTATTCGGAGATCGTGCCGTTCGACAAGGCGGAAGCAGCGCTGGCGCCCGTTCTACCCAAGGCCATCATCCTGTCGGGCGGCCCGGCGAGCGTGCATGAAACCGGCACGCCGCGCGCGCCGCAGAGCCTGTTCACCGCCGGCGTGCCGGTGCTCGGCATTTGCTATGGCGAGCAGGCCATGGTGGCGGCGCTCGGCGGGCAGGTCGAGGCGGGACGCGAGCGCGAATTCGGCAAGGCCGAACTCCAGATCATCGACGAGACGCCGCTCTTCGCCGGGGTGTTCGCCGAGGGCGAGCGGGCGCAAGTGTGGATGAGCCATGGCGACCGGGTGACCAAGCTGCCGCCGGGCTTCCGCGCCGTGGGCATCTCCACCGGTGCGCCGTTCGCCGCCATCGCCGACGATTCGCGGCGGCTGTTCGGCGTGCAGTTCCATCCCGAGGTGGTGCATACGCCGAAAGGCGCGGCCCTGCTGGCCAATTTCGTGCGCGAGATCGCCGGCTGCGAGGGCGACTGGAGCATGGCGCAATTCCGCGAGGCGGAAGTGGCGCGCATCCGCGACCAGGTGGACGAGGGCCGCGTGGTGTGCGGGCTGTCGGGCGGCGTCGACTCGGCGGTCGCCGCGCTCCTGATCCACGAGGCCATCGGCGATCAGCTTACCTGCATCTTCGTGGATCACGGCCTGCTCCGCCAAGACGAGGCCACGCAGGTCGTGGATCTGTTCCGTGGCACCTACAACATCCCGCTGATCCATGTGGATGCGAGCGAGCGCTTCTTGCGCGCGCTGGACGGCATCTCCGATCCCGAAGCCAAGCGCAAGATCATCGGGCGGCTGTTCGTCGAAGTGTTCGAGGAGCAATCCGAGCAGCTCGAGGACGCCGCATTCCTGGCCCAAGGCACGCTCTACCCGGACGTGATCGAGAGCGTGTCGGCGACGGGGGGGCCGAGCGTCACCATCAAGTCGCATCATAATGTCGGCGGTCTGCCCGAGACCATGAAGCTGAAACTGGTCGAGCCCTTGCGCGCGCTGTTCAAGGACGAGGTGCGCAAGCTCGGCCGCGAGCTCGGCCTCCCCGAAGCCTTTGTCGGCCGCCACCCGTTCCCGGGGCCGGGGCTTGCCATCCGCATTCCCGGCGAGATCACGCCGGAGAAGCTGGAGATTCTGCGCCAGGCGGATGCCATCTATCTGGAGGAGATCCGCAAGGCCGGCCTCTACGACACGATCTGGCAGGCCTTCGCTGTGCTGCTGCCGGTGCGCACCGTGGGCGTCATGGGCGATGCGCGCACCTACGACTTCGTCTGCGCGCTGCGCGCCGTCACCTCGACCGACGGCATGACGGCCGATTATTACGACTTCTCCCACGAGTTTCTGGGGCACGCGGCGCGGCGCATCATCAACGAGGTGCGCGGCATCAACCGCGTGGTCTACGACATCACCTCCAAGCCGCCCGGCACGATCGAGTGGGAGTAGGGGGAGAGCTTCTGACCCGTAGCCGACGTCACGCGCGAGACTAGGAGCGAGGATGGACTGGGACCTCGTGAGATTCCTTGCCGAAGAAGCCGGCCTGTTCGTTGTTGGCGCCGTTCTCGGGGCTCTCTCGTTCCGCACCATCGCCCTACCGCTTCTCTATGCGCTGCCCCGCGCTGTCGTTTGGGCCGTGCAGGGGCGCTTGCGCTGGCGCGTTGTTCCTCGATTTCTCGTCTCCCCCATTTTCTGGGGCGCGGTCTTTGTGTTGGCTGCGTATCTCCTGACGCGCTACGCCCCCGGCGCCTGGGAGCGTCTTTATTCGAGTCCTCTGTTCTATCTGGGTCTTTGGGCGGGGATCAGCGTGCGCGCGTTCCGCGCCTTCGGCTCCAAGGCCGGGCAGTTTAAATTGCGGGACGTCTTTCTCGACCGCGTCCGGTCGCACTTGAAAGAGCGTGCGCCCACCGAGGACGAGCGGATGGGCGAAGACATCTATGAGCGCATCTGGCATGTGTCGCGCGGCGGGAGGCGCTCCGGTCCCTTCACTTACGAGGAATTGCGGCGCCGAGCGAAGCGCGGCGAGCTTAGGGGCGACGACCTGCTGTGGCGGCCGGGAGTCACCGGCTATGTCGAGGCCTCCACGGTTTTGGGACCGGTCGAGAAGCGATCCCCCGCCACGTGAGGGATGCCCGCCTCCGTTTAGCTCCGATTAAGCACTCCGGCCTAACGTCTAAGATTAGACACGAATTTTCCTGATGATCCGAGGCGGGGGGCTCCACGTTGAGCTTCGATCGGGCCGTTCGGATCTCAGTCCGTTGCGGATTTCAGGCCGATCGCAGCCGCGTCGATGAGGAGCTTTGTGCGTTGAGGGTGTCATCTCTCCTTCCGGCGATCGTTAGCCTCGCCCTGTTCGCCGCCCTGCTTGGCGTGCCCCGCGCCTTTGCGGAGGAGCTGCCGTGGCTCCTTTCGCCCGTGCCGCCAGCGCCGGCCGTTTCGGCCGCGCCGTCCGCTCCGGGTATGCCCGCCTGGCTTCAGGCCCATGTGGGCGACGGCGACGGGAAAATCTCAGGCCTGGTGTTGCAGCGCGCGCGCGGGTTCTACCTGCAAAAGGTGGGCGAGGGCGCGGTCAACAATCCCTGCTACTTCGCTTTTGACGCGACGCGTCCCGCGGGGTCCGGGCGCCGGTTCTATGCGATCTGCGAAGCCAACAAGACGTTCCGCGCGGTCCCGTCCGGCCATGGCAGCGGACGCAAGTTAAGCGGCGTCGCTGATCTATCGAACGGGGTGCGCTGCGCGAAGAACTTCAGCAATGCGGAAGATTCCAAGCTGACGACCGGCGGCGGTTATGTGACGGCCGAGCTCAGGACATCGTTCAAAGGCTACTATCGCGCGGGAAAGACATATGAGCCCCTGCTGCGCCCGTTCTTGCAGTTCGAGGGCGAGGGCGTCACCGCGAACGCCCGGGTGCGGGCTATCGGCGGGCATCCGGGCGTGATCGTGTCGTGGATCTGTAAAATGAAATTTCCGAGCAGCCCCTACGCGGACAGCGACGGCTATGTGCCCTACGGCAAGCTGATCGATTACGGCGACGGCCGCAGCAATGGCTGCACCAGCTGGCCCGCGTCGGAGTCCCAGAAGATTCTGGCGGTGGCGGAGAACCAGCCCACCACGGTCTATATCTACCCCGAAGCGCGCGACATCGTGGCCGTAGGGCGCGCGGTGAAGGCCGGCCAATCGCCCACGCGCGCCGGGCTGTATTGGGACGCGTCCTGTTTGCGGGAAATCGGCGCGCCGAACTTCTGGCCGCGGGAAACCGTCGAGCCGGCGCTCGTGCAATATAAAGAGGATCACCCGCCGGCGAAGCCTGAGCCCTTGCCGATCTGCAAGAGTCCGTGAAACACCGAGCGGGGCTTGTCTACGTCAGCGCGGCAGCGCCGACATCATGGGGCAGCCGAGCGTTTTCTCGAAGGCCTCGATCAGATCCTGGCGGTTGTCCGCCGTGATGTAGAGGCCTCCGGTTTCCTCGGCGAGGCATTGCGCCTCGAGGTAGCTCTGCGCGCCGGTCCACCGGTAGCCCCTGAGCTGATAGCCGATGACATGCACGGTGAGTGGCCGACCGGTCTCCTTGATCACTTTGCCCAGGTCGCATGGCGCGCCGCCGCAGGTTTCCTCGCCGTCCGTCAGCACGACGATGATGCCGGGCTTCGACTTGGAGTCGAGGGCCGCCGCGGCCACCTTCACCGCCCCCACCAGCGGCGTCTTGCCGGCCGGATTGATCGCGTTGACTACGCTCATGATCGGGTCGGTCGCGTTCCAGATCGGCTCGAAGTTCAGCTGGACATTGCATTGCTGGTAGGGCCCGGGGCCGTAGGTGATGAGTCCGATCTTGCGGAACTTCGCGGCGTGCGGCAGCACCTGCGCCAGGGCCTTGCGGACCTCGTCGATGCGGGTGATGGCGCTGAACAGGCCTTGGACCGTATTGCCGGCCATGGAGCCCGACGCATCGAAGACGATCATCGCGTCCTCGGTGCAGTGCGCCCGCGCGTCGTCCTCCGCCTGCGCAGCGGCCGTCGCGGCGAGGGTTGCGAGCACCGCGAGTGCGACAGGCTGCAGGCAGCGCGACAGCAGGGTCATGCCTGACTTTAGCCTAGAGGGAGCCTTAGAGGGCGAATTCTTAGAGGGGCGGTTCGATCGCCGTCAAAGGTCGCCTGTCCCGAGACGCACGCCCCTAGAAGTGGGGACGCCGGGGGGTATATCGTCGCAAAAAAAGGCCAAAGCGGCTTGCACCGATTCGAACGGGACGGGGCTGGCTGCTTTGGCCGAGCGGGCTGCCGCGGCAACGGACCAATTGGGACAGCAGCGACAGGAGACTTGATCCAGTGCGATTGACATCTCTCCTTCTGACTCTCGCCGGCCTCGTCATCGTCGTGGCCGTGCCGGGATCGCCCCGATCTTTTGCCGCCGAGCCGCCGCCGGAGATTCCGGCTTGGTTGCGGGCCCATGTCGGCGACGGCGACGGTCGAATCTCACAAGTGGTGTTGCAGCGGGCGCGCGCGCTCTACCTGCAAAATCCGCGCAAGGGCGCGGTCAGCAATCCCTGCTACTTCGCTTTTGACGCGACGCGTCCCGCCGGCGCCGGACGCCGGTTTTATATCATCTGCGAAGGCGACCGGACATTCCGCGCGGTTTCGTCGGGGCACGGCAACGGCCGTAGCTTGAACGGTACGAATTTTGCGAACGGACTCCGCTGCGCCAAGAATTTCAGCAATGCGGAAGGGTCCAAGCTGACCACCGGCGGTCCCTATGTGACGGCCGAGACCAGGCCGTCGTTCAAAGGGTACTACCGCGCGGGTGGCAAGCGCGTGCCGCTGGTGCGCTCGTTCCTGCAATTCGAAGGCGAGGGCGACACGGCAAACGCCAGGGAGCGCGCCATCGGCGGGCATCCGGCCGTGTTGCTGCGGGGCCTATGCCGTCTGAAGGATCCGGAGAGCCCCTACAAGGACAAGGAGGGCTACGTTCCCTACGGCAAGCTGGTGGATTACAGCGCGGGGCGCAGCAATGGTTGCACCAGCTGGACGCGGGCGGAGTCCGAGAAAATCTTCGAGATCGTGAAGGACAGGCCGACGACGATTTACATCTATCCTGAGTCCCGCGACATCGACGCCGTGGCGCAGGCGCTGAAGGCCGGCAAGTCGCTGTCGCGCGCGGGGCTCTATTGGAATGCCTCCTGCTTACGAGAAATCCGCGTGCCGAAATTCTGGCCGAAGGAAACCCTCGAGCCGATCATCGAGGCGTACAGGAAAGCGCATCCGCCACCGCCGCCGCAGCCCTTGCCGCTGTGCAAGGGCAGTGAGATGAGCGGCGCCTCCTCGCAATAGGGTGGGCTGGTGATGGACCGCCTGGACGCTATGAGGGTTCGACCACGACTTCGCTGTCTAGACGAACCGGGACCGACAGCGACGCGGTCACAAGGCAGGCATTCTTGCCCTTCTCAAGTATCCGTTTTGCGCGCTCAGGATCTCCGCCGTCGGGAAGTGTGAGCCGCAGCCGGAGAACCATTTCTGTGAAGCGCGTGGTGCCTTCTACGCGATCGACCGTCCCGCTGCCCGACAGGTCAAGCGAGGCGTAGTCGAATTTGGAAGCCCGGGCGACCGCCCGGAATGTGAACAAGAAGCATGTTTCCACGGCGGCGAGCAGCAATTGCTCAGGGCTCCAGGCATCGCCAGGGCCGTCAAACTCCTTTGGCGGCGCAGAGCGTAACGGGGGGAGTCCTGCGGCCGACAGATCTGCATAACCTGTTGGACCACCGGAAAGGCTGACTTCGTACAGATGTGGCAATGGCTTCATTTTGTGACCGTGTTCCTCATGCGTGGGAGAATACTCTCAGCTACCGTACACGCCATCCGGCGCGAAATGGTGCGTGGCTTTATCAGCCAGACCTAAGTCTCCTCGTAGCCCTCGCGTAAGCGCCGGCGCAGCAGCTTGCCGTTTGGCCCTTTCGGTAGCGCCGTCACGCGCGTGTAGATGCGCGGACATTTATAGCGGGCGAGGCGGCGTGCGACGAAATTCTCCAGGTCGTCCGTCTCGACCGGCGCGTTGGCGACATAGAAAGCGGCGATGACCGTGGTGTCGGCCTTGACCGAGACTTCCGCGGCGGCGCTCTCCAGAATAGCCGGATGGGCGTTGAGCGCGGTTTCGACCTCGATGGGCGAGACGCGGACGCCACCCGCGTTGATCATGTCGTCGTCGCGGCCGAGATAGGTGAGCGCGCCGTCCTCCGCCATGCTCACGAGGTCGCCGGTCAGGAACCATTCGCCCTGGAAGCGCCTGCGCGTCTGGTCCTCTTCGCCCCAATAGCCGAGCATCAGCCCGGGATCGCGCCACGAGACGCTAAGAATGCCCGGCGCCCCGAAGTCGACGGGACCGTCGCCGCCGAGCACGGCGACGCGGCGGCCTTTTTGAGGATAGCCCAGCGTGCCGGGCGGTGCGGGATGCGCAGGTGCGCCGGAGACGAAGGTCGAGCATTCCGACATGCCGAAAGCCTCGTGGACCGGAGTCCCGGTCGCGGTGTCCCAAGCGGCACGGGTCGCGTCCGGCAGCTTCTCGCCGGCCGAGAGCCCGTGGCGCAGTTGCGCGAGCGGCGGCAGCGGCGTGCGGAGAAGGCGGCGGTAGATCGCAGGCGCCGCGGCAAAGATCGTCGCGTCGTGCTCTTGCATCAGGCGACCGAGATCGTCCGGCGTCACGCCCTGTCCGGGGATCAGCGCGGTGGCGCCGTGCGTCCACGGGTCGAGAAGCCCGGTGCCCAGCGTATAGGTCCAGTTGAAGGCGCCGGCATGCAGCAGCCGGTCGATCTCTTCGAGCCCATACCAACCCTCCCACATCATCCGCCGCGCCCAGATCGCGCGATGGGCATGGGTGACGGCGCGGGGCAGGCCCGAAGTACCTGAAGTGTAGACGATGTAGCCAGGGCGGTCGGGATCGCCCATCGCGTAAGCCGCGGGCGGCAGGTCGGACATGGCGCGCATGGCTGTGGCCGGCAGAACCGGGCAGGGCGGTTCGGCGGGCAGCGCCAGGCCCGCTTCCGCCACGATCAGTCTTGGCGAGATGTCGGCGGCGAGCTTGGTCACCTCGGGCGCGGTCAGCAGCGACGAGGTCGGCACCGGGACGATGTCCACCGCCAGTGCTGCGAGATAGCAAATCGGAAAGTCCACGCTGTTGCCGAGCCGCATGAGCAGCCGGTCGCCGGGCCGTAAGCCGTGCGTCAGGAACCCGCTGGCGGCGCCGCGCACGGCTGCTTCGAGCCGCGCGTAGCTCCAATGTTCCGCGCCGTCCGGCGAGACGACGCTGAGCGCGGTCTTGCCGCCGAGCGTCTGCGCCCGCCCAAGCACGTAGGCTGCCAGATTGAAGGGCGCCGGGCAGGGCGGCGGCGGGCCGTGGTCGAAGATCGCGGACATGCCGCGCCTGCTACGCCCTCGCCCCTGATGTTGCAAGTGCAGGGGTTTCCTTGGGGCAAATAGGGCCAGCGTTCATCGGTGGGATATGCGTTTAGGGGTTCTTTACGGCGACTGCCTAGGATTTCTCTCTAAGAATCAAGGGGCATCCGGGGAGCGCATTTCTTGAGCCTTTCAGCAGAGACCATCGTCATCGGTGCCGGGCCAGCGGGGCTCACCACGGCCTATCGGCTGGCCAGGGACGGCCATAGCGTCCTCGTGCTCGAGCAGGATCCAAAATATGTCGGCGGCATCAGCCGGACAGTGAACCACAAGGGCTTTCTGTTCGACATCGGCGGCCACCGCTTCTTCTCCAAGTCGAAAGAGATCGTCGATCTGTGGGACGAAATTTTGCCGGACGACTTCATCGAGTGGCCGCGGCTGTCGCGCATCTATTATCGCGGCAAGTTCTTCTCCTATCCGCTCAAGGCTTTCGAGGCGTTCCGCAAGCTCGGTCCGATCGAGAGCCTCGCTTGTGTCCTGTCCTACGCGAAGGCGCGCGTGTCGCCGATCGAGAGCCCGCGAACGTTCCATGAGTGGGTGCGCAATCAGTTCGGCGAGCGTCTGTTCTCAATCTTCTTCAAGACCTACACCGAGAAGGTGTGGGGCATGAGCTGCGACGAGATTTCCGCCGACTGGGCGGCCCAGCGCATCAAGGGTCTCGATCTGCGCTCGGCGGTGATGGATGGCGTGCGCCGCTCGCTCGGGCGTTCCGCCAACGGCAAGGCGACGGCCAAGACGCTGATCGAATCATTCCGCTATCCGCGGCGCGGCCCCGGCATGATGTGGGACGCGGCGGCGCGCAAGATCATGGTCGCCGGCGGCCGCGTGGTGATGGACCGCAAGGTCGACAAGCTCCACTGGGAGGAGGCGTCGCAGCTATGGACCGTCGAGGTTACGCGGGGCGACGGCAGCCGCGAGACTTACACGGCGCAGCATGTCGTCTCATCGGCCCCGGTGCGCGATCTCGTCCGCTCGATCGCGCCGGCGCCGATCTCGACGATGCACGCGCGCGCACTGAGCTACCGTGATTTTCTCACCGTGGTGCTGATGGGCAGGTCGAGCGTCGAGCTCGACGACAACTGGGTCTATATCCACGACCCCGCGGTCAAGGTTGGCCGGGTGCAGAATTTTCGCTCCTGGTCGCCGGAACTCATTCCCGACGCAACCTCCACCAGCCTCGGCCTTGAATATTTCTGCTTCGAAGGCGACGGGCTGTGGACGTCGAGCGACGACGATCTCATCGCGCTGGCCAAGGCGGAGATCGGCAAGATCGGCCTGATGCGGCCCGAAGACGTGGCCGATGCCTGTGTCGTGCGCCAGCCGAAAGCCTATCCGGTCTATGACGACGCCTATGCCGACAACATAGCCATGGTACGCCGGGATCTGACGTCCCAATTCCCGACGCTGCATCTCGTCGGCCGCAACGGCATGCACAAATACAATAACCAGGACCATGCCATGATGACCGGGCTCCTCACCGCGCTCAACATCGAGGCGGGCCGGGCGGTCTATGACGTGTGGCAGGTGAACGAGGACGCCGAATATGGCGGGGAAGGGCTCTCCGGTGTTCAAGAGGCGCTGAAGAGCGAGCGGTTGGTGCCGAGAAAAGTGGCATGACCGTCGACAGCAAACAGCCGGGGGCAGTTCTTGCGCCCTCCCGCTGGAGCTTGACGTTCGGCGATTTGTGGGGCGGGCAGCTCCGGCAACGGGCACGCCGCTGAGCTACCAGCTGGCGAAGGTGCCGACGGCGGGCATCGTGTTCCTGTTCAACTATCTGGCGCGGCGCAACCTGCTGTTCAGCGCCAAGCCGGGCCCCGCCAAGCCATGACGCTCTGGCGGAACGGCTCCTTGAGCCGGCCGAGCCCAGAAGCGTATCTCGCCGGCGCCGTCCTCGCCGCCGGCTTGGTCGGCCTTTGCCTCCTGATCCATCCCTACGAGGGTATCATCCACGATGCGCGCCTCTATGTCGGCCAGGTGTTGGCGGCGGCCGATCCGGGCGGCGTCGGGCAGGACTTCATGTTCACCAACGATGGGCAGTTCGGCTTTACCGTCTTCCCGCACTTTATAACGGCTGCAATCGACATGTTTGGGGTCGCGCAGGGCGCCAAGCTGGTGAGTCTCGCCGGCCTGTTGTTATGGATCGGGGCGCTCGTCAGTCTCGCGGCGGCAATGGCGAAGGGACGCCTGCGCTGGGTCATTGTCTTGTTCGTGCTCGTTCTGCCAGCGAGCTATGGCGGTTTCCACGTCTTTCACTACGCCGAGCCGATGGCGGTGCCGCGAACGTTTCCCGAGGCGGCGGTTCTTTTCGCCTTTGCGTTGATGTGCCGGGGCCGAAGGCTGGCGGCTCTGGTGCCGTTGGCGGCCGCTGCGCTCTTCCACCCCATCATGGCGCTGCCCGGCCTCGGGGTGTGGACCTGGCTGACCTTCTTCGACCCTGAGGAGAGGGTCTTTTCACTTCCCGTCAGTTTGGCTTGCGCCGGCGGCGCCGTCGCATTGTTGCTTCTCGCTGCCGCGTTTCACGTGCCGGTCGCCGATCGGCTGTTCGTGACGATCGATCCTGCCTTTGGAGAAATGATCTCGGCGAGAACGCCCGATCTTTTACCGGTGCAGTGGCCTGCCCAGGACTGGAGCCGGCTCCTCGTACAATTCGCGACGTTGGCGATCGCCACGCGCGTGGTCTCGGGCCGGCTGCGCTCGCTGTTTATCGCCACGATGGTGATTGGCGTCGTCGGGTTGGCCGCCGCGCATTTCTTCGGAAGCGTGTTCGGGTCGCTCCTGGCCGTCCAGGTGCAATCGTGGCGGTCGGTCTGGATCGTCGCCGTCTTGGCCGCGGCCGCCCTCGCCATCTGCTCGGTGCAGCTCTGGCGCCAGGGCGGGAATGCGAGGCTCACGCTCGGGTGGCTCGTCATCGCTTGGCTCGGTGCGGAGACGATTCCGATCGCCCTGTCGGCAGCGGGGCTCGCTTTTATCTTGGCTTTCTGGCGACCGGCGCAAACGCGGCGCATCGACCCGAAGCTGACATTCGCGCTCTGGGGTTTCGTGGGGTGCTACGCTCTGCTCACTTTCGGCATCCGCCTTTATGGCGTGGCTGCGTTTTCCGCCGATGCGCCGGACGGTAGCTGGAACATTGTTTCCCTTCTCAGCATGTTCGGGGTGTGGAGCATGCCGGTTTGCGCATTGGCCGCGGTCTATGCTCTGACCAAGCCGTCGGAACGTCTGCTCCTCCCACTCAGCGCGGCGGCGGTCGTCCTGGCAGTGCTCGGCGTAGTACTCTGGGATGTTCGCGACGCGAGAACCGTCGAGGCCGACACAGCTGCCGGCGATCCGGCGCTGCGCGCGCTGCTGTCGAGCCGGCCGGGCGCCGTCCTCTGGCTCGACGGTCGTTTCGACACGTGGAGCTTGGCCGGGCGCTAACTGGATCAGCACCTTGCAAGGGGCAAGCGCGATTTTCTCACGGCCTCTGGCGATGATCTGGGACATGCGGGCGCGGTTGCTCACGGATTTGGGGATGGTCGACCAGCGCTTGCGCACCCCATTCAACGACGCGCAACGAGCAACCAACGACGAAGCGAGCCTCAAAAATCTCATCGATGCCCGGCTGGAGCAGCTCTGCGCGCGGCCCGATGCGCCGGCTTGGATCGTCGTGCCGGGGCAGGTGATGGAGGGCGCGCCGGTTTCCGTCGAGCGATGGAAGCCGCAGCATTGGACGGCGCCGAGCCCGGCCTTTGCATTCGGGTGGGACGGCAAACGCGTCAACTGGACGGCGACGCAAGATTACGCCGTCATTCCTTGCGCCTCGTGATTGAAACCCTTGTTGACCACGGGAAACCTCTGGGGTTTGCTCGTTTAGGGAGATAGAAACGGGCAGGGAAGACCGGGATTTCAGTCATGACGTTACTCATTATTGGCATCGTCGTTTTTCTCGGCATTCACCTGCTGCCGGCCTTCCCGCAAGTCCGTGCGGGGCTGGTCGGGCGCATCGGCGAGAACGGTTACAAGGCCTTATTCTCGGTTCTCTCCATTGCCGGTTTGGTGCTGCTCGTCTGGGGCTTCGCACAAGCGCCGGTCATTCAGGTCTGGTCACCGCCGCCGTGGACGCGCTGGGTGGCGATCGTGCTCATGCTGCCGGCCTTCATCTTTTTGGTGGCGGCCTATGTGCCGTGCCGGCTCAAGGCGAAGCTGAAGCATCCCTTCCTGGCGGCCATCAAGACCTGGGCGCTCGCCCATATGATCGCCAATGGCGATCTCGCGTCGATCATCCTGTTCGGCTCGTTCCTGGCTTATGCCGTCTTCGACCGCATCGCGCTCAGGGGACGGCAGCCGACAGCGCTGGTGGAGACGCCAGGCTCAGGCCCGGCCCGCAACGATCTCATCGCGGTGGGGCTGGGCGTGGTGCTCTATGTGGTGTTCATGATCTGGCTCCACCCGCTCCTTATCGGCCGGGCGGTGATCCAGCACTAGACCCGTTGCGCGGCGGGCCTTTTTTGCACTGCACAAATCACCATATTTCTGTCATAAGACCCTTGAGTTCCAATCGCGAGGCTTGAGCCGTGTCGCAGAGTTTTGACGCAAAGCGCATTACCGCCCCAGATATCGCCAAGCGCAAAGGTGGCACGCCCATCGTGGCGCTGACCGCCTATCATGCGCATACGGCGCGGATTATCGATCCGCATGTCGACATCCTGCTCGTGGGCGACTCGCTTGGCATGGTGATGCACGGCTACGAGACGACGGTGCCGGTGCCGCTCGACCTCATGATCATGCACGCGCAAGCGGTGGTGCGCGGCTCGTCCCAGGCGCTCGTCGTGGTCGATATGCCGTTCGGCTCCTATGAAGAGAGCCCGGCGATCGCCTTCCGCAACGCCGCGCGGGTGCTCAAAGAGACCGGTTGCGGCGCCATCAAGCTCGAGGGCGGCGTGCATATGGCGGAGACCATCCGCTATCTCACCAGCCGCGGCATTCCGGTGGTCAGCCATATCGGGCTGACGCCTCAGTCGGTCAACACGATCGGCAGCTTCCGGCCGCAGGGCCGGCACCGGTCCGAATGGGCCGTGTTCGAGGAGGACGCCAAGGCCGTGGCCGAAGCCGGGGCCTTCGCCGTCGTGCTCGAGGCTTTGGCCGAGCTGCTGGCGGCGCGTATCACCAAGCAGATTGCCATTCCGACCATCGGCATCGGCGCTTCGGCCGAATGCGACGGCCAGATCCTCGTGCTCGAGGACATGCTCGGCCTGTCGCCGCGCGTCCCCAAATTCGTCAAGGAATACGCCCAGCTCGGCGGCGCCATCGAAGGCGCAGTCAAGGCTTATTCCAATGAGGTGCGCACCCGCGCCTTCCCCTCCGACGCCTACACCTATTCGATGTCCGAGGACAGTGACGGAGTCACGAAAAAGACCAAAATGACAGGCAGTTAGCCCAAGAGGGCGCCTGCGTTCGCCAAGCTTGTCAGCCGCTGGCAGGGCTTCCAGCCTTGCGCGAGCAAGTGGGCTTCACTATACGGCGGGGAGGGAAGGGGCCGACGGCATGGCTCCTGCCGCCATCGTTGTTCCAATCCTGTCACAAGAGCCCACAGCCCAATGAGCGACAATAGTTTTTTTCGCGAGGTGGACGAGGCCGTCCGCCACGAACAATACAAGAAGCTGTGGGACCGATACGGGGTCATTGTCCTCGTTCTGGGCGCGCTCGTGATCGCTGGTGTCGCCGCCTATAAGGGCTGGACCTTCTGGCAGGTGCGCCAGTCGCAAGAGGCGGGGGCGGAATTCACCCAAGCTCTGACGCTGGAGGCCGACACGGACACGGAAAAGGCGCGCGAGGCCTTCGCGTCGCTCGCCGCCGACGGCCCGCGCGGCTACCAGGTGCTTTCGCGCTTCCAGCTCGCATCCAACGAAGCCAAGGCCGGCGAGACCGAAAAGGCCGTGGCCTCTTACGATGCGCTAGCCACCGACGGCAGCGTCGATCCAATTCTGCAGGGTCTTGCCACGCTGCAAGCCGCGACGCTGCGCCTAGACAGCGCCGACTATGCCGAGATGGAACGCCGGCTCAAGGGCCTCATCGACACCGACAGCGCTTGGCGGTTCTCGGCCCGGGAACTGCTCGGTCTTTCCGCCTATCGCCACAACGATATGCGCGCGGCGGAAAAGCAGTTCAGCGCGCTCCTCAGCACGCAGGAGACGCCCCCGAATTTGCGGGACCGCGCGAACATGATGCTCACGCTCATCGTGAGCAGCCCGTCGGCGCTGAGCAGCAGCAGCACGACGAATTAGCGTTTTGAGATCGAAGGGCTCTGAACATGGGCCGAGACAGTAGACGTAGAACAGGCGGTCGCCTTCTCGGCGCGTGGCGCGCAGGCGCGGTCGCCGTGCTAATCGCTGCGACCTGCGGCGGCTGCGGCCCACTGGCCGGCATCAAAAATCCATTCGAAAAAGAAGAGCCCAAGCTGCCGGGCGAGCGGATCGCCGTCATCACCGATCCGGGGCAGGTCGGCGCCCAGCAAGCGACTTTCAAACCGGTCTCCTTGCCGCCGGCGCAGGCCAATGCGGCCTGGACGCAGCCCGGTGGCGTGCCCTCCAATAATCTCGGTCACCTGGCTCTCAGCGGGGCGTTGCGGAAGGCCTGGACCGTGAGTGCCGGGACCGGCTCTTCGTCCAGCGGGCGTTTGAGTGCCGTGCCGCTCGTGGCCGGAGGCAAGGTGTTCACTCTCGATGCGGCGGGTAATGTCACGGCCTTCTCCGCCGGGAGCGGGGCGCGGGCGTGGCGGGCGAGTGTCACGCCGGAGAACGAGAAGAGCAGCGAAGGCTTCGGCGGCGGGCTCGCGCTCGACGGCGGTACGCTCTATGTCACGACCGGCTACGGCACCGTGGTCGCGCTCGATGCGGGCAGCGGCGCGGTGCAGTGGATCAAGGCGCTGGGCGAGCCGATCCGCAACTCACCCACGGCGGCCGGCGGCAAAGTCTATTTCGTTGCCAGCGACAACACTCTGTATGCGTTGAATGGGGCGAACGGCGAAGTGCTGTGGAAGTCACGCGGTTTGCCACAGACCGCAACCCTGCTCAGCAACGCCAGTCCGGCGGTCGCCAGCGGCGTCGTGGTGGCGCCGTTCCCGGCCGGTGACATCGCCGCGTATCAGTCCGGTAGCGGCAAGGCGGCGTGGACGGATTCTCTGACCCGCACATCGGACACCACCGCGGCCGGCATTCTCGGCGACCCGGCCCGGCCGGTGATCGACCGCAACGTGGTGTTCGCCGTCAGTCATGGCGGCAGGATGATCGCCACCTCGGCCTCGACGGGCGCGCGGGTCTGGACCCGCAACGTGGCCAGCACGCAGATGCCGTGGGTCGCCGGCAATGCTGTTTATGTGGTCGACGTGTCCGGCAAGCTGATGGCGCTCGGCCGCAATGACGGCCAGGTGCTCTGGGTCAGCGATCTTCCCAAGAGTTCGCGGTGGAGCGGGCCGGTGCTTGCGGGCAACCGGCTGTGGGTCGTTTCTGGCTACGGGCTGTTGGTGGGGGCCGATGCGCGGACCGGCCAGATGTCCGATCAGATCGACCTCAACACCGACGTCTTCGTCACGCCCGTTGTGGCCGGCGGCCGGATGTATATCCTGGACGATGACGCCGACCTGATCGCTCTTAACTAATCGTGTGCTAAAGCGGGCAACCGCCCACTGATGGCGCGCTGCCCAGCGTTGCACCCCGAAGTCCCGCTCCGAACGGATCCATGCCCTTTACTGTCGCCATTGTCGGACGGCCAAATGTCGGCAAGTCCACCCTGTTCAACCGGCTCGCGGGCCGGCGGCTGGCGCTGGTCGACGACCAGCCCGGCCTGACACGGGACCGGCGTGAGGCGGAGACGGAGCTTGGGAAATACGATGTGACGCTCATCGATACGGCGGGGCTGGAGCCCGGCGATACGGGGCTGACCGCGCGCATGCGCGAGCAGACCGAAGAGGCCATCGCGCAAGCCGATGTCGTGCTGTTTCTCATCGACGCCCGCGCCGGCGTAATCGCCTCGGACGAGATCTTCGCCGATTTGGTGCGGAGATCCGGTAAGCCGGTGGTCCTGGCCGTCAACAAATGTGAGGGCCGGGCGGCGGAGGCGGGCCTCTATGAGGCCTACGCGCTCGGGCTCGGCGAGCCTGTGCCGATCTCCGCCGAGCATGGCCTCGGCATCGGCGAAATTTCCGAGGCCGTCCAGGCGGTGTTTGAGGCTCAGAGCGAGGGCGCCGAACCCGAGCCCGAAAACGTCGAGGCGGACGAGGCTCCGCATGCCCTGCGGATCGCCATTGTCGGCCGGCCGAATGTCGGCAAGTCGACCCTGGTCAATGCGCTGCTCGGCGAGGAGCGCATGATTACCGGCCCCGAGGCCGGCATTACGCGGGACGCAATTGCCTCGGAGATCGACTGGCACGGGCGGCCCTTACGCGTGTTCGACACCGCGGGGCTCAGAAAGAAGGCCCGGGTCGAGGGCAAGGCGGAGGTGCTTTCGGTCGGCGATACGCTGAAAGCCATCCGCTTCGCCGAGGTCGTCGTGTTGCTGCTCGATGCGGAACAGCCATTCGAGAAGCAGGATCTCCAGATCGCCGCGCTGATCGCGCAAGAGGGACGCGCGCTCGTCATCGCCATCAATAAATGGGATCTGGTTCGCGAGCGCGACAAGCGGCTGAACGAATTGCGCGAGGCTTGCGAGCGCCTTCTGCCGCAGGTTAGGGGCGTGGCGCTGGTGACGGTGTCGGCCATGAGCGGCAAGGGGCTCGATAAAGTTATGAAGGCCGTGCTCGCAGCCGACGAGGTGTGGAATCGCCGGATACCGACCGCTGCCTTGAACCAATGGCTCGCCGCCACGCTGGATGCCCACCCGCCGCCGGCGCCGTCGGGACGCCGCATCAAGCTCCGCTATATGACCCAGGCCAACGCGCGGCCGCCGACTTTCGTGGTGTTCTGCTCGCTGCCGAAGGCGCTGCCGGATTCCTACTCCCGCTATCTGGTGAACGGATTGCGCGAGAGCTTCGATCTGCCCGGTGTGCCGATCAGGCTGAACTTGCGCAAAGGCAAGAATCCTTACGCCAAGGACGCCTGATCCAAGGGGCTGTGAGCATGAACTGCGAGACGGAAGTCTATTTCTATCATTTGGAGAACCGCACGCTCGACCAGGTGCTGCCGATGCTGGTCGAGCGGTCGCTTGAGCGTGGCTGGCGCGCGGCCGTGCAGGCGACGAGCCGTGAGCGGGTCGAGGCGCTGAACACGCTGCTGTGGACCTATCGCGAGGACAGCTTTCTGCCGCACGGCACGGCAAGCGACGGCACGCCGGCGGAGCAACCGGTCTATCTCACCGTGGGTGAAGACAATCCGAACGGGGCCGCGGTGCGCTTCCTGGTCGACGGGGCCACGCTCGACGATGCGTCCTCCTATACGCGAGTCGTCCAGCTCTTGGACGGCCATGATCCGGACGCCGTGGCGCGGGCGCGGGAGGCATGGACCACGGCCAAGGAGAAGGGCTACGCGGTGAGCTATTGGCAGCAGGACGCGGACGGGCGCTGGCAGCAAAAGGCCTGAGGCCGTGGCCTGCCCTTAGATCTCGATGCCGGCCAGCTTGAGCGTATAGAGCATGGCGAAATAGGCCCCGACGGTAAGTGCGATGGAGGCGGCGAGGCTCGCATAGAAATCGACGCCATGGCGCAGCAGCGCCGGCAAGCTGACGAACAGGACCAGCGAGGGCAGCACCAGCCAGAAGATACCATTGGCCAGGCGCGCCACTTTCTCCGTGTCGCCGGTATCGACATAGAGCCAGATCATGGCGAGTACCGAGGTGAGGGGGATGGAGGCGATGACCGCCCCGAAAAGGGCGCTGCGCTTCGCCGCTTCCGACACTGCGACCACGAGGACGCTCGTCAACAGCACCTTGAGCGTGGCATAGAGCATCGGCTTTTCCCTCCTATGCGCCGAAGCGCGCTCGCTATCGGCCTCCCAACCGCATCCTGTTTACCCCGATCGCCTTGTGGCTGTCATGCCTGGCAGTTATAAGCCCCGCAAAGATTCTAAAGACTAGAAGGACTTAGGTATGGCTTCCGAACGCACGCTCTCAATCATCAAGCCCGATGCGACTGAGCGCAATATCACCGGGCTGATCATCGCCAGGCTCGAGGGCGCCGGGCTTCGCGTCATCGCGCAGAAACGCGTGTGGTGGAAAAAGAAGGACGCGACCAAGTTCTACGAGATGCACAAGGGCCAGGATTTCTACAAAGGCCTGATCGCTTTCATGACCTCTGGGCCGATCGTGCTCCAGGTGCTGGAGGGCGAGGACGCCATCGCCAGGAACCGGGCGGTGATAGGCAAAACCAATCCGGTCGATGCCGAGCCCGGCACCATCCGCAAGGATTTTGCCGTCAACATGCAGCGGAACTCCGTGCATGGCTCCGACAGCCCCGAGAGCGCCAAGCGCGAGATCGGGCTGTGCTTCAAGAAGGCCGAGATCGTCGGCTAGGGGCTAGGCCCCATCCCGAATTCGGCGTTTGATCTGCGACAAGGCACGGTTTCGCCTTCGATGTGAGGTATGACGCTTGCGCTGACACCTCAGCGGTAAGGACCTCGCCGATGCCCCGCATACTCTCAATCGCGCTTGTTGTGACCGGGCTGCTTCTCGCGCCCGTGGCCGCCTCGTTCGCGGGGGACGTCCCCCCGGACGCCGACGGCGTGCCCAAGGACATGCCCAAAGAGGATAGTCCCAAAGGCCAGGAGCCGGCCATTGGCTGGAGCCTGCACAATCTCGAGCCCGAGCAGCAGCAGCGCATGCTGCGCTTCTCGACCTTCGTGAATCGGAGCATCCCGGAGAAATATCTGAAGGCGGAGAACGGCGTCGGCTACACGGTGCGCGCCATCGCCGAGGGCGGGCCGCTCTACTGGGCGAACTGTCAGAAATGTCATGGCGACACCGGGCTCGGCAACGGCGATCTCGCTTACGCGCTGACGCCTTCGCCGGCGCTGCTGGCCTACATGGTGCAGCAGCCGATCGCCGTGGACCAATATCTCCTGTGGAGCATCTCCGAAGGCGGCAAGCAGTTCGGTACGGCCATGCCGGCGTTCAAGGACACGCTGTCGGAAGATCAGATCTGGCAGATCGTGGCTTACCTGCGCGCCGGCTTCCCCGACATCGAGGCGGACGATGCGCCGGCAAAAAAGGGCGGCGCGGCCAAGACCGACATGCCGGATCTCAAGACCCACACAATCGACTGATTGAAGGTGGGCTGAGCAAGAGGCCAATGCGCGCGCTCTCACTTGCCAAGGTTTACCAGCTCATCGAGCCGGGGCCCGTCGTGCTGCTCACGACGGCAGACAACGGCCGCGCCAATGTTATGAACATGTCCTGGCACATGATGGTCGACTTCGAGCCACCGCTCATCGCCTGCATCGTCAGCAGCGCGGATTACAGCTTCGCGGCCTTGCGAGCCACAGGTGAATGTGTGATCGCCGTTCCGGCGGCGGAGCTCGCGCCCAAGGTCGTTGCCGTTGGCAACACCTCGGGCCGTAGCGTTGACAGGTTCGCATCGATTGGCCTGACACCGGTCCCGGCGGACCATGTGGCGCCGCCGCTCGTCGCCGAGTGCTTCGCCAATCTCGAATGCCGGGTCACCGATACGACCTTGGTCGACAGGTTCAGCCTGTTCATCCTCGAAGTGGTCAAGGCGTGGCACGATCCCAAGCAGAAGGACGCCAAGACCCTCCACCACCAGGGTTATGGTGCCTTCGCCATCGACGGCGACATCATCAAGCTAAAATCGAAGATGGCTTAGCGAACGCCGGCTAGCGCGGGCGGATGCGGAAGGGCAGGCCGCCCTTCGGGCAGAACGTCACCGTGGCGTGGATCTTCGCCGGCACCGGTCCGACATATTCCGGGGTGAAGCGGCGAAGGAGCTGCACCAGCGCCAAAGTGTTCTCGATCTGCGACAGCGCCCCGCCGATGCAGGCGCGCTTGCCGGCCGCGAACGGCAGGTAGGAATATTTCACCCGCTTCTTGGCCCGCTCAGGCGCGAAGCGCTCCGGATCGAACTTCTCCGGGTCGTCCCAATATTTCGGATTGTGATGGGCGATGTAGGTGAGGATCACCACCTTGTCGCCGGCCTTGATCTTGTGGCCCTGAATGTCGTCGTCACCGGCGGCGATGCGGATCAGCGCCCAGATCGGCGGGAAGAGGCGCATCGTCTCCTGGATCACTTGCCGCGTGTAGGCGAGCTGCTGCACCTGGTTCCATTCGGGGTCGGCGTCGCCGCATACGGCATGCGCCTCGGCGCGGATGCGCTCCATGGCCTCGGGATGCTGCGACAGCAGGTAGAGCGACCAGGCGAGCGTCAGCGCCGTGGTCTCGGTGCCGGCCCACAGATATTGCTTCATCTCGTCGATGACCTGGCGGTGGTCGAACTCCGGGAAGTCCGGATCGGCCTCGGCCGCCTCCAGCATCTTGAGCAGTGTCTTCTCGCGATGCTCCAGGACGTTGGCGCCCATGACCATATCGGGGATCGAGTGCCACACTTCCATGGCCTTGGCCGTGGTCTCACTCGTCATCTCCACCAACTCGCCGCGCTGGTTCTTCAGGCGGATCGACTTGTGGTTCATCACGTCGGTGTAGGTCTTCACCTGCTGGAACACGAAATGCGGGTTGAACGGCATCTCGCGGTCGAACAGCGCCTTGCACACCATCTCGGCGGCGAGCGTCCAGGTCTCCTCGACCATCTCGACGGTTTCGCCCGTTTCGGCGATCTCCGTCCAGCGCGCCATCTTGGAATCGATGGCCGACATCAGATAGGGGAAATACTCTTCGAACATATTCGGGTGGAACGCGGCCTGCTGCGGCGTGCGAATTTTCTGCCACAGCGCGCCGTCGATCGTGATCATGCTGTTGCCGAAGATCGGGCGCAGGCCGTCGAAATATTTGGTGTAGTTGTCGGCGTTCGACACTAGCACGCGCTCCGCATGCGCGGGCTCGCTCAGCAGCACGATGCGCTGGTTCTTCAAATTGATCGGGATAATGCCGCCGTATTTGTCGCTGAGCGCCATGAGAACCTGCATAGGGTTCTCCTGGTTCAAAAGCGGCGTGAGCTTGAACCAGATGCTCTGCTCTTCGCCGAGCCCGTGCGACGGTGAATAGGCGACCGTCATGTCCGCCATTTACGCCTTCCCCCTAAAGCCCTGGTCTTCGCCGGGCCGTGGTGCCGGGTTTGGACCCGGGGATCAAGCCGCCAGGCCAGGAAAACGGTCTTGCGCGCTGCTTAGGAGCGCATCGCTCCGGTCTCGCAAGGCAGCCACGAAGATTGTTTGAGTATGGCCCGTTCCTAGCATCCGGCTGTCGGCATTGTCCATGGTTGCCAGCGCCGCATCTTGCGCTGCATCAATAAACGCCAGCCTAACCTCTAACCTTACGGCGGTTACCATATTCGATCAAAGCGTGCGGCCGGGGCTGGCAAAAAAGAGGGCGGTTTAGCCATTTTGCTGTGTCATTCCGACCACATGTTCCCCCTCGACCCGCACGGCGCCCGAGGCGACCAGGGCAAGCGCGTGGGGGTAGAGCCGGTGCTCGGCCTCCAGCACGCGCGCGGCAAGGCTGTCGGCGGTATCCCCAGGGTTAACGGGCACGGCGGCCTGGGCGATGATGGGGCCGTCATCCATGGCCGCGCGGACGAAATGGACCGTTGCGCCGGTGACCTTGGCGCCCGATTCCAGGACCCGCGCATGGGTGTCGAGGCCCTTGAAGGCCGGCAGCAGCGAGGGGTGGATGTTGAGATGGCGGTCGTGCCAGCAGGCCACGAAGCTTTCCGTCAGCAGGCGCATGAAGCCGGCATTGCACAGGATCTCCACGCCCGCGTCGTTCAGGGCGGCGTCGAGCGCCGCCTCGAAGGGCTCGCGCGCGGGAAAGTCCTTGTGGCTGATGACGCGCGTGGCGATGCCGGCTTCCTCGGCGCGGGCGAGGCCTTGGACATCCGCGACGTTTGAGATCACGAGGACGAGCTCGGCGGGATAATCAGGGGCCTTGGCCGCATCGATCAGCGCCTGGAGATTGCTGCCGCGGCCCGAGATGAGGACGCCGACGCGCTTCTTTGGCGTCACCCGCTCCTCGGCCGTCATGCCGCCGACCAGGGCTTGCCTTCGAGACGCACCGGCTCGCCGCCGTCGCGGGCCGTAAGCGTGCCGAAAACAAACGCCTCGTCTTTGAGGGAGCCGAGGCCGGCGATCACGCGGTCGACGTCGCCCGCGTCCACCACGAGGACCATGCCGACGCCGCAATTGAAGGTGCGCATCATCTCGTGGGCGTCGAGGCGTGCTTCGGCTTGCAGCCATTCGAACACCGGCGGCAAATGCAGCGCGTTTTGGTCGATGGTGGCGGCAAGCGCGTCGGGCAGTACGCGGGGAAGATTGTCGATCAGGCCGCCGCCGGTGATATGGGCCAGCGCCTTGACGGCCGAGGTTGTGCGAATCGTTTCAAGGAGCTGCCGCACATAGATGCGGGTGGGGGTGAGCAGTGCCGCGCCCAGGCTCATTGCGGGCGCGAAGGGCGCCGGGTCGTCCCAGCCGAGACCGCTTTCGGCGACCACGCGGCGCACCAGCGAGAAGCCGTTGGCGTGAACGCCGGAGGAAGGAATGCCGATGAGGACGTCCCCGGCGGCGAGATCGGTGCGCGGCAAGAGCTGCGCGCGCTCCACCGCGCCGACGGTGAAGCCGGCGAGGTCGTAGTCGCCGTCGCCATACAACCCCGGCATCTCGGCGGTTTCGCCGCCGATCAGGGCACAGCCTGCTTCCTTGCAGCCGGCGGCGATGCTGGCCACGACGGCGGAGGCCACGCTCAGCTCCAGCTTGCCGGTGGCGAAGTAGTCGAGAAAGAACAGAGGCTCGGCGCCTTGGACGACGAGGTCGTTGACGTTCATGGCCACGAGATCGATGCCGATGCCGTCATGCAGCCCCGTTTCGATGGCGAGTTTGAGCTTGGTGCCGACCCCGTCTGTGGCGGCGACCAGCAGCGGGTCGGCGTAGCCGCATGCCTTGAGGTCGAACAGGCCACCGAAGCCGCCAATGCCGCCCATGACCCCGGCGCGCATGGTCTTGACCGCAAGCGGGCCGATGGCCTTCACCAGCGCATTGCCAGCGTCGACGTCGACGCCCGCGTCGCGATAGGTCAGAGGCGCTTGGTCGTTGGATTGGGATTTCGGGGGCACCTGGCCACTCGGGGTGCAAGTTCAGAAGAATTGGCATAACAATCGTGCCGGGCAAGGCCCGTCAAGGCGGAAAGGCCGTGAGCCTGCCTTATTCCAAGGGTTTAGGGGTTAGCGGTGCCGCGGGAGCGGCGGAATCGGTCACGGCGGGTGAGTTCAAAATGAGTTTCAGGCAATTAGAGCGGCTTGCTCGGAGATTGAGTCTCTTTGTCCTTTGCGGGCTGGCGGGGCTCGGCATGGGCATGACCGCCGCGGCGGCCGATAGCCTTTACGACGTCGCCAAGGTCACCGTCGACACCACCGCCAAGGATGCGGTCGCCGCCAGGAAGACGGGCATGGCCCAGGCCGAGATGCGGGCCATGAATATCCTGCTCGACCGTCTCGTGCAGCCCAGCGTGCGCGAGCAACTGCCCGAGTTCAGCCACGCGGAGGTCCAGGAGCTGGTCAGCGGCGTTGCCGTGCGCAAGGAACAGACCTCGACCACGCGCTACATCGCGACCCTGGACGTGCGCTTCAACGAATATGACGTGAAGCAATTCCTGGCCGACAACGCCATTCCCTTCAGCGAGGACCGGGCGCCGTCGATCTCCCTCCTGCCGCTCGTGCTCGCCGGCGACAGTGTGACGGGCGACGGGCAGGTGGGGTGGCGCAATGCCTGGGAGGATCTCGACATCTCCCACAGCGTGACTCCGGCCACGGTCCTGCGGCCGCGGCCCGATCTCGCGGCCGCCACCGTCAAGGCGGCGCTCGCCGGCGATGCCGACGCGCTCGCCGCGCTGCAGAGCGCCTATGGCTATGGCGGACTTGTCGTCGCCGTCGGCGACGTCAAGGGCGATACCTTCACGACCCAGCTCGTTGGCGAGGACGGCGCGGGCGCGATCAATATGAGCCTGTCCGAGGCGGTCGGCGGCGATGCCAAGATGGCGGCGCAAAAGGCCGCGGCCGCCGGTCTGGCAGCCCTGGAGAATCGCTGGAAGGCGACCCGGTCAGGCGGCGCGGTGCCGGGGGTTCCGGCGGAAGCAGGCTACGAGGAGGCGCCTGTGCCGGGCGGGGAAGAGGCGCCGGCCGCGCCGGGCGAGGTGCCGCGCAATGTTGTCGCGCTGGTTGAGTTCACCGGCCTAAGGGATTGGCAACAGATTCGAACCCGGCTGACCCAGATCGCCGGCCTCCAGGACCTCGAGGTGAACTCCCTGTCCGCACGGGGGGCCGAGGTCACCTTCGATTTCGCCGGCTCGCTCGACCGTCTCCAGGCGGCGTTCGGCCAGAATGGATTTGCCCTCGACGAGAGAGATGGCACCCTCGTGGTCCGCTCTCAATAGAACGCAGGCGACCGAAATGGGCACTTTTTCGGGCGGACTCTGCTAAAATCCACGGGCGGTCCCGCCAAGACGGGCCGCAATGGGAGAGGGCTGGAGACGCGGTGGTAAATATCCCCAACACGCTGACTTTGGGCCGGATCCTGCTCGTGCCGCTTCTGGTGTGGCTGATTATCGGCCAGGAGATGTTCGCGGCCTTCCTCGTGTTCGTGCTTGCCGGTATCTCCGACGCGGCGGACGGCTTTCTCGCCAAGCGCTACGGCTGGCACACGGAGCTCGGGGCCTATCTCGATCCGATCGCCGATAAGGCCCTGCTGGTCACGATCTATGTGACCCTCGGCGTTGCCGGCTATTTGCCGCTATGGCTCGTCATTGCCGTGGTCAGCCGCGACATTCTCATCGTCGGCGCGGTGCTGCTGGCCTGGATGATGTCGCGGCCGGTCATCGTCAAGCCGTTGCTCATTAGCAAGGCGAATACCTTCGCGCAGATTCTGCTGGCGGGTGTCGTTCTCGCCGAGCTCGGTCTCGGTCTCGGTCTCGGTCTCGGGGGGCTGGTCTGGGTTCTGATCTGGGCAACGGGCACGCTCACCATCGTCTCGGCCTGCGCCTATTTCTGGCAATGGCTGCGGCATATGGCGAGCTACGAGCCGGTGCAGGCGCCGCGTCCCCCCCGCCGCCGGAAGTCAGCCCGGCCAGGTGCCGGCCGCTCCCCGCGGGTCAGAACGTCGTGACGGCGGGACAACTCAGCTTCGATCTACCGCACCGCGCCGCTCTCGGGGCGGAGGACTTTCTCGTGAGCGATTGCAATCTCGCGGCGGTCAGGCTGATTGACGCCTGGCCCCAATGGCAGGGGGAGGTGCAGCTCCTGATCGGCCCTGCGTCCAGCGGTAAGACGCATCTCGTGCGGGTGTGGCAGGGGCGGTCCGGGGCTGTGGCCCTCGACCCGGCGCATCTCGGGATCGCATTGCTCGATCGCCTGACTTCCGGCTCGACCATTGTCGTCGAGGACGCCGATCGCGCCATGTATGACGAGAAAACACTGTTTCATTTGCTGAACCTGGCGCGCGAGAAGCACTTCTTCGTACTGTTAACCGCACGGCTCGGCCCGAACCGATGGGACACGGCCTTGCCCGACCTCGCCTCACGCTTGAGTGCGGTACCGGTGACGGAGATCGGCGCACCCGACGAGGCTTTGTTGCGGACGGTGATGCTGAAGCACTTCGCCGACCGGCAACTCGCCATCGACCCCAAGGTCCTCGAGTTCTTGGCGCTGCGGATCGATCGTTCGCTGGAAGCGGCGGCCGTTGCCGTGGAGGCGGTCGACCGCGCGGCGCTCTCTTCGGGTCGAAAGATCAGCCGCCAACTCGTGACGGAGGCGATCCAGGCCACCGCGTCGGTGGAGTAGGGCGGGGCTCCGCCAAATTGGCGTTTTCCGTAACGCTAGTGATACATTTGGGCAGCTAAACTGGCGCAGGAGGCGAAAAGCGCCGGATTTCACGAGGTTACCGATGAATTTGCCAGAAACGGTCGAGCGGAACGGCGCGCAAGCCCGCATTGCAGCCTTCGGGCCCAGCCGCTATTTCAATCGCGAACTGTCTTGGCTCAACTTCAACAAAAGAGTGCTTGAGGAGGCCGAGAACGAGCGTCACCCGCTGCTCGAGCGCTTGCGCTTTCTGTCCATCTCCGCCACCAACCTCGACGAGTTCTACATGGTCCGGGTGGCGGGCTTGCGCGCGCAAGTCGTCGCCGGCATCGAGACGCCGAGCCAGGATGGGCTGACGCCCGCCGAACAGCTCGACCGCATCAACCAATTCGTCGCCGAGCTGACCGCGCAGCAGCAGGAGAACTGGGTTACGATCGAAGCCCTGCTCGGCGAGGCCGGCATCCACGTCCTCCACGCCGATCAATTGTCGGAGCAGGAGCGGGCCTGGCTCGAGGATCACTTCCTCAACCTCATCTTTCCCGTGTTGACGCCGATAGCCGTCGACCCGGCGCATCCGTTCCCCTTCATCCCGAATTTCGGTTTCACACTGGGGCTCGAGCTGGTGCGCGAGGGTTCGCTTCGCACCATGCACGCCCTGCTGCCGATCCCCTCGCAGATCGATCGCTTCATCCGCTTGCCGAGCAATGACGGCTCAAAAGACTCAATCCGCTTCATGCGGCTGGAAACCGTCGTCGGCATCTTCGTGTCGCGGCTGTTCCCCGGCTACCGGGTGAGAAGCCAGGGCGCGTTCCGGGTGGTGCGCGACAGCGATATCGAGGTTCAGGAAGAGGCCGAGGATCTGGTGCGGCTTTTCGAATCGGCGCTGAAGCGGCGCAAGCGCGGATCGGTCATCCGGCTGGAAATGGAAGCCACGATGCCGTCGCGGCTACAGCGCTTCGTCATGCAGGAGCTCAAGGTCACTGACAGTGAGAGCTTCGTGCAGAAGGGCCTGATCGGCCTTGCCGATGTCAATCAAGTCATCGTCTCCGACCGGCCCGACCTCAAGTTTCAGCCCTATGTCAGCCGCTTCCCTGAGCGCATCCGCGAGCATCATGGCGATTGCTTCGCGGCCATCGCCGCCAAGGACATCGTGGTTCATCACCCCTACGAGTCGTTCGACGTGGTGCTCCAGTTCCTGAAGCAGGCGGCGGCCGATCCCGACGTGGTGGCGATCAAGTGGACCATGTACCGCACCGGCAAGACCTCGCCGATCATCGAGGCGTTGAAGGACGCGGCCGAAGCGGGCAAGTCCGTGACCGCCGTGGTCGAGCTGAAAGCCCGCTTCGACGAAGAGGCCAATATCAAATGGGCCCGGGATCTCGAAAGCGCGGGCGTGCAGGTGGTCTACGGCTTCATCGAGCTGAAGACCCACGCCAAGCTCAGCCTCATTGTGCGGCGCGAGCGCGGCGGGCTGGCCACCTACTGCCATGCGGGCACCGGCAATTACCATGCGGTGACCGCCAAGATTTATACGGACCTGTCGTTCTTCACCGCCGATCGCACAATCGGCAACGATCTGTCGCGCATCTTCAACTATGTCACGGGCTATGCGGAGCCGGCCGAGCTCGAGGCGCTGGCCGTGTCGCCCCATGGCATCAGGGCGCGCATCCTCGACCATATTCGCGAGGAGATGTATCACGCCAAGGCTGGCCGCCCGGCGGCCATCTGGATGAAAATGAACTCGCTGGTCGATGCGGAGATCATCGACGCCCTGTATGAAGCAAGCCAGGCAGGGGTCGAAATCGACCTCGTGGTACGCGGTATTTGCTGCCTGCGTCCCGGCGTTGAGGGGCTTTCGGAGAATATCCACGTCAAGAGCATCGTGGGCCGCTTCCTCGAGCATTCGCGCATCTATTGCTTCGGGGCCGGTCATGGGCTTCCGAATAGGAAGGCAGTGGTCTATATCAGCTCAGCCGACATGATGCCGCGGAACCTGGACCGTCGCGTGGAGGGCATGGTGCCGATCAAGAACCCAACGG
This sequence comes from Methyloceanibacter sp., assembly GCA_035528655.1. GTDB lineage: Bacteria > Pseudomonadota > Alphaproteobacteria > Rhizobiales > Methyloligellaceae > Methyloceanibacter. The sequence goes on from DATKYG010000044.1 coordinate 57,828, forward strand.
TGCATGAGCAAATTCTCGACCAGATCATGGTGGCGAACCTGAAGGACAATCTGCAGAGTTGGCGGGTTCTGCCCGACGGCAGCTCGGAACGCTTGCATCCTACGGAGGATCACGAGCCGTTCAGCGCCCAGGACTATTTCATGACCAATCCGAGCCTGTCCGGCCGCGGTACGTCCCTCACCGGGAACATGCCGCCGCGCTTCGCGCGTCTGGTCGAGACGGGCTGAGCCCCGAGAGCATAATGGCCCTCAGCGACGATCGAGCCCCCGTTGCAGTTGTCGACATCGGCTCAAACTCAGTCCGTCTGATCGTCTACGAGTCCGCCAGCCGCGCGCCGGCGCCGGTCTACAACGAAAAGGTGCTGTGCGGGCTCGGGCGGACCATTGCCACCACGGGCAAGCTCGCCGCCGACGGCGTGTCGCGGGCATTGCGGGCGCTGCGGCGCTTCCGGGCGCTGATCGACCAGCTCGAGGTCACGCGCGTGGAAGCCATCGCCACGGCCGCGGCGCGCGAGGCCGACAACGGCCCCGAGTTCATCGCCCAGGTCGAGCGCGTGCTCGGCCGCAAGGTCGCGCTGCTGTCGGGCACCATGGAAGCGGAGCTCGCCGCGCTCGGCGTTGTCTCCGGTTTCTATGCGGCGGACGGCTTCGCCGGCGATTTGGGAGGCGGCAGCCTCGAGCTCATCGACGTGCGCGGCGGCCGGCTCTCAGACGCCGTCACCATGCCGCTCGGCGGCTTGCGTCTGATCGATACGTCCGAGGGCAATTTGAAAAAGGCGCGCGATATCGTCGACGCCGAATTCGACAAGGTGGACTGGCTGGAGAAGGGCAGAGGCCGCGACTTCTACGCCATTGGCGGCACATGGCGGGCGCTGGCGCGGCTGCACATGACCCAAACCGACTACCCTTTGAGCGTGATGCACAACTACCGGATCCCCGCCGAGGACGCGTTGAAATTCGCAAGCCTGCTCGACCACCAATCGCAGAGCTCGCTCGCCGGCATCCGTGAGATTTCCAGTTCGCGGCGCGAGACGGTGCCGTATGGCGCGCTGGTGCTTGAGCGGCTGATCAAGCAGATGAAGCCGCGCGCCATCGTGGTGTCGGTCATGGGTATCCGCGAAGGCTTGCTCTACAGCCTGCTGGACGACGAGGAACGGGACAAGGACCCCTTGCTCGAGGCTTGCGCCAATCTTGCCAAGCAGCGCTCGCGTTCGCTGGAGAATGCGCAAGAACTGTGCGCGTGGACCGATGTGCTGTTCAGCGCGCCAGGGCCGGTGGAAACGCCGGAGGAGAAGCGGCTGCGCTACGCCGCCTGCCTGTTGTCGGATATCGGCTGGCGGGCTCACCCGGATTATCGCGGCGTGCAGAGCCTGAACCTGGTGGCGCATGGCGACTTCGTGGGGGTCGACCATCCGGGTCGGGCCTTCCTGGCGCTCACGGCCTATTACCGCAACGAGGGCAAGGACGATCTAAGTCAGAAGCTGATCGAGCTTGTGGACAAGGATACGCTCAAGCGGGCGCGCATTGTGGGCGCGGCTTTCCGTGCGGCACACATGGTTTCGGCCGCCATGCCCGGCGTGCTGCCCAATACCCCGCTCAGCTATGAAGGCAACCGCCTCATCTGGTTGCTGCCCGAGCCCTACGCCAATCTCGAGGGCGAACGGGTCGAGCGCCGCTTCAAGACCCTTTGCAATCTTCTAGAGCGGGAGCCGGAAATCCGCGTCGGCACCCAATTTCAGCTCGCCGCGGGCTAAAACCTGTGTCCCGACTTGCTGGACGCGGGGGGCCTTCCCAAATCATTATGGCTTAAGGGAATCGTAGCGTCGCGGGCGCAAGACCATGGCCTTGAGGGCCAAAGGTTCAATTTCAACTCCAGCCTTTAAGATTGATCGATGGCAGAGGATCTTTATTCCGTACTCGGCGTGGCGAAGACCGCCAGCGCCGCCGATATTACCAAGGCCTACCGCAAGCTTGCCAAGAAGCTGCATCCCGACCTCAATCCGGGGGACAAAGCGGCCGAGGAGAAGTTTAAAGAGGCGTCCCAGGCCTATTCGATCCTCAACGACGCCGATAAGCGCGGCCAGTACGACCGGGGCGAGATCGACGCCAGCGGCCAGGAGCGGCCTCAGGAACGCTATTACCGCGAATATGCCGGTGGACCCCAGGGCGCGCGCTATCATTCGAGCGCGGGCTACGAGGATATCGGCGCGTTCAGCGACTTGTTCGGCGACATGTTTTCAGGTGGAGCCGGGGCGCGCGGGGCGCGCGGCGGCGGAGGGCGGTTCGCCATGCGCGGCCAGGACGCACAATACCGGCTCGACATCAGCTTTCTCGACGCGGTGAACGGCGCCAAGCAGCGCATTACACTGCCCGACGGCGGCACGCTCGACGTGGCCATCCCGGCCGGCGTCAGCGCAGGCCAGGTTCTGCGGCTCAAGGGCAAGGGCATGCCTGGCGTGGGCGAGGGCGGACCGGGCGACGCGCTGGTGGAGATCGTCGTCAGGCCGCATCCGGTATTCACCCGCGAGGGCAAGGACATTGTCGTCGAGGTGCCGATCAGTCTCGACGAGGCGGTGCTTGGCGGCAAGATCGAGGTGCCGACCATTGGCGGCCGGGTGATGGCGACGGTACCGCCGGGGTCCAACACCGGGCAGACGCTGAGGCTGAAAGGGCGCGGGGTGCAGTCGAAGGCCGGCGCCGGCGATCAGCTCGTGCGCTTGAGCATCACGCTGCCCGAGACGATCGACGAGGACCTCAAGAGTTTCGCGGAGGATTGGCGCAAGACTCACGCCTACGATCCGCGGGGCAAGCTTAAGGAGCAGGTGTGATGGCGAGCGAGCAAGACGTCGTCGCCCGGGTCCAGCACCTCACCGTGACCCGGCTGCGAATTTGGGTCGACCAGGGGCTTATCAAGCCGACCGACCAGGCCCCGCCGAATTACTCCGAAGCCGACGTCGCGCGGGCGGCGCTTATCGTCAATCTGGAGGACGAGCTCGGTTTCGCCGCGGACGACGTGCCGGTGCTGCTCAATCTGATCGACCAGATCCACGGACTGCGTTCGGAACTGCGCGGTCTGCTCGAAGCGCTCGACGATCTGCCGCCGGATGTGCGCACGACGGTGCGCATGCGCATCGAGCGGCGGCGGCGGGGCTAGCCCATGAAGCCGGGCGTGATCGTCTTTTTAGTTCTGCTGGTCATTCTGCTGACGGCCGTCAGCGTGCAATACGGCCTCGGCCGGCTGCCCGGCGACATCGTGGTCGATACCGGCGGCTTCTATTTCTATCTGCCGTTCACCACGGCGCTCATCGTCAGCGTGCTGCTAGGCGCCGTCTTCTGGCTGTTCCGCCGCTGAGCCTGCGGGTGCCATTACCGTGACCTCCCCGTTGCGGATCGCCAAGGCCAGCCCACCCCGCTTCAGCGCCAGCGCATCGTCGCCGAACAGTTTTCTGCGCCAGCCGCGCAGGACCGGCACATCGGCATCGTCGGAGCGGGCAATCTGCTCAAGCTCGTCGGACGTGGCGATCAGCTTCGGCGCCACGCCATGGCGGCCGGCGGTCGACTTCAACAGCACCCGCAGCAGATCGACCACGGCTTGCGCCTCGGGCGGCATGGGCTCGCCGCGCTGGAGGGGAGGCACGGTCTTGGGATCGCGCTCGAGCCCCTTGGTGACCGCCTCGAGCACGGCGCGGCCGCGTTGCGAGCGGGCAAAGCCGTTATGCAGGGAGCGGAGCGAGCCGAGATCCTCGATGGTCCGCGGCGCCTGGCCGGCGATGTCGTAAAGCGCTTCGTCTTTTAGAATGCGGTTGCGGGGTACGTCCTGGCTCTGGGCCTCGCGCTCGCGCCAGGCTGCCAGCTCCATGAGCACGGCGAGCGCCTTAGGGGTCTTGATGCGCATCTTGAGCCGCCGCCAGGCTTTCTCGGGATGCAGCTCATAGGTGGCGGGGTCGGTCAGCACCCCCATCTCCTCGTTGAGCCAGCTGGCGCGCTCCGATTTGTCGAGCTGAGCCCTTAGCTGCGGGTAGAGATCGCGCAGATAGGTCACGTCGCCGATGGCATAGACGAGCTGGCGCTCGGACAGCGGCCGGCGGCTCCAATCGGTGAAGCGCGAGGTCTTGTCGAGATTGCGGCCGAGCAGCCGCTTCACCAGCATGGAATAGCTGACCGCTTCGCCGAAGCCGCACACCATCGCCGCGACCTGCGTGTCGAAGATCGGGTGGGGGATGACGCCCGCCAGATGATGGACGATCTCAACGTCCTGCCGGGCGGAATGAAAGACCTTCAACACGTTCTCGTCGATCATGAGATCGAAGAGCGGCGCCAGGTCGATGTCCGGCGCCATGCTGTCGATGAGCACTTCGGTGTCGGCCGAGGCGATCTGCACGAGGCACAGGCGCGGCCAGAAGGTCTGCTCGCGCATGAACTCGGTATCGACGGCGATGAAGGGGGCGGCGGCCAGCTTGGCGCAGGCCGCGGCGAGATCCTCGGTGCGGGTAATGAGATCCATGGTGGGCGGGATATAGCCTAACGCCGGGCGCGTGGCCAAGAGTGTGAACGTCGCAAATGCCAATCAAAATGGGGATAGGTGCCGGCGGGGCGCCGCTTAAGGAGCCTCAGAGCCGCCCTGGGAGGGGCCTTGCTGGGGCCGAAACCGCTGGCCGGATACGCAAAACTGGAAGCCGGGCATCAGCTCTTCGCTTAGCGGATCAGCGACGTCAGGGGCGCGCCGCTGTCCAGCGTGGCCTGGGTCATGGGTTGCGTGGCGGCGTTGGGGGCGGAGATATGGGCGACGGACGACAGCAGCGAGAACAACGTGACAAGCACTGCCACAGTCCACGCTTCGATGGGTAAGCGCGTCTTGACCGGAATCTTTGTCATTTGAAGTCTCCCTCAGTAAGTCCCGTGTGTAAAAAACGCTCCCGCCGCGCTTGGGTTCCCAAAAGGCCTTGAAAATTTCATTCAAATGCCGAGGATCGGAAAAGTGCTTTTGTTTTCTTTCACTTGGGCTCGACGGTGGGTTGCCGCCGTCCGGTCCAGGCGGCGGAATCACCCGCGTCGTGCCCGGTGTGGGATTGGGGGCGGGCACGTGAATCGCCTCATCCCCCACCGGCGGGGGCGCGATCACGCCTTTGTCCTCGTCGAGCTGTTCGCTCAAGGTCTTATTGTGGTCGATACCGGGTACCGGCTCGCTTGCGGCATAGAACGGGGCCACAAGGATAGAGGCCAGGAAAACCAAGGCGCGTAATCCCAAGGCGCGCAATGCGATGGCCGCAACGGGCCGTTTCACCGTCTTCGGCATAATGTCCTCCCTGTCGTCGGGTTCGAGCGGGAAAAACCCGACGGAGGCCCCCATCGTTCCCCTGGGCGGGGCGCGGGGACCCGCTCGCCTTGACAAGAGCGCGCTTCCTGTGCGGTGTTCCGGCACCTTTTAATCTGACCTCCCCACCAGAGCCGACTTCAGCCATGCACGCTTATCGCACCAACACTTGCGGCGAGCTCCGCGCCGACGATGTCGGCAAGACCGTCCGCCTTTCGGGTTGGGTGCATCGCATCCGCGACCATGGCGGGCTGCTGTTCATCGACCTGCGGGACCATTACGGCATCACCCAGATCGTCGCCGACCCGGATTCGCCGGTCTTCGCGGCGGCCGAAAAACTGAAGCCGGAATGGGTCGTCAGGATCGATGGCGACGTGGTGGCCCGCACGGACGAGACCATCAACCCCAATCTGCCGACGGGGCATGTGGAGGTCAAAGCCGCGGGCCTCGAGGTGCTTTCCGAATCCGCCGAGCTGCCGCTGCCGGTGTTCGGCGAGCCGGACTATCCGGAAGAGACGCGGCTGAAATACCGATTCCTCGATCTGCGCCGCGAGACGCTCCACAACAACATCATGAAGCGCCAGGCGATCATCGGGTCGTTGCGCGACCGCATGCGCGGCGCTGGCTTCTTCGAGTTCCAGACGCCGATCCTCACCGCCTCGTCGCCGGAAGGCGCGCGCGACTATCTGGTGCCGTCGCGCGTGCATCCGGGCAAGTTCTACGCCCTGCCGCAGGCGCCGCAGCAGTTCAAGCAGCTCATCATGATGGCGGGCTTCGACCGCTACTTCCAGATCGCGCCGTGCTTCCGCGACGAGGACGCCCGCGCCGACCGCTCGCCGGGCGAGTTCTACCAGCTCGATATGGAGATGAGCTTCGTGACGCAGGACGACGTGTTCGACACGGTCGAGCCGATCCTGCGCGGTTTGTTCTTGGAGTTCGGCGGCGGTAAGCCGGTGACGCAGAAATTCCCGCGCATTCCTTACGCGGACGCCATGCGCAAATACGGCACCGACAAGCCGGACATGCGCAACCCCATCGAGATGGAAGACGTCACCGATCACTTCCGCGGCTCGGGCTTCAAAGTCTTCGCCGGCATGATCGACATGGACGTCAACACGCGCATCTGGGCGATCCCCGGCAAGGGTGGCGGTTCACGCGCGGTGTGCGACCGCATGAATGCCTGGGCGCAAGGCGAAGGCCAGCCCGGAATGGCTTACATCTTCTTCCGTGACGGCGAGGGCGCCGGCCCCGTGGCCAAGAATATCGGGGCCGAACGCACCGAGGCGATCCGCACGCAGCTTGGCCTGGAAGACGGCGATGCCGTGTTTTTCGTGGCGGGGCTCCCGAAGGAGTTCGCCGACTTCGCGGCACGCGCCCGCGTCAAAATCGGCGACGAGTTGAAGCTCAGCGCCACCGACCGTTTCGATTTCTGCTGGGTGGTCGACTTCCCCATGTTCGAGTGGAACGAGGACGAGAAGAAGATCGACTTCTCGCACAACCCGTTCTCCATGCCGCAAGGCGGCCTGGACGCGCTCGACACCATGAAGCCGGAAGAAATCCTGGCCTATCAATATGACGTGGTGTGCAACGGCGTGGAGCTATCCTCCGGCGCGATCCGGAATCACAAGCCGGAGATCATGGAGAAGGCCTTCGCCATCGCCGGCTATCCTAAGGAAGTGCTGGAAGAGCGCTTCGGCGGTATGCTTCGGGCGCTGCAATACGGTGCGCCGCCTCATGGCGGCATCGCGCCGGGCATCGACCGCATGGTGATGCTGCTCTGTGGCGAGGAGAATCTGCGCCAGGTGGTCATGTTCCCGATGAATCAGCAGGCCGAGGACTTGCTCATGGGCGCGCCGGGCGAGGTCTCGCCCGAGCAGTTGCAGGAGCTGAATATCCGCCTCGCGCTGCCCAAGCCGAAGACGAAGGGCTAGGCGCGAGCGCTAGCCGGCGCCTCCTTGAACGCAAGCTTGGCGCGCTCTTCGAGGGTCGCAAGGTCCTCTTTCTGGGCGATGGCTTTACGCCCCGACTCCAGCACGATCTCGATTTCCTTTTTCAGCATTGCCTGCTGTGCCTTGTCGGCCTGGGCCAGCAGCTGTCCAAGGCTGTCGATTAGCCGGATGAGAACAGCGGGCTGGTTCTGGCTGTGCTGGCGGATCTGGCGGAAGGCTTCCTCCAGCGTGTCGGCGAAGCTCAAGCTAGGCGCGAGCAATCGAACTTTGCCGTCCTCGTCGGCCCAGACGCATCGGGGCTGGCCTCGGCGCATGATCTTGGCCAGTGAGGTGGTGAGACGGTCGATCACCGCCATGGCGGTGAACGGATCGCTGATGCTCGGCGATAGAGCTCTCATCGCGACCTCGACGAGCTGGCGGATCGAGGTCTCCACATCTTGAATTGAGGCGCGCTCGCCACCCAGTATCACGCAGTTCTCGATTTTACCGTGCGTCTCGTCAGCCGCCTTGGTGGGAGCGATCCAGGCGAACACGCCGCCTTCGATGACGTGACGGCCCGGCTTGAAGGCGAGCTCGATCACCGCGTCTGCCTGCTGCGCGATCTCGATCAGCCCGGAATAGTTGATCGCCTGCACATAGTCACTGCTATGAAGCGCCAGGGGTGCGCCTGTATCGCGCGGGCGTTTGGCCGGCGCTTTGGGCTCCTTGCCATTCGACTCCGGCAATAACCGGTCGATGTCCGCGTCGAGCGCCTCGCCGACGCGGTCGATGGTGTTGTCGGCGATGATCGAGCGGGCGAGGTGATGGACGAAAATGAGCAGCGCGATAAGGCAGAGCAGAACGAGTGCCGTGCCGATGGTCACGGCAAGGTTGGGGACCTTGTCCGTGGCGCCGTAAGACGAGCGCAGCACCAGCAGCAGATAGACCACGGTCGCCACGAACAGGCCGAGCGTGGCTTGCGTCCGGTGGTCGGCCATGAAGCTGCGGATCAGGCGGGGGCCGAGCTGCTGCGCCGCCAGTGTCAGCACGACCATGGTGATGGAGACCACCAGCGTCGCCATGGTGATCATGGCGGTGACGAGATTTGAGAGGAATTGCGGGGCTTCTTCGGCGTCGCCGCTATAGAGGAACCAGACCGGGTCGTCGCCCTGGCGGAGCGGGATATGCACGGCGAGGATCGCCGCGGCACCGGCTACGACGACCATCAGCATAGGCAGCGCCCAAAGGCTCGACCGTGCGTCGTGCCAAAGGGTCAGGAGCCGGGTGAGCATTCAAAAGCCCCTTTGATTTGCGTAGCCGCCGACATTCGTCGCGTGGACCGTCAGGGCAGGGTCACCGGCGCATCGTAGCGCCGCCAGAAGTCGACCGTGGCGTTGCGCAGCGTGTGGTAGCAGTTGATGCCACACCAGACCCAGGCGCCGCCCGGGAGCCTCACTTGGTCGCCTTTCGGCAATCGCCGGACCGGTGCCGAGACCGACTGGGTCGGATCGTATTGGCTGGTGACGGTGATATGCGGGTAGTTGCCGCCGTCCGGCAGCGCCCGATTGCCGGCGTGCGCTGCCGAGAGGCCGATCGACGCTGCGAGCACCGCGCCCAGCAGGGCCGTGGAGGCCGCGCGAGGAATTCGCATCATTTTCATGACAGCGCTGCCCTTCAAACCGTTTCGTGTTTAACATATGCGCAGCGTATGGACGGTGGGAAGCTGCAATTCACAAAATTCAAAATGCCCGGCAGGCCAACTGCCGGGAGAGGGGGGCTCTTTCCGTGACGGGTCGAAAGGACAGGGACCATGACATTTGGCGAGCACGTCTTCCTCTATTGCGAGCGGGGGACTAACGCAGCCCTCTGGGCGGAACCAATCAACGCGATTTCGAATGCGGCGTTTCTCCTGGCAGCGCTTGTCGCGTGGCAGCTTCTGCTTTGGCGGCCACCCGAGGAGCGAAGCCCCGATCATTTCTTGCTGGTGGGCCTCGTATTCCTCATCGGCTTCGGCAGCCTCGCGTTTCATCTCTACGCCGATACGGGCACGGAGCTTGCCGATGTGATTCCCATCGGCATTTTCATGCTGGTCTATCTCGGCTTCGCGCTCAATCGCTTCCTCGGTGTCCCGCCCGGTTGGACGGTGATGCTGGCGATCGGCTTCGTGGCGCTGGTGGGCGTTGCCATGCATGTGCAGTGCTGGGACGGGGGCATCGGCTTTGCCGGGGCGGACGTGGCGGGGGCCAAGCCCTGTCTCAACGGCAGCGTGGCCTATCTGCCGGCGCTCGCCGCGCTGATCGTCGTCGGCATGCTGTTGGCCGAACGCCATCATCGTGCGGCGCCCTATGTTTTGTGGGCGGCTGTCCTCTTCACCGTGTCGATCATCCTCAGATCTGTCGACATGGCGTTCTGCGATCAGGTGGTGATCGATGGGCGCAAAGTCGGCACCCATTTCATGTGGCATCTGCTGAACGCGCTGGTGCTGTTCCTGCTGCTGCGCGCAAGCCTCGAAGCCGGTCCGGTTGCCGTCGTGCCGGCCGCAGCCGAGCCGGAACCCGAGAAAGTGACTCCCGCGCCGGTGGTTGTGCCGGTGGAGTCGGCGCCCGTCGAGACGGTTCCCGTCGAAGCCGTTCCGGCCAAGGACGAGCCGGTGGAGACGCCGGAAGTGGCGTCGGCGGGCCAAGCCGTGGTGGTGGAGGCTGCGGCGGCCGCGGAGGCCGAAGAGGCTGAAGCGGCGGCTGAGCTGGAGGATGAGGCCCTCGATGAACCCGAGGACGAGCCGAAAGCCGAAGAGCCCGAGCCCGCCCTCGAAAAGCCCGCGCCGAAGGGCAGGTCCAAGAAGAAGCCGTCTAGTCCCGCCTAAAGCGCGCCTCGCGCGCTTTCCGGAAAGAGCCCGCCTCAACACAATGCTAGGGCGTTACCGTTAGAGATCTTCTCAAGCGGTAGCGCCCTGGTGGCGTGTGGTTTACGCCTTCGGTTAGCATGACGGCTGGGATTCGAGCGGGTCTCCGTGGCCCGCGCGCGGACCCAAAGCGGACGTGGTGGAACTGGTAGACACACAGGACTTAAAATCCTGAGGGGGGTAACCCCCGTGCGGGTTCGACTCCCGCCGTCCGCACCAATCCCGGCCTCGCCTCAGGCGATTTGCCGGCTTTGCTCCATGTCCGGCTCGAAAAACATCAGCGCGCTGCGCCGTTCCTTGGCGCGGTACATGGCCAGATCGGCATTGCGCAGAGCTTCGTCCGCCGTGGCGCCGTCCAGTGGGATGAGGGCTATGCCGATGGACAGGCTGACCTTGTGCGCATGTCCGCCGGCGCGGATCGTGCCGGTCAGGCTTTCCAGAAAGCGCATGCCGATCACGCGCGCCGTTGACCGGTCGACGTTGTAGGCGAAGACGGCAAATTCGTCGCCGCCGATGCGTGCCACAAGATCGCTCGGCCGCGCCGCAGCCTTGAACCGGTCGGCCACGACTTCCAGAACCTGATCCCCGACCGCGTGACCATGCACGTCATTGACGGACTTGAAATGGTCGAGGTCGAACATGAACAGGGCCTGATTGCTGCCGTTGCAGGGCGGCGAGCTGGTCGCCTCCTCGAGCGCCGCAATGAGCGCGCGGCGATTGAGCAGCCCCGTCAGCGGGTCTTGCAGGGCCATCGCCGCGAGCTCACGCAACTCCATGTCGGCTGCTACTTTCAGTGCGATGTCGTGCCGTTGCTCGCTGAGTCGACGGATGGTGAAGGTGAGCAGGCAGGCTGCCAGCACAACAGTGAGGAAGATGGCCTCGGCCAGCGAGATCTCGCGCTGGGGCGCGCTAATCTCGTCGATGAAGAAGAAAAGATTGAATTGGAGCGCGAGCAGCAGCGCGACGATCATCACGGAAAAGATGAGCACAAGGCGTCCTGCAGGCTCGATTGAGGATGGGCGGCAACCGCCTCCCTCAGCATCTTAGGCGAAAACTGGTGCACGTGCGCTCCGGTCAATGACGAGCGCGGAGCCTAATTCGAGAGCCTCTAAAAAATGTAAATCCAACTTTAGAATTTTGTGACACGAACTCGCGCGAATCGCGAACCGTTCCGATTCGTACAACTAGCGCTGATGCACGTAGATGCCCGGCGCCGGCCACAGCGGCGCGTAGCCGCGTTCGGGCGCGCCCATACGCGGCGGCGCGACCCGCTTGTCGCTGCCGTGGTGCCCAAGCCATTCCGCCCAAACGGGCCACCATGAGCCTTCGCCCGGCGCGGCAAGCGCTAGCCAGGTGTCGGAATCGACGTAGGCATCGCCATGATGGCGCGTCGCCACGTGGTAGCGGCGTCCGCGATGGCCGGGCTCCGAGACGACTCCGGCGTTGTGCCCGCCATTGGTGAGGAGGAAGGTCAGCTCGTTGTCGGTGAACAGATGGAGCTTGTAGACCGAGCGCCACGGCGCGATGTGGTCGGTCTCGGTGCCCACGGCGAAAATCGGCGTGCGGATGTCCTTCAGCGCGATGACCCGGCCGTCCACGGCGTAGCGGCCGGCGGTCAGCCGGTTCTCGAGGAACAGCGCGCGCAAATATTGCGAATGCATGCGGTAGGGCAGGCGGGTTTGGTCGGCGGCCCAGCTCGTGAGGTCGATCGGCTGGTCGCGCTCACCGAGCAGATATTCCCGCATCATCTTCGACCAGATGAGTTCGTTCGGGCGGAGCGCCTTGAAGGCGGATGCCATCTGCTTGGTGTCGAGCACCCCCTGATCCCACATCATGTCCTCGAGGAACGCGATCTGGCTCTCGTCCACGAACAGCATGAGGTCGCCCGCTTCGCTGAAATCGGTCTGGGCCGCAAGCAGGGTGATGCTCGCAAGCCGGTGGCCGTCGTCGCGCTCCATGGTCGCCGCGGCGATGGCGAGCAGCGTGCCGCCGATGCAATAGCCGCAGGCATGGACTTTCCGCTCGGGCACGATGGTGTTGACGGCGTCGAGTGCGGCCATGACGCCGGAGGTGCGGTAGGCGTCGAAGGTGATATCGCGGTCGGCGGCGGTCGGATTGCGCCAGGAGATCATGAACACGGTGAAGCCTTGGCCGACCAGATAGCGCACCAGAGAGTTCTCAGGCCGCAGGTCGAGCACGTAGTATTTCATGATCCAGGCCGGCACGATCAGAACCGGTTCGACATGGACGCTCTGCGTGGTCGGCGTGTACTGGATGAGCTCCATGAGTTCGTTGTGATAGACGACCTCGCCAGGCGTGATGGCGACATTCTCGCCGACGGTGAAGCCGTTATTCAGGGGTGGTGGCTCCATCGCCAGCGCACATAGGGCATCCTCGGCGAGATTTGCGGCGCCGCGCAAGAGATTGGCGCCCGACTCCTCACGGGTGCGCTCGATGATCGCAGGGTTGAGCCACGGCATGTTTGACGGCGAGATAACATCGAGCGCTTGGCGCGCCATGAACGCCACGCGTGCGGCATCTTTGGGCGACATGCCATGGACCTCGCGAGTGGCGCTCCGCCACCACGCTTCCTGGGCGAGGAACGCCTGCTGCCAAAGCACATAGGGAAAGCTTTGCCACGCCGGATCGTCGAAGCGATGGTCCTTGGCTTGCGGCGGGAATGGCGGTTCGGGTGTCTTCTGGGCCCCGGCTTCAAGCGCGAAGCGGCCAAGCCGTGCCAGCGACCCCACGGCCTCGAGCCAAAGTTCCATCTGCCGGCCTGGGGAGCGGCCGAGATGGGAGGCCCAATCGAACCAGGCGGAAAGCTGCGAATGTGGCGACACGCCTTGGGTGAAGCGCGCGATGGTGGCGCGCGCTAGACGGTCGGCGGCCTCGAAGGAGGGCGTGATGCGTCGCTCAGGCTGACCACTGTTCGTTGCGTCAGCAGATTGAACCGGTGGCCCGGGGTGAAGAGGACGCGGCGGAGACGTTATCTGGTCCATGGTCGGATCGTGGGGTACTGGAGATACACCGTATGCTCAAAGTGCATTTCTTTGTGAAAGAGATGTGACCGACGCCCGTGTGACGTCGTCGCAGGGTGGTGTGAGTTCTAAGCCACCCGACCCATCTCAGCCTTCCGGCATGGGGGCCAGCTCGACGCAGTTGCGGCCATTGAGCTTCGCGCGATAAAGCGCCGCGTCGGCCCGTGCCGTAAGGTCGTCGGCGGACTCGACTGGCACGTACTCAGCCACGCCAAAACTGCACGTGACCTTTGCCACCTGGTTGATGAAATCGAGCTGCGAGTCGAGAAAAGCCGCCATGGTTATCCGTGCGAGTCCGACCGATGCCTCCCAGCGCAGATCATGCTGGCGGTCATTGGCGGTGCCTGATATTGCGGCAATTATGATCGCCCACAGTTATCAAACCGCGTAGGGAGCCGCGCCTTTTGTCCTGACAAGCAAGAGGGTTAACGCCTCGTTGCCGCGCGGCGGCTAGCCGTAGCGGCCAGTGACGAAGTCGAGGCAGCGCTGGGTCTTCGGCGGAGTGAAGATCTGCTCGGTGTCGCCGACCTCGACCAACTCGCCCAAATGAAAAAAGGCCGCGCTCTGTGAGATGCGGCGGCCCGCTGCATATTGTGGGTGACGATGACAATCGTGTAGCGGTTTCGCAGCCCCCACCAAATTCTCGAATAGGGCCGTGGCACTGGCATCAGCCGGTACTGTGCATGCATGATAATCGCCGTCGAGCGTATGCGCCCGAGGGACGCAAAATCCCCCGGTCCCTGAATCGACAAGCGCCTCCGACCCTCGCATCCTGACCTAAATCAGCGGCCGACAAGAGCCGTTGGAAAGCCTTTTGGGAGGGTCTGCGTGTGAATGAACAGCCAGCACGTGAGATGTTTTTCGGCGCCTGTCCGCATGATTGCCCGGACACCTGCGCCATGATCTACGAGGTCGCCGACGGGCGGTTGGTCGAGGTCAAGGGCAATAAAGATCACCCCATGACCCGCGGCGGGCTGTGCGTGAAGCTCAAAGACTTTCACGATCACCATGCCAATCCCGGCCGCCTACTCTATCCCATGCGCCGCACGGGGGCCAAGGGCTCCAAGCAGTTCGAGCGCATCACCTGGGACGAGGCGATTGCCGAGATCGGGAGGCGCTGGCGCGACATCATCGCCGAGTACGGCGCGCAAGCCATCATGCCGCAAAGCTATCTCGGCAATATGGGCCTGGTGCAGGGCATCAACTCGGGCGACCCCTTCTTCAATCGTCTCGGCACGACGGTAAACGAAAAGACGTTCTGCGCCTCGGGCTCCTCGACCGCATGGCTGATGACGGTCGGCCCGACGGGTGGCGTCGACTCCGAGAGCTTCGTGCATGCGAAATTCATCGTCATCTGGGCGTGCAATTCGATCTCGACCAATCTGCATCATTGGCCGTTCGTGCTGGAAGCGCAGAAGCGCGGTGCCAAGGTCGTGGTGATCGATTGCTACCGCTCGCGCACGGCGAAGCAGGCCGATTGGCACATCGCGCCAAAGCCCGGCACCGATGGTGCGCTCGCCATGGGCATCATCAATTCACTCATCGCGCAGGGCCTCGTCGATCAGGATTATGTCGACCAGCACACTTATGGCTATGACGAGCTCAAAGAGCGGGCCGCCGAATTCACGCCGGACTATGTGGAAAAAGTCACCGGGGTCAAGGCGGCCGACATCACCAAGTTCGCCAAGGAGTTTGCCACCGACCAGCCGAGCGTCATCCGTATCGGCGTGGCGCTGGAGCGGTCCGCCGGCGGCGGTCAGGCGATCCGCGCGGTGTGCTCGCTTCCGGCCCTCGTTGGCTCGTGGAAGCATGTGGGCGGTGGTCTGCTGCAAATGCCGCTATGGGACTTCCCGGTGGACTGGATGAAGGTGTCCCGCGGCGATTGGATCAAGTTCGGCACCCGCGCGATCAACAATTTGCAGCTCGGCCGGGCGCTGACCGGCGAGATGCAGCTCGACCCGCCGATCAAGAGTATGTTCGTCTACTGCACGAATCCGGTGTCGCAGGCGCCGGAGACGAACAAGATCGTGGCGGGCCTACAGCGCGAGGATCTGTTCACGGTCGTGGCCGAGCACTTCCTCACCGACACGGCGAAATATGCCGACATCGTCTTGCCTGCCGCCATGGCGGGTGAGGCGGAAGACATGATGTGGTCGTAGGGTCATTTTTACTTCACCTACAATCAGAAGGCCGTCGAGCCGCCGGGCGAATGCCTGCCGACGAGCGAGATGTGGCGGCGGCTGGCGAATGAAATGGGCTTCGACGATCCGGTGTTCAAAATGTCCGACAGTGAGCTCGCGGCCTATTACATCAATTGGGACGACCCCAAGATGGCCGGCATCGACATGGACTATTTCAAGGAGCACGGCTTCTTCAAGATCAATGTGGGCTCGGCCGATACGCGTACCCCTCACAAGGACGGCAAATTCCCGACACCGTCCGGCAAGGTCGAGTTCCTACTCCACGACGCCAAGAACTTCGTCGCCGGGCCGTTCCGCATGATGTATGACGGCGAACAGTGCGGCGAGCCGGTCGATCCGCTGCCGGGCTTCGTGCCGCCGCGCGAAACTCCCGAGACGAACAGCGCGCGGGCGGCGCTCTACCCGCTCAACATTATATCGCCGAAGAGCCATGGTTTCCTCAACTCCTGCTACGCCAACGAGCCGCACAAGATCAAAGGCCAGGGCGAGCAGTTTGTGCTGATCAGCCCACAGGATGCCGAAGCGCGCTCGATCCGCGATGGCGATCCGGTGCGCGTGTTCAATGATCGCGGCGATTTCGAAGGACTCGCGCGCGTCACCGACGACGTGGGCGACGGCATTGTGGTGGCGACGCTCGGCTATTGGCGGAGCCTCAACCGCTCAGATGGATCGGTGAATTCGATCTCGTCGGATGCACATTCAGGTCTGGGACGGGCGCCGACCTACTCGGACAATCTCGTTCAGGTCGTACGATTGAATTGACGCGGCGCCAGGGCTACTCGGCGGCGGTCGATGCGGCCTTGGCGGAGATCTCCTGGAGAGTCGTGAAGCCTTCGAACTCCGGATGGCCGAGATAGAGCGGCTTGCTGCCGCCGGCGTTGGCGTGCGCCTTGCGGAAGGCTTCCGACCGGGTCCACGCCTCGAAGGCGGCTTGCGAACGCCACAGGCTGTGAGAGGCATAGAGCACGTGGTCCTCGCGCTCGGGCCCTTTCAGCAACTGAAATTCGACAAAGCCCGGCACGTCCTCGAGATGGGTCTCGCGCGTGAGCCACAATTTCTCGAAATCGTGCTCCGACCCTTTATTCACTTTGAAGCGGTTCATGGCGATGAACATGATGCACTCCGTGGCATGAATATGATGAACTTGATCTCGCGCCCGATGGGAACCCTAAGGGTGCGGAGACGGTTTGTCTCGTAGCGGTTACGGAACAGGGTTTAAGTGGTCGCAAATTGTGACCTCGATCAAGGCGTGACAAGGCGTCTCAGGCCAGGCCACTCAGACTTTCTAGCGCTGGCGATGGCGCCGTCCGCTTACCATCTAGGGACCTCAGGATACTGCTTCCGCTTCAACCCCCCAAGGAGGCCTCCAAATGAACAAGCAAATGACGCCGAAGGAACGCCAGAAGGTGAAGCTCGATACGCCCACCGATCTCGGTTCCAATGCTACGCGCGATATTTCCGGCGCGCTCAACGCGCTGCTCGCCGACGTGTTTGCGCTGTACATGAAGACCAAGAACTTCCATTGGCATGTGAGCGGGCCGCATTTCCGCGGCTATCACCTGCTGTTCGACGAGCAGGGCGCCGAGCTCTTCGCCATGACCGACGAGATCGCCGAGCGTGTGCGGAAAGTCGGCGGCACGACGCTGCATTCCGTCGGCAATATCGCCCGGCTGCAGCGTATCCCCGACAACGACGCCGACTATGTGGACCCGCTCGACATGCTGGCAGAGCTGCGCGAGGACAACCAGGCGCTGATCGCGAGCATGCGCGAGACCCACAGCCTCTGCGACGAAGAGCATGACGTCGGCACCGGCAGCAAACTTGAGGAATGGATCGATCAGGCCGAGAAGCGGGTCTGGTTCCTGTTCGAGTCGAGCCGGCGGGGCGACGCCACGGGCCACTAGCTCAGTCCTGAGCAGGCCTTTCCGCTTGCGGGCCGTCGATCACCGCCCAGCTGCACTTGCGGCCTGTAGGTGGCAGCGCCTTGCGGCTTCCCTTGTCTGAAATGATGTGCGCTTTCGCGACCATAAGTGCTGTGACCGGGGCCGTCAGAAACAGGAAGGTCGTGATCAGAAGCTCGTGGAGCGAGAGCGTGCCGCGCTCCAAGAGAAAGTAGAGCATCGAGGCGATCAGCATCGAGCCGATGCCAAGAGTCGTCGCCTTGGTCGGTCCATGCAGGCGGCTCATCAAGTCGGGCAGCTTGGCGAGGCCCAGCGAGCCCACGAAGAGAAAGAATGCCGCGAGGCAGATTAGGGCCGCGATTGCAAATTCGCCGATACCGGTCATCGTCTACTCCATCACATTGCCGCGCAGGATGTATTTGCAGTAGGCGACGGTAGTAAGGAAACCGACCATCGCGAACAACAACGCCGCCTCGAAATAAATCGACGTACCGTAGTAGATGCCAATCAGCACCACGAGGGCGATGGCGTTGATCACGAGCGTGTCGAGCGCAAGCACACGGGTTGGCGTGTCCGGGCCCACAAGTAAGCGGTAGAGGTTCAGCAGCATCGCTGCGCCAATGGCGAACACAGCGACTGTGCAAGCAAGCACGATCATGTTTCGAAGATCCTCTGCAACCTGGTTTCGTAACGGGACTTGATTGTCGCTACGGTCTCTTCGGCATCGTGCGTCTCGAGGCAATGAACGAGAAGCGCGCGCCCGTCGCCGCTCAGATCGGCGCTGACCGTGCCCGGGGTCATGGTGATCGTGCCCGCCAGGGCCGTAATCGCTTCAGGGGTTCTGAGGTCGAGCGGCACGGTGACGAAACGCGAGCGGAGGGAATCGCCGCGGCGGAACAGGATCAGATAGGCCACCTGGAAATTGGCCACGACGATGTCCCAGAGAACAATCACGGCATATTCCAGAATGGTTAGCGGGCTCCCGATATGCGGCCTGTCAGGCCAATACGGGCTCGTGAGTCGTGGGATTGCGATGCCCAGTATGACACCAAGGACGACAGTTCCCCACGACAGGCCGTCGAGCAGAATCCATACGGCGACGATGAGGAGCGTCAGGAGTGGGTGAGGCACGAAGCGTTTGAACATGGTCAATGTCCCGTCGATGGCATGACGTTCTGCGGGGAGCCCAGCACGGCATCGATGTAGTCCGCCGGATTGAGCGCCTGCTCGGCCGTCGCCTTGAACGCCTCGACAGCAGGGCCGGCAAAGACGGAAAGCAGCGCGGTGCCGCAGACCAGCAAGGCTACCACCGCGATAGGCGGAATGGGTGCATTTGCCGATTTAGGCCCTGTCATTCGACCCTCTGTCTTCCAGAAGACGATGCTCCCGGCGCGGGCGAAGGCAATCGTCATCATGAGGGAGGCGACAAGGACGAAGAGCCAAATCAGGCGGAATTGCGGGCTCTCATAGGCCGCTTCGAGAACCATGAGCTTGCCGATGAATCCTGAAAGCGGCGGAAGGCCGACGGCGGCGAGCGCCGTGAGGAGAAAAAGGGCTCCAAGGATGGGAGTTTGGCTGATCGGGTGTCCCGGCACCAGCGCACCGCCTTTATCTATGCGTCGTGTCGCCACGAGGTCCACGATCAAGAAGAGTGCGGCGCCGGTAAGCGTGCTGTGCACGAGATAATAGAGCGCCGTGGTCAAGCCATCGACATCGAACACACCGATGGCAATGAGCAGGGTGCCCATGGAAGCGACGATGTTGAAGGCGGCGAGATCGAGCAGGGTCCGGCTTGCGAGAAGGCCGACGGCGCCGACGAGAAGTGTCACAAGGGCAGCAGGGAGAATCCACGGCACCGCCACGCCGGCGAGCGCGCCGGCATCGGCGCCGAAGATCGTGCCATAGACGCGAATGATCGCGTATGCCCCGACCTTTGTCATAATGGCGAAGAGGGCGGCCACCGGCGCCGAAGCAGCAGAATATGTGGCGGGCAGCCACCAATGCAGAGGCACGAAGGCCGCCTTGATGGCGAAGACCAGGAACAACAGCAACGCGCCCGTCCGCAGCAGCGCTTCGTTTCCGGCGACGACTTTAGGCACCTTCACGGCGAGATCCGCCATGTTGAGCGTACCGGTCACGCCATAGATCAAGCCGATGGCGATCAGAAAGAGCGCCGAGGCTACGAGGTTGATCGCGACATATTGGAAGCCGGCGCCCAGGCGGCGTGCGCCGCCGCCATGAAGCATGAGGCCATAGGAGGCGATCAGCATCACCTCGAAGAACACGAAAAGGTTGAAGATATCGCCGGTAAGGAATGCTCCGTTCAGTCCAAGGAGTTGCAGCTGAAACAGTGCGTGGAAGTGGCGGCCTCGGGCGTCCCATCCCGCCACGGCATAGACGAGGACCGCGAGCGCGAGCGCGGCCGTAAGCAGCAGCATGGTGGCCGAGAGGCGGTCGAGAACGAGCACGATACCGTACGGCGCCGGCCATGCGCCGACGTGGTAGACCCGGGGCTCGCCGTCGCTGGCGAGGTGATAAAGAAAGAGCGCAATGCCGACGAGGGCCAAGGTTGCGGCAACAGAGACGATCCGCTGCATGCGAATGTCCCGCCGCCAAGCCAAAATCAGGTGAGCGGCCGTCAGCGCGGGCAAGATTGCCGGAGCGATAATCCAGTTCGTCATGAGATCCGCGCCGCCGTCATTTGTCCCCCTCCGCTTCGGACGCGAGGTCTTCTCCCGGAATATCCGCGTTGTCGTTCTCAGTCTCGAGGAAGCCGCGCAGGGCGAGCACAACGATCAGCGCCGTCATGCCGAACGAGATCACGATGGCGGTTAACACGAGCGCCTGGGGAAGTGGATCGGTGTAGGCGTCGGCGCCTGAAATAATCGGCGGCTGGTTTATGACAAGCCGTCCCATCGCGAACAAAAACACATTCACGGCATACGACAGCAAAGTCAGCCCGACGACGATGGGGAACGTCCGCTCCTGCAGGATGAGATAGACTCCGACCGCTGTCATCAAGCCGACGGCGCTGGCGATGAGAAGTTCCATGTCAGGCGCCCCCGCCATTGGAGCCGACGATGCGCCCCTGCCTTAGCTGGACATCCATCGGACCTCTAAGCACGGGCTCGCGCTCGGCTCTTTCCTCGACGCGCGAAATTTGGGCCAGGGACAGCATCACGACGCCGACGACGGTGAGAAAAACGCCGAGATCGAATGCAATGGCCGAGGCGATCTCGATGTCGCCGATCAACGGCAAGTCGACATGTGTGTAGGTGCTCGTAAGAAAGGGCCAGCCGAAGAAAAGCGACGCGAGTCCGGCAAGACCCGCGATCGCGATGCCGGCACCGATCATGGCCTGGCTATCGATGCGGGCGCGCTGCGCAGCCCAGGCATAGCCGCTCGCCAGATACTGCATGATAAGCGCAATGGCGACGATCAGACCGGCGATAAAGCCGCCGCCCGGCTCGTTGTGGCCGCGGAGAAAGATGAAGGCCGCCACGGTAAGCGCGAGGGGAAGAAGAATGCGCGTCGCCACGACGAGGATTAGGGGATGGGCGTCCTTGCTCTGAACGGAATGGCGGATGGAATTGAGCGTGCGCGCGGCGGCGCCCCTCATGGCATTATCGATGAGCGCGAAGATGGTGATGGCGGCGATACCGAGGACGATGATCTCGCCGAACGTATCGAAACCGCGAAAGTCGACAAGGATCACGTTGACGACATTGGTTCCGCCGCCGCCGGGTTTTGCCTCTGCGAGGTGGTAGTCGGAAATCGTTTGGAAATCGCGCGTCATGACGGCATAGGCGAGGGCGCCTACTCCGAGGCCTATCACCGCCGCAAGTCCCCCGCGGCCCAACCGGCCGACCATGGCCGTCTTGGTCGGAGCGGTCTTCGGCAACAGGTTGAGCGCGAGCAGAAGGAGGATCGTGGTCACGACGTCGACGGAGATTTGCGTGAGCGCGAGATCGGGCGCCGAGAACTGCAAGAACATCAGGGACACGATGAGCCCGACTCCGCTGGTCAGGATGAGGGCGAGCAGCCGGTCCCGATGCCAGAACAGGAGCGTGATGCAGATCGCCGCCAAGACGATCCAGGCGCCGCCTGCGGGGAACGACATGGGGATGATCGTTCGCGTCCCGGCCTCATGTGGGGCATTCAGGAAGCCGACGGCGCCGACCGCGACGATCGCGCTCAAAATGATGCCCGCGTAGCGCGGCAGAGATCCGTTATGCGTCGTCTCGATGATGGCGCGGGCGCCGTTCACTACGGCGGAGAGCACGGCGTCATAGATCCGCTTCGCATCGGGTCTCGGGAAGGCAAGCCGAAGTGCGTTGGCATAGCGGTAGGCGGCGAAGAGAAGAGCACCCCCGGACAGCGCGATCAGGCTCATGAACAATGCGGGCGCCAGACCATGCCAGATCGCGAGCGTGTAGTCGGGGAGAGCCTCGCCGACCACCGCGAGCGCCGTGAATTCGACGATCGGGCCCGCCGTGACGGCCGGGAGAATGCCGATGGCCAGGACCGGGACGACGAGAATGGCGACGGGAAGCCACATGCCGAAAGGTGGATCGTGCGGCTGATGCGGGTAGTCGTCGCGTGGCGGTGCAAAAAACGTACTGATGGCGAAGCGGAACGAGTAGGCGGCCGAGATCAGTGCGGCGATGGTCACCAGCACGGGAAAGAGCCATTCGACCCCCGCATAGACGGTATGCGCCGCCTCTTCGAGCATCATCTCCTTCGACAGGAATCCGTTGAACAGCGGAATTCCGGCCATGGACGCGGCGGCCACGATTGACAAGGTCGCCGTGATGGGCATGAGGGTGAGCAGGCCGCCAAGCCGGCGGATGTCGCGCGTTCCCGCTTCATGGTCGATGATGCCCGCGCTCATGAACAGCGCGGCCTTGAAGGTGGCGTGGTTGATGATGTGAAACACCGCGGCGACAGCCGCTAGGGGCGTCCCGAGGCCGAAGAGCATGGTGATAAGTCCGAGGTGACTCACGGTCGAGAATGCGAGAAGCGCCTTGAGATCATCCTTGAACAGCGCGATCCAAGCGCCAATGAGCATGGTGATAAGACCAACCGGCGCGACGATGAGGAACCAGGCTTCCGTGGGGGCGAAGACCGGCCATAGGCGAGCCATCAGAAAGAGGCCGGCTTTCACCATGGTGGCCGAATGTAGGTAGGCCGACACGGGTGTCGGTGCGGCCATGGCATGCGGCAGCCAGAAGTGAAACGGGAACTGCGCCGATTTGGTGAAAGCGCCGCCCAGGATCAGCAAAAGCGTCGGCAAGAGCAGCGGGGACGACCTGATTACGTCACCGCGCTGCAGGATTTCGGTGATTTCATAAGATCCGGCAATATGGCCGAGCATCAGCATGCCGGCGATGAGCGCCAGTCCGCCGGCGCCGGTGACGATGAGCGCCATGCGCGCGCCCTGGCGCGATTTCGGCAGCGCGCTCCAATAGCCGATCAACAGAAACGACGTGAGGCTCGTGAGTTCCCAGAACACCAGCAGCAGCAGGATATTGTCGCTGAGGACGATCCCCACCATCGCTCCCTGGAACAACAGGAGGTAGAAGTAGAACAGGCCGAGAGGGTCGTCCGAGCTCAGATAGTACCGTGCGTAGAGGATGATCAGCAGCCCCATGCCGAGAATGAGCGCGGCGAAGAACAGTCCCAGCCCGTCGAGGAAGAAGGAGAAGGACAAGCCGATCATGGGCAGCCACGGCACGCTCCAGGTCATGACGTCGCCGCGATAGACCCCGGGTGCCTGCGAGAGCAGCAGCACAAGCGCCGTGAGCGTGACGGCCCCTGTGGCCAACGCGCAGAAGTTGCGTCCATACCGAATGGCCAGCAGCGGTATGACGGCGCCGAGAAACGGCGTGAGCGTAACGACGGTAAGCAGCATCTTGGAGGCTACCGAGTTTGTGGAAAGTCAGCCGCTTGCGGGGCTGGGCGCGGACCGATGATGAGAATCTGCACGTCATCGAAGCATACTTGGGGCACCGTCGAAAGTCGCCGGAAACCGGAAAGCTGCATGAGGATTTTTGCCGCAGCGGGTTCCAAGCGTCTTTCCGACCGTGCTGTTACGCCCCGCCGTAGAGCCAATCGAACTGGGAGAGTGTGGCCTTCTCGCTGCGCAGACGAAGGGCCGTGTTTCGGGCATGTCGCGCCGGCCCCCGTAGGTGATAGATCCAGCCGAAGCGCCTCGCTTGCTGCTGGAGCCGCGTGGCCCGCGGCCGCCGC
Organism: Methyloceanibacter sp.; assembly: GCA_035528655.1. Lineage (GTDB taxonomy): Bacteria > Pseudomonadota > Alphaproteobacteria > Rhizobiales > Methyloligellaceae > Methyloceanibacter. The sequence continues at coordinate 81,363 of DATKYG010000044.1, forward strand.
ACATTCTCGTAGCTGTGAAAGGCGGCGGCGGGGTCGTCAGGCTGTGCGGCAAGACGTGCGGCAAGCGTGACGGCGTCCTCGATGGCGAGGCCGGCGCCTTGCGCCAGAAAGGGGAGTACGGGATGGGCGGCATCGCCGAGAAGCGTGACGGCGCCGCTGCTCCAATACGGTAATGGGGGCAGGCGGTAGAGCGACCAACGGCGCCACGCCTCCACCCGTTCGAGCAATGATTTCGACTCCTTGCACCAGCGGGTGAATCCGGAAAGCAAAGCAGCCCGGTCGCCCGACTGGTTCCAGCCTTGGACCTCGCGCCCACCTTCGGTCACGGCCACGACATTCAGGGCCTCGCCGCCTTTGACCGGGTAATGCACGAGATGCGCCTTAGCCCCGAGCCAAAGTCCGACCACGGGATCGGCGAAGGGGCTGGGAAGATCGCCTAAGGGGAGCAGGCCGCGGAAGGCGCTCGCCCCGGAAAAGCGCAGGTGCGCACCGGGGGCGACGGTCTTGCGGACGGCCGACCACAGGCCGTCGGCGCCGATGAGGGCCGATCCCTCGGCTCCGGCCCCGCCGATGCGCCGTGCGGCGATGGTCTTCTGACCCGGTTCGATCTGCGCGAGGTCGAAGCCGGGCCGCAGTTCGATCGGCGCGAGCGCCTTGGCGACCGATAGCAGCCCGGCATGGAGATCGGCGCGGTGAAGCGTGAGATAGGGCGCGCCGTAGCGGGTCTCGGCCTGGGGCTTTAGCGGCACGGTAGTGAGGCGCCGCCCTGAGACGCCGTCGAACAACCAAATGGCTTCGGGCTTGAAGGCGGCGGGCTCGATCGCGTCCAAGACGCCTAGCGCACGGAGCAGTCGCGTGGCGTTGGGGCCGACTTGAATGCCGGCGCCGCTTTCTTCGGTGAAGGTCGAGCGTTCGAGAACGGACGTATCGATGCCGTGCTTGGCGAGCGCGATGGCTGCGGCAAGTCCGCCGATGCCACCGCCGGCGATCAGAACGGGGCGCGCCTTTTTTGCCATCAAGCAGCGCTAGGCGGCCGGTGCGCCTGGCGGGGAGGTCGCCACGTAAACGCAACCTCCGGGCTCGCTCTCGGTCGCGTCGAGGTCGCCGTCATATTCGTAAAGCGTGGAGCAATAGGGACAGACGATCTCGGCTTCATTCCCCATGTCCAAATAGACATGCGGGTGATCGTTTGGCGGCACGGTCCCCATGCATTGGAACTCCTTGACGCCGATCTTAATCCGGTCGACGCCTATGTCATTCACGAAATGGGGTACGAGCGTTTGAGCCATGGTTGCCGGTTAGCATATGTGTGATGAGGATTTTATGGCCAGCATAGTGACCCTTGACGCAAAGCGGTAGGGCGAGAATGCATAGCTTCGATTCCGACGGGGTGAGGATCGCCTATTTGGACGAGGGGGAGGGCGAACCCATCCTCCTGATCCACGGCTTCGCCTCCAATGTGGCGGCGAATTGGATCGACCCCGGCTGGGTGCAAACGCTGACGCAAGCCGGGCGGCGCGTGATCGCCTATGACAATCGCGGGCACGGGCAGAGCGACAAGCTCTACGAGCCGGACGCTTACGGTGCGCCGGCGATGGCGGAGGATGCGCGCCGGCTTCTCGATCGCCTCGACATCGAACAGGCCGACGTGCTCGGCTACTCCATGGGCGCACGCATCGCGGCGTTTCTCACCTTCGCGCATCCGGCGCGGGTGCGCAGCGTGATCTTCGGCGGTCTCGGCATTCATATGGTGCGCGGGATGGTAGGCGCAGGCCCGTTGGCGCACGCGCTGGAAGCGCCCAGCGTCGAGGATGTCACCAACGCCACGGCGCGCAGCTTCCGGGTGTTCGCCGAGCAGACAAAAAGCGATTTGAAGGCGCTGGCCGCCTGCATGCGGGGGCCGCGCGAGAAGGTGCCCGCCGAGCGGCTTGGTGAGATCGCCGTGCCGGCGCTGGTGGCGGTCGGTAGCAAGGATGTGATTGGCGGGTCGGGGGCGGCGCTTGCAGACCTCATCCCGGGTGCCCAATTCCTTGAGATTACCGGACGCGATCACATGAGGGCGGTCGGCGATGCTCGATTCAAGCAGGGTGTGCTCGACTTTTTAACTTCGCGTGCTTAGGTCCTTAGAGGTCCAGTGGTAGACTAAGCTCCCCCAGCCTGCTAGGGGGGCGAAGTGAGGAAGACCCATGCATAAGTCCATGGCAGCGGCAGAGCCGCAGATCAAACTGCACGATCCGGTGTGGAGCCGCGTGCGGCGCGAGGCCGAGGAGATCAGCGCGGCGGAGCCGGCGCTCGGCGGCTTTATCTATGCGTCGGTGCTGAGCCATTCCCGTCTCGAGGATGCCATCTGCCACAGGCTGGCGCGCCGGCTGCAACACGCGGCGCTCGACGTCGGCTTGATGCACCAGACATTTCACGAGGTGCTCGAGGCGGATCCCTCGCTCGGGGAGGAGTTTCGCGCCGATCTGATGGCGTGGGCGCAGCGCGACCCGGCTTGCGACCGATTGATCGAGCCGCTCCTCTATTTTAAAGGCTTTCACGCGCTTCAGACCCACCGCGTCGCCCATCGGCTATGGAACGCGGGCCGCAAGGATTTGGCGCTCTACCTACAGAGCCTGGTCTCGCGCTTCCTTCAGGTCGACATTCACCCCGCGGCGCGGATCGGCCGGAGCATCATGATCGACCACGCCACCGGCATTGTCATCGGTGAGACGGCGGTGGTCGGTAACAATTGCTCGCTGCTGCATGGCGTCACCCTTGGCGGCTCCGGCAACGAGCAGGGCGACCGCCATCCCAAGATCGGGTGCGGCGTGATGATCGGCGCGGGAGCCAAGATTCTCGGCAATATCTCGGTCGGCGATTGCGCCCGCATCGCGGCGGGCAGCGTCGTTCTCAAGGACGTGGCGCCGAAGCGCACCGTGGCCGGCGTGCCGGCCCGGGACATTGGTGCCAATACGTGCGATGAGCCGGCGCTGAGCATGGATCAAATGTTCACAGGTGACGACGCAAGCCGCCGCTAGGGCTGGCAGCAGCTCGGAAGGGGGCTTTAAGCGTGACACGAGACGAAATTCTCAAGCTCGAGAACTACTTGAAGAAGATCTTCCGCTTGCCTGAGATTCAGGTGCGGCAGCGCCCGCAAAAGGACGATTCCGCCGAAGTCTATATCGGCGAGGAGTTCATCGGCGTGATGTTCCGTGACGACGACGACGAGGACGAGACCGCCTATCAGTTCCAGATGGCGATTCTCGACTTCGACCTGCAATAGCGCCAGTCGCGTGCCGGTCCGGCACTAGCGTTAACCAGTCCTTAAGATTTGCGGTAAACGGCCAGGCGCCGCTCGCTAGAGTGCTTTCGGGAAAGCACGGGGCGAGGGGCGTTATGGGACCTACGATCGTTTATCTTTACGTGATGGCTTGCGGTTTCGTCTTGGCGGGCGTGCTGGCGAGCTTTGTGCAGCTCGTCTCGGGCGAGCCAATGCGCTTCGGCGTCGAGCCGAAATCGATACTGTCCTCTGTTGGCGGGGTTGTCTTGCGGGTCTTTGCGGGGCCCGCCATTCTCATGCGCAACGCATGGCGGGGAATGCTGATCGAGGCGCGGCCGAAAGTTTGGTTCGGGGCGTCCCTGGCGGTCGCGGCGCTTTGGAGCCTGTTCTCCGGCGCCTTGCTGCTCGACCTGGTTCTGTCGCTAAAGGTCTAACCCCCTGAAAAAAAGGAGCCGGCCTCTTGCGAGACCGGCTCTAGTAAAGGCCCGGTTGGGTCGGGGATGGGTGGGGGATGTCACCGGGCCTCAGACACGTACCCCTGGGGCGGGGATAGAAAAGTCTCCTTAGCGGCGGTTTGAAGCCGACACCGCGGGCTGCGGCTCCAGGTTCGGCGGCAGCAGCGAGATCCACACCAGCGGATTGCGCGCCGACTGCTGTTTGACGAAGGTGTAGGGCGTATCGGCCCAGGCCATGACGTCGCGCTGCTTGTTATCGAGTACCAGGTCACCGCGATCGGTGCGGACCGTCAGGACGGCGTGGCCCTCATTGTTCTCGTCACGGACGACGGTGATCAGCAGCGCGCTTTCCGGCCAGCCGCGTTCGATAAGGATACGGCGCTTGAGCAGGACGTAGTCCTCGCAGTCGCCTTCCTTTACGGGATAGGTCCACACTTCGATCTTGCCATAGAGGTCGAGATCGGTGATCGGCGCCACGGCGTCGTTGACGCTCTTATTGACCTCGGCGAGCTCGCGCGACTTGGCGGCGGTCAACTGGATGCGGTCGGCGAAGCGGCCGGACGGCCGGCACTCGGTCTCACGCTCGCGGCAGAAATTCACGTAGCCGATCGGCGGCAAGGTGTCGCCGAAGGACTGCAGGAAGGCCACCTTCTCCGTCCCAAGCTGAGGCTTGAGGCTGATTGCATGGTTGTTGGTGGCGTCCGCCGGCAAGGACGAGATAAACATCAAGAACGCTGCACCTAGAACAAAGTGTTTCATTACACCCCCCTTTTGTTGAGGAGCACTATGACAGCGAGGTTTTGAGATCCCCATAATAGAAGCGGGCGTTTTGAAGTAGTATTGGTAGTGTTTTTTTAGTGAGACCTACTCAAACCTGAATGTTCTCGGATTAGCTAAAATTTTACAGATATTAGAACAAAAGGCGTCCAATCCCCGTTTTCCCGGATTTTTTTGTGAGCCGCGCACGCAGAAGGGCCCCTGATCCAAGGCGGCCGAAAGAATTGATAAAGGTTAGCCAAACGTGCGTGCGAGACTGTCCGGATCTTGAAGTTCGGCGAATTGAATCGCCACGCCTTGATCATGGTGACGCACAATGCGGCCACGCGGACGGCCCAGCACGACGACGGTATCTATCGGCGGCTTTATGGCGACGGCGATCGAAGCACCGGTCAAGGAGACATCGAGCACCCGGCAGTTGAGGACATCGCCGTTAGGCAGGATCAGCTTCTGGGCCGCGATGCGCGGCGTCATGCGCTCGTGCTGCCGTTCTTCGGACCCCAGCTCGCGGTTGACGTACCAGGTGAGCAGATTGGCGATGCGCTCGCCCGGCTCGCAGAATACGGGAGTCTTCAGGGCCATGCCGCCCGCCGACATGTCGACCACCTCGCAAGGATAGTCCTGCTTGTCCTCGGACATGAAGCGGCCTTGAAGGCTGACCTTCACCCGGCGATATTTCCGCCGGTCCGGCATGATCTTGGCGATCGGCTGGCTGGAGGCACGCTTCTGGCCGGCCGTGCCGCGGATGGACACGGAGCGCGCGGAGACCTGCTCCTCAGTAATCAGGACGCTCATAGCAATGCCGGCAGCCTGCTCAGGTCAGCGGAGGGATGGGGGCTGAGCAAGTGAGTTGAGAGGCTAAAAGGGCACGCATTAAGGAAAGTCGAAATGGCGGGGTCCAAGTGGAATCGTCCCGCTTCGGTTGTTTTTTGGGTTTTTTATTCGTTGCCGCCGGCAAGGCCGCCCTCGACGACGCGGAACCGCCGGCGGGCAAGACGAACGGCTTCAGCGCCGCTGTCGGCCATGAAGGCGGGGACGCCGTCGGGCCAATGCAGGTGAAGGTCGGAAACCTCGAAGGATGTCAGCGGCTCGGCGCCGAGCCAGAAGGGGGGCTCGATCGCGGTGATCGTGCCGAGAAGGCGGTTGATCGTCTGGCCCGTATGGATCAGTGGCATGAGCGTGTACTCGAAACACGCCTGACGGTGGGATGGGCCATAGGCCCGGAACACGCCGTGGCCCACGGCGCCGTCGTTCAGGACGTTGCGGACCTGGGAGGCGACGGCGTGGCGGTCGTCGGCCGGCCATAGGCTCAAGAAGTCGACACCCCTTAGCTCGCGGCCGAACTGATGGCAGATTTTGGTTCCGGCCAAGCGAAAGCGAAAGCCCAGCAGGCCCGTACATTCGGCGATGAACGTCTCGCGCAGGAGGCCTGCGATCCGCTCCGGTTCGATCTCGAAGCGGCGCGGCGCAATCCGCCCATTGCGTATCCCGTCCCAATACGCGTAAAGCTGCCTACTGGTTGGCTGCTGCATGACCTGCTTAACGCAAAACGCTACTGTCCACGAGCCCGCGCATCCTTGGGCCAAGACAGGGTTGCATCCCGCTTTGGCACGGTTGAGCGAGCGTGCTCAGGGATTGTAAGCAGGGAGTGTGCCAGCGCGCGGGCGTCAGGGCCTGCGGCTTCGATTGGCGGCCATTAGGGTTGTCAGAGTGACGAGAAACAGCCGTTTCTAAGCAGATCCTCGCATGGCGTCATCCGAACCTATGTTTAACGTCCCGCGCGCCGTCCTGGCGGCATCGGTGGTGATGATCGCGGTGCAGGTCATCCGGGGACTCCTGCCGGACGAGATGGACCTTACCGTGCTGCTGACGCTTGCCTTTATCCCGGTCCGCTACAGCGGATCGGCGCTCGAGCTGCCCGGGGGTTACCTCAGCGCCGTCACCTCGTTCGTGACCTATATGGTTGTGCATGGCGGGTCGATGCATCTGCTGGTGAATGTGCTGTGGATGCTGGCCTTCGGCACCGCCGTGGCCCGGCGTATCGGCGGCCGCGGCTTTTTCGAGTTCTCGATTTTATGCGGCATGGCCGGTGCGTTGACCCATCTGGCCCTTCATTGGGGCGCGATGGCCCCGGTGGTCGGGGCTTCGGCGGCCATTTCAGGACAGATGGCCGGGGCCTTGCGGTTCGTTTTCTTTGCCAAGCGCAACCCCGGCGAGCGGGCGCCCGACTTCGTTAACGCCCCCTTGGCGAGCCTCGAGGCCACGTTACGGGATCATCGCATCGTGGCCTTCCTCATCTTCTGGGTGGTTCTCAACGCCTATTTCGGCCTCACCTCCGCCTGGGTCGGGTCGGCGGGCGGTATCGCCTGGGAAGCCCATATCGGCGGATTCCTCTGCGGGCTCCTCACCTTCGGCTTTTTCGACAAGCGACGCGCCTCCGACGACCTCCGCCTGGCGCCCTAAGCGTCGGACATCACGGCAATTTCCCGGGTGTTCTTGCGCCCTGTGCCGCTCCGGGACATGATGTCGCAGCAACGGGACATAAGCTCCCGGGTTGGAGGAAACCTAATGAACGTCGCTGCAATCCTGAAGTTGAAGGGCAGGGAGGTCTTCACGGCCGGCCCTGACGCGACCCTGTCTGAGATTGCCATGCTCCTTGGTAAGCATCGTATCGGTTGCATCGTGATCGCCGCGGAGGATGGCAAGGTTGTCGGCATCGTCTCGGAGCGGGACATCGTGCGCGAGATCGCCAGAGCCGGGGCTTCGGTCCTCGAGGAACCGGTTGAGGTCTGCATGACCAAGGCCGTGGTCAGTTGCCGGGAATCGGACACGATGGACCAGCTGATGGGCGAGATGACCGCGCACCGGTTCCGTCACATGCCGGTGGTGGATCGGGGACGCCTGACGGGTCTGGTGTCGATCGGTGACGTTGTGAGAATGCGGATCGCTGAAGCCGAGATGGAAGCGGCGGCGATGCGCGAATACATCGCCACCGGCTGAGCCACCAAGCCTTGCTGTCTCGGTCTTCGCCGCGGGCTACGCGGCGAGCGCCCGCATGGCCATTCTGATTTCGTCGATCTGAGCCTCGGCGGCTTTGCTGCCGAGTTCGATCGCCTCGTTGGCGCGGTGAAAGTCGAACAGACCGATGCGCGCCGTCTTCGGGCCGATGGTGATGTCGGGCGGGTCGCCGGCCAGACGCGACCGCGCGATGCGGTCCTGGGTGATGTTGATGGCGTCCATCATCACCGCCGACATGCCCGGCGCGCCATTGCTGCGTCCAAAAATCTGCCGGTGGAGAAGATGCACGGCGGCGCGCCCGTTAGTGCCCGGAAGGTGGTTGTCCTCCATCGGGGACGGCTCGGGGGCCCCATGGTCGTGAATCACCCCGCCCTTGCTGAATAGATCGTTGTTGAGATTGACGGCAATGACGATACGGGCGCCGAGCGCGCGGCAGACCGACACCGGGATCGGGTTCACCAGCGCGCCGTCGATCAGCCAGCGCCCATTGATTTGAACGGGGCGGAAAATGCCGGGCAGGGCAATTGACGCCTGCAAGGCATTCACCAGGCTGCCCTTATTGAGCCAGACCTCGTGGCCGGTGCCGAGCTCGGTGGCGACCGCCACGAATTTGCGGTCCAGCTTCTCGATGGAGAATTCCTTGAGGTGGTGGTTGAGCCGAGCGCTGAGGCGCTGCCCGGTCAAGAGGCCAGAGCCGGCGAAATTGAAATCGAGAAAACCGAAGACCCGGCGCCGGGTGAGTGTGGTGGCAAAGTCCTCGAGCGCGTCGAGCTTGCCGGTGACGTAGCAGGCGCCGGCCACGGCGCCGATCGAGGTGCCGGCGATGATGTCGGGCTCGAGACCGGCGGCGATCAGGCTGCGCAGCACGCCGATATGCGCCCAGCCTCGGGCTGCTCCGCCGCCGAGCGCCAAACCGATCGTTGGTCTTTCCATCACACGCGCCCCATACCGGGAAAATGTCCGGCAACGCCAAAATCGCAACTGGCCGTGCTTGGTGTTCTCACAGGCTGGCCGAGTGCGAGCCCAAAACCAATAAGATCAGTACTATGAACTCTTTAAAGTTCCCTTTGCGGCGGCAGCGTGGCTGTAGACGGCCTCCGGGTCAAAGTGCCGCTCGGCGTCGACCCAGACGAGCGACGCCCCGGCCCCGGGCGCTTGGCCGACAGGCACCGCGCGATAGAAGCAGGACTTGCGGCCGGTGTGGCAGCTCGCGTCGATGCCCGTCATCTCGACCTTCAGCCAGATGACGTCCTGGTCGCAGTCGGTGCGCATCTCGAAGATGCGCTGGCCGTTGCCGGATGTCTCGCCCTTGCGCCACAGTTTCTTGCGCGAGCGCGACCAGTAATGCGCCTCGCCGGTCTCGATCGACAAGGCGAGCGCTTCGGCGTTCATAAAGGCGAACATCAGCACCCCGCCGGTTTTGGCGTCGGTGACGATGACGGGCAGGACACCATGCGCGTCGAAATTCGGCGCGAAGACGGTTCCTTCCTCGCGCGCGGTCTTGTCTTCGATCTTGGGGAAGACGTCGGTCTTGGTCACCGCGATCACTTCCTTCGCGGCCGGACGCGCGTTATGAGCGGCCGCGCTCGGTCGCCAGCATCATGAAGCGCGCCTGCTGCGCCGGATCCTCTTTGAAGATGCCGGTGAACTGGGTGGTGATGGTCGCCACGTCAGGTTTGCGGACACCGCGGATCGACATGCACTGATGCACCGCCTCGATCATCACGGCCACGCCTTTGGGCTTCAACACCGTATCGATGGTCTCGGCGATCTGAGCGGTCATGGTCTCTTGCGTCTGCAAGCGGCGGGCGAAGACCTCGACCACGCGGGCGAGCTTCGACAGGCCGACCACGCGATCTGTCGGAAAATAGGCGATATGCGCTCTCCCGATGAACGGGATCATGTGATGTTCGCAATGGGAGTGGAGCTCGATGTCGCGCAGCATGACGATGTCGTCATAACCGGCGACCTCGTCGAACGTGCGCGACAGAACCTCGATGGGGCACTCGCCATAGCCGGCGAAGAACTCGTCATAGGCGGATGTCACGCGGCGGGGCGTGTCGCGCAGACCTTCGCGCTCGGGGTCGTCCCCGGCATAGGAGATGAGCGTGCGCACGGCCTCCTCGGCTTTTTCGCGTGACGGGCGGGTGATCTGAGGGCCACGGCCGATTTCCATACCGGCATAGAGCCGTGGGGTCCGCGGATCCTTGGTGGTTGCGTCCATGTGACGAGACTTTCCCTTAATCTAGCGATATCCGCGATCTGCCTTAATCCGCGCCGGCGCGTGGCCGTGCGGCTGAATGCTGCATATATATTGCGTGAATTCCCCCTGCAAGGCGAGCCCGGCCAGCCTAGGATGGCAAAATGACCCTGCCCGACGATATTTATAGCCAGCAATTGCTGGAATTGGCGGCGGCCATGCCGCGCACGGAACGGCTGATTTCGCCGGATGCCACGGCCAAAGCCCATTCCAAGCTATGCGGGAGCCGGATCGAAATCGATCTGGTCATGGATGGCAATGTGGTTACCGATTATGGCCAAACCGTACGGGCGTGCCTGCTGGGCCAGACGGCCGCGTCCATCATGGGGCGGGAGATCGTGGGTTCCTCGGCGGGCGAGCTTCGCCAAGTCGGCGCCACCATGCGCAAGATGCTCAAAGAGGGCGGGCCGCCGCCCACCGGCAGATGGGCCGATCTGGCGCTGCTGGAGCCAGTCCGTGACTACAAGGCCCGGCACGCCTCGACGCTGCTCGTGTTCGACGCGGTCGAGGACGCCCTGGCGCAGATAGAGATGGCGCAGATGCAGATAGCAGCGGGCGCACCGGCCGAACCCGCATCTTCGGCTTAAGGCGGCGGACATGAGCGAAGACAAGCCGTGCTGGCTCGATCCGGAGACCGTAACGCCGCGCACGGGAAGCATCTATCCGGCGCCGTTCGGCGAGCCGCTTGCCGGGCGCGAAAAGCGGGCGCTCGGCGATGCGCTCGATCTCACCCAGTTCGGCGTCAATCTCGTCACGCTGGCGCCGGGCGCCTGGTCGTCGCAGCGGCACTGGCACGCGAACGAGGATGAATTCGTCTACGTGGTCGCAGGGGAGGTGACGCTCGTCACCGATGCGGGCGAGCAGGTCCTGAGGTCCGGGCTTGCCGCAGGGTTTCCGGCCGGCAAGGCTGACGGCCACCATCTGATCAACCGCACCGAGACGTCGGCTCTCTATCTCGAAGTCGGCACGCGTGCCGCAGCCGAAGACGCGCAATATAGCGACATCGATATGGTAGTGCGCCGCGATGGCGGCGCCTTCGTCTTCACGCACAAGAACGGCGATCCTTATCCATGAGCGCCCAAACGCTATGAGCGGATACCGCCTCGCCAAGCGCGCCGTGGCAGCGCCGCTGCTCGGCGCCATCTTTCTCTATCGCTGGACGATCTCACCGCTGCTCGGAGTCAATTGCCGGCATCTGCCGTCGTGCTCGGACTATGCGCGCGAGGCCATCGAGACGAACGGCGCCTGGAAAGGGAGCTGGCTGGCGCTCGCCCGGATGTGCCGTTGCCATCCTTGGGGCAGCCATGGATACGATCCCGTGCCTGACCTCACCCATGAGCGCCATCCGCTCGCCCCTTGGCGCTACGGCCGCTGGCGCCTAAATACGGGTGACGCGGCACCCGATTCCCGCTAAAAGCGGCGCCGCAACTTCCAGTCCATCTTACCTGCGCTGGTACGCAGGAGTGAGAGGAGAGACACGATGATTTCCCTTAAGTTTCCTGATGGTTCCGCGCGCGACTTCGAACCTGGAGTCACGGGCCGCGACGTGGCGGAGTCCATCGCCAAGTCGCTCGCCAAGAAGGCGGTGGCGGTCGAGCTTGACGGCAAGCTTCGCGACCTCGCCGAGCCGATCAAGGGCGATGCAGCCATCCGCATCGTTACGCGCGACGATCCGCAAGCGCTCGAGCTCATCCGCCACGACGCGGCCCATGTCATGGCTGAGGCCGTGCAGGAGCTCTATCCCGGCACGCAAGTCACCATCGGTCCGGTGATCGACAACGGTTTCTATTACGACTTCGCCCGCGATGAGCCGTTTACGCCCGACGATCTGCCGAAGATCGAGGCGAAGATGCGCGAGATCATCGCCCGCGATTCCCCCTTTTCATGTGAGGTGGTGGAGCGCGCGGCGGCGAAGAAGCTGTTTGCCGATATAAGCGAGGCCTACAAGCTCGAGCTGATCGACGCGATTCCCGAAGGCGACGAGATCCGGCTCTACTCGCAGCGGGAGTGGTTCGACCTGTGCCGCGGGCCGCATATGACGTCCACGGGCAAGGTGGGCAAGGGCTTCAAGCTGTTGAAGATCGCCGGCGCCTATTGGCGCGGGGATTCCAACAACCCCATGCTCCAGCGCATTTACGGCACGGCCTGGGCCAGCGAGGACGATCTCAAGGCCTATCTCCATCAGCTCGAAGAGGCGGAAAAGCGCGATCATCGCCGCTTGGGCCGCGAGATGGACCTGTTCCACTTCCAGGAAGAGGCGCCGGGCGCGGTGTTCTGGCACGCCAAGGGCTGGGCTCTGTTCCAGGCGCTGATCGGCTATATGCGCCGACGCCAGAATGGCTGGGGCTATGTCGAGGTGAACTCGCCGGACATGATGGAGCGCACGCTATGGGAGCAGTCGGGCCAGTGGGAGAAGTTCGCCGAGAATATGTATATCGCCGAGACGCCCGATGACCGCGTGTTTTGCTGCAAGCCGATGAATTGTCCGGGCCATGTGCAGATCTTCAAGAACGGTCTGAAGAGCTATCGCGATCTGCCACTGCGCATCGCCGAGTTCGGCAAGGTGCATCGCTACGAGCCGTCCGGCGCGCTCCACGGCCTCCTGCGCGTGCGCCATTTTACGCAGGACGACGCGCATATCTTCTGCACCGAGGACCAGATCACCGAGGAATGCGTGAAGCTCAACGAGCAGGTGCTATCGATCTATCGTGATTTCGGCTTCACGGATGTGCGCATCAAATTCTCGGACCGGCCGGAGAAGCGCGTGGGTTCCGACACGGTGTGGGACAAGGCCGAAGCCGCGCTGAAGCGCGCCGTCCAGGCGGCGGGGCTCTCTTACGAGCTTAATCCGGGCGAGGGCGCCTTCTATGGGCCGAAGCTCGAATATGTCTTGCGCGACGCCATCGGCCGTGAATGGCAATGCGGGACGATCCAGGTCGATCTCAACATGCCGGAACGGCTCGGCGCCTTCTATATCGGGTCCGACGGGGAGAAGGCGCCGCCGGTGATGATTCATCGCGCCATGTTCGGCTCGCTGGAGCGCTTCACCGGCATTCTCATCGAGCACCACGCCGGGCACTTGCCGCTGTGGCTGGCGCCGACCCAAGCGATCGTCGCCACCATCGTGTCGGACGCCGACGAATATGCCGAGACGGTGCTCAAGAGGTTGCGCGCGGCCGGTCTGCGCGCCGAGGCCGATATCCGCAACGAGAAGATCAACTACAAGGTGCGCGAGCACTCCATGGCCAAGATACCCGTCCTGCTCGTGGTGGGAAAACGCGAGGCGGAGGAGGGCACGGTGTCGGTGCGCCGGCTCGGCTCGCAAGGCCAAGAGGTGATGACGCTCGATGCGGCGGTGGCGATGCTCGTCGCCGAGGCCGTGCCGCCGGACCTGCGGAACGCCACCGAGGCAGAGGCCGCGTAACGCTCAGCGCGCGGAGGGCCGGAACAGCGTGCCGGGGTTGATCAGCGGCGCGTTGGGGTCGGCCGGTCTTGCCGAGAAGCCGTCGAACGACGCCGCGCCGCCCGCGCCTTCGCCGGCCAGCGCGCCGGTCCCCGGCGCCGGCGCCTCCGGCGGATCGAGCAGGGCCTGCAGCGCTTCCGGTGACGTCGGCCCATCATCGATCGCGACCTCGATCTGCTTGTCGTCGCCGGGTTCGACCGAGAATTTGCGCGTGTAGCTCAAGCCGCCATGATCGGCCACGACGGCATAGCTGCCGGCGGCGAGGATATGCGTGGGAAGCGCGCCGGCGTTCGATTTCACCGTGTCGCCGGCCGAGGTGAGGATCGTCCATTTCGTGTTGGCTAGCGCCTCGCCGCCCAGGCTCTGCACGAGGCGGAAGGTGATCTTGGCGCCGGTGTGCTTGATGGTGGCCTCGGTGATCCGGCCCGGCTCGACGGTCACATCGACGCCGACATTGGCGTTGGCGTCGCCTAAGAGACTGGCGACGTGATAAGCGCCGGCGTTAAGCCTGATGACGGATTGGGGCTTGGCGTCGGCGAGGATCGTGGCCCGGTTGCCGAACTGGTCTTCCTCGTCGGACAGAATATCGAAGCGGATATTGCCGTCGGGACAGGGCTGGCCGTTGGCAAGCACCGCCCGCAAGGCGAGGCCGCCGGTGTTGAGCACGAAGGTTTCCTCCAGCGACTTGCCGCTTTCAACCGTCACCTTTTTGGTGAGATTGGACAGTCCGTAAGCGGCGTTGACGAGATATTCGCCCGGCATCAAGGCGGCTGTCGGAGCCGGCTCACGATGGGTGCTGATCAGCTCGTAGCTGCCATCGGCGGCAGGCTTGGCATTGTAGACGCGCCAGGTAAGGCCGGTTTGCAGCTTCGGCCCGACCTCGGTGACCTTTGCCTTGAACGTCACAGGCACGGGCCGCGCCGGTTCCGGTTTGGCCGGCGGAAGGGCGCGCTGCACCAAAGTCTGGGCGGTGTTCGGCTTCGGCGCGCCTGATTTGAGCACGGCCGTCTCGCCGGAGCCGGTCTCGCCGGGCACCGCTGGCTCCGGCTCCAGGTCCGCCATGGGCGTGGCGCTACTATCGACCGCGGTAATTTCCTGGCTGGTGGCGGCAGGTGCGGCGGGAGGGTTCGCGACGGATTCGAGCACCGCGGCCAGGCGCGCTTTGAGCTCGCCGTCATTGGCCGCGGTGGAAAATTGGCCGCCGGTGGCGGTAGCGGCACAGGCCAGCGGCTTCACGTCATCAGCCTTGTCGCCGAGGCCGATGACGTGAATGCGCAGTCCCTTGGTCTTTTGCTTGAGCGCGTCCGCGGTCACACAAATATTCGCGTTGCAGGTGTCGCCGCCATCGGCGACCAGGATCACATTAAGGGGCCGGCCGGACGGGTCCGCCAGGGTCGCGGCATCGCTGATGGCGGCGGCGATGGGGGCTTGCCCCTTGGCCTTGAGGCCGCCGAGCAGCGTCTCAAAAGTCTGCGCGGTGAGGGCGCCCGGTTTGGCCAGGATCTCGCTGTCGGCGCAGTTCGACGCCTTGCGATGGCCGAAAGCGACGAGCCCGAAGGCGATACGGTCGCCATAATGGCCCACGGCCTTGCCGAACTCGTCGAGTGCGGCATCGAATTTGATCGTGTCGCCCAGCTTGTCGCCCATGCTGCGCGAGGAATCGAGCACGAGGATCGTGGCGGGGAGCGCCGGGTCTGAGTTGGGCAGGGGCGAATCCTCGGCGGCGGCCATGCCGACGCCAAGGACACAGGCGGGCAAAAGCAATAGCTTCAGCGCCGCGAAGTGTTTCCCCCGCATAGCGATTTTTGCTCCGATACAGTCGACTGCCGAACTCTTATACAAGCTTCCGGCGGGCGTAATGCTTCGAAATTCAGCCGTGATTAAGGCCGATTTGGGGTGCCGCGGGAGCCAATTGGACGCAAGGATTGCGGATTGTTCGCTGGCCTGTTTCACGATAGGGAGCATGGCCTTAGCAAAATATCGTGAGACCATGTCAAACCTTGCGCTGGACCATCTCCTGACCCGCCGTTCCGTGTCGGCCAACAGTCTCGCCGAGCCCGGGCCGACGGCCGCCGAGCTCGAACAGATTCTCACGGCAGCGGCACGGGTGCCCGACCACAAGAAGCTCGTGCCGTGGCGCTTCGTGCTGTTCCAAGGCACCGCGCGGGAGGCCATCGGCCAGGTGCTGGCGGCGGTGTGCGGTGCGGAGGAGAAGGATCCCGGCGCCTTCCGGTTGCAAAACGAGGCCAAGCGCTTCTTGAGAGCCCCGATTGTGATTGCCGTCGTCTCCCGCGTCACCAAGAACCCGGCGGCGCCGGAATGGGAGCAAATCCTGTCGGCGGGTGCGGTGTGCCAGAACCTCATCGTCGCGGCCACGGCGCTCGGCTTCGGCGCGCAATGGATCACAGAATGGTATGCCTATAGCGACGGGGTGCGGGCCGCGCTCGGGCTCGCCGACAACGAACGCATCGCCGGTTTCGTCTATATTGGTACGGCCAAGGAGAAGCCCGAGGAGCGGGAGCGGCCCCGGCTCGCCGACATCGTCACGTCGTGGCGGTCGTAAGTCCGGTAAAGGATCGACGCCATGTTCTACGATGCCGTTGCCAATACGCACGGCCTGCAATGGGACCCGTTCAAGGCGCTGGTAACGCCGCGGCCCATCGGCTGGATCTCCACGCTGGACAAAAACGGCGTCGTCAATCTCGCGCCCTATAGCTTCTTCAACGCCGTCTCCACCGACCCGCATTTCGTGATGTTCTCCTCCGGCGGCCGCAAGGACAGTCAGCGCAATGCCGAGGAGACGGGCGAATTCGTGTGCTCGCTCGCCACTTACAGTCTGCGCGACGCCATGAACCGTACCTCGCAGCATGTCGGCCCGGAGGTGGACGAGATGGCGCTGGCCGGACTGACCCCGGCCCCGTCGAAGATGGTCGCGCCGCCGCGCGTGGCGGAATCGCCCGTTGCCTTCGAGTGCCGCTATTGGCGCACCATCGATCTTCCCGGACCCAACGGCGGCCCCGGCACGCACGCCATCGTGCTCGGCCAGGTGGTCGGCGTGCATATCGACGATGGCGTGATCGCCGAGGGCAAGGTGGACGTCACCAAGCTCAAGCCCATCGCGCGGCTCGGCTATGGCGACTATGCGGTGATCGACAAGGTGTTCGAGCTGACGCGGCCGTAAATAACGCGTCAGTAGCCGAACTGCTCCGCCAGGATGCGCTCGGCGAGCGTGTGGCCGGGATCGAACATCATGAAGATATCGATGCCACTTTCCTCTTTGACTTCAACCGCGACCACGTGGCGGAACTCGGTGTGGTCGGCCACGGCGCTTACCGGCCGCTTCTCGGGTTCCAATACCTCGATCACCACTTTCGCCTCGTTGGGCAGCAGCGCGCCCCGCCAGCGGCGCGGCCGGAAGGGGCTGATCGGCGTCAGCGCCAGCAGCGGCGCGGTGATGGGCAGGATCGGTCCGTGTGCGGACAGATTGTAAGCGGTACTGCCGGCGGGGGTGGACACGAGAACGCCGTCGCAGATGAGCTCGTTGAGGCGCGTCGTGCCGTCGACCGCGATCCGAAATTTGGCAGCCTGGTGAATCTGGCGGAACAGCGAGACCTCGTTGATGGCGAGCGCCTGGTGGGTTTTGCCATGCACGTCGCGGGCTGTCATGCGCAAAGGATGGATGACGGTGATCTCGGCCTGCTCCAGCCGCGCCTTCAAGCTGTTCTTCTGGTAGTCGTTGAGCAGGAAGCCCACCGAGCCGCGGTTCATGCCGTAGATGGGAATGCGGCTATTCAGGTGGTTGTGCATGGTCTGCAGCATCAGCCCGTCACCGCCGAGCGCGACGATGGCGTCGGCGTCTTCGGGCGCGACATTGCCGTAACGCCCGGTGAGGGCTTCCAGCGCGTCCTCCGCCTCCTTCGTCTCACTGGCGACGAAAGCAATGTTTTCGAAGCGTGCCATGATCAGTTCGCTGCACTTGATCTGTTTGCTGCACTTGGACCGGCCAAGAGAAGGGGGCACTATAAGGCTGTGGCGGCCACGGAATGCAAGCCTCTCGGAACGCATGCCTCTCAATGCAACGGCGAAATGGTGAATTCATGGGGAACGCGGAACGGCCGGTCCTGATCTACACGACCTTTGCCAGTCTCGAGGACGCCAAGGAGGTTGGCGCGGCGCTGGTGGCGGCGCGGTTGGCCGCTTGCGTCAACATGTTTCCCGGCATGATCTCGCTTTATCAATGGGAGGGCGTCCGCGAGGAGGCGAACGAGGTCGCCATGATCATCAAAACGCGGGAGTCGTTGACTGATGAGGTGCTGGCCGAGACGAAGCGGCTGCACCCTTATGAGGTGCCGGCCTTGTTCGTGCTGCCGACGGCGGGTGGAAGCGCGGAGTATTGCGCCTGGATCGTGAGCGAGACCGGCGGCGCGGGCGCAGAATGAGCGGCCGCTACATCCTTGCCATCGACCAGGGGACGACCAGCACGCGCGCTATTCTGTTCGATGAGGCGGGACGCGCCGGCGCAAGCGCGCAATTGCCGCTTAGGCAGATCTATCCGGCTCCGGGACAGGTCGAGCACGATCCGGATGAAATCTGGCGGGCCGTGATCGAGGTCTGCCGCACGGTGTTGCGCGAGGTGGACGCGAGCGCGATTGTCGCCGTCGGCAGCACCAATCAGCGCGAGACGACGGTGGTGTGGGAGCGGGCAACCGGCAAGCCGCTCGCCAACGCCATCGTGTGGCAGGACCGGCGCACCGCACCGCTTTGCGCCACGCTCGAACAAGAAGGCTGGGCCGCGCATGTGGCCGAGACCACCGGGCTCGTCATCGATCCCTATTTCTCGGCGACGAAGCTTGCATGGCTGCTCGACAACGTGCCGGGCTTGCGCGAGCGGGCAGCGCGCGGCGAGGTGTGCTTCGGTACGGTCGACAGCTTTCTGCTGTGCAAGCTCACGGGCGGGGCGCTGCATGCCACCGACGCGACCAACGCCGCCCGCACCAAGCTGTTCGACATCCGCACCGGCACATGGGACGCGCGGCTGCTCGACCGGCTCGGGATTCCGCGCGAGATGCTGCCGGAGGTGCGCGACAGCCAGGGCGATTTCGGGCTGACGGCGGAAGAGCATTTCGGCGTGGCCATACCGATCCGTGGGGTTGCCGGCGATCAACAGGCGGCGGCCTTCGGCCAGGCGTGTTTCCAACCCGGCATGGTCAAGGCGACCTATGGCACCGGCTGCTTTGTGGTCGCCAATACCGGCGGCGACAAACTGGCATCGGCTGCTTTGTGGTCGCCAATACCGGCGGCGACAAACTGGCATCGGCCACGCGCATGTTGTCGACCATTCTGCATCAGCGTGCGGGTTCGCGCGCTTACGCGCTGGAGGGTTCGATCTTCATGGCGGGCGCCACCATCCAGTGGCTGCGCGACAGTCTCGGGCTCATCGAGACGGCCGGTCAGAGTGAAGCGCTGGCGCACAGCGCCGATCCCAACTCCGGGTTTTATCTGGTGCCGGCGTTCCAGGGGCTTGGCGCGCCGTTCTGGGATGCGGAAGCCAAGGCGGCCATTGTCGGTTTGAGCCGGGCCGCGTCGAAGGCCGACATCGTGGCGGCGGGGCTCGAGGCGGTGGCGTTCCAGACCCGCGATCTCCTCACCGCCATGCGCCAGGACATGATGGTGGGCGGCATCGAGCGGGCCCGGACCTTGCGCGTCGACGGGGGCATGACGGCGAATGGCTGGGCCATGCAGCGGCTCGCCGACATTCTGGGCGAAACCGTCGAAGTCGCCTTCATTCCGGAGACGACGGCGCTGGGGGCAGCCTATCACGCCGGCCAAGCGGTAGGCTTCTACGGCGACGACGACAGCCTTGCCGGGGCTTGGGCTCCCTCCAGGGTGTTCGAGCTGGCGATGAGCGAGGCCGAGCGGGAGGACCGCTATGCCGGCTGGCACGCGGCAGTGGCGCGGGTACGCAGCCGCCAAGACGGGGCCTGACGCCCGACCGGAAAGCCTTCGCCGCCAGGACGTAAGGCCCCTGAATTTCCCGAGTTTTGGCGTTAACCCGTTGGGAATCCTTTTCCCCGCAAGCTCCCCGGCAGGCGGTTCGGGTCTCAGTCCCAGCTCGCCACCTTGTTTTGCGTTGGTGTTGCCGGTGTCCTTGCTCAGCCATCTTCCGCGCGACGCAGTTGCGCCTGAACCGCCTCACGGTGTGCGTCTTGCGCCGCCGCCGACGGATCGTATGGCGCGCCGCGACGCCCTGTTCCGCGAGACATTGGCTGAGAGGCTTCAGCGCGTGGCGCTGGGCGCCGCCTGGTCGCTCCAGCCCGAGCGCATCGACCGGCTCGTACCGCTGGCGCAGCTATGCATGCGGCATCTTCTGGAGCCCGACGACACGCTGCCTGACCTTGCCAAGACCCCCGCCGCGCCTGAGCTGGTCGGCATTGCCGACGATCTCTCCGTCGCGACGCTGGCGGAGGCTTACGCCAAAGGCCTATTTCCGCACGCTCATTTCGGGCCGACCAAATGGCTGTCGCCGCCGGAGCGCTGCGTGCTGTTCTTCGACGACTATCACATGTCGAAGCGGCTCCGGCGCCTCATGCGCCAGGATACGTATCGGGTGAGTTTCGACGAAGATTTCGAGGGCGTCATCAAGGCCTGCGCGGGCAAGCGCGAGGGCCGATGGCATCTCACCTGGATCACGCCGCGCATCATGCACGCCTATGCGGCGCTGTTCGATGCCGGTCTCGTGCATTCCTTCGAGGTGTGGAACCGCGACGGCGAACTTGTCGGCGGCGGTTACGGCGTCGCGGTCGGCCGTGTGTTCTTTACCGAGGTCCCAGTTCAGTCACGAGGACAACACGTCGAAGATCGGCTTCTCGGTGCTCAACTGGCATTTGGAGAAATGGGGCTACGTCCTCAATGACGGCAAATGGGAGACGCCGACCATTCTCCCCATGGGCTTTGGCATGATCCCGCGCAGCACGTTCTTGCGCATTCTCGGCGAGAACGCGGGCGAGGGCGGAAAATCCGGGCGCTGGACCGTCGAGGCGGGGCCGGAGGTGGTCGCCGACTGGCGGCCGGGGCACGCGGCGAGGGCCGGCAAGGCGGCTTAGGTCGCCGCCGCTTCAGGAGGAAAGAGTTTTGGGTCAAGTTTCGCGTCGTCCCACGTCATCCGGGCAGGTCAAGTCCGGAAAATTAAAGTCATCCAGGCAATTCAACGTGTCGTCCGCCTTGGCGACCCTCGCACGGCTTTACGCCGAGTGGAGCTCCAAGCCCGGCGAGCTGCCCGACCCCGATAAAGCCATGCGCCATCCTGAAGGGCTCGCCGGTCCCTGCACGGATATGAGAGTTCCCACGCTGCTCGCGGCCTATGCCAAGGGTCTGTATCCGGCCGAGGGCAAATGGTGGGCGCCGGCCGAGCGCATGGTGTCGTTCCCGGAGAATGCCTATGTGTCGAAGACCGTGTGGCGGCTGATGCAGACGCGGGCTTATCGCGTCACGTTCGACGAAGACTTCGAGGGTGTCATCCGCGCCTGCGCGCCGGGGCCGGACATGGTCGAGAGCTTCACGGCGCTGCATAAGGCAGGCCACGCGCATTCGGTCGAGGTTTGGGACCGCTCGGGGCGGCTGGCCGGCGGGCTCTACGGGGTTTCGGTCGGCCGCGCGTTCTTCACCGAGAAGATGTTCACGCGGGAACGGGACGCGGCGAATGTGGGCTTTGTGACGCTGAGCTGCCATCTCCAGCATTGGGGCTATGCCGTCAACGACGGCAAGCGCATGAGCGGACAGTTGAGCCAGCTCGGCTTCATGCTGATCCCGCGATTTGCCTTCAACGGCCTGCTGTCGAAGGCGGCCTGTGAGCCCGGCCGCGAGGGCACGTGGACCGTGGACGAGGCCCTCGACGCCGCGCGGTGGAACCCGAAAGTGCCGGGCACGGGCAGGGTGACGCCGGGCATGCCGGCGCGGGCGGACGCTTTCACGCTATCGTCTTAGCCGCAGCCTAGGGTAGCATCGGTCCGCTTGCCGAGAGCCACGGTCGGAGGACACGCATGACCCTTGTCGGGATCGATCTCAATCTGCTCGCCAATGCCGGGTTTCCGCTCGCTACGTTCCAGCCCGGCGAGGCCGTTTTTGCCGAGGGCGACACGGGCGATAAAATGTATGTGGTCCGATCCGGCGAAATAGACATCGAATGGGACGGCGTCGTGGCCGAAACACTGTCCACCGGCGGTATTTTTGGCGAGATGGCGTTGATCGACGGATCGCCGCGCAGCGCCACGGCGCGCGCCAAGACCGCTTGCGAGGTCGCGCCCATCAACGAGAAGAGCTTTCTGTTCCTGGTGCATGAGACCCCGTTCTTCGCCATTGCCGTCATGCGTACGCTGGCCGATCGTCTCAGGCGTTCGGTGCCGAGCGGATGAGGGGGTGAAGGCGCCGCACCGCCGCTTTGCCACTTTTGCCTTGCATTGTCGCCGCCCCCGGCCATGATCGGCCCAAACTTAACCCTCAAAGATTCCGCATAACGCCCTTGTCGCTGCTCGCGAATTTGGCGCTCAAGCGCCCACGCAACGTCGACGTGCCGAGGCTAGGTCGTGACGCTGTTGCTGGCGTCATCTCCGCCGTGGTGCAGATCGCCTATTGCATCTCCTTCGCTGCGCTCATCTTCACAGGCGATATTGCCGGCGGCTTTCCGCTGGGACTTGCCGGGCTGATCATGGGAACGGTGGTGACCTGCGTGGTCATTGCTCTGACCTCCACCTTCTCGCCGGTCATCGGCGGACCGGACTCGCCAGCGGTCGCCGTCATGAGTGTGCTGGCAGCCTCGATTGCCGCGGCTCTTGCCTCCAAGGGCGCGAGCAATGCCCAAGTCATTATCAACATCCTGATCGCGCTTTCGGTCAGCACGTTCTTGACCGGCGTGTTCCTGTTCGGCATCGGCGCCCTCAAGCTCGGTCAATGGCTCCGCTTCATCCCTTATCCGGTCATCGGTGGCTTTCTCGCGGCCTCTGCCTGGCTCCTGATGACCGGTGGCGTCGAGGTGGTTACCCAGGCCAACTTGACACTGTCGCCGACGAGTTGGGAGGCCCTGTACTCATGGCTTTATGGGCCGCAGATTGTTGTCGGGGCCTTGTTCGCCATATCCATTCCGGTGTTGGGGCGGTTCGTGCCGAGCTTCCTTGCCCTGCCGTTCGCCTTTTTCGGCTTCCTCATCATTACCGATGTGGCGTTGTTCGGATTCGTCGAGGACGAGGCCGTGCGCAGTGCCTGGTTCCTTCCGAGCCTAGGCGAGCTCAGCATGTGGTGGCCGATCAATGCCATGGTGGGCCAACAAGTCGATTGGGGCGTGATCGCCCAGAGCAGCGCTGAGATCGGCTCATTCTGCGGCGTCATGGCCATCGCGCTTCTGCTCGATGTGTCGAGCCTCGAAGTGGCGCGCCAAAAGACCGGCGACCTCGATCAGGAATTTCGCTCCAACGGCCTTGCTAATTTGCTCGCCTCCGTATTCGGCGGATTTGGTGGGTCGCTCTCTATGAACGCCTGCTTGCTGCTCGACGAGTCGGGCGCCACGACGCGATGGGCCGGGGCGATCGTCGGCATCGTCTGCGCCATCATCCTGTTCTCTGGCGCAGACGTCGGCAGTTTCGTGCCCAAGGCCATTCTCGGTGGCATGCTGGCCTATCTCGGTGTGGTCATTTTCGCCGAGCTCACCGTCTCCCCGGCGCAACGCTCCTGGGCGGATGGGGTGCTAGCGCTTGCCATGATGCTCACCATCATCAATTTCGGCTACTTCATGGGCGTGGTGCTCGGCGTCGTCGGTGCCTGCCTGCTGTTCGCGCTGAGCTACAGCCAAATCGGCGTGATCCGCCGCCACCTCACGCGCTACGAGTTCTCCAGCAATGTCGAGCGCTCGCCCGAGCAGACCCGGCTGCTGCACGAGGAGGGCAAACGTGTCCACGTGTTCTGGCTATCGGGCTTCATCTTTTTCGGCTCGTCGAACGGTTTGTATGAGCGCATCAAGCGGGTCATCGAGGAACAGCATGACAAGCCCGTGGGCTATGTGGTGCTCGATTTCGGTGCCGTGCAGGGCCTCGACTCGTCCGCCGTCTTGAGCCTGGTCAAGCTTCGCAACTTTTGCGAGGAGCACAAAGTGGCACTGGTGTTCTCCGGCTTGAGCGACGCCATGAGCTCGGGCTTCGAGCGTGCCGGCTTCTTCGGCGCCACGCGGCCGCACCAGAAATTCGGCACCCGCAACGAGGCCATCGAATGGTGCGAGGACATGCTCCTCATGTATCACGAGGTGGGTGACGCCTCGACGCACAGCTTCGAGAGTTGGCTGCAGAAAGAGTTCGAAGGCTTGGTCGATTTCGAGCGCATCGCGCCGTTCATGCAGCACCAAGAGCTGGAGAACGGCGAGTATCTGTTCAAGCAGGGCGAGCCGTCCGACTCGGTGGTGTTTCAGGCGTCGGGCTGTGTCGCCATCACCATCATCGACGAACATGGCCGCCCGATCCGGCTGCGGCGCATGATCGGCCATACGGTGGTGGGCGAGATGGGCTTCTATCGCCATGTGCCGCGCACGGCCAATGTGGTGGCCGAGGAACTGACCGTGGTCTACCGGCTGACGCGCGATGCTTTCGACAGGATGCAGGAGGCCGACCCGGCGGCGGCCGCGGCCCTGCACAAGCTCATCATCCGGCTGCTCTCCGACCGGCTCGAATTCGCCAACCGCGAGATCTCAGCGCTGCTCTAGCTAGCTAGCCGCCCAGATCAGCACGGCGACGATGGCGAGGTAAGTCAGCCCGTGCAGGAGCTGATCGACGCCGAGCGCATGCCAGAAACCCCGGGTCTGCGGCGTGAAGCCGTTGCGGCGGGTGATCTGCTCCTTGGCCCAGTCCACATGGTAGTGGACGGCGAATTCGCCCGCCGCGAGGCCCAGCGCGAGCAGCAGCGAGACGGGCGCGAGCACCAAATAGACGAGCGGGGTCAGCGCGATGTGGATGAGACTGTGCAGCAGTCCGCCGGGATGCCCGTACGTGCCCTTGTTGCAGTACTGATAGGGCGTCTGCAGAAAGAAGTCGGCCGCCATATGCTTCAGCATGAGGACCGCCGCGGCGGCGAGGATGAGGATCGCTATCTCTGGCATGGCGCTACTTAGACAAGGCCTCGGCCGTGCCGTCCCAATCGGGCGGGGGCGGGGTTTTGCGGAAGAAGGCAATTCTCTCGCGGTAGAGCGCATAAAGTTTTTCGAGATGCGCGCCGTCCATCTTTTCACACTCATGGCTCAAGGCGTCCGCCGCATCCCAGTCCTTGGCGCGGTAGCTGGCGAGAAACGCCGCGTGCTTCGCGCTCAGGTCGATGAAGGGCTGGCTCTCCTTTAGCGCGGAGTCGCCGAGCAGGGTAAAGACGCGCGTGGCGGACGTCTTGCCCTTCATCTTGAGGAGATCGATCTCGAGAAAGGCGAAGTCCGGCGCGCGCTCCTTTGTCGATTGGCCGACAATGGTCATTAGGTCGTAGGTCTTTGACTGGCCTTCGAGGCGCGAGGCGATGTTGACGTTGTCGCCGATCACCGAATAGTCGAAGCGCGTTTCCGAACCGAGATTTCCGACGCAGCATGAGCCTGTGTTGAGGCCGATGCCAAGCTTCACTTCCTTGTACTCCCGCCCGTTCTCTTCGGCTTCAATTTGCCAGCGTTCGTTCAGCGTTTTCATCTCGTCCATGAGGCGCAGAGCCGCGCGGCAGGCGTGGCTTGGATGGTCGGGGTCGTCCAGCGGCGCATTCCAAAACGCCATCACAGCATCGCCCATGAACTTGTCGATGGTTCCTTGCTCTTCGAGGATGATGTTGCTGAGCGGCGTGAACAGGCTGTTGAGAAATCGTGTGAGTTCCTCGGCATCGAGACCCTCGGAGATGGTGGTGAAGCCGCGCACGTCGCTGAACAAAAGCGTCATGTCGCGCGTTTCGCCGCCGAGCTTCAGCCGTTCGGGCTCGTCGGCCAATCGCTCGACAAGCGCGGGCGCCATGTAATGGGAGAAAGCGTTGCGCACGCGGTTGCGCTCGCGTTCAGTCCTCAAGAACACGAAGGAAGTGCCGGCGAGATAGATCGCGGTCAGCGCGATCGCCGGGTAGACAGGGTCGACAAGCCAGCCGAGAGCGTCGAAGGCATACCAAGAGATCGCGATGACGCCGGCGACCGCCACGGCGCCGACGATCGCGCTGCCTAGTGCGCCCGTCCGATAGATGAGGATGGCGATGATGATGCCGAGCACGAGAATGTAGAGAAGCTCGGCGGGCGTGGCGAAGTCCGGCCGCAACAGATACTCGCCTTTCAGGATCTGCTCGATGGCTTGGGCGTGAAGCTCGACTCCGGGGACGGAGGCCTCGAGCGGCGTCGCCCGAAGATCGAGGAGACCGGCGGCGCTCGTACCGATAAGAATGATGCGGCCCGCGATTTCGTCCGCACCGATCTCGCCGTTCAGCACTTTCCAGGCGGGGAGGTAACGATCGCGGGACTGATGCGAGAAGCGCACCCACATCTGACCGTTGGCTTCGGTCGGCACTTCGAAGTCGCCAACGCGGATCTTGACGATCCCGGTCTTCTCGCCGAACGCAGTGTCGCCGCTCGCGCCGGAAGACTTGATCACATAGGTCGAGGCGCCTTGTGCCAGGCGCAGCACGTCGGCGACCAATGAGGGATAGAGCGTGTCTTCGATGCGGACCACCATCGGCATGCGGCGGATGATCTGGTCGAACTCGGGAATCCAGTTGAGCGCGCCGGCGCCTTGCGCGGGAGTCTGCAACACCGTCAGGCTTGCCGCGGCGCCCGGATAATAAGGCGCGAACAACCGGGGGTCGTCACCGCCATACGAAAACCCCGCCTTGGTCTCCGGCTGTGTGCTCGTTTGCGGGGAGGCAATGAAGCCGAGCACCACGGGCGCCTCGGCAATGGCGTCCGCCAGCACCTGATCGTTGGTGGGCAGCTTTTCCAGCTCGGGCTTCAGCGTATCAATCAGCGGCGTGTGCGGCCAATACTGGATGGCATTGGCCGGCGACATGCGGTCCGGTTCCGGGAAGATCATGTCGAAGGCGATCGCCGCTGCGCCGTCGGCGACGAGCTTCTCGACGAGCTGGGCGAGCAGGGTGCGGGGCCACGGCCATTGGCCGAGCTTTTGAAGCGACTCCTCGCCGATATCGACGATGCGAACGGGCTGCTGCGGATCGAATTGGAGCGGGCTCACGCGTTGATAGGCGTCGAAGACAAGCGCTCGCATGCGGGCGACCGGACTCGGGTCCCAAACCCGCAAGGCAAGAGAAGCGACAATCACTGCCCCCACGATAAGGGCATAGAGAAACCGTGGACCCATCCGCTGCTTTTCTGCCTTTTCCCGGCCGTGCCGGCCTGGCCGGCGGTGGGCAGACCCTAGCCACTGGCGCTCGCCTGTCAATCAGACGCAGCGTCGGCGCCGACGAGCTTGTCGGCGAAAGCACGGATACGCTTCTCCATTTCACGCTTGGAGAGATCCGTGCCGTCGATCACTTCGAAATCGAGTTGCCGCAGCGTCTCGGCGATGTCGACCGCGTCGTTGCTCGGGTTCT
>DATKYG010000045.1:0-51953 GCA_035528655.1 Methyloceanibacter sp.
ACACCATGCGCCCGTCGATGCCGTTGATGCCGGAAGCCGAGCGCGCCCCGTCCAGGGTCATCTCATAGATGGCGCGATGGGGCACGAGCTTGGTCGCGGCGAAAGCCAGCACCTGCTGGGGCAACGCGCAAGCCAATCCTAGTGCGGCTACAAGAGCCAGTCCCCGCAACACACCCATCATTCTAAAAGCCTCGCTCTACTTGAACCCCGCCAAGCCGGCCGGAAGCCGATTCTTGACACCAACCGGCGACCCCGACAAGGGGGCCCTTCGCCGCGAAAACCCTCAACCACGCTTGCAGGATGGCGGTATTTGCTCAATGGTCGGAAGAACTTCGAGAAACGGTAGAGAGACAGCATGGCAGGCGCGATCGAAGCAAGACTAAAGGCGCTCAACCTTGCGCTTCCAGAGGCCAAGGCCGCCGTCGGCAACTACGTGCCCTTTGTCCATCTTGGCGGTCAGCTCCACATCTCGGGTCAATTGCCCATGAAAGACGGCGGCATTGCGGTCGCCGGCACGCTCGGCGCCGGCGTCGACGTCCCGCAAGGCCAGGAGGCGGCCAAGCTTTGCGCCTTGAACATCCTCGCCCAGGCCAAAGCCGCCCTCGGCGATCTCGATCGCATCGTGCAGCTCCTGCGCCTCAACGGCTTCGTCAACTCAGCGCCCGGCTTCGCCGACCATCCCAAGGTGATCAACGGCGCCTCAGACCTGATGGTGGAAATCCTAGGCGACAAAGGGCGCCATACCCGCATCGCCGTCGGCTGCACCAGCCTGCCCCTGAACGCCGCAGTCGAGATCGACGCCGTTTTTGCCATAGACTAGTCCCTGAACGGGGGATCCCATGGCCGAGCTCTACTGGCTGAAACGGCCGATCGCCCATCGCGGTCTGCACGACGCTGCGGCCGGAATCTTGGAGAACAGCGCCGCCGCCGTTACGGCCGCGCTCGGCCACGGCTATTCCATCGAGGTCGATCTGCAATGCGCGGCGGGTCACATGCCGGTGGTCTTACACGACGCCACGCTCGATCGCTTGACCGACGAGACCGGGCCGGTCGCCGCGCGCGACGTGGACACGCTGCGCGGCATCCCTTTGCGTGGCACGAAGAACTACATCCTGTCGCTGCCCGACCTGCTCGCCCTGGTCGGCGGCTATGTCCCACTCGTGCTCGAGGTAAAGAGCACCTGGACGCGCGACGGCAAGTTCGAGGCGAACATCGCCAAGCAGCTTGCGTCCTATCCTGGGCCCGTCGCGGTGATGTCCTTCGATCCGTATTCTGTCGCCGCGTTTCGCGACGTCGCCCCCGCCCTGCCCCGTGGCCTCGTCGGCTGCCGCTTCGACGATGCCGATCACTGGTCCGAGCTGACGAGCCGGCAGCGCTTCGCCATGCGGCATCTCCTCACAGCCGCCTTCGCACGGCCCCACTTCATCGCATACGATATCGGCGCGCTGCCGGCGGTCGCGCCGCTGATCGCGAAGCATGTGTTCAGGCTGCCGCTGCTCACCTGGACCGTGCGGACCAAAGCCGATCAGGAGCGTGCGCTACGCTATACCGATGCTATGATCTTCGAAGGAATCGAGCCCTGAGCCATGGGCGACATAGACAGAGATCCGACGGGCGCAGGTGAGCACGACGCCGACGGCGACGTCGTGGTGCGCGTTTCCGGCCGCATCGCCAATATCCCGGCGAGCGCGTGGGATGCTTGCGCCGCCGGCGCGGACGGGCTCCGATCTCCTCCAGCACGCCCGTCCAACCCATTTATTTCCCACGCATTTTTGACCGCGCTTGAGGAGAGCGGCTCGGCCACGCGGGAGACCGGCTGGCTGCCGCAGCATCTCCTCTACGAGGATGCCGGCGGGTGCTTGCAGGCCTGCATGCCCTGCTATCTGAAGAGCCATAGCCAAGGCGAATTTGTCTTCGACCACGGCTGGGCCGAGGCCTATATGCGCGCCGGTGGCCGCTACTATCCGAAGCTCCAGGCCTCGGTGCCGTTCACGCCGGTCACGAGCCCGAGACTCCTGGCGCGCCCCGGCCCGAGCGCCATCGACCGCGAAACCGTTCTGCTCGGCGCCGGCACCACCCTGTCACGGGAGCTCGGCGTCTCTTCGCTGCATATCACCTTCATGACGCGCGCCGAGTGGGAGCTGGCGGGTACGCTCGGCTACCTCCAGCGCACCGACCAGCAGTTCCATTGGCTGAACCAAGGCTACGAGACCTTCGACGACTTCCTCAGCACGCTGTCTTCGCGCAAACGCAAAACCATTCGCAAAGAGCGCCGCGCGGCGCTGGAAGACGGTATCGAGATCGAATGGGTGACGGGCAGCGATCTGACCGAAGCCCATTGGGATGATTTCTTCGCCTTCTACACCGACACCGGCGAGCGCAAATGGGGCACGCCCTATCTCACGCGCGCGTGCTTCAGCCTGCTCGGGCAAAGCATGGCCGATGCGCTCCTGCTCGTGCTGGCCAAACGCGACGGCCGCTACATTGCAGGCGCGCTCAACGTCATCGGCGCCGACACGCTCTACGGGCGCTATTGGGGCACCACCGAGACGCACGACTTCCTGCATTTCGAGGTCTGCTACTACCAGGCCATCGACTATGCGATCACCCATGACCTCACCCGCGTCGAAGCCGGCGCCCAAGGCGGCCACAAGCTGGCGCGCGGCTATCTGCCGGCGGAGACTTACAGCGCCCATTACATCGCCGACCCGGCTCTGCGGCGCGCTGTCGCCGATTACCTGGCGCGCGAACGGCTGGCCGTCGCCCACGAAGCGGCGCTCCTCACCGAGGAGTCGCCTTACCGCCGCGACACCGCCTAAGGCGTCGCGTCTAGCCCTCGAGCGTGAACGAGATCTTGCCGTTGATGCGGTACTTCTTGATCTTGCCGTTCTCGACCGTCGCTTCGAAATTCTCGATCCAGATCGACCGCACATTGCGGACGCTGTCATTGGCGCGCTTCACCGCGGTTTGGGCTGCGTCTTCCCAACTCTTGTCGGACTCACACAGGACTTCGATCACTTTAAGCATGGACATGGGGCTCTCCTTGGTGGGGGTATTGGGAATTTTCTTGGCATTCCCATCTCTTAGCTACCCGAGCGGTAACCCCATAGCATTGACAGGAATCAATGGGCCGAATGAGGCAGAAGGGCGGGAACCGGCGCGTATCCTCATTATCCGGTTGACCGCACGCGTCTAAGGAATCGAAATGATTCCGAAAAATGCGAGAAGCCGAACGGCGGGCAGCGGAGGAACACCGATGGCGACATACGATCCGGGCAACATCTTCGCCAAGATGCTGAAGGGCGAAATCCCCTGCCACAAGATTTACGAGGACGAAGACACCCTCGCCTTCCTCGACATCATGCCGCGCACGCAAGGCCACGCGCTCGTCATCACCAAGGAGCCGGCGGCCGATCTATTTGCGGTGTCGCCTGAGGGGCTCGCCAAGCTCATGGCGGTGGTGCAGAAGCTCGCGCCGCAGATTAAAGACGCAGTCGGCGCCGATGGCGTGCTGATTCAACAGTTCAACGGCGCCGCGGCCGGACAAACCGTGTTCCACCTCCACGTCCATGTCGTGCCGATCAAGGACGGCGTACCCGTCAAGCCCCATGCCGGCGACATGGCCGATCAGGCCGAACTTGCCGCCACGGCGGAGAAGATCCGTAACGTCATTTCGGACTAGTCCTCGCTGAGGGGAACCTTCGGCACGGCGCTCGGGCCGGCCTTGCTGCCGCCACGGGCTTTGCGGGCCTTCTTGGCGCGCGGCTTAGCCGCCTTGGCCGAAGCAGCCGCCTCGTCGGACTCGTCCTCGTCTTCAAGGCCGCGCGGCCGAATAGGCGTGTCAGGCTTGATATATTCGAAGCCGAGCACCTTCTCGCCGTCCTTCTCCTCGACCAGCACGCGCACGGTGCCGCCATCCTTCAGCGCGCCGAACAGGATCTCCTCGGCCAGCGGCTTCTTGATGTGCTCCTGGATGACGCGGGCGAGCGGACGGGCGCCGAACTTATCGTCATAGCCCTTCTCGGCGAGCCATTCGGTCGATTCCGGGGTGAGCTCGATGGTGATGTTGCGGTCGCTGAGCTGGGCCTCCAGCTGGAACACGAACTTCTCCACCACCTGCGAGATGACCTCCGGCGGCAGCGCGCCGAACGGGATGATCGCGTCGAGCCGGTTGCGGAACTCCGGCGAGAACAGGCGGTTGATCGCCTCCTCGTCGTCGCCCTCGCGCTTGGACCGGTTGAAGCCGATGGCCGCCTTGGCCATGTCGGAGGCGCCGGCGTTCGTGGTCATGATCAGAATCACGTTCTGGAAGTCCACATGCTTGCCGTTATGGTCGGTCAGCTTGCCGTGATCCATCACCTGCAACAGGATGTTGAACAGGTCCGGGTGCGCCTTCTCGATCTCGTCCAGCAGCAGCACGCAATGCGGATGCTGGTCGACGCCGTCGGTCAGCAGTCCGCCCTGGTCGAAGCCCACATAGCCGGGCGGCGCGCCGATCAACCGCGACACGGTGTGGCGTTCCATATACTCGCTCATGTCGAAGCGCAGCAGCTCGACGCCGAGCAGCGTGGCCAGCTGGCGGGCGACCTCGGTCTTACCCACGCCCGTGGGGCCCGAGAACATGTAGTTGCCGATGGGCTTGCCCGGCTCGCGTAGCCCGGCGCGCGACAGCTTGATCGCCGCGCCAAGCGCCTCGATGGCCTTGTCCTGGCCGAAGACGACGCGCTTCAGATCCTCGTCGATACCGCGCAGCACCTCGGCATCGCTCTTGGAGATCGTCTTGGGCGGAATCCGCGCCATGGTGGCGATGGTGGACTCCACCTCCTTGACGCCGATGGTCTTGCGCCGCTGCCGCTCGGGCAACAGCATCTGCGACGCGCCGCTCTCGTCGATGACGTCGATCGCCTTGTCGGGCAGCTTGCGGTCGTGAATGTATTTCGCCGACAGCTCCACCGCCGATTTGATGGCCTGGTTCGTGTAGCGCACGCGGTGGAAGTCCTCGAAGTAAGGCTTCAGCCCCTTCAGGATCTCGATGGCGTCAGGCACCGACGGCTCGTTGACGTCGATCTTCTGGAAGCGCCGGACGAGCGCCCGGTCCTTCTCGAAATGCTGGCGGTATTCCTTGTAGGTGGTCGAGCCCATGCAGCGCAGCGTGCCCGACTGCAGTGCCGGCTTCAGTAGGTTGGACGCGTCCATGGCGCCGCCCGAGGTGGCCCCTGCCCCGATCACCGTGTGAATTTCGTCGATAAACATGATGGCGCCGGGAAAGCCCTCGATCTCGCGCATCACCGCCTTCAGCCGCTCCTCGAAATCGCCGCGATAGCGGGTGCCGGCGAGCAGCGCGCCCATGTCGAGCTGGAAGATGGTGGCGTCCATGAGGACTTCGGGCACATCGCCCATGACGATGCGCCGCGCCAGACCCTCGGCGATGGCGGTCTTGCCCACGCCGGGATCGCCCACGAACAGCGGGTTGTTCTTCTGCCGGCGGCACAGCACCTGAATGGTGCGCTGGATCTCAGGTCCGCGCCCGATCAGCGGATCGATGCGGCCGGACCGCGCCTTCTGGTTCAGGTTGATGCAATAGACCTCAAGCGCATCGGCGCCGCGCTTCTTCTCCTCGCCGCCTTCGACCGTGGCCGCGTCGTCGTCGACGCCCCGCACCGTGCGCGGCTCGGACGCCCCGCCGCGCTTGGCGATGCCGTGGCTGATATAGTTGACCGCGTCGAAGCGGGTCATGTGCTGTTCTTGCAGGAAGAACGCCGCATGGCTCTCCCGCTCGGCGAAGATGGCGACGAGCACGTTGGCGCCTGTCACCTCCTCACGGCCGGACGACTGCACATGCGCCACGGCGCGGTGGATCACCCGCTGGAAGCCCGCCGTCGGCTGGGCGTCGCCATGGGTGTCCAGCACGAGGCCGGAAAGCTCGTTGTCGATATAGCCGGTCAGCTTGTCGCGCAGGAGGTCGAGGTCCACGTCGCAGGCGCGCATGACAGCGGCCGCGTCGCGGTCGTCGACCAGCGACAGTAGCAGATGCTCCAGGGTGGCGTATTCATGGCTGCGCTCGTTCGCATACTGCAGAGCGCGCCTCAAAGCCTGCTCAAGACTGGTCGAAAACGAAGCCACTGAATTCCTACTCTTTCTCCATCGTACACTGCAGCGGGTGCTCGTGCTGACGGGCGAAACTCGTCACCTGCGCTACCTTAGTCTCGGCTACCTCGTAAGTGTAGACCCCGCAGATACCCACGCCCTTCTGATGCACGTGCAGCATGATTCGGGTCGCCTCCTCGGGAGGCTTGTTAAAGAACCGTTCGAGCACATACACGACGAAATCCATCGGCGTGTAATCGTCGTTGAGGAGCATCACCTTGTAGAGGCTTGGCCGCTTGGTCTTCGGCCGCGTCTTGGTGACGATATGGGTGCCGGTGTCATCGTCCCGGCGATTGTCGCCGTTTCGCGCCATCGTCAGCCTCTATGTGGCGTCGCGTGAGCCATCTGCCAAGGGAGAGCTATCGCTCGTTCGAGATAAACCATCCGGGTGCATTCTAACGTTATCGGGTGAGACCCGGCAAACTGACCGGTTGCCTCAGGCATAGCATAGGATGAGTTGCCGACAGGAAAACGGCAAAAAAAAAGACCCGGGGGCGAACCCCGGGTCTTTTCGTCTCGGAAAAGGTGGAGCGTGATTCGCGCTACGCAGCCTTCTTGGTCATGGCAGCCTCGACCGGCTTGTAGGCGTCCTTGGCCAGGCCAACATACATCTCGCCGATCTTGGACATCTCGGCCATGTAGGTGTCATAGGCCTTCTTGGCGAACTGAGACTGAATCTCGACAGCCTGCTCGACAGACTTGCAGCCGACGAGCTGCTCGAAAACGCGAGTGGATTCCTCGAACGCCTTCTTGGAGTAATCGGTCATCTCAGCCGCAATAGCCTGGAAACCCTTGTTCATCTCGCCGAACGAACGGACGTAAGCATCGAAACCGTCTTTGCCTACTTTTTGGAACTCTTCGAAACCTTTGATCATGGGGCCCTCATCTGGGATAGAGAATTGCTGCGAACGCGAAAGCATATATATGCAATGCACAAAAAACGTCAATGCCAAATTTTTGCACTGCACAAACCTTCGCTTAACGCTTTGGCAATCGCCAGATTTTAGCCTTCCCCTCTCACCACCCTGGTTCTCCGGCGGTCGGCATGACCGGCGCGGGCCAGAAGGTCGGGGCGCGCATTGGAAATGCGCGGGGGAAGCTCGTCAGACGGGGGAAGGCTCAGGCCTTCGAGTGTGCGTGGAAGTTCATCGAGTTCGTGTTTGGGCGCTGTTGCGCCGGTTCGCTTGCCTCAAGCTTGTGCTGCTGCTCAGCTTTGCGGCAGACTTGGCGCCAATAAGCCAGGCCGAAGCCGCAAGCGCCGTCAAGGCCGCGATCATCGTCGACATGAATAGCGGCAACGTCCTCTATTCGCGGTCCGCCGACGTCCCGCGCTCGCCCGCCTCGCTCACCAAAATCATGACGCTCTACATCCTGTTCGCCTATCTGCGCGCCGGCAAGGTCACCTACGATACCGAGTTCAAAGTGTCCGCCCACGCTGCCAGCCAGTCGCCGACCAAGCTCGGTCTGAAGCCCGGCTCCACCATCAAGGTCATCGACGCCATCAAGGCCCTGGTGACCAAGTCGGCCAACGACGCGGCCGCGACCATTGCCGAGAATCTCGGGGGCACCGAGGAGAATTTCGGCCGCATGATGACCCAGACGGCCCGCAATCTCGGCATGAAGAATTCAACCTTCCGCAATGCCTCGGGGCTGCCGAACGACGAGCAGCTGACCACGGCGCGCGACATGGCCATTCTCGCCACGCACGTGATCAACGATTATCCCGAATATTACGGGCACTTCGAAACCCGCTACTTCGCCTATAAGGGCAACAAATACCGCAATCACAATCGGCTGCTGTTCGGCTACAAGGGCACCGACGGCATCAAGACCGGCTACACACGGGCCAGCGGCTTCAACCTGACCGCCTCGGTCAAACGCGGCGACAAGCATCTGGTCGGCGTCGTGCTCGGCGGTCGCACCGGCGCCCAACGCGACGCGGCCATGCGCGCGCTATTCGACCAGCATTGGTCCAAAGCCTCCAGCGGCAAATCTTCGGCGAGCGCCCTGATCGCCTCGCTCATGGGCTCGTCCTCTCCGCCACCGCCCTCGAGAAAACCGGCTTACGCCCTGGCCGCGGCGACGCCGTCTTTGCCGCTAGGCGCCTCGCGCGAAGAAGGAGACACCAGCAGCCCCGGCGACACCGTGCAGACGACCATGTCGCCGAACCGCCCGGCCTCGCGCAACGCAGCCAAGCCGGCGTCCGGCGGGTTTCAGGTCCAGGTTGGCGCCTACACGTCGCTCTCCGACGCG
Source organism: Methyloceanibacter sp. (assembly GCA_035528655.1). Classification (GTDB taxonomy): domain Bacteria; phylum Pseudomonadota; class Alphaproteobacteria; order Rhizobiales; family Methyloligellaceae; genus Methyloceanibacter. The sequence goes on from DATKYG010000045.1 coordinate 8,401, forward strand.
CAAAACCGGCTCGGCATGGTTCGCCAGCGGGCGCCCTCGGTACTTGACGGGCATATTCCGTTCGTCGCCACCTTCATGAAGGGCAACACCGAGTGGTACCGGGCGCGGTTCGCGGGCTTCTCCAAGACCGACTCGCGATCGGCCTGCGCGGCCCTGAAGCGCATGTCCCTGGACTGCATCGCCATGGCGGCCGACTAGTCGGCCCCGCCTAGCCGCCCAACAGCACTTCCTTGGCTTCGTTGATCCGCGCCGCGAGATAGGTGGAGCCCCCTTGGTCGGGGTGCATCTTCTTCATCAGCCGGCGATGGGCCTGCCGGATATCGGCATCGGACGCCCCGGGGCCGACCTCGAGCACGGCCCGCGCCTCTTCTGCCGTCATGCCGCCTTTGTCGCGCGTGCGGCCTCGCTTGGCCCTGGCGGCGCCAGCCTCGTCCTCGGCCCGGTCGCGCCACCCGGCGACACGCCAATCGAGATAAGCCTCCATGAGGGCGGCTTCTTTCAGGCCGTCCATCTCGAACTCCTGGTAGAGCTCGACCGCCTCGCGGTCGCTGAGCGAAGACAATGTGCGGCCGGCAAAGCGACCCACATGGCATTGGCCGTCCATGTGGCCGCTGTCGTGATCGAGCTCCATCTCCAAGCGCTCGGTACCGACATGGGACGTCTGCCCCGGCGACTTTTGGGACGACCCAAAGATGCCGCCAAGGCCGCCCCGGCCGCCGAACAGCGCCAGACCGAACGCAGCAAGAGGAATGGCGAGCGGCAGTGCGCCGCGGATTGCCAGGAAGCCCGCCGCCGCCAGGGCCGCCACGCCGCCCCCTTTTCGCAAGCCCACGGCGAGCTTGCGGGCATCGACCGTCGCCACCAGCCGAACGGCGATAATGATCAGCACGAGAAGCGCACATCCGGCGAGGAAATAGACCATGTCAGCCGCCCGTCAGCCGAGCTGCTCAAGCAGACGCACCGCGGCGCCGCTTCGCGTCTCGTCGCTGAGATCTTGCAGCGCCTTGCGGCCACCGCTGGCATAGACCGCCACCGCGGTCAGCAGTTCGCGCAGCTGGGCCGAAGACCCCGCGTCGAACCGGCAATACGCGCCGCGCGACAGCCGCGCGATCTCCTTGAAGGCGCGCGTCGCACGAGGTTCGTTTCCCTCTTGGAACAGAAATACCGGCACGCCGATCAGCCCGAGCTCGCCGGCGAGCTGGCTCAGATCGTCGATATTCTCCTCCATGCAGTCACCCACATAGACGAGCGCGTTGACCTTGGTCTTCTGGGTCTCTCCGCGCGCATGGGTGAGCACCTTACGGATCTGGGTATGGCCACCCTGGCAGGCGACCTGACGCATCAGCCGGGCGAGCGCATCCGGGTCGCCGACCCAGCGGCTCGCTTGGCATTCGTTGAAACCACGGAAATAGACGAGCTGCACGTCGAGGCCGCCGACCTCCTTGACCGCCCGGAACATGTCGGCCTGGAGTTCGAGCGCGAGATCCCAGGAGGGCTGCCGGCTCATGGTCGCGTCCATGGCGAAGATCAGCCGCCCCCGGCCCGAAGTGGCCGGCTGTAGCCCACGCACCTGTTTCAGGAACGCATCGACCTCCGCGCTCGATGCGGGCTTTCGCACCACCTCGCCGCTCGCCGTCTTCGCTGGGGCCTTACGGTCAACCATGATCGCGCTCTGCCATGCTGCTCAAACTCCACGGCAAATCTAGTCTCTCCCTATAGATGGACCCTTAACCGGCCCGCGACAATGCCGCCTTGGTCGCCAGATCACGGTTCGTTGCCGGCCGCCGCGAGCAGGCTCGCATTGCCGCCCGACGCGGTCAGGTCGGTCGTGCGCACGCGTTCCACGGCGAAGGCTTCCGTGTAGCGCGATCCGCCGGCTTTGGGCCCGGTGCCGGACAGTCCCTCGCCGCCGAAGGGCTGCACGCCGACCACGGCGCCGATCTGGTTTCGGTTGACGTAGAAATTGCCGACCTTGACCCGCGCCGCCACGAAGTCTGCGGTCGCCTTGATGCGGCTATGCAGGCCGAGCGTCAGGCCGTACCCGGTCTCGTTGATGGCCGCGCACACCGCCCCGAGCGCCGCCTCCTTGAAGCGGACCACATGGAGGATCGGCCCGAACACTTCTTTTTCCAGCACGCCGATCTCGGGGATCTCGTAGATGGCGGGTGTCACGAAAGTGCCGTGGGCATGGTCCTCGCTTAAGGGCAAATCGAGCAGTTCGCGGTATTGCCTCCGCATCTTGGCCTTATGGGCGTCGAGCAGCGCCTTGGCGTCCGCGTCGATCACCGGGCCGATATCGGTGGCGTAGTCGAGCGGGTCGCCGAGATTCAGTTCCCGCGCCGCCCCGACCAGCATGTCGAGCTTGCAATCGGCGATGTCCTCCTGAAGGAACAGCACCCGGAGCGCCGAGCAGCGCTGCCCGGCGCTGTCGAAGGCGGACGCGAGCGCATCGTCCACCACCTGTTCGGGCAGGGCCGAGGAATCCACGATCATGGCGTTGAGCCCGCCGGTCTCGGCGATCAGCTTGGGGATCGGCCCGTCGCGCGCGGCCAGCGCCCGATTAATGGCCTGGCCCGTGTCTGTGCCGCCGGTGAACACCACGCCGTCGACCCGGGGATCATTGACCAATGCCGCCCCGACCACAGTGCCGCGCCCGGGCAAAAGATGCAACACGTCTTTCGGAATGCCCGCCTGATGCAGAAGCCTGACCGCGTGGGCCGCGACCAGCGGCGTCTGCTCGGCCGGTTTCGCCACCACCGCATTGCCGGCGGCGAGAGCACCGGCAATCTGGCCGGTGAAGATGGCGAGCGGGAAATTCCATGGCGAGATGGCCGCGAACACTCCGCGGCCGTGCAAGCTCATCTCGTTGCGCTCGCCCGTGGGGCCGACGAGCGCACGCGGCATCTCGAACTTGGCCCGCGCCTCCGCCGCGTAATAGCGCAAGAAGTCGATGGCCTCGCGCAGCTCGGATTGCGCGCTGTCGAGCGTCTTGCCGGCCTCGCGTACCAGGAGCGCCATCAACTGGGTCCGGTCGGCTTCGAACAGATCCGCGGCGCGTTCGAGGGCTTGCCCGCGCTTCACGCCGCCTTGGCGGTCCCAGTCCTCACACGCCACCTTGGCCGCATGGAGGGCCGCGTCGATGGCGGCGGCATCGGCGCCGCGGCAGGTGCCGACGACCACGCGGCGATCTTGGGGCGATGTGATCTCGGTGACCTCGCCGCCGATGTCGATCGCCTCGCCGGAAACGATGGGGCCCGCCGTGGCCGGCTCCTTCGAGGCCTTGGCCATGGCGGCAAGCAGCGGCGCCCGGATCGAGGGCTCCCACAACGGCAGACCGAGACTGTTTGTGCGGGCCGGCGCGTAGAGCTTTGGCGGCGGCGGGATCGACGGGTTGGCCTTCTCCGGCAAGGCCGCCGCTTTCTCGACCGGATCGGCAACAATGACCGCGATGGGCGCTTCGTCGTCCGCCAAGCGATTCACGAAGGACGTATTGGCGCCGTTCTCTAAAAGCCGCCGCACCAGATATGCGAGCAGGTCGCGATGGCCGCCGACCGGCGCATAGATACGGCACGGCTTGCCCAACGCTTCCGGATGCACCACTTCGCGATGCAGCGCCTGGCCCATGCCGTAGAGCCGCTGAAACTCGTAAGGGCGGTTGCCCGCAAGTTCGGCGACCGCCGCGATGGTATGCGCATTGTGGGTGGCGAATTGCGGATAGAAACAATCGGGACGCGCCAGCAGCGCTTTGGCCGCCGCCAGATAGGCCGCGTCGGTATTCACTTTGCGGGTGAAAACCGGATAGCCGGCCAGCCCCGCTTCCTGCGCCCATTTGATCTCGCTGTCCCAATAGGCGCCCTTGACCAGGCGGACCGGGATGCGGCGCCCCGTGACCTCGGCAACGCCGGCGAGCCAGTCGATCAGCGGCAGCACGCGCTTGCTATAGGCCTGCACCGCGAGCCCAAGCCCGTTCCAATCGGCCAGCGCCGGATCGGTGAACAAAGGTTCGAGCATGGCCAGGGACAGGTCGAGCCGCTCCGCCTCCTCCGCATCGATGGTGAGCGGCAGCCAAGCCGCCCGCATGACTTTCGCAAGCTCGGTGAGGCGCGGAACCAGCTCTCTCTCGAGACGGGCCTCTTGTGACGGCTCATAGCGGGGGTGCAGCGCCGACAGTTTCACCGAAAGCCCTGGACGCGCCTCCAGCGCCTCGTCGGTCCGCGCCGAAGCTTCGCTGGCCCAAGCCGCAATGGCCGCCACCGCCGCGTCATAGCGGGCCGCGTAGCGCTCGGCGTCGTCCGCGGTGCGGGCCGCCTCACCCAGCATGTCGAAGGAGAAGCGATAACCCTCTTTCGCCTCGTCCGCAGCATTGGCCAGCGCCACCTCGATGGTCTCGCCCAGAACGAACTGGTTGCCGAGAATGCGCATGGCGTGCCGCAGCGCCTGGCGGATCACCGGCTCGCCGCTGCGCCCGATCAGGCGCTGCACTAGGCTGCCGAGGTCACTGCCCTTGCCGTCACCCCAATCGACCATATGGCCCGTGAGCATCAGGCCCCAAGTCGAGGCGTTGACCAGGACCGACTCCGAATGGCCGAGATGGCGCGCCCAGTCGCCGGAACCGATCGTGCCGGCGATCAGCCGATCAGCCGTGGCGGCATCCGGAATGCGGAGCAGCGCCTCGGCCAGACACAGCAGCAGGACGCCCTCCTCGCTCGATAGCCCATATTCATGGAGAAAGGAGTCCACGCCGCCGGACTCATGCCGCCCGGCCCGCGCCGCTTCCACGAGCCTGACGGCGACAGCCTCGATGCGGCTTCGCTCGGCTTCACTGAAACGCGCACGCTCGATCAGCCCTTCGACGAGCCGGCCTTCGTCGGCCAGCAAGGCGTCGCCGATCGCCTCGCGGCTCGGCAATTGGGTCATGGCGGCGCTGTTGGCCTCGGGCTCGCCCATGCGTCCAATTTAGACCTTCCAGGCCCATCCTACGAGGCGCTATGGTCGCGGCCCGCTGGAGACCCGCAAATGTCGCAAAGTATCGAGACTGTGAGGACCGTGCGCGACCTGCGGGCGCGCGTCGCCGCCTGGCGCGAGGCCGGCGAGACGGTTGCGCTCGTGCCGACCATGGGCGCCATCCATGCCGGGCATCTTTCTTTGGTGACACGCGCCAACAGCCTCGCCGGCCGCGTCGTCACCTCCCTCTTCGTCAATCCGCTGCAATTCGGCCCGCGTGAGGATTTCCATGCTTATCCGCGCAACGAGGCGCGGGATGCGGCGGCGCTGTCGCAAGCGGGCAGCGATCTCCTTTTTGCGCCGGACGCGGGCGAGATGTATCCCTCCGGCTTTTCCACCAAGGTCAGTGTCAGTGATCTCACGGAGGATCTGTGCGGTGCCGCCCGGCCCAACCATTTCGACGGCGTCGCTACGGTGGTGACCAAGCTGCTTTTGCAATGTGCGCCTGACAACGCCATTTTCGGCGACAAGGACTATCAGCAGCTTCTCGTCATCAAGCGCCTGGTCCGCGACCTGAATATCCCGGTGGAGATCATTGGCGGCGCGATCGTCCGCGAGGCGGACGGGCTCGCGCTGTCCTCGCGCAACGCCTATCTCTCAGCCGAGGAGCGCAAGGTGGCGCCCGTGCTCTATCAGACCATCTGTACTGTCGCGGATGATCTCACCAAGGGCCGCGGCGCCGACGATGCCGCGGAAGTGGCACGCTTCAAGCTCGAGGCGGCAGGCTTCCGCGTCGACTATGTGGCGGTGCGCGATCCCGACACGCTGAAGCCCTTGCACGGCCCGGTGACAGCGGCCCGGGTGCTGGCCGCCGTTCATCTCGGCAAGACCCGCCTCATCGACAACGTGCCCGTGCCAGTCCGCTAGCCCTCACCCGTCGATCAGACGAAGCTCGCGCAAAAACTCGCGCATGCCGGGCGGCATATCGCGGTCCGCCGCATCCAGCGTGCGCATGTCGGGCGGCGCATCGGCAGCCTCCAGATAGCGCCAGCCTTGGAAGGCGCGGCGCGGATGCGGCCGTGTTCCAACAAGTTCGGAGTCGAGCACGATGCCGCAACAGGCCCTGCCGTCATTCTTGGTGTCGGCTCGGAGATCGACAATACGCTGGCGCACACTGATGAAGCCTTTGACCACCCAATAGAGCGAACCGCCATCGAGAACCTCGGCGCGCCGCCGCGGCGCCTGTAAGGTCCGGTGGCATAGCTCGGGAGTCTTGCCTTCGCGCGACAACGTCCGCAAGCGCTTGGCCTGCCAATCCCGCAAATCCTGGACCGTCTCGACGCCGACACAGAGCTTGACGAGATGCACGGTCATGTCAGTGCGCCGAGGCCATCAGTGTGCCATGAACAATGGGATGGTGGCCTGTTCGAGCATGGTGAGCGTCACCCCGCCCAAAATGAACTCGCGCCAGCGGGAATGGTGAAAGGCGCCCATGACGATCAAATCGGCGTTGAGCGCCTTCGCCTGCGACAGGAGCAGCCGACCGATATCGCCCTCGGTCGCCGGCACCAGGGCCACCTCCACGCTCACGCCGTGACGTTTCAGATGCGCCACCATGTCGTCGACCGGCGGCGCGTCCTTCTTGGCCCCACCGTCCGTGACCCCGACCAACACCACCACGCGCCGGGCCGGCTTGAGAAAGGTGAACGCGTCGTTGAAGGCGCGCGCGGCCTCGGCGCTGCCGTCCCACGCCGCAACGATGGTGCCCGTGAGCGCGACCTCGGTGAGCGCCGCCGGCACGATGATGACCGGACGGCCCGAGGCGAACAAGCAACGCTCGACGAGCGCATACTGACCGATGAGCGGATCGCCGTCGCGCGGCTGGCCGAGAATTGTCGCATCGACCTGCCGCGCGAAATAGGCGAAGTCGTGCGGGAATTCCTCGCTCATGCCCTGCATGAGACGCCCCTCGGCGCTGACGCCCGCCGCGGCCGCGCACGCCTTGAAACTTTCGAGCGCCGTCTCGCCTTGCAGCTTCACGTCCTGCAGTACCCCGCTCATGTCGGCGAAGCCGACATCGGCTCCGTAGAGCGGCAGCAGGGCCCTAGGCGCAAAGGCGATGCCGATGAGATGGGCGTCCTGCTCCTTGGCCAGCGCCACGGCGAACGCCATACGCGACTTGGCCGCCTCCGTGCCGTCCACATAAACGATGATGTCGTTGAAGCTCATGCGCTGACTCCCCGCCCGATCATAGCCCGCCCCCTCGCGGGCCGGTATGGAAGATGGCGCGTTATGCAAACAGAATTGCCGCGTCACACAGGAGGTCACGGACCCGCACACGGGGAGTCACAGAGCTTTGAACAGGCGTGACGCGAGGCCTCATGGGATGGGGGCTATAGATTCTGCGTGGCCCTGCGCCACGCGAACCCGAACTTATCTCAAGGAGAGGACTATGAAGCTCAATCAGAAATCCGGTGCAAAAATTGCCATGACGGCAGCTGCGTTGCTGGTGACCGGCACGCTGGCCAGCGCGGCCATGGCCGACACGGTCAAGGGCCAGTGCTTCGGCGTCAATGGCTGTAAGGGCCAGGGCGCGTGCAAGAGCGCTCAGAACGACTGCAAGGGCCACAATGCCTGCAAGGGCAAGGGCTGGCTGTCCATGACCGAAACGGACTGCACCAATCAGGGCGGCAGCTACACGGCCATGTAAGGCTATGCTTGGTTCGAGGCCGGCCGCTTCGGCGGCCGGTCTTTCCAAACTAACGTGAGGAGCGCACCATGCTCGCCAATAAGCCCCCTTATCTCGGCTTCGGCTTGGGTCTCAGACCCCAGCATTATGAGGAGATCCTGAGCGGCAACCCGGCGGTCGACTGGTTCGAGGTGATCTCGGAGAACTATATGATCCCTGGCGGCCAGCCCCTGCGCATCCTCGATCAGATTCGCGAGCGCTATCCGGTGGTGATGCATGGGGTATCGCTATCGATTGCCTCCACCGCGCCGTTGGACACGGACTATCTTGGCGCGCTGAAGACCATTGCCGACCGCGTCGAGCCCAAATGGATTTCCGATCATCTCTGCTGGACGGGCGTGCATGGCGTCAATCTGCATGACCTTTTGCCCATCCCTTACACCGAAGAGGCGCTCGACCATGTGGTGGACCGCGTGGGCCAGGTGCAAGATTTTCTCGGCCGCCGTCTGACGCTGGAGAACGTGTCGAGCTACGTCACTTTCGGTCAATCGGAAATGACCGAGTGGGAGTTCGTGAGCGAGGTCGCCAAGCGCGCCGATTGCTGGCTCCTATTCGACGTCAACAATGTCTATGTGAGCGCTTTCAACCACGGCTTCTCCACCGACGATTTCTTGCACGGCGTACCGCGCGACCGGGTCGTCCAGTTCCATGTCGCCGGCCACAGCCACGAGGAAAGCCACATCATCGACACCCACGACCATCCGGTATGCCCCGAGGTGTGGGATTTCTATCGCGAGACCGCCACCCATTTCGGTCCCGTCTCGACCATGATCGAGCGCGACGACAACATCCCGCCGCTCGCCGAGCTCGTCGAGGAACTCGACCACGCGCGGCAGATTGCCCGCGAGGTGCGCGAAAGCGCGCAACGCACGGCCGCCGAATGACGAGCCTCAAGGAACTCCAAGAGAGCTTCCAAGCCGGCATCCTCGCCGGCGACGACACCATTCTGGGCGAGGTCAAGGACAGCGCCCGGGAACAACGCACGGTCCTGTTTGGCGTCTACCGCAACGCCTATGTGGCGCGGCTGGCGGAGATCCTCGGCAACGATTACGAGCAGGTGCACGCTTATCTCGGCGACGCCGGCTTCGCCAAGCTGGTGAAGGCCTATATCGCCGCGAACCCGTCGGACCAGCGCAACGCGCGGTGGTTTGGCCGCTGCTTTCCGGAATTTGCCCACGCGACCATGCCGTTCGCCGACCATCGCGAGGTCGGCGAGATCGCGGCACTTGAGAAGGCGCTCTCCGACGCCTTCGACGGTCCTGACGCGCAGCCGCTGGCGATCGCAGATCTGGCCACCCTCCCCGCCGAGGATTGGCCACGCCTCACCTTCCGGCCTCACCCGACCGCCATCCGCCTCACCTTCGACACCAACGCCACCACCATCTGGTCGGCACTTAAATCCGAGACCGACCCGCCGAAGCCGCAGCGCCTCCCCGAGCCGCAAGCTCTCCTCGTCTGGCGTCAGGCGTTCATGGCGCGGTTCCGGCCCATAGGCGCCGAAGAGGCCATGATGTGGGACGAAGCCGTGAAAGGCGTGCGCTTCGGCGTGCTGTGCGAGATGGTGGCGACCTTTGCCGGCGAGGACGAGGCCGAGCTGCGTGCGGCGACCTATCTCAAAGGGTGGATCGACTCAGGGCTCCTGGCCGGCTGCCAGGTCGAGGACAACCCGGCTTAGTCTTGCTGCGGCCCCGGGAACAGCGCATCCGTCCGTCCCGTCACCCAATAAGCGATCAGCCCGACCCATTCGCGCATCGCCACGTCCACCCGCCGCAAACCCTCCGACACCTTGTCGAACGGCCGGGCAAGATCGACCGGCCCCCGCGTGCGGTAATCCACCGGCCATGGCTCGACGGTGAAGCCCGCCGCGCGGAACGCGCCCATGGACCGTGGCATGTGATAGGCCGAGGTGATCAGCAACCACCGTTTGGCCGGGTCGAGCGCGCCCTTTGCCGTCAGCTCTTTCTTGAGGAACACCGCATTCTCGTAGGTGTCCCGCGCGTCCGCTTCGAGGATGAGCCGGTCGCGGGCGACGCCGAGCTGCGTGAGAAGCGCCGCCGCCCCCTCCGCCTCGCTGTCGGATTTGTAGAGGATGCCCGCATCGCCGCCGGAGAAGGCAATCTTGGCGTCCGGAAACCGGTTGGCGAGAATCGCCCCTTCCAATAGCCGCTCGCCCGCCTCGTTCAGCGTCGGGGCCTTGCGCGCGCTGCCGACGAGCCGGTCCTCGGCGCCACCGAGGATGATGATGCCGGCGGGCGCAGGCGGTTCATCAAGATCGGCGCGGGAGAAACGGTCCTCCAGCGGCACGATCAGCGCGTTGCCCAGCGGCGACAGGCCGACCACCAGCAGCAGGATGGCGCCGATGGTGACGAAACGGCGCCCCCAGCGCGCCCAGCCGGTCCAGATGAGTATGGCCCCGTAGCCGATCAGCAGTGCGATCAGCGTCGACGGCTGCAGCACGAACCACAGCGCTTTAGCGAAATAAAAAAACATCGATCCCCCTCGCCCCTACACTAACCACAAAGCGGCCAGCCCGAGAAAGGCGAAGAAGCCGACGACGTCGGTGACGGTGGTGACGAACACGCCCGACGCAATCGCCGGGTCGAGATCGAGCTCCTCGAGCCCCAGCGGGATGAGAATGCCAGCCAGCGCCGCGGCGAACAGATTGACCACCATGGCGACCCCGATCACGAGCCCCAGCGTGTCGCTGCCGAACCAGAAATAGGCGATCGCCGCCATGATGACGGCGAACACGCACCCGTTTAGCAAGCCGACCGCGGACTCGCGCAGGATGATCCGCATGGCGTTGACCGGACCGAGATCCTGCGTGGCCAGCGCCCGCACCGCCACCGTCATGGTCTGCGTGCCGGCATTGCCGCCCATGGAGGCCACGATCGGCATGAGCACGGCAAGCGCCACCATCTGCTCGATGGTCGCCTCGAACAGGCTGATGACGTAGGAGGCGAGAATGGCGGTGAAGAGATTGGCGAGCAGCCAGGTAAATCTGAGCCGCGTGGTTTCCCACACCGTATCGCTGACGGATTCGTCGCCGACACCACCCATGCGCAGGATGTCCTCGGACGCCTCTTCCTGGACCACCTCGACCACGTCGTCGGCGGTGATCACCCCGACCAGCCTCTTGTCCTCGTCGACCACCGGCGCCGAGGTAAGATTGTAGCGCTCGAACTGGCGCGCCACCTCCTCCTGGTCGGAATCGACGAGGATCGGTCGGATGTCCTCCCGGGTGATGGATTCGATCGTGGTCGGCCGCCTTGAGCGCAGCAGCCGGTTCAGCGCCACCGAGCCGATCAGATGATAGGCGGGATCGACCACGAAGATTTCGTAGAAGCGGTCCGGCAGATCCTTGGCCACGCGCATATAGTCGATGGTCTGACCCACCGACCAGAACGGCGGCACGGCGATCAAGTCGGTCTGCATGATGCGGCCAGCGGAGTCTTCTGGGTATTCCAGGCTCCGCTGCAGCGCGATCCGCTCGAAATAGGGAAGCTTGGCGAGGATGTCGGTCTGGTCTTCTTTGTCGAGATCCTCGAGCAGATAGACCGCTTCGTCCGAGTCGAGCTGTTGCAGCGCCTCGGCGACCTGCTCGGGCGCCATGTCCTCCAGCACCTGGTCACGCACCGCCTCGTCGAGCTCGGGCAGCGCCGCGGCCTTGAAGTCGTCGCCCAGTGTCGCGATGAGGCCGGCGCGCTCCTCAGGGCGGAGCAACTGGATCAGGTCGGCGAGATCGGCCGCGTGCAGTTCGAGGGTGAGCGCCCGCACCCGTGGCGCATCGCCCTCGTCGAGCGCATCGGAGACGGCGTGCAGGAAATCCGACCGGATGTCCCCGTCCTCGTCGCGCAGTTCAACCTCGGTTGCGGCGTCCTGCATCGCCCGTCCAATCGCTGGGTTTGTAAGCTTCGAGCTGGAAAGAGCACGACTCTCTGCGAGCGGCGCCCGCGCTTGGTCGACTCGCGAACCGCCGCTTCCGGCCTGTGATATCAGGCCAGCCGCGTCATGCCTATGGCGGTGAATAAGGCGGGAATTCGTCCTCCAAACCGCCGGAGGACGCGCGCCGCCCGGTCCCCCTAACGGGAACCTGAGAGAAAGAGAAGTGGTGCGGTCGAGAAGACTCGAACTTCCACGGGAGTTACCCCACAGCGACCTCAACGCTGCGCGTCTACCAATTCCGCCACGACCGCAAAGTTAAGTCCGAAGCATCTGCCCCGGATAAGGCTATAGGCCACCCCAGCGGTAAGCGCCGAGGCCCGCTGCCTTACCAAACCTGTCACAAGGGTGCAAGCTATGGACTAGCATAGCTGCCGGATTGGGTCCCATGCTGAAAGCCGAACTAAAGCCGCATATGCCGTTCGATCCCGCCGCCGTGGCGTGGGTGGTCGCCGACGCACCCGTGCCCTACGAAAATGCGGTTGAGGCCATGGATGCCCGCGCCGCGGCCATTGCCGAGGGCACGGCGCCCGATTGTGTCTGGCTGCTGGAGCACCCGCCCCTCTACACCGCCGGCACCAGCGCCAGCGACGACGAGCTGCTGGAGCCCGGGCAATTGCCGGTATTCAAGACCGGCCGCGGCGGCCGCTACACCTATCACGGCCCCGGCCAGCGCATCGCCTATGTCATGGTCGACCTGAACCCGCGCGGCCGTGACGTCAGGGCTTATGTCGGGCTCCTAGAAACATGGCTAATCGCCACGCTGGCCCGTCTTGGCGTAGCGGGCGAACAGCGGCCGGGCGCGGTCGGCATCTTTGTCGGCGGCGCGAAGATCGCATCCATCGGCGTGCGCGTGCGCCGCTGGGTGACGCTGCACGGGATTAGCCTGAACGTCGACCCGAACCTCACCCATTTCGCCGGCATCGTGCCCTGCGGTCTTCACGGCACGCCGGTGACGAGCCTGGCGACGCTCGGCGCCGAGACGGACAGGGGCCGCGTCGACGAGGCGCTGCGCGCAAGCTTCGCGGAAATCTTCTAACGGCGCTGCCAATTGTCGGTGGCGATCACCTTGAAGCCCGAGGGCGGCGCACCGCCCTCGTCGGTGATGGTCACCTTGGCGACCTTGGCGTCGGGGGGACCATCGGCGCATGCCTCAAGCATCTCGGCGACTTTGTAGGCAGGGCCGGAGAACACCGCCTCGACATTGCCGTCCTCGCGGTTGCGCACCCAGCCGTCGAGACCGCGCGCGTTCGCGGCCTGCTCGGTCCAGGCACGATAATAGACGCCCTGCACCCGGCCTTCGATCCGCACCGTCACCGTGCGCTGCGTGTCTGCCATGGGCCAAGCATGCCCGATCGGACGGCGAATTCAACTGCCGCGACGAGGCAGCGCGCGGCCTACTCGAATTCGAGAATTACCGCATCGACATTGAGGCTGTCACCGGGCTCGGCCAGGATCTTGGACACCTTGCCGTCGCGCTCGGCCTTGAGCACGTTCTCCATCTTCATGGCCTCGACGACGCACAGCGCATCGCCCGCCGCCACGTCCTGGCCCACGCTCACAGCAAGCGACACCACGAGGCCCGGCATCGGGCAGAGCAGCAGCTTCGAGGTATCGGGCTTCTCCTTGACCGGCATCAGGGCCATGAGCTCGCCCTCGCGCTCGTTCAGGACTCGGGCCGAAGCCTCGACGCCCCGTGAAGTGAGCATCACCCCGTTGAGAATGGGGCGCACCTGAACCGCCGACTGCTCATCGCCAATCGTCCCTTCCCAAACCGGTTCGCCGAACCACCAAGAGGAATTGACCTCGATCTTCCGGGCCTTCTCGCCTGTCCCCTCGCCGCCGATCGTCACGGTCATCGGATAGTCGCGTCCCTCGACGCTCACCCGGATCAGTTCGTCGCCGAGTTCGACCAGACGCGTCTCGCAGAAGCGCACCGGCTCCCCGTGCATCTGCTGGGTGATCAGGCGGCGCCGGTTATTGGAAAGATGATCGATGCTCGCCGCGACCGCCACCAATGAGTCGCGCACCTTGCCTTCCGGCACGGGCGGATGGAAACCGTCGGGGAACTCCTCGGCGATGAACTTGGTGGAGATCTGCCCGTCCCGCCATCGCTGGTTCCGCATGATCACGGCGAGAAACGGAATGTTGTGGCGGAAGCCGTCAATGGCGAAGGCGTCGAGCGCACGGCCCATCTGCTTGATGGCATCGAGCCGCTTCGGCGCGTGCGTGACGAGTTTGGCGATCATCGGGTCGTAATAGACCGAGATCTCGCCGCCCTCCTCCACGCCCGTATCGAGCCGCGTGGTGACGCCGTCCACGGTGCCGAGTTCCGGCGGCCGGAAGCGGACGAGACGCCCGGTCGACGGCATGAAATTGCGTACCGGGTCTTCGGCATAGATGCGCGACTCGATGGCCGAACCCGTGAGCGTCACGTCCTTCTGCTTGATGGCGAGCTTCTCGCCGGACGCGACCTTCAACATCTGCTCCACCAGATCGAGCCCGGTCACGAGCTCGGTCACGGGATGCTCCACCTGGAGGCGCGTATTCATCTCCAGGAAATAAAAATTGCGGTCCTTGTCGACGATGAACTCGACGGTACCGGCTGAGTCGTAATCCACGGCCTTGGCCAGGGCCACGGCTTCGGCGCCCATCGCCTCGCGCGTCTTCGCGTCGATGAACGGGCTCGGCGCCTCCTCGATGACTTTCTGATTGCGCCGCTGGATCGAGCACTCGCGCTCGCCGAGATGGATGACATTGCCGTGCTTGTCGCCAAGCACCTGGATCTCGATATGGCGCGGCTCCTCGATATATTTCTCGATGAACACGCGATCGTCGCCGAAGCTCGACTTGGCTTCCGACTGCGACGAGGAGAAACCCTCGGCCACCTCTTTTTGGCTATAGGCGATGCGCATGCCCTTGCCGCCGCCGCCAGCCGATGCCTTGATCATGACGGGATAGCCGATCTCGTTGGCGATCTTGGTCGCTTCCTTGGCGTCCTTGATGACGCCGAGATGGCCCGGCACCGTCGACACATTGGCCTTGGCCGCGAGCTTCTTGGATTCAATCTTATCGCCCATCGCCTCGATGGCTTTGGGGTTGGGCCCGACAAACACGATGCCGGCCTCTTTCAGCGCCTTGGCGAAGCCGGCGTTCTCCGAAAGAAAGCCGTAGCCCGGATGGATGGCGTCCGCGCCCGTCTCCTTGGCGGCGGCGATGATCTTGTCCATCACGAGATAGGATTGCGCCGCCGCGGCCGGGCCGATGGCCACCGCCTCGTCGGCCATGTCCACATGCAGCGCGTCGCGGTCTGCCTCGGAATAGACCGCAACGGTGGCGATCCCGAGCCGCTTAGCGGTCCTGATAATCCGGCAGGCGATTTCCCCCCGATTGGCGATGAGAAGCTTTTTGATCATTGGTCCCCGGCCCAGTTTTCCTCAGGCTTTCTAGAGGCAGACCGAGGGCGAGTAAACTAGCCAGGCCCATGGCGGCCCTATTCCGCCGCTGGCGGCAGGCGCGCAGACGCTAGGAATCCGGCGCCAATGCCATGTTCGGGTCGCGACCGGCCGTTAGGCTTTGCGCCCGGCGCCCATCCGCCGTCCATGCACAATTCCCAGAGGAACCATGAGAGCGCTGACCCAAACCCTATGCCTCGCCGTCCTACTTGCGGCCAGCCCGCTGACGGGCGCCCATGCGGCTGAAAGCGACGCGGAGCCCCTTGGCATCGGCCTGGAAGGCTTCCCCTATCCTTATCCCGTAAGCCTGTTCGACCTCGACTATGGCGGCGAAAGCCTCCGCATGGCCTATATGGACGTGCCCCCGAGCGGCCAGGCCAATGGGCGCACGGCGCTGCTCCTGCATGGCCGGAACTTCCCATCGAGCTATTGGCAAGGCGTCATCGAAGGTTTGAGCCAAGCCGGCTATCGCGTTGTCGTACCGGACAAAATTGGCTTTAATAAATCGTCTAAGCCGGCCCATGACCTGCATTTCCATCAGCTGGCCGCCAATACCGTGGCGCTTCTGGACAAGCTCGGGATCGGCAAAGTCGACGTCATTGGCCACTCCACCGGCGGCATGCTGTCGGTGCGGCTGGCGCGCACCGCGCCGGAGCGCGTGGAGCGCATCGTGCTCGCCGCCCCCATCGGCCTGGAAGACTACCGCTTCTACGTGCCGCCGGTGCCTCTGGACCAATTGATGGCGCTCGAGGATAAGGTCACTGCCGACAGCTACCGCAAGCAGCTCATGACTGCCTATTCCCCGACCCTGCCGCCCGAGGCGCTGGACCCGTATGTGGCGGCGCGCGTTGGGGTGAAAGGCGCCGCCGCCTATCCGCGCTGGCTGCGCACGTTCGCCAACACCTTCCAGATGATATGGCGGGAGCCGGTGGTGCATGAAATCCCGCTGCTCACCCAGCCGGTGCTGTTCGTCATGGGCGAGAACGATCATCTCGCCCCCGGGAAGAACTTCGCGCCGGAAGCGGTCCGCGGGCAAATGGGCCACAACGCGGAGCTGGCCAAAGGCCTCGCCGCGAAGATGCCGGACGGTCAGGTCGAACTGTTCGAAGGCACGGGCCACCTCGTCCATCTCGAGCAGCCCGAGCGCTTCAACGACGTGGTGCTGCGCTTCTTCGACGAGGATCGCTGAGCGCGTCTGCGCTCACAAACAGCCGAGCTGCTTCTCGCGCGTCTTGACGGCAAGCACACGGCTCTTGTCGGCGCCCGACATGGGCATCGTGGCGGCATTGTCGTAGAGGCAGCCGGCATTGCCGAAATAGTTGATGGCCTTGCGCGTCTTGAAGCAGTAGCCGTTGGCCTTGTAGATGGCGTTGCGCTGGACCCAGAGGTCGGAGCAAACGCCCGCATAGGCCGGAGCCGCGAGCCCCATGGCCGCCGCCGCACCGACAAAACCTATCAACATCAAGATATTACGCGAGCGCATCAACACCTCCTGAAGAACCGAACAGGCAACAACGATAGCGGACCTCCGCGACTCTCGGAACAGGGCTCTGTGAGCTTCCTCACAAAGGCGCAATGTAGAAAGCTAGGCTCGCGGTTAGTCGCCGATAAATCCGAGCGAGCTGGAGATGCCGGTGCCCCCGCCTATGTGCCGGGCCGGCGCCGACGACGCGACCGCGCCGGACGACCGCTTCGGTTCCGGCGGCGGCACCGGAAAGCCGTCGGCGCTGCCGAACATCGCCACCGCCATCTTGCGGTCGATCCCATAGAGGTCGCTGAAGGTTGAAACCTTGCCGTCTTTATCGACGACCGCCGTGAAATAGGTGGTGTGGACCGGCAGTTTCCGCTCGACGCTCACCGCCCTGTTGACGCCCTTGTCCCACAATTCCTTCACCTTGCTCGCTTCCCAGTTCTGGTCCTCGGCCAGAAGCACTTCGGCGAACTGCCGCGGCTTCTGCATACGCACGCAGCCATAGCCGATGTCGCGCCGCGTCTCCTTGAACACCTTCTGCCGGTAGGACAGCGTGTCGTGCATGTAGACGATGTGCTTATTGGGATAGAGGAACTTGGCTTTGCCGAGCACGTTCTTCGGCCCGGACTTCTGCGAGAACGTGAAGCTGTGAATGTTCACCCGGTTCCAATCGATCTTGGTCGGATCCACCGGCTTGCCCTGATAGCTCACCCGCAGCTTGTTGGCTGTCAGGATGTTGAAGTATTTCCGGCGCAGCGCCGGCAGGAGCTTGTCTTGAAGCACCGATGGCGGGGCGACCCAATCCGGGTTGAACACGACCGTTTTCATGTCGGCTGAAAAGACCGGCGTCGCGTAGCCGATCGTGCCGACCAGCGTCTTGTCGCGAAAGATCGGTTCGCCGTCCTTGAAGACGTAGAGCATGAACTCCGGCGTGTTGAGCCACACATAGAGCGCACCCAGTTCATCGGGCATGTAGCGCCAGCGCTCCATGTTCATGGCGATGCGTCTGATGTCGGTGGCGCTCGCCTTCGCGCCGTCCTTCTCTTCGTCTCGGGCCGCGACAAGCGCGTGTTGCAGACGCACAAACTGCTCATGGCTTGGATGGAGCGCGCGAAGATAGGTATCCGGCGCACGCGTCATTCCGACCTCTGCGATCACCTCTTTCGGGTCGCGCAAGGGCGGCGCCTGATCGAGCAACTCGCTGATCGCGGCTGGTTCATGCCGCCCGCCCCGCGCAAAACGCGCATATTTCAGAATGGCAAGATCGAGCTTGATTTCGGCCAGCGCCTGAGCCTCGTCGCTGTCCGGCAGCGCACCGGCGGCCGGCAGCGCGAAGGCCTTCGCCTCGAGGCCCCAATCGTCCGCCTTTTGGATTTCGAAAAGCGCACTTTGCGCCCGCGCCGAGAAACCCATCTCGGTGATCCATAAGGGATCGCCGCTCCGCGTCCCGTAGAACGCCTCGAGCGCGGCAATGTCGTCCGCTTCTACGCCTTTGCGGATCTCGGGATCGGCAAGCTTCTCGCGAATGATCGCCACGACAGGGTGCGGCGGCACTGATGGCGCGGCCTCGACCGGTTGCGGCGCGGCGGAAGGCGTTTCGGGCGTCACCGCAGCTTCTGGCAAACCGGCGGCCTCCGGCGCGGCATCGGCTTGGGGTGGAGGCGCTGCCGCTTGGGCATCGGTTGTGGCGCCAACCTCGGCCCGCACAAGACCGACCGCGCCCAAGCTCGCCGCTTGGACCAGGCAGTAAAGACTGGCGATGAGAAAGCCCCGGCCCATCCCTACCCCTCAGAGACTGCCGGGGAATTTACCGCGAACGGGGCCCCTTCGACCACCCCTGATAGGGCGCCCTGATGGGCCTTGGTAGGGCTAGCCGAACGCTGTCGGGCCGGCTCCTTGCGGCATGGCATCGGCCCGGGCCGGACTGGTGTTGAGGATGGCGGCCAGTTCGTCGAGCGCCACGAGGATATCGTTCAGGGCCCCGGACACCTCCTCGGCTTCCGCCGCGACCAGATCGTCGCTGAACGAATAATCCTTCAGGATCTCCAGCGATCGCTCCAGGAAGCGGACCGCCTCTTCATGCTTCTTGATGTGGTTCTTAATCGCGAGTTCGTGCCAGTCGAGCACGCCCGCCACCAGATTGCCCTCGCCTTGAGCTTTTCGCTTGGTCCGGGCACGCAACGCCGCCAACCGCTCGGCCGCGCGCTTCTGATGGGTGATGCTGCCCTTTCGGTCGGCGATGTCCTGGCGGACGGCCTGCTCGATCAAGGCGCCCACATCCATGGCCGCCAAGTCGTGCTCGGCATGAATCACGAGGCCGAGTTTCTCGGCGATGATCTCGATGGCGCCACCGTCAAAATTGTCGGGCCGCGGCGGATCGATCTCGCCGGTCTCGTCATATTTCACGCGGCGCTCCGCGTCCGACAGTACGGCGTAGGCCGTGACGAGCTCGTTGAAGGCCTCGACCGTCCCGCCACTGTCGGGATGCGCGGTCTTGGCCTTGCGACGATAGGCTTTGTGGATGTCCTTGCGGGCCGCCGTCCGCTTCACGCCCAGAATCTCATAAAGGTCGGTCACGGCTCCCCCGCCGGCACGAATCTCGTGGTTGCTAGCCCCATCCCTAATGAGGCCACGTATCAGTCTTAAAAACCGTTAATCTCTCTTGGCGGTGGTTTGTGTCCTGCTAATGGCAAGCGGCTAGCCTCCCGCCCTCCAGTCCAACCGGCAAAGCCGGTATCGACCTCCCGCGCTCAGGAGCCCCGCGTTGAAAGAGATTCAGCTGATCTATGCCTCCCGACCCTTCGGCTATGACGATCTCACGCTCACTGGAATTTTAGCTCAGGCGCGGCGCAACAACGCCCGCGACGGGATTACCGGCGCGTTGATCTGCCGCGAAGACCTCTATCTTCAGCTGCTGGAGGGGCCGCGCGACGTGGTGACGGAGGCGTTTGCGCGCATCATGCGCGACGACCGCCATGCGGATGTGGTGACCCTGTGGTCGGACGAGATCGATTCCCGCCTATTTCCGGAGTGGTCCATGCGCCACGACCCGGCACGGAGCTGGATGTGGACCCAACAGGATATCGCCGACGGAGCGCTCGGCAGGGCCTCGACGCCAGAAATCCGCGCCATCTTCGAGCGCGTGGCGAAGGAACCACCGGAATCCACTGCCCCATAATCGAAAATTGTGTTCGACCTTACCCGCCAAAATGGCAATGCCGACGGGACAATGTGGCAAACATCTGTGCCAGTAGTCACTTAGGCTCTCGCGGGAAGACCTTCTACCATCCCGCCCGTAACAGAGTTCCAAAAAGGGAAGAAACGCCAATGCCCAGATTCATAATTCTTGCCGCGCTGGCCGCATGCGCCGTCACGCTCTCCGGCGCGGTGGCTCCGGCCCAAGCGCAGATCCTGGATCCGGCCGTTCATGGCCTGAAACGCCTCGAGCCGCTGGTTTTCGGGGTCGACAACGACAGCTCCCGCATGGCGCCGATGGAGTACCATCTGAAAGTCGGCCAAGGCTATCGCTGGAAGATCAAGGCTTCCGACCTCACGGAATACGCCTTCATTGCCCCGGCGTTCATCCGCAACATCTGGATCCGGAAAGTCGAAGTCGGCGAAGTCGAGATCAAGGCCGTGACCATCGACGAGCTTGAGTTCGAGAATGGCGGTGAAGCCGAATTGTTCTTCGTCGCCATCCGGCCCGGCACCTACGAGTACGGCTCGAAGGGTCTGATGGAACGCGGCGTTATCGGCAAGATCATCGTTGCTTCAACCGACGAAGACGACGCCGCTGAAGCAAAGCCCGCGACCGACAAGACCGCGAGTGAAGATGATGATGATGACGACGGTGATGATGACGACGGCTAGTCGCGTCTCGCCGCATGTGGACAATGTCCGCTCCCCGATCGGGAGCGGACAGGTCTAGCGGTCCGGTCGCGCCCCATCTGGGCGCGTCATGCGGCCCTTAATCTTGCGGCCCTTAATCTAATGTGTGCTTCCACCGCTGTGTCGCGCGCGCCTTGGTGACCTCGCCCGAATCGACCAGCGTTTTCACGCATCGGTTTGAGAGGTTCTGGCCGACCTGGTCCATGCACTTGCGCAAGCCGGGATCATCGAGCCCGTAGGCCCCGCAATATCTCTTATAGTCGGTCTTGCAGGCCCCCTTGACCGCAGACGAGATTTCCGCCGCGGCGGGATAGGACAGGGCCGTCAGCGCGGCAGCGACGACAAGCGCAGATAGAATTTTCGTAGGCATTATAGGCATTCTCCAAAGTTCCTTGCTTGAAGGCGCGAGCGGCAGCATCCCTACCCCTTGCGCCAACCCCTCGGCGGCTGAACCGGAGATTAGCAAGAGAGGCGCGACGCATACAGAGGGATATTATTACATATTGTTGCTCGGACCTATTGAGTTTCGTTTCGAGAGGGAAAGCGTCATGCGGTATTCCCACTGCAGGAGGCCCTGCACGCGCGCGGCCACGAAACGCTCCTGCTCCACTCGGGCGCCGAAAGCCGCCCGCACTATCTGCAGCGTCCCGATAAAGGCCGCCGCCTCGATGCGGACTCCCGTGCGGCCCTTGAAGCCAGACCCCGCCCGGCGGACCCCTATGACGTGGTCTTCGTGATCGGCGACGGCCTGTCCGCGCTGGCAATCGAGGAGAACGCCGCCACGTTCCTCGATGCCATCATGCCATCATTGGCCAAGGAGGGTTGGCGGATGGCGCCACTCTGCATCGTCAAGGAGGCGCGCGTTGCCGTCGGCGACGAGGTCGCCGAAATGCTGGGCGCCAAGATGGTGGTCATACTCATCGGCGAACGGCCGGGCTTGAGTTCGCCCGACAGCATGGGCCTCTACATGACGCTCAACCCGCGCGTCGGCCTGACCGACGAATCGCGCAACTGCATCTCCAACGTCCGGCCGGGCGGCCTCGGTTACGACCATGCCGCCCATCGCCTGCTCTATCTGATGTCCGAGGCGCGGCGCCGCGGACTGTCCGGCGTCAAGCTGAAGGACGAAGCCGCCGCCCTGCCCAAGGCCGGGCCCGACTCCGCCGACAATTTCCTCATCGACAGCCGGGAGCGCTAGCCTACCGCACCGGCGCGGGCACCCTCTCCGCCTCGATCTCCTCGCGCAGCATCTCCACGCGCAGCCAGGCTTCTTCCGCCGCGGCGAGATCGGCTTGCGCCTTCGTCAAGGCGTCGCTCGCCGCCGTGAAGGCGTCGCGGTCGCGCACATAAAGATCCGGGTCGGCCAGCACATGTTGTAGACGTCCGATCTCGTCGCCGAGCGCGGCGATACGCTTGGGCGCCGTCTTCAACACATGCTGATCGGTCGGACTCAAACGCATGCGCTGTCCGTTAGCGGATTTGCCGGGCGATCCCGACCGGGCCGCACGTTTGGACTGCGTCGCGTCAGGCTCGGACGCGACGACGCCATGGCCACGCTGCGCCACCATGTCGGAATAGCCGCCCGCATATTCGATCCATTGCCCGTCGCCCTCGAAGGCCACCACCGAAGTGACGGTGCGGTCGAGGAAGTCGCGGTCGTGGCTCACGAGCAGCACCGTGCCCGGATAGTTCGCCAGCATCTCCTGGAGCACATCCAGCGTCTCCAGGTCGAGATCGTTGGTGGGCTCGTCGAGCACCAGCACGTTCGAAGGATGCGCCAGCGCCACCGCCAGCATCAGCCGGCCCCGCTCGCCGCCCGACAGCGCCTTGACCGGCGTGCGCGCCTGTTCGGGTGCGAACAGAAAGTCCTTCATGTAGCTGATGACGTGGCGTGCCTCGCTGTTGATGATCACCGTGTCGCCGCTGCCGTCGGTGAGCGTCGCCGAGACGCTGCGCTCCGGGTCGAGCCGTTCGCGCCGCTGATCGAGCGTCGCCACTTCCAGATTGGTGCCGAGTTTTATCTGGCCCGTGTCGGGCGCCAGCGCCCCGGTCAGCATGTTGATGAGCGTGGTCTTGCCGGCGCCGTTGGGCCCGACAACGCCGACCCGGTCGCCGCGGGCGATCTTGATGCTGAAATCGCGCACCAGATGAAGATCGCCATAGCTCTTCGAGATGCCGCGCGCCTCGATTACCTTGCGCCCGGTCTCGCCCGCCTCCTGCACTTCGAGCTTCACATCGGACTGGACGCGGTTGCGCTTGGCGGTCGTGCGCTCGCCGCGCAGCGACAGCAGGCCTTCGAGCCGGCGCTGATTGCGCTTGCGCCGGGCGCTGACGCCGTAGCGGAGCCAGTGCTCCTCACGGACGATCTGCCGGCCGAGCTTGTGATGCGCGATCTCCTCGTCCTCGAGAATGCCGTCGCGCCACGCCTCGAAGGCGCCGAAGCTTTGCTCCAGCCGCCGCGTGATGCCGCGGTCGAGCCACACGGTGGCTTGCGAGAGATTCTCCAGAAAGCGCCGGTCATGGCTGATCATCACCAAAGCCGAGCGCGACGACTTGAGCACCGATTCCAGGCCTTCGATGGCCACCACGTCGAGATGGTTGGTGGGCTCGTCCAACAGCAGAATGTCCGGGTCGGGCGCCAGAACCTGAGCGAGCGCCGCGCGGCGGGCCTCGCCGCCCGACAGGCGTTTGGGATCCTCCGCGCCGGTGAGGCCGAGACTCTCCAGGAGATAGCTTGCCCGGTAAGGATCGTCGCCCGGCGCCAGTCCCGCCTCGACAAAGGCGCCCGTGCTGGCGAAGCCGGTCAAGTCCGGGCTTTGCGGCAGATAACGCACGGTGACGCCCGGCTGGAGGAACCGGCTCCCGCCATCCGGTTCGATCAGCCCCGCGGCGATCTTGAGCAGGGTCGACTTGCCCGAGCCGTTGCGACCCACCAGGCAGAGCCGCTCTCCGGCCCCGATTGATAGCGTAGCGCCTGCCAGCAGCGGCGTGCTGCCGAAGCTGAGCGTGATGTCCTTAAGCAGAAGAAGCGGCGGCGAGGCCATGGTTTTGGGTCTGTCCATCTTTGCCGATTTCGGAGCGGCATCCATCGGCTGAAACGAGCCCCGGTCCTACACGATTTTCCTGAAATTCAGGACTCGGCAAGGCGGCGGGGATTAAGAAGCGCTACATGCGTCTCTACGCAGGGGCTGAGAATTGGCTGCCCTGGAGGCCAAGACGACTTGGGAGTAGCATGTCATGACTGACACGAAGCGGGATCATGTCAAGGCACAGATGAGCCCCGAAGACTATCGGCGCCTGCGAGAGCTCCGGGCGCAAAAGCCGGCCCGCAGGGCGCCTAAATTCGCGCGCACGCGCGGCGCGGTCGTCGCCGACTGGTTTGCCAGAACCGTCGGGTCCTGGCGCTTCATCATCATCCAGACCATCGTCCTGGCTATCTGGATCACTCTGAATTTTATCGCGTTCTTCTATCACTGGGATCCTTATCCCTTCATCCTGCTGAACTTGGTCCTCTCCTTCCAGGCTGCCTATGCGGCGCCCATCATCATGATGAGCCAAAACCGGCAATCGGAAATCGACCGCAAGCACGCAGACTACGACTACCGGATAAACGTCAAGGCGGAACTCGAAATCGAGCTGCTCCACAACAAGATCGACGCCCTGCGCGAGCAGGAGATCGTGAAACTCACCAACATCATCGAGCGGCTGGCGGCGCATCTTACCCCTGAGCTTGTCGTGGCTGCCGAGGCGGCCGAGGACGACACGCCCACGACGGGCGGGACAAAGTAAACAAATTTTCATGGATTCACGGCAAGCTTTGCCGTGCTCGTGCCACGGTCTTGGGCCATCATGGGCGTTCAATAAAGACTGACGTGGGGGCACACGTTGGATCTACTCATTGCCGGTTTCGTTCTACTTCTCCTGTTCGTTGCGACCTACAGCCAGCGCAGGACCTGGATCACGCTCGGCTCGACGGCGCTTTCGATCGTCTTGATCGCCGGCTGCGTGTTCTTATCGACAGCGCAGACCTCCAGCCAAATCCACGGCGGCCTCGCCCAATTGGCCAAGTCGTTCCCCGCCGGCTGGGATCGGCCAGCTCTGAAACTGACGGCGGCCATGGAACAGGCCTCCACCTCCCTGGCACAGGCCAGGCACCGCGCCGCCGCGCGCGCCCCGCAGCCATTCCTCACCGCGTCGATCGCCAGTTGGTTCACCTGGGCCCCGGAGAGCGGCGCCAAAGTCGAACCTGAACTGGAATACGCGCCTGCCCCATTGGCCGCGCGGGTCGAACCCGAGCCCGCGCCAGCAGCGGTCGCTGAGGCCACCCCGGATACTCCCATCCAATGGTTCCTCGATGAGCCACAGCCTACCGCGAGCGCGGGGTTTCTGCTCAGCGGCGCCAACCTGTCGGACCAGCCCTTGGAGGCTGTCCAAGCGGTCCTGAAACCGGACTCCGGCGCGGGCGAGCTGGAACTCGCGCTTAATGTCGAAGGAGATAGCGGCGGGGACGGAGCGGTCATTCCACCGGGCGCCCGGTTCAGCCTCGCGGCTGAGGGCCTGAGCAAGGACAAGGTGCAGCGTCTGGGCGGCACCATTCTGTCCTTCGCCTATGTCCAGGCCGGACGGCGCAAAACCTCGATCATGTATCTGCCCCAGGCCACGCTCGCCGCGAGCGACGAAGTCACCCGTCTTACCGAATGAAAAGGCAAGGACGGGGAGCAGGAAATACCCGGCGCTCGCCTTCAACGAGGGCCGACGAGCCCTGCCCCTACTGCCCGCTGGCGACCGGGCCGATCTCCTTGGCCTTGGTCAGGAGTTCATGCAGCGACTGACGGCAATATGGCCGCAAGCCCGACACGCCGCTCCGCGCCAGGATCCTAAAGCCTTCGTCCTTGTCGGCGACGGCCTGTTTCAGCAGGTGGTCCTTGTCGATCGAGGGGTCCTTCTTCAAGTAATAGGCCTCGATCTCCTCGATCGCCGCTTCGGCCGCGTCCGCGTCAGCTTCCGAAAGCTGGGCCTGCTCCTCGCACTGCAGGACAATCTCGAATTCGGCGTAATAGTTCTTGAGCGAGGCCGACAGGCTGACGGCAAGCGCGCTGCCCGACATCATCACCACGCAACAGGCCAGAATCCACCCACCGGCGCCAAGACGCATTTCTTCCCCCTCGTTTTGAAGATTGCAGTCGCGTCTTGTTATAGGAAGTGCTGCGCCGCAGCAATTGCAGCCGGGCAACACTCCCCAGAGAATGTCGTCGGATTTACTGGATAACGGACTTCGAGAAGACGTTCATGATGACCACGCCGGCCGTGATGAAGGCAAGCCCAATGAGCGCCGGGGCATCGAGTACTTGCTTGGACCAGACCCAGGCGACTGCCGTGATCAGGACGATCCCGAGGCCCGACCAGATGGCATAGACGATCCCCGCCGGCATCACGCGAAGCGGGAAGGACAAGAGCCAGAAGGCGGCGACGAAGCCGATGACCGAGACGATGCTGGGCACCAGTCTGGTCAGGCTTTCGGACGGCGCGAGCGTGACGGTGGCGACCGTCTCGGCGATGATCGCCCCGGCCAGGCACAGATAGATCGTGACGAGACTCATGCTGGTCCCCCACTGTCGATTGGCCACAAATCTATTCCCTAAAGCGGGATGTTGTCGTGCTTCTTCCAGGGATTCTCGACATGCTTGTTGCGCAGCATCTGGAGCGCCCGGCAAACGCGCATGCGCGTACCGCGCGGCGCGATCACCTCGTCGATATAGCCCCGCTCCGCCGCCACGAAGGGATTGGCGAAGCGCTGGGTATATTCGTCGATGCGCTTCTTGACCTTCTCGGGATCCCCGAGGTCGGCGCGATACAAGATCTCGACCGCGCCCTTGGCGCCCATCACGGCGATCTCGGCCGTGGGCCAGGCATAGTTCACGTCGCCGCGGATATGCTTTGACGACATGACGTCGTAAGCGCCGCCATAGGCCTTGCGGGTGATCACGGTCACTTTCGGCACGGTGGCCTCGGTAAAGGCGAACAGCAACTTGGCGCCGTGCTTAATCAGCCCGCCATATTCCTGATCCGTGCCCGGCAGGAAGCCCGGCACATCGACGAAGGTGACGATCGGAATCGAGAAGCAATCACAAAAACGGACAAAGCGCGCGGCTTTGCGCGAGGCGTCCGAGTCGAGCACGCCGGCCAGGAACATCGGCTGATTGGCGACGATGCCGACCGTGCGCCCTTCCATGCGGGCAAAGCCCACCACGATATTGCGGGCGAAGGTTTCCTGAATCTCGAAGAAGTCACCCTCGTCCACGACCTTATGGATCAGCTCCTTGATGTCGTAGGGCTTGTTCGGATTGTCGGGGATCAGCGTGTCGAGCGACGGCTCGAGCCGGTCCCACGGGTCCCGGGTGGGCAGCTCCGGCACGCCGGAGAGATTGCTCGACGGCAGGAAGTCCATCAGCCGGCGCATTTGCAGCAGCGTCTCGACGTCGTTGTCGTAAGCGCCGTCGGCGATGGAGGACTTGGTGGTGTGGACCACGGCGCCGCCGAGCTCTTCCGCCGTCACCTCCTCCTTGGTCACCGTCTTCACCACGTCGGGGCCGGTGACGAACATGTAGGAGGTGTCTTTGACCATGAAGATGAAGTCGGTCATGGCCGGCGAATAGACGTCACCGCCGGCGCACAGACCCATGATCACGCTGATCTGCGGGATGACGCCGGAGGCCAGCACGTTGCGCAGGAACACCTCGCCATAGCCACCGAGCGCCGCCACGCCTTCCTGGATGCGCGCGCCGCCCGCGTCGAACAGACCGATGACCGGCGCCCGGCTGCGGAGCGCCATGTCCTGGATCTTGATCATCTTGTTGGCGTGGGCTTCCGACAAAGATCCGCCGAACACGGTGAAATCCTTGGCGAAGACATAGACCACGCGGCCGTTGATGGTGCCCCAGCCGGTGACCACGCCGTCGCCGGGGAACTTGTTCTTCTCCATGCCGAAATCGATGCAGCGGTGCTCGACATACATGTCGAACTCCTCGAAGGAGCCGTCGTCGAGCAAAAGCGCCAAACGCTCTCTGGCCGTGAGCTTGCCGCGCTTATGCTGCGCCTCGATGCGCCGCTGACCGCCGCCGTCGCGGGCCTTTGCCCGTCGAATTTCAAGCTCTTCCACGACTTCCTTCATAACCGCTCCCCGAGGTGACGCTGCCGTGAAGGTGAATAGCATGGGGCGAAAAAGAGACAAGTAGCCTCATCCGCAAAGCCCGGCCTCTGGCGGGGGATATTCGCCCTCCGGCGCGATTGCCGCACGGCCCCAAACGGGGCATCCTGGCGTGGCTTTGGCCCTTGGGAGGGGCGCGTCCATGAGAATGGCTATCGCCGTTGCCGTGCTGCTGGCCGCCGCCGCCCTGGCTGGGCTCAGCACCTATTATTATTGGGTGGGCCAGGAGTTGGACGACATCCGCTCCCGGCTCGTCACCGAGGATCAGCTGGCCAACCCGGACGAACCGGCCACCACCTCCGGCATCAGGCTCGCCCCCATCCAATGCACCCGGGTCTACGATCTGCGCGCCAACCCCATCGCCCGGCGCCTACGCGGCGACGAGATCCGCAGGCTTTGGGCCTATTGCGAGAAGATCGCGGACATGGCCTCAGGGTTAGACCAACGTCACAAGCCGTCGCGCTAATCGATTCTCAGGATTCGGAAAATTTGAGTGCCCGCGCCGCGGCATCGAACTCGGCCCGGCGGCCTTCCCGGCGGTCCTTGGCTTCGGCGTCCTCGCCCCATTTGCCGGCCTGCCAATCCTCGTCCACATGGGCGGCCGTCCACGCCTCGTCCGGCGTCAGGCGCTTCAGCGCCACCGCCAGCGCCAGCAGCGCCGAGCCGGTGAGCGACGTCATCACATGGAGCGCCGCCAGGCCGAAGGCGTCGAGCCCGGCAATCCGTTTCCTGAGCGCCGTCATGGAAGCATCGGGCTGGGCCACATGGACGATGCCTTCCGCCAAAGTGAGCGGCGCATGAAGCGCCTCCTTGGCCCAGACGATCACCGGATCCCATTGGGTGCTTTGCGCCGCCACAAGCCTCTCCGGCCCGGCTGCCCGGTAGCAGAGCAGATCGGCGCGCGCGTGCGCCATGACGTCGTCGATCACCGCCTCGCTCCGCCCCTCGATGCCGTCGATGGCCGAGTTAGCGAGCTTGGTGAGCGGCATGGTGCGCGGATCGATTTGGTCGCCTTGCGCCCGCCACTCGTCCGCCATGGCCTCGGCCAGCGCCTTGCTCGGCACCGCCAGCAGCGTCTTGCCCGGCGTCTTGACCGGCTTGCCATCGAGCAGCAGCACCACGCGGCCGCCCTCATCCTCGACGGTGACGTCCTTGTAGAAGCGCTTGGGAAGACTCCGCTTTCCCGCCTTCGCCGCACCATTCGCGTGCGTCGCACCGCGTGCAACACTATCTTGATCGTCTTCGCTCACGCTGGTGGCCCTGTCATCGAAGTTCCGGCACTCTCATTCAGTGTCCATTCAGGTTCAACCTGATTTTTTTGGCGTATGAGGCAGCTAAATCTGGAGGGCTCCCCCATGACGAGCGGACGCATATTTGTACTCGGCTTGCTTTCCGGTCTTGCCATGCTTGTGACGGCCGGAATCGCCAACGCCGCCAACCCACAATACTGCGACGGCTATGCCAAGCAGGCCTTCAAGGCGGCGAAGCAGAACAACCAATTCAATTGCGGCTTCCAGGGCCCGCGCTGGCTCCTCGACGTCAATGGACACCGCTTCTGGTGCTCGATTGCGAGCGAGGCACAGGCGAACGCCGAAACCAGCACCCGCCAGACCGAGCTGAAGGGCTGCACCTGCAACTGGTACGCGGACAAGGCCATGGCGCAGATCGCCGAGAACAAGGCACGGAACTGCGGCTGCAACGGCATCCGCTGGATCGACAGCCGCCAGGGTCACTATGACTGGTGCGCCAACTTCAATCCCGGCCTGCCGGCCATGAAGGGCGAGATCGCCACGCGCAGAGCGATGCTGGCGCAGCAATGCTGAACGTTGCGCCGACCCGCGCTCAATCGAGCGCGTCATCCTCGTCCTGATCGCCGCCCTTGGGCGAGAAGCCGAAGGCGGCGAACGCTTTCTCCATATGCGGCGAGAGCGGCGCGGTGACGTCGACCACGCCCTCCCCACTTGGATGGGGGAAGCAGATCCGCCGCGCGTGCAGATGCAGCATCGGATCGATGCCTTCGGGGATCTCCGCCCCGCTCGGATATTTCTCATCACCCAGAAGGGGATAGCCCAGTATCGCCATATGGGCTCTGAGCTGATGCTGGCGCCCGGTCACCGGCTTTAGCGACACGAAGGCCGCCTGCTGCCCGGCCCGGTCGACCACCGAATAATAGGTCACCGCGCTTTGCGCCCGCTCCTGCTCGCCGGGCCGCGCTTTACGCACCCGGTCGCCCGCAGGCGTCGCCGCCTTCACCAGCGCCGCCTCGATCTTGCCCTGCGGCGGCTTCGGCACGCCTTGCGTGATCGCCCAGTAGATCTTGCGCACCGAGCGGGTCTGGAAGGCGCGGCCGAGTTTTGCCGCCACCGTGCGCCGCTTGGCCACCACGAGCACGCCTGAGGTGTCGCGGTCGAGCCGATGCACCAGCCGCGGCCGCGTCTCGGGACTATCGCCTAACCCTTCGAGCAGCCGGTCGATATGGCGGGTGGTCTTGGTGCCCCCTTGCACGGCGATGCCGGCCGGCTTGTTGAGGATGAGTAGATCGTCGTCCTCGTAGAGGGTGATGTCGGCGAGAAACGTGCGGTCGGCCTTGGACAAGGTCTGTTTCGGTCCCGGCGGCGGCGCCACGACGGGCAACGGCGGCACGCGCACGCTCTGCCCCGCCACGAGCCTGGTGCTCGCCTTGGCCCGGCCCCCGTCGACGCGCACCTGGCCCGTGCGCAACAGCTTCTCGAGCCGGCTGTGGGGCAGGCCCGCGTAATGGGTCTTGAACCAGCGGTCGAGGCGCATGTTGTCCTCGTCGTCGCTGACATGAAGGGTCTCGACGGGCGGCATGATCTACAGCGCACGCACGATGGCGAGCCCGGCGAACAGGGCCGCGATGGACAAACCGACCGACGCCAGAAGATAGAAGCCGGCGCTGACATAGGCGTCACGTTCGAACAGCAGCGCGAAGTCGGCCGAGAAAGCGGAGAAGGTGGTGAAACCGCCGAGCAGGCCTACGGTGAGGAAGGCCCGCAGCTCGTTGCCCACCGACCAGCGCAAGGCCATGGCCTCGATCAGGAGCCCCATGAGAAAACAGCCCAGCACATTCACCGTGAGCGTACCCCAGGGAAAGCCGAAGCCGAGCAGACGCCCCGTGCCGACGCCCACGAGATAGCGCGCCGATGCGCCGAGCGCCCCGCCGGCGGCCACGAACAGCATTGTCTTCACGCCACCCCCCCCTCAGCCCTCACCGGCCGGCTTCCTTCTTGGCCCGGATCTCGGCAAAGCGGTCGAGCCGCTCCTTGATCTCGCGTTCGAAGCCGCGCCCCGTTGGCGTGTAGAAATCCTGCCGCTCCATGCCGTCCGGGAAATAGTTCTGGCCCGAGAACGCCTCGCGCTCATTGTGATCATAGGCGTAGTCGCGGCCATAGCCTTCCTGCTTCATCAGCGTGGTCGGCGCGTTGAGGATATGCTTCGGCGGCAAGAGCGATCCTCCTTCTTTCGCCACGCGCATTGCGGCGTTGAAGGCCATATAGGCGGCGTTGGATTTCGGCGCGGAGGCCAGATAGACGGTCGCCTGCGCCAGCGCCAGCTCGCCCTCGGGGCTGCCCAGAAAATCATAGACGTCCTTGGCGGCATTCGCCTGGAGCAGCGCCGCCGGGTCGGCGAGGCCGATATCCTCCACCGCCATGCGCACCAGCCGCCGGGCGATATAGAGCGGGTCCTCGCCACCGGCCAGCATGCGCGCCAGCCAATACAGCGCCGCGTCGGGGTCCGAGCCGCGCACCGATTTATGCAGCGCACTGATGAGATTGTAGTGGCCGTCCTGGCCCTTGTCATAAAGCGGCGCGCGGCGTTGCACGAGCGTGGCTAGCGCCTCGCGGTCGAGCCGAGCCGCGTCCGCGCCCACGGCGAGAAACACATCCTCGGCCAGATTGATAAGGCCGCGCCCGTCACCATCGGCCATGCCGATCAAGGCCGCGCGGGCATCGTCGGTCAACGGCAGTTTGCGCGCTTCATGGCTCTCGGCCCGCTGCAGCAGCGCTTCGAGCGCCGCATCGTCGAGCCGCTTGAAGGTGAGCACGCCCGCCCGCGACAGAAGCGCGGAGTTGAGCTCGAAGGACGGGTTCTCCGTGGTCGCGCCCACCAGCACGATGGTCCCGTCCTCCATATGCGGCAGGAAGGCGTCCTGTTGCGAGCGGTTGAAGCGGTGGATCTCGTCGATGAAGAGCAACGTGCCGCGCCCCTCCTCCCGCCGTGCCTTGGCCTGCTCGAACACTTTGCGCAAATCCGCGACCCCGGACTGGATCGCCGAGAGCTGCTCGAAATGGAGATCGGTGACCTCCGCGAGAAGCCGCGCCACAGTGGTCTTGCCGGTACCCGGCGGCCCCCAGAACACGACGGAGCCGAGCCGGCCGCCCCGCACCATGCGCCCGAGCATACCCTCGCCCAGCAGGTGGTCCTGGCCGATCACCTCGTCGAGGGATTGCGGCCGCAAGCGATCCGCCAGCGGACGCGGGGCGGTGTCGGCAAGCCCCGCGGCTTCGAACAGCGTGGCCGCAGCCTTTTTCATGGATCAGCCCTGAATGGCGAGATTGAAGACTTTGCCGCGACGCTCGACCGAAAGCCGCCAACCGCCGCCACCGACTTCGAGCATGGCGGCCAGCGTCTTGACCGAGGTGACCTTCTCATTGTTGACGCCGACGATGATGTCGCCGCGCCGCACGCCAAGCCTGGCCGCATTCGAGCCGCGCTCCACCCCGAACACGACGACACCGCCTTTGCTGTCGTCGCCATCCATGCCCAGTTCCTGCGCCACCGCCGGCGACAGATTTGCCACTTGGGCGCCAGCGAGCGGATGCCGCCCGGTCAGGTCGCGCAGGTCCCGCGGCGGGTCCTCGATCGGCGCGCGCAAGGAGATCGTCGCCTGCAACGTCTTGCCCTTGCGGAACACGCCGAGCTCGACCGTACCGCCCACGCCCTTGGTCACAAAGCGGTACTGCAGGGCCTCGGGGTCCTGCACGGCCTTGTCGTCGACGCTGATGACCACGTCGCCCACTTGCAAGCCGGCACGCATCGCCGGGCCTTTCTCGTGCAGGCTGGTGACCAGCGCGCCGGACGGCCGGTCCAACCCAAGCGACTCTGCGATGTCCGAGGTCAGGGGCTGCAAGGACGCGCCGAACCACGGCCGCTGAACCTTGCCGCCGTCAAGCGCCGACTGAACGACGAGCCGCACCATGTTGGAAGGAATCGCGAATCCGATGCCGTGCGAGCCGCCGCTCTTGGAGAAGATCGCCGTGTTAATCCCGGCGAGCCGTCCGTCCATGTCGACGAGCGCCCCGCCGGAATTGCCGGGATTGATCGCGGCGTCGGTCTGGATAAAGAACTGATAGTCGGAGATGCCGACCTTGGTGCGCGCTAGCGCCGAAACGATGCCGCTCGTCACCGTCTGGCCGACACCGAAGGGATCACCGATGGCGAGCACCAGATCGCCCACTTCAAGGTCGTCGGAGTTGGCGAACTTGATCGAGGGAAACTTTGCGCCGTCCGCGTCGAGCCGCAGCACCGCGAGATCCGTCTGCTCGTCCTTGAGGATCAGCTTGGCCGGGAACTCGCGACCGTCGTTGAGGGCCACGGTGATCTCTGAATCGCTGCTGCCCCGGATCACATGATAATTGGTGACCACCACCCCTTCCGCGGCGACCACGACGCCGGAGCCCAGCGAGTTCTGGATGCGTTCCCGGGGCACGCCAAAGCTCTCGCCGAAAAACCGCCGGAAGAACGGATCGTTGGCGAAGGGCGACACCACCTGCTTGACGCGGTGACGCACATAGACGTTCACCACCGCCGGCGCCGCCTGCTTCACCACCGGCGCGAAGGACTGTTTGACGGCAGCCTGGCTCTCGGGGACGACCCGCTGCTCGGCGCCCGCATCCGCCGCGACAACGATGCCGAGTGCGGCGGCGCCCACAAGGGCCGCGCCCTGCACCCAAGACATGCCAATCTTCCTAGAGAAATTTGCCGAACGCGTCATCGTTCGCCCTGTTAGGGATCGGAAAGAGGGCCAAAACACACCCTCGATATACCAGCACTGGGAGGAGGTCTCCCAAAGAAAACTGGCCTTCTTGCGGCGGTAATCAAGGGAAACTCGGTTGCCGCTCTACGCGCTTGAACTAAGATGCCGGGCAGACGGCATCTTTGCCCCTTCATAACGGTAAAAAAGTGGAGAGAAACGCATGCGTGTTATCAAGCTGACCCTCATTGCCTTGGCCGCGATTATCTGGAGCGGTTCGGCCTGGGCCGTCACGGTCAAGAAGCGGATCGAGGCGCCCGGCCTCCCGGCCGAGGTCTGGGTCGTCGCCGGCGAGACCTTCTGCAAGATCAAGGATTGGCATCCTGCCGTCGAAGAGTGCGAAGAGGTCACCGAGGGCGGCGACACCTATCGGGTGCTGACCCTGGGTGACGGCGGCAAGATCAAGGAAAAGCTGACTGGCAAGGACGACCTCTCCTACAGCTACGACATCGTCGAGGGCCCCCTCCCCGTCAAGAACTACAAATCCAAGCTCTGGGTCGAACTGGACGATGAGCCGGATCGCACGATCATCTACTGGCAGTCGGATTTCGATCCGGCCGATGGCACGAGCGAGGCCGAGGCCAAAAAGATCGTCACCGGCATTCTTGGCGACGGCGTTAAGGGCATCAAGAAGAACTCGATCGCCGCCTGGGACGCGAGAGAAGCTGCCGCCGGCAATGTCGTCTCCAAGGGCCGCGACCGGTCCAATGAGGATGATGATGACGACGACGAGTAGGCTCGACGAGACGCAAAACAAAAGGCGCGCCCCAGGGGCGCGCCTTTTTTGATTCCGTCGTCCGGCCCAATTGGGCCACGCGGACGCCTATGCGGCGGCGTGCTCGGCCTCGCCGCCATGATCCTGCACCGGGCCTGAATCGAGGCCCTTGGCGTCCTCATCGCGGTCCACCAGCTCGATCACCGCCATCGGCGCGCTATCGCCATAGCGGAAGCCCGCCTTCATCACGCGCGTATAGCCGCCAGGACGGGCCGCGTAGCGCGGACCCAGCGTCGAGAACAGCTTCGCCACCGTGGCCTCGTCCCGGATCCGGGCAAAGGCCTGGCGCCGTGCGTGCAGATCGCCGCGTTTGGCCAGCGTGATCAGACGATCCGCCACCCGGCGAAGCTCTTTCGCCTTGGGCAGGGTCGTGGCGATCTGCTCATGCTTGATGAGCGCGTTGGCCAGTGCCGCGAACAGCGCCCGGCGATGGGTTGCGGTGCGGTTCAGCTTCCGCCCGGCTTTACGATGTCTCATTTACAGCCCCCTCCCAGGGTGCTTCTTCCGCGCCAAACAACGGCGGCAGACGACAGCCTAATAATGGTCTTCGAACCGCTTGGCCAGCTCTTCGATATTCTCCGGCGGCCAATCCGGCACTTCCATGCCGAGATGCAGTCCCATGGAGGCAAGCACCTCCTTGATTTCGTTCAACGACTTGCGGCCGAAATTCGGCGTCCGCAGCATCTCGGCTTCCGTCTTCTGAATGAGGTCGCCGATATAGACGATGTTGTCGTTCTTCAGACAGTTGGCCGAGCGCACCGACAGCTCGAGTTCGTCGACCTTTTTGAGCAGCGCCGCGTTGAACACCAGCTCCGGCTGACGCTCGTAGGTCTGCTCCTTCTTCGGCTCTTCGAAATTGACGAACACCGACAGCTGATCCTGGACGATGCGGGCGGCGAGCGCGATCGTATCGTCGGGGCGCACGGAGCCGTCCGTCTCGATTTCCATGGTGAGCTTGTCGAAGTCGAGGATCTGGCCCTCGCGGGTGTTCTCCACGCGATAGGAAACCTTGCGCACCGGGCTGAACAGCGAGTCGACCGGGATGAATCCGATCGGCGCGTCATCGGGACGATTGCGCTCGGCCGGCACATAGCCCTTGCCCGAGGACGACGTGAACTCCATGTGGATCGCCGCACCCTCGTCGAGCGTGCAGATCACATGCTCGGGATTGAGAATCTCGACGTCGGCGCCGCCCTGGATGTCGCCGGCGGTGGCCACGCCCGGACCCTCCTTCTGGAGGACCATGCGCTTCACGCCTTCGGAATGCTGGCTGATCGCGATCTCTTTGATGTTGAGGACGATGTTGGTCACATCCTCACGCACGCCGGGGATCGACGAAAACTCGTGCAGCACGCCGTCGATATGCACCGAAGTGATGGCGGAGCCCTGCAGCGACGACAGCAGCACGCGGCGAAGCGCGTTGCCGAGAGTCAGGCCAAAGCCGCGTTCGAGCGGCTCGGCGACGACCGTGGCGAACCGGGCCGGATCACGGCCAGGAATGATATTGAGCTTGGTGGGCTTGATGAGATCTTGCCAGTTCTTTTGCAGCACCGGGTGAGCCCTTTCTTGATCGCGGAGCGGAGCAGCCTGCCCCGTCGTCCGAATGTCCTCGTCCAACATTTAGGAGTGGCCTTACTTTTCGTTACACGCGCCGGCGCTTACGCGGCCGGCAGCCGTTATGCGGGATCGGCGTGACGTCGCGGATCGAGATGATGTTGAAGCCGGAGGCCTGCAGCGCGCGTAGAGCCGACTCCCGTCCCGACCCTGGTCCTCTGACCTCGATCTCGAGATTCTTCATTCCGTGTTCCGCTGCCTTCTTGCCGGCATCCTCGGCCGCGACCTGCGCGGCATAGGGCGTCGACTTACGCGAACCCTTGAAACCCATGGCACCGGCCGACGACCAGGAAATGGTGTTTCCTTGCGCGTCGGTGATTGTGATCATCGTGTTGTTGAAGCTCGCCTGCACATGGGCGACACCTGAGGTGATGTTCTTCTTTTCGCGGCGACGGACGCGCGTTTTTTCTTTGGCCATGCTCTATTCCCGCACTTCACAAATTGGCGTCGGCGAAAGCTTGGAACAGCCCGGCCGCGCGTTGAGCTGTCTACTTCTTCTTACCGGCGATCGGCTTCGCCGGGCCCTTACGCGTGCGCGCATTGGTATGCGTGCGCTGACCGTGGACCGGAAGGCCGCGACGGTGACGTAATCCACGGTAACAACCGAGGTCCATCAACCGCTTGATATTCATGGAAACATCGCGCCTGAGATCGCCCTCGACCACATAATCCCGGTCGATGACCTCACGGATCTGAATCACCTCGGACTCGGTCAGCTGACTCACCCGCCGTTCCGAAGGAATGGCAACCTTGGCGCAGATATGCTTGGCAAAAGTATCGCCAATGCCATGGATATAGGTCAGCGCGATCTCGACCCGCTTGTTGGTCGGGATGTTTACGCCTGCAATTCGGGCCACGTAGTCGTCTCCTCGCGTAGCACGTGCTAACGTGCTGAAATTAAAGCCAAATTACCAAGTTGGAACACGACAAAACCGACCGCGGACAGGCTCTACCCCCGGGACCGGTCAGTCCGTCAAGCAATGTGACCCCGCTATGTAGCGATTCCGCTTGACAAGGTCAACTGGCCGAATGGGCCAGACACCCTTGAGTCAAGCCTCAAGCCCCTTCCAGCGCCGCGTCGATCTCCTTTTGTACCGTCTCAATATCCGCCATGCCGTCGACCGTCCTGACCTTCCCTTGCCCCTGGTAATAGCCAATCAGGGGTTCGGTCTGGCTGTGATAGGCCTTAAGCCTGGCGCGCACCACGTCCTCCGTATCGTCCGGACGACGCGTGAACTTTGTCCCGCCGCAACGGTCGCAGACCCCTGCAACCTTCGGAGTCTTATATTGCTCGTGATAGCCCTCGCCGCAGGTGCCACAGGTGAACCGCCCGGTGATGCGCGCCACCAGCGCATCGTCGTCCACCGCCATCACGATCACCCGGTTGACCACCTCGCCCCGGCCTTCCAGCAGCCGGTCCAGCGCCTCGGCCTGGCCGATCGTCCGCGGGAAGCCATCCAGGATGAAGCCGTTGCCGCCCTGGCGGCTGTCCATACGCTCGGCGATCAGCCCGATCACCAGCTCGTCGGGCACCAACGCGCCGCGCTCCATGATCTCGCCCGCCTGGCGTCCGAGTTCGGTGCCAGCCGCGACCGCCGCCCGCAACATGTCGCCGGTGGAAAGCTGGACCAGTGCGTGCCGGTCTTCCAGCCGCTTCGCCTGGGTCCCCTTACCCGCGCCAGGAGGGCCGAGCAGGACCAGGTTCATCGCCGCCGCGCTCCTCTAAGCTTGGCCTTTTTGATCAGCCCCTCATATTGGTGGGCGAGCAAATGGCTCTGGACCTGCGCCACCGTATCCATGGTGACGCTGACGACGATGAGCAGCGACGTCCCGCCGAAATAGAACGGCACGCCGGCATACGAAATCAGGATCTCCGGCAGCACGCAGACCGCCGCCAGATAGAGCGCGCCCGCCACGGTAATCCGGGTGAGCACGTAGTCGATATATTCAGCCGTGCGCTCGCCGGGCCGGATGCCGGGCAGAAAGCCGCCATATTTCTTCAGGTTGTCGGCCGTGTCCTTCGGATTGAACACCACGGCCGTATAGAAGAAGGCGAAGAAGATGATCAGCGACACATAGATGAGGATGTGCAGCGGCTGACCGCGGCCGAGCATGGCGGTGATCGAGTTCAGCCACTCGGGCCCCTGGCCGGCTGAGAAATTGGCCGCCGTAATCGGCAGCAGCAGCAACGACGAGGCGAAGATCGGCGGGATCACGCCGGCGCTGTTCAGCTTCAGCGGCAGATGCGAGGCATCGCCCTGGAACATCTTGTTGCCCACTTGTCGCTTTGGATATTGCACAAGCAGCCGCCGTTGGGCCCGCTCCATGAACACAATGACGCCGATCACGGCCACAGCCATGATGAATAGCCCGATGATCAGCCCGGCCGACAACGCGCCCTGGCGGCCAAGTTCGAGCGTACCGACCAAGGCATGGGGCAGCTGCGCCACGATGCCGGCGAAGATGATCAGCGAGATGCCGTTGCCGACGCCGCGCGCGGTGATCTGCTCACCCAGCCACATGAGGAAGACGGTGCCGCCGACCAGGGTGATGACCGTGGTAATGCGGAAGAACCAGCCCGGATCGGTGACAATGCTGCCGGCGCCCTCGAGGCCGACGGCGATGCCGTAGCCTTGCAGCGTGGCCAAAAGCACCGTGCCGTAGCGCGTGTACTGGTTGATCTGCCGCCGGCCCTGCTCGCCTTCCTTCTTGAGTTGCTCAAGATGCGGCGAGACGGTGGTGAGCAGCTGAATGATAATCGACGCCGAAATATACGGCATGATGTTCAGGGCGAAGATCGCCATGCGCCCGACCGCACCGCCCGAGAACATGTTGAACATGCCAAGGATGCCGGACTGCTGCTGACGGAACACGTCGGCCAGCGCCTCCGGGTTGATGCCCGGAATCGGGATATAGGTGCCCAGCCGATAGATGACGAGCGCCCCCAGCGTGAACCAGATGCGCTTCTTGAGCTCGTCGGCCTTACCGAAGGCCGCGAAGTTCAGATTGGAGACGAGCTGTTCTGCGGCGGAGACCATAGGCGCTCTTCCCTTCCCCGAGACAGTCAGGCGGCCGTAAAACCGGCCGCCTCACCTCACTCGGACTTGTCCTTTTTGGCGCGGGACGTCTTCGCCTCGGCCTTCTTCGCCGGCGCCCCCGCGGCTTTCTTCGACGCAGCCTTCTTCGGCGCGTCTTTGGTCGACGCGGACTTGGCCGGCTTGACCTCGCGCACCTTCTTGGGCTTGCCCTCGCCCTCGGGCTTGGCGGCCCGCTGCGGCATCGGCGTCACCGTCACGCTGCCACCGGCAGCCTCGACTGCTTTGACCGCGCCACTCGATGCGCCCGTCACCTCGAAGGCGAGCTTCGTCTTGAGCTCGCCATCGCCAAGCAGACGCACGCCGTCCAACACCCGCCGGATGATACCGGCGGCCAGCAGCGCCTCGACCGTGACCGGGTTCTTCGCGTCGAGCTTCTTGGCGTCAATCGCCGCCTGCACTCGCCCGACATTCACCTCGTTCATATTCTTGGCGAAGATGTTGTTGAAGCCGCGCTTCGGCAAACGCCGATGAAGCGGCATCTGACCGCCCTCGAAGCCCTTGATGGCCACGCCGGAACGCGCCTTCTGGCCCTTCACGCCATGGCCCGACGTCTTGCCGAGGCCCGAACCGGGGCCGCGGCCGACGCGCTTGCGGGCCTTGGTGGCGCCCGGCATATCCCTGATCTCGTTCAGTCGCATAATCTTGTTCCTTAGGCTCCGGCCTCGTCCTCGACGATGCGCACCAGGTGGGCGATCTTCGCCACCATGCCGCGCACCTGGGGACTGTCGACCAGCGTCCGCCGCTTGTGCATCTTATTCAGGCCGAGCCCTATCAGGGTCGCACGCTGCACGCCGGGACGCCGGATCGGGCTACCGATCTGCTCCACAACGATTGTCTTTCTGTTGTCGGCCATCTGTCTTCAACCTTGTTCTTCGAGCTTAGGCCTGAGCCTCGGCGCCCTCGCCTGCCTGATCGCGGCGGCGGGATACGATTTCGCTGACCTTCTTGCCGCGCCGGGCGGCAACGCCCCGCGGGCTGTCCTCATGACGCAGCGCATCGAACGTCGCGCGCACCATGTTGTAGGGATTGGAGCTGCCGAGCGACTTCGCCACCACGTCCTGGATGCCGAGCGTCTCGAACACCGCGCGCATCGGACCGCCGGCAATGATGCCGGTACCGGCCGGCGCCGCCCGCAAGATCACCTTGCCCGCGCCATGCTGGCCGCGCACGTCATGATGCAACGTCCGGCCTTCGCGCAACGGCACCTTGACCAGGCCGCGTTTGGCCGCC
This sequence comes from Methyloceanibacter sp., assembly GCA_035528655.1. Classification (GTDB taxonomy): domain Bacteria; phylum Pseudomonadota; class Alphaproteobacteria; order Rhizobiales; family Methyloligellaceae; genus Methyloceanibacter. The sequence goes on from DATKYG010000045.1 coordinate 48,829, forward strand.
TCGGTCGCCTTGCGAATGGCCTCGGGCACCTCGCGCGCCTTGCCATGGCCGAAGCCGACCCGGCCCTTCTGATCGCCCACGACGACAAGCGCGGCGAAGCCGAAGCGCCGCCCGCCCTTGACCACCTTGGCCACGCGATTGATGTGGACGAGCTTGTCGATAAACTCGCTATCGGTGTCCCGGTCTCTGCCTTGCGGACCGCCGCGTGATTGGTGACCTCGTGCCACGTGTCAGACCCTTTCCTTCGAAACCTAGAAGTTCAGACCGGCCTCTCGGGCCGCGTCTGCCAGCGCCTTGACGCGCCCATGATAGATATAGCCGCCCCGGTCGAACACGACGTCCTTAACGCCGGCCTTCACCGCGCGCTCGGCGACGAGCTTGCCCACGGCCTGCGCCGCCGCCAGATCGGTGCCCTTGGGCAATGCGCCCTTGAGATCCTTGTCGAGGCTGGAGGCTGCCGCGAGGGTTTTGCCGTCACGGTCGTCAATCACCTGCGCGTAAATGTGCTTCGAAGAGCGAAACACCGACAGGCGCGCACGTCCGTTGGCCACGCGCTTCAGCGAATGGCGAACCCGGCGCGTACGCCGCATAAATGTATTCAACGCGCTCATCTTCTATCTCGCTACTTCTTCTTGCCTTCTTTGCGGAGGATGTACTCGCCCGCATACCGCACGCCCTTGCCCTTGTAAGGCTCCGGCGGCCTATACCGTCTGATCTCTGCCGCGACCTGGCCGACCTTCTGCTTGTCGATGCCGCTGATCACGATCTCCGTCGGCTTCGGGCACTGCACCTGAATGCCTTCCGGCACGACATAAGCAATGTCGTGGCTATGACCGAGCTGCAGCTGCAGGGCCTGGCCCTGCACCGCGGCGCGATAGCCGACGCCGGTGATCTCCAGCGTCTTCGTAAAGCCGTCTGTCACGCCGGTAACGAGGTTGGCGACGAGCGTGCGCGACATGCCCCACATGGCGCGCGCCTCTTTCGTGTCCTCGCGCATAGTGACTTCGATGCCGTCCTTGTCCGCCTTGGCGATGACCTCATCGACGAGCACATGCCTGAGCTCGCCCTTGGGGCCCTTCACCTTGACCTCTTGGCCGTCAATCGCGGCGGTAACACCGCCGGGAATGGCCACTGGTTTCTTGCCGATGCGCGACATTGATCAACCTTCGCTTCAGTAGCCGCCGCTAAAACACGTTACAGAGAATCTCGCCACCGACATTCTCATTACGTGCGCGGGAATCCGACATGACGCCCTTGGGCGTCGAGAGTATGGCGACGCCGAGACCGTTGGCGACCGTCGGCAGATCCCTCACCGAGGAATACACGCGCCGGCCAGGCGTCGACACCCGCTTGATGTCCTTGATAACCGGCTCGCCATCGAAATATTTGAGCTCGATTTCGAACTCGGACTTGCCGCCATTATATTCGACACGCGCGTAGCCGCGGATATAGCCCTCCTCCGCCAGCACTTCGAGAACGTGCTCGCGAAGTTTGGAGGCAGGCGTCGTCACCTTGGCTTTATGCCGCATCTGCGCATTGCGGATACGGGTCAGCATGTCGCCTAGTGGATCGTTGATGCTCATCGTCGTCCTTACCAGCTCGACTTAACCATGCCAGGAATCAGCCCGTTGCTCGCCAGATCGCGCAAAGCAATGCGCGACATGCGAAGCTTGCGGTAATAACCGCGGGGCCGCCCCGAGAGATCGCAGCGATTGCGAATGCGCGTCGGCGAAGAGTTGCGCGGCAGCTCGGCGAGCTTCAGCCTCGCTGCAAAGCGCTCCTCGGCCGGAATTGAGCGGTCGGCGGCAAGCTCCTTCAGGCGCGTCCGCCGGAAGTTAAACTTCTTGGCGAGGCGTTGCCGCTTCTTGTTCCGCTCAATCATGCTCGTCTTAGCCATTCAGTCCTCCTGTCGCCGCTCGGGCAAGCTCACTTGCCTTCGCTGCGGAACGGAAAGTTCAAACCCTTCAACAAGGCGCGGGCCTCATCGTCGGTGTGGGCGGTGGTACAGACGATGATGTCCATACCCAGCACGTCCTCGACCTTGTCGTAATCAATCTCGGGGAAGATGATGTGCTCTTTCAGCCCCATTGAGTAATTCCCTCTTCCGTCGAAGCTTTTTGGATTCAGCCCACGGAAGTCTCGAACGCGCGGCAGGGCGATATTCACCAGCCGGTCGATAAACTCGTACATGCGGTCCTTGCGCAGCGTCACCTTGGCGCCGACGGGCATGCCCTCGCGCAGCTTGAAGGTGGCGACGGATTTGCGCGCCTTGGTGATGACCGGACGCTGGCCGGCGATCAGCCCGAGATGGGCAGCGGCGGCCGTCACCTTCTTCGAATCGGCGACGCCTTCGCCCACGCCCATGTTGAGCACAACTTTGTCGAGACGCGGCACCTGCATGACATTCCGGTAGCCGAACTCCTTGGTGAGTTCGCCCTTGATCACGTCGAGATACTGCGTCTTGAGCCGCGGAATGTAAGCCTGCTCAGACATCGATAACCTCACCCGAACGCCTGGCGAAACGAACCTTGCGCCCGTCCTTTAGAAATTTGTAGCCGACGCGCGTCGGTTTCCCGTCCTTGGGATCCTCGATCGCGATATTGGAAATTTCGACCGGGGCTTCCTTGGTGATGATGCCGCCTTCCTGCGACGCCGACTGGCGCTGATGACGGCGTACCATGGCCACGCCCTTGACGATGGCGCGGTTCTCCGACGGCATCACCTTCAGCACCTCACCCTTCTTGCCCTTGTCCCTGCCGGTGAGCATCACGACGTGGTCGCCCTTCTTGATCTTAAGCTTGGGCATCTACAGAACCTCCGGCGCGAGAGACACGATCTTCATGTGCTTCTTGCCTCTCAGCTCACGGGTGACCGGGCCAAAGATACGCGTACCGACCGGCTCGCCCTGCGGATTGACCAGCACCGCTGCGTTGCGGTCGAAGCGAATGAGCGAGCCGTCCTGACGGCGCACGCCGGTGGCGGTGCGCACGATCACGGCCTTCATCACCTGGCCCTTCTTGACGCGGCCGCGCGGGATCGCCTCCTTGACGCTGACCACGATGGTATCGCCGATCGAAGCATATTTCCGCTTCGAGCCGCCGAGCACCTTGATGCATTGCACGCGC
>DATKYG010000046.1:0-2699 GCA_035528655.1 Methyloceanibacter sp.
GCGCATCGACGATTATCAGACGCGCTTCGCCAATCCCTTCGTGGCGGCGGAGCGGGGCTATATCGACGAGGTGATCGCCCCGCGCGGCACGCGCATGCGGGTCTGCCGCGCGCTGCAGATGCTGCGCAACAAGCACGTCGAAAACCCCTGGAAGAAGCACGACAACATTCCGCTGTAGGGGGTCCGCTCTCTCCTCATCATTGCCGGGCTTGTCCCGGCAATCCATTCGGGAGTATGCCCAAGTCAGGGTCGGCGTTACAGCTTGAGGAGCAGGATCGCGATGAACAACGCACTGCGTTTGGCTGGCTTCGCTTTTGCCGTTCTGTTTGTGCAAGGCGCTGCCGCCCAGGACGAGAAGCCGACCGCCACGGCGACGTTTGTGTGTGCCGACGAGAAATCGATCGTCGCCAAGTTCTATCCGGACGATGTGGCGCTCACGCTCAGCGATGGCCGCGACCTGTCACTGCTGCAGGTCATGTCGGGCTCCGGCGCGCGCTACGCCAATGCCGACGAGAGCATTGTGTTCTGGAACAAGGGCGACACGGCCTTTCTCACGGAAGGCTCCGACGAGACCATGACCTTCAAGGACTGCGTCGCCGACTGACGACACGCGCTCCAATGATCGTTCCCGGACCGCTCAGGCGGTCGCGGTGCGCGACGTGAACAGCCCGTAGAGCCAGCCCATCGCTGCGCCGAAGCCTCCGAGGATCAACAACACGGAGATGATGAGTTTCGGATCGCCGCCGAAGAAGAGCGGGAAACGGCCCGTGATCAGAGGCACCAGGATGAACACGCCGATAATGGCCGGTCCGACGATGCCGAAGATCAGGCCTTGCACGGTCGTGTTGCCGCCGGGAATTCTGCCGTGGATAGGTGCGAACAGGATGCCCCACAGACCGCCCCAGAACATGTCGCTCACGATCTGGGGAACGCCCGTCATGGCGGCGGGCTCCATCGACCAGGGGACCCGTGGGAACACGCCCGCCTGGAGCAACACGAAGTTGATGATTTCATGCACGGTGACGACGGCGATCGCCGCCGCCAGGAACCCCATAAGAAGGTTCTTAGGCGATATAGCATCGGTCATTGTGCTTTCCTCCCGGTGGAAGCAAACCTTCGTTGGCGTTCTCGTGCAAGCCCGCTCTTTCTCGATTTGCGGGGTGAACCTTCCCCATGATTTCGGGATGGGGCGGCGGTACCCATGGGTTCGCTGCGCGGCTCTACAGCAACTAGTTCTCGATCATGGCGTTGAGCTCGTCCACGCTCAGCGTATCGTTGTAGATGCCGGCGCCGACCTGATAGGGCTGGCCCTCGACGCCCAACATATATGACACCTTGCGTGAGGTCTCTTTGGCGTAGGTCAGTTCCTTGCCGTCCTCCGCCTTCACGGGCTTCAACCACTGATATTCGAACCAGCCGCCGTTCGGCGCCGCCGCCGCCTTGCACAGTCCGGGGCCGATCACCCGGCCGCTCGCGTCCTTGTCCTGGTCGATCGCGTTCTCTTTGGTCTCGGGAACGGGATGTGCCACATCGGCGAGCCCGGCTTCGCAATCGTAGACGAAGACGTACGAGTCCTTCCAGACGAAGGGGGAGTCGGGGCTGCCCAAGGTCTCGAGGCCGCTCTTGCCGTTCTCCGCCAAATAGGCGGCGGCCTCCTTGACCTTGGCGATGACCTCCTGCGGCGTTGCGGATTCACTGGCCTGTGCTCCTGTCAAACCGAGCATCAAAGCCAATATGATTGTCAGCAGCCGTGCCATCCGAGCCTCCTCTACGGGTAAGGAGGCACAGTACGCCCCACAGGCCGCAAAAGCATGACGGCATTTCCGTGGGTGCAGGCACTTCGGTCGCTATTGCGCGGGCGCCTCGGCCTCTTTGAGGAAGCGGTTGTAGATCCAGCCCGTGGTGCCGCTCTTGGGATCGGTGACCTGAACCCAGTTCTTGTCCCGGCCGGTGACGCGGAGCTTGAGACCGCCTTGGGCGATTTTTACAGTCTCCGAGAATTGCTGGGCCTCTGCGTGCATGTCGACCGCCGTCTTGGTCTCCATCCACTCCGCGGCGGCCTGAGGCGCATCGGCCGGTGAGCCCAAGGCCATCGCGCCGTCATATGGCTTCGCGTCGTGCGGCGGCGCAACAGCCACGGTCTTGACGGTGTTGACCTTCACATCGGGCGCGCTTGCGTCGGCCTCGGTTGCGGCCGCTTCCGAAGGGGTTTGCGCCGTCTGTGCCGTGGCGGTGACGGGGCCTTTGAGTTCTGTGGAGAGTTCTGTGGACGCGGTCTCTTTCGCAGGCGCGCTTTCGATTGAGCCGGTCGCGGACCTTTCGGCTTGCGCGATCGTGTCACCCGATGCGTCTTCCAGCGCGCCGGCCGTGGCCACCTGAGGGGGCGTGACGCTCAGTTGCGTGGCGGATTGCGCGAGCACGGTGCCGTCGCCGGAAATCAGCTCGAGGTTGAGGTCGGAGAGGCCGCTTTGCGGAGGCAGACGCAGCTGCAAGTCGCCGATTTCGTCGGGGCGCAAGCTCCAGCCCGTATCGCCGTAGGGGCGGCCATGCGAGAACGAGGCGCCTTGGGGCAACCCGCTGACGGCAACGATGCTGCGTGCCGGAAGTGCGGTCTTCGCCTCGATGGCGATCGGGAAGGCGGTCGCCTCGCCCTCATCGGCGTCGATCCGGCCGGGCGCGGAGAGGCCGACATCCAAGAC
>DATKYG010000047.1:0-2312 GCA_035528655.1 Methyloceanibacter sp.
GCCCCCTCATGAGCGACTTCCTCACGCGAGCCCTATAGGTTTTCAAAGGCTTACGTCGAGGGAACGCCAATGGACGCGCGGATGACCGGGCCAGCGTCGCTTTCAGCACTCCGGGACGCGTTGCGCGGCCGCGAGCCGCCACCTGCCTCGGGGCTCGCCCAGCGCTCGTTCTATCCCTGGCTCGTCGTCGGCACGGTGTCGATCGGCGCCTTCATGGGCCAGCTCGACGCGAGTATCGTGCAGCTCCTCCTGCCCATGCTCGAAAGCGAGTTTGGCGCCAGGCTGAGCGCCGTGAGTTGGGTCGCGCTCGCTTATCTCCTCGCGATGACGGTGTTCCTGCCCATCTGCGGCCGTCTCGCCGAGATGTTCGGGCAAAAGCTTCTCTACACCGGCGGCTTTCTCCTCTTCGTGCTCGGCACAGCGCTGTGCAGCTTGGCGCCGACCCTGCCGCTCCTCATCGCCTTCCGCGTCTTGGAGGCGATCGGTGCGAGCTTACTGGCGGCAAACAGCATCGCCATCGTCGTGGGCGCCTCGGCCCCGGCGCTGCGCGGTCGCGCCCTCGGCATCCAAGGCGCAGCGCAGGCGATCGGCCTTGCACTCGGCCCGGCGCTGGGCGGCGTGCTTCTCGAAACACTCGGCTGGCGGTCGGCGTTCTGGATCAACGTGCCGTTCGGGCTCGCCGGCGCGCTAGCCGGCTGGTTCATCCTGCCAAAGACCAAGAGCCTGTCGCCTGACCGGCGCTTCGACTGGCGCGGCGCGCTGCTGATCGGCCCGGCGCTCGCCGCACTTATGGTGGCGCTCAACGAGGGGCGCGGCTGGGGCCTGACCTCGCCATTGCTCATCGGTACTGGACTCCTGGCGATCGTCTTCGTGGCGCTGTTCGTGACGGCCGAGCGGCGTGCCGCCATGCCGCTCGTGGACTTGAGTCTTTTTCGCAGCCCCACATTCGCCAGCGGCAATATGGCGGGACTTCTCGTCTATGCCGCGCTGTTCGGCATGTTCTTTCTAATGCCATTCGTCTTGGTGCGCGGTTATCACGACACCTGGCTCTTGGCCGGTCTGCGGCTGTCGATCATCCCGGTCGCCCTTGGCATCGCCGCGCCTCTGAGCGGCGCCCTGTCCGATCGACTCGGACCCCGGGTCCCCACCGTTGCCGGCATGGCGACCTGCCTCGTCGCTCTCACGCTTCTGTTCATGGCCCTCGAGGGGACGCGCCACGACGTTCCCCTCATCATGGTGGCGCTTGCCGTGTTCGGCGCAGGGCAAGGCCTGTTCACTGCGCCGAATAACAGCGCCGTCATGACCTCCGCCCCACAACATCTCTCCGGAGAAGCCGGCAGCCTGCTCAACGTCATGCGCTCGCTCGGCATGAGCATCGGCATCGCCACGGCGGCCACCATCCTGTCCTGGCAACTTCAAGTCCTGACGGGCAACGGCGATACCACGGTCGGCGTCCCGGAGGCCGACCTGTTGGCGGCGGCACGCGCCGTGGTCCTGTTTCTTGCGGGCCTCTGTATCGCCGCCGCTTGTCTATCGCTGGTGCGGCCGACGAAAGCGGTGAGGCCTGCCCCCGCGCGTCCCCGCGCCTAGGCGACCGCTCTGTGCTCGCGGAGTTCAGCGACCGGCGGCGCGCTTCAGAGGAACGGCGGCGGCGCTTCGCGACTAGAGCCGGCTGCGCGGCGGACGGCCCTTTGGTGGCACGCCCACGATCAGGTTGACGCTCGCCGACTCCACCCCTGCCGGCTGGGGCGCGTTCCACGGGTTCGACTGATTGTCGAGATGCGCGCCGAGCCACACCCCCGCGATGACGCCCGTCAGCACGACCAGCTCCAGGAGCTGATAGCGCCGCACCGCGCGCCAGACTTTGCCTGGCCGTCTTGGACGAAAGAAGCGCTTCCGCTGATAGTGGGGTGTAATCAGGTGGACCATTAACGCTGCACTGGCGCGGGTGTTGACGGGGGGGGCCGCGCTGGAGGTCAAACGTGTACTGCTCTAGGTCCCAATAAACCGTTCACCGCGGGCAAGGACTGGCTTGCGTGAGCCGGCAAAAATACTTCAAGGTGAGCAAATCATTGACGACGGATACCGGGGACGCCTCAAGCGAAGTGCCCATGCGCCTACTCCTCGTCTCCGACCTGCACTATTCGCTGCCCCTGTTCGACTGGGTCGTCGAGGTCGCCGGCGACTTCGACATCGTGGTGATGGCGGGCGACCATCTCGACCTCGCCTCCCTCGTCGATGGCCGCGCCCAGGCCGTTGTCGTGAAGAAGTATTTCAGCCGGCTCCAGGCGAAGACGCGGCTCCTGATCTGC
>DATKYG010000048.1:0-42440 GCA_035528655.1 Methyloceanibacter sp.
CCCGTGGCAGGCCTCGCAGCCGACGCTGATCTCCGCCCAGGTCGTGGCGAAGCGATCGTTCGCTGCGTCGTAATGCTTGCGCAAGCCGGTCGAATGGCACTCGGCGCACATGAAGTTCCAATTCTGGTTGAGCTTGGTCCAGTGCAGCGGATCGTCGTGGCCGATATGCTCATTCGGATAAAGGTGGAACCAGCGCTGGCCGCCCTGCTCCTTCGTGCGGCTATCCCAGGCGATGGTCAGCGCCTGCACGCGGCCGTCCGGAAATTCGATGAGATATTGCTGCAAGGGCTCGAGCCCGAACGTGTATTTGACCTCGAAGGTTTGCAGCGAGCCGTTCGATCCGTCGGTCTCGACGTAGAACTTGCCGTTCTTTTCGAAGAAGCGCGATGTGGTGCCGTAATAGTCGAAACGCGCGTCGTCGAAGTCGCCGAGCACCGTGTCGGCGCTCGCATGGGCCATGGCATGGGCGTGCTGCGAGGGATGCCAGAGCTTCCCCGCCTCTTGGTGGCAGGTGATGCAGGTCTCGCTGCCGACGAAGGCGAGCGTCTCGGGGGCGACATCCGCGGGCTTTGATGGGCCGCGCCCGAGATAGTCCAGCCCGAGGCCTACGCCGATGAGGAGCACGGCGGCCAGGCCGGCCGCAATCCAGAGCTTTCGGCTGGGGTGTCCCGGCGCCGGGGCTTCGCCTTCGGGCGCCTTGGTCTTCGCCGCGGGCGCGTTGGTCCTTGACACAGGCGGCTTGGCCGGCGCCGTGCCGGGTTTTTTCCGTGAGGATGATGGGCGCCGACGACGGGTCACTTTATGTCCTGCTCAAGCCTGTTGGGGGCGGCACGCGTGGAACCCGTGGCTTGCCTTGATTGTTTAAACACTCGCAATCTAATCGATGGGGGACAATCGATGCGTGATATCCGAGACGACCTGCAAGACCGAGTCAATTTCCTTCAGGAGCAGATGAGCACCGTGGAGGCTCAATTCGCAAAGCACGTCGACCAGATCAAGCAGGAGCATGACAGCAAACTCAAGGTTCTGAAGGCCGACCTGGACGCCGTCACCGCGATGATCGGGGCCGAGCAACGACGGCTCGGCAACACGCCAGCGGAGCTTAAGACGCGGGCGCAACCGCAAGGGCCCAGTCCTCAGCAGCAACCACCGCAAGCCCGCCCCCGGACGGCGCTCGCCGATATGATCGGGCTGCAGCGCGCCGGCTGAGAGCGGTCAATCCGAGCTCTCCTGTTACCGAGATCGGCGGGCAAGCGCGATCGCGTGCCCGCCGTTACCTGCCTGCATCCGCTTAGAGACCGTCCACACAGTCACCGACCAGAGCGAGTGTCGCGTCGCCGGTTGTAATGCCAGCATGAAATTTTCCGGTCTTCATCGAGATGGCCGCGCTGAAAGACCGCGGCGAAATCTCGTTCCGGCCGATACCGTGCAACAGAACGATATCACCCGTCTCCACCATGTCCTTGATGTCGATGTCCGTCGGGTCTTTGTCCAAATCGTCCGACGTCATGACTTTCTTGTCGAAGTCGAGTTTGAGCACGGGCGGGAGATTGACATAGTCGTTGGGGACGCGATTGCAGCCCGCCACGTCGACGCACTCGAAGATATCGGTGAAGGCGCACATATAGGTGCCCGAAGCCGCCGAAGCGGCGGCCGGCATGGTCACCAAACAGAGAAGCCCGAGGCCCGCTTTGAAAATCGATCGCATGGTGTGGCTCCTATCGTGCAACGGTATAACCGCGACCTTCGAGGCAAAGCGCCCCGGCGCGGAGGTAATTGGCGTATAGCTCGTTCATCCGGCGCCTGTCGGCGGAGGTGCTCGCACCCCCGAAGGCACCAGAGCCCCAACGCGGATCCGTGCCGCCGGAGGCGACATCGAGTTTCTCCGTGACCCGCATAATGGTTCGGGTGTCGATGCCGGCTTGCTGTGCCGTGAAGATCGCTCTCGGATCGAAGCCGGTCTGCTCCACCGCCCAGTCGTGACAGGCCGCGCGGTCCGCACTCTCCTCTTCCGGCGTCACACCTTGCTTATAGGTCATCAAGGCCCGACCCGGCGCCGACTGCGCATACACGGAAGGCGCCGTCGCGCTAACCGCCAATGCGGCGACCGCGCAACACAGTAATGAACTCCATCGTTTCATGGGTTTCCTCTCCTTGGTGAGCGTCGTCTTCAATTTAGGGAAGAACGCGGCCCCTTCGCCGGGCCGCCTTCCCGTGGCCTAGTTGCCCGTGGGCAATCCGATGCTGAACCCCTCCTTCGCAAGTTGCGATTGGAGGGACTTGAACAGCTGGTACTTGGAGATGGTGATCGGACCGGTATAGGTCTCGCTCTGAAGCTTACGCGGCGGGTACTTTACGTAAGACTTCATGAGTTTCGCGACCGACTCGTTGGCCGGAACCACCGCCCAGGTGCTCTCGGTGAAGGTGGTCATGAAGATGTCGTAGCGCTCCTGCGGGTCCGCCAGCAGATCGAACACTTGCGGCACGGTGGCGACATACTCACTCGCACCCTTCCAGCCGAGATTGGTGTCAACCGCGAGACCGCCGGTAGTCGCACCATCGGCGCCGCGCAGGTTGAAGACATACTTGAAGTTGTTGACACGGACGGCGCCGGGCGACAGTTCGTCTTCGGTGAAATAGAACCACCAGTTGCGCTTCGATTTCCCGGTGCCGGTCATGACGGGCATCATGTCGTAGCTGTCGAAGATGATCGGCTGACCGTCGCGGTCGTCCGTCGGCAGCTCAATGCCGGCGATCGAGGCGAAGGTGGCCATCAGGTCGAGACCGCCCGCGACGTCGTCGCTCTTGGTTCCCCCTTCGACCTTGCCGGGCCAACGCACCATCGAGGGCACGCGATTGCCGCCTTCGCGCACGGTGCCCTTGGTGCCCCGGAACGGCGTATAACCCGCATCCGGATAGACATCCTGCCAGGCGCCGTTGTCGACGGTGTAGAACACGACCGTGTTCTCGGCGAGGCCGAGCTCGTCGAGCTTCTTCAGGAGATTGCCGATCCGCGTATCCAGCTCCACGACGGAATCGGCATATTTGGATTTCGAGATGGATTTATGCTCGAACTCCGGCGCCGGCAGGTTCGGCTGGTGGTTCTTCATGAAGTTGACGTTGATGAAGAACGGCTTGTCGGACTTGGCCGCCTCCTCGAGGAACTCGGTGGCCGCCTTCTCGATATAGGCATCGAGGAACGGAATGCCGACGACACCCTTGTCCGGCGTGTCGACATACTCGCCGTTGACCTCGAAGTCCTGCACCGGCTTCTCGCCTGCCTTGCCGGACAGCGCGCCCTTGGTCACTTTCTGGAACATCTCGCGCAACTCGGGGGTCATGTTCGGGAACCATTTCGGGTCGGCGTAGGTGTAGGCGTTGAGGTGATAGAGGAAGGTATATTTCATCACGTCATAGCCTTGCGCGTTCGGCAGCGCGTAGTCCGATTCGCCGAGATGCCATTTGCCGGTGAAGTAGGTGTTGTAGTCGGCTTTCTTCAGCACCGATGCGAGAGTCCATTCCGCCGCCGGAAGACCGCCGCCCTGGCCTTGGAAGGCCACGGTGGTCATGCCGCTGCGGTTGGGGATGCGCCCGGTTTGGATCGCGGCGCGGCCCGGCGTACAGCTGGGCTGGCCGTAGAAATTGGTGAAGACCATGCCCTCCTTCGCCAAGCGGTCGAAGTTCGGCGTCTGCATGCCGCGCCCTTCGCCACCGAGATAGGGGCCGAGATCGCCCCAGCCCGTGTCGTCGGAGACGATCAGCAGGATGTTGGGCTTTTTGCCCTCTGCGCCGGTCTGCGCGTCGCTGTCCTGCGCGTGGGCAACGCTGCCGCAGGCCAGAAGCGCAGCGACCGATAGGGTGCATAGCTGCTTGTACAAACCGATCCTCATTTGGGTCGTCTCATTTTCGATATGCGAAAAGCCTCTTCTTCGATATGCGAAAAGCCTCTTCGCTATTCCTGTGGGGGGAATATCTCTTTCCAATCGTTCTTCATGTCAACGACGATCCAGCCTTTGTCGGGCGCTGCGTCCAGCGCCTTGTCGAGGTGGCCAACGGATGAATCGCTGTCGTACGCATATTCCCGTTCCGCATCAGTGTGATGAACGATCAGGCCAAGGCGCGGCCCCTTACCCGCTGTGGTCCAATCGAGCATCTGATAATCGCCGTCGGAATTGCCGAACGCCGCGATGGGCCGTTGGCCGATGTGCTCGGTAATGCCGATGGGTTTGCCCTCCTTGTCGTCGATGAAATTCAACTCGGCTAAGCGCATGACCGTGGGCACACCGTCGACGACCTCGTATTGCGTCTTGATGCTCGAGCCCACGACCTGCGCGGGCGGAATGCCGTAGACGGGTTCGGACAAGTTGCGCACGAACTCGATACCGCCGCCGGAGACGATGTAGGTGGTGAAACCCTTGTCGCGCAGATAGGACAAGAGCTCCAGCATTGGTTGGTAGACGAGTTTGGAGTAGCCACGCTCAAAGCGTTTGTCCTTGGCGGTGGCCAGCCAATCGCCGACGATCGTCTGAAACTGCTCGGGCGTCATGCCGGCATGGGTCGCAGCCACCAACTGCGCGATGCCCTTCTCGCCGGAGGCGGCAAGCGTTTTCATGTCGCCTTCGAGCACGGCCTTGAACGGCTGCTGGTCCTTCCACTCGGGATGCTCCGGCGCCAACTCCTTCACGCGGTCGAGGGCGAACGCGAGCTGCGTATACATCGGCTGCTCGAGCCACAGCGTGCCATCATTGTCGAAGGTGGCAATCCGATCCTTGATCGGCACATAGTCGCCGCTTTCCGGCTCGGTCACCCTCGTCACAAAATCAACGATCGCCTGCTTAGTTGGGCCGTCGTTCCAGGACGGCAAGGGATCCGTCTGGGCGAACGCGGCAGTCGCCGAGACAAGGAAGACCGCGACGAACGCGACAATCGGACGAAGCGAGCTGAGCATCATGCGCTCCAATCAATTGGAGAGGTGGGGAATGCCGGGCGCGGCAGAAACCGGCCCGGCATTAATTGCCGCCTATTGCGCGCCACCTGGCTTGCTCAATTTCTCCATCACCTGATCGAGGCTGAAGCTCGCCGCTTTCTGCCTGGGCGGGAATTCCTTGAAGGTTTCCAGGAATTTGCCGACATAGGCTTGGGCTGGGACCAACAGAAACGCACGATCCAACTGCCAATCGTAGTACGTGTTCGAGGTGATCGTTGCCCGCTCATAGGGATCGCGGCGCAGATTGAAGATCAGCGGGACCCTAAGCGGCACGAAGGGCTCCATCCACACACGGAAAGTGCCTGGCGATTTTTGCTCCATGAATATGATCTTCCAGCCCTTGTAGCGGAGCGCCGTCAGGTCGCCATCGTCAGAGAAGTAGAAGATGTCCTTACGCGGCCCCTCTTGCTGCTGGCCGGTAAGAAAAGGAAGTGTGTTGTAGCCGTCGAGATGCACTTTGTAGGTGCGCCCGATGGCTTCGACATCTCCCTCCAGAAGCTTCTCCTTGATGTCGGGCTCGCCGGCCGCTGCCAGAAATGTCGGCAACCAGTCCATATGGTGCATGATGTCGTTGGATACAGAGTCTGCCTTGATCTTCCCGGGCCAGCGGACCATAGCGGGAACGCGCCAGCCACCTTCCCAGTTCGTGTTCTTCTCACCACGGAATGGGGTTGCAGCAGCATCGGGCCAGGTATTGTAGTGAGGCCCGTTGTCGGTCGAATAAAACACAATCGTGTTGTCGGCGATGCCGAGCTCGTCCAGCACCTTGAGGAACTTACCGATGGTCATGTCATGCTCGACCATGCCGTCGGCATATTCGTCCTGTCCCGAGATGCCACGTAGCTCCGGCTTGACGTGCGTGCGGAAATGCATACGTGTGCCACTCCACCAGACGAACCAGGGTATGCCAGCCTCTGTCTTCTCCTTGATAAAAGCGATGGCCCGGTCTGACGTCTCGTCATCAACCGTTTCCATGCGCTTCTTGGTGAGCGGCCCCGTGTCCTCGATCTTCTGGGTGCCGTCAGGCTGCGCCCAGGAGTGGATCACGCCGCGCGGCCCGAACTTCTTCTTGAACTCTGGATCTTTCGGATAATCCTCGTTCTCAGGCTCCTCCTCGGCATTCAAGTGATAGAGATTGCCAAAGAACTCATCGAAGCCGTGGTTGGTCGGCAGGAACTCGTCCTTATCGCCGAGATGGTTCTTGCCAAACTGACCGGTGGCATAACCTTGAGCCTTGAGGAGTGCAGCAATCGTCGGGTCATCCTCGCGGAGCCCGAGATCGGCACCCGGAAGGCCCACTTTCGAGAGCCCGGTGCGGAACACGCTCTGGCCCGTGATGAAAGACGACCGTCCCGCCGTGCATGACTGCTCGCCGTAGTAGTCGGTGAAGATCATGCCTTCGTTGGCGATCCGGTCGATGTTGGGTGTGCGATAGCCTACCAGACCTTGCGTGTAGGCACTGATGTTGGACTGGCCGATATCGTCGCCCCAGACGACGAGAATGTTGGGTTTATCGGTGTTGGATTCTGGATCCTGCGCCCAGGCCGGACCCGAGACAAACAGGGCGGCGCATAACACCGACCCCGCTACTAAACGCTCCAGTTTCATTTGCTCCTCCTCTCAACGCAATCCGTTACGTCACCGGCCCGGTGGCCGGGCCAGTGCTCGCTTTTTTGTTCCGGGGCCTTGTGCGAAAAGCCAGTTTTGCGTCCGGAACGACTTTGCATGGTATATTTTTTTTCTTGGTAGAATCGCTCAAATGATCGGATTCAGCCCATGGACGCGCCAATAATGAATCTCGACAAGGCCCTGGACATTCTGGGGGCGCGGGGCTGGTTCGCGGAGCGCTCGGCGGAAACCCGGGCCCGCCTGAGCAAGATCGCGCGGCTTTGCAGATTCGAGAAAGACGATTCTGTCTATCTGGCCGGCGACCCCCCCAACGGCGTCTTCGGCCTTATCTCGGGATCGCTGGATATCTCCATTCCCCGGGCCGACGGCGAGGAATACACGGTCCATCGGGCCAGCACGGGGTTCTGGGTCGGCGATCTCGCCCTGTTCTCGCAAGGGGGCCGTCTCGTTTCCGTCTGCACCGCCGAGCCCACGCTCATGGTGCAATTTCCGGCCCTTGCGCTCAAACGGCTCGTGGATAAGGATGCCCGCCTCTACGCCGACTTCTATGCGCTGACTTACGAGAATTTCCGGACGGCGTTTCAAATCATCTCCAATCTGGCCATCGCCGGGACCGACAAGCGGCTGGCCGACCGGCTCTTGCTCGAGGTCGAGAGGCGCGGTGACGCGGACGGTTGGATTTCGGTGTCACAAGCCGAATTGGCGAGTTTGACGGCCGTCTCCTTGCCGACGCTGAAGCGGGTCTTGCGGCGCTTCGCCGATGCGGGGCACATCGATCACGGCTATGCCCGCATTCAGGTCCTTGACCGCGACGCACTCCGGCGAATTTGCCGGGACTGACCCGAGCCCGTCAGCAACCTTATCCCTGCCCCTCGCCCCCGAAAGCGGACATCTAGACAGATGTTGCTGATCGCGTCTCGACTGTGATTCAAGCCTCCAAAAAGGGAGCTGCGAATCATGCGCTATGAACTCAGTGACTACGAATGGAGCGTCATTAGGCCGATGCTACCGAACAAGCCACGCGGCATTCCCCGGGTGGATGACCGGCGCATTCTCAACGGCATCTTTTGGGTGTTGCGCTCAGGCGCACCATGGCGCGATCTGCCAGACGGATACGGTCCCCATACGACTTGCTACAACCGCTTCATTCATCCAAACCGTCGACCGTAAGTTCAACCCGCGCTACTATGGTGCATCGAGAAATTCGGCGAACTCACGGGGGTGCCGGTGATTCTGAACACCAGCTTCAACCGGCAGGAGCCGATTGTGCAGCGCCCCGAAGAAGCCATCTCCTGCTATCTGCGCACCGGCATGGACGTCCTCGTCCTCGGAGATTTCTACACGACTGACCGGAAACGCAACCATTTGCACTGGCGTTAGGTGATTCCTTCAGCCAATCAAATACGGATGAAGTTTTCGGTACACACATGCACAAAGGCCCAATCCTGCTTGGCCGAGAAAACTCTACCGCTCGCGTCAGTTATAAGCAGATCAAACTCCTTCTCGGAAGTTTGGCTCAGGGTGAACTTACCCGAACTGATACTGTCCTCGCCCCATTTACCAGCATCGTCGCTGAAAGCCCCTAGGCCCGCTTTGGGATAATAGCCATACCCTCGGCTGGCCCCGCATGTAGCAATCTCTCGTGCAAAGACGGCGTTTGCCATGCAAGGGAGTAGCAGCGCAATCGCTGCCACCAAGACTGCGGCCTGATAGAAGCCACGGCTCATTCGATGCAATTTGCTCATTGGACTACCCCCACGCGCCAATCATAGCAGCCTGGGGTCATGCGACAAGGTTGTGGGTGATCAACGTTCACTTCGCTCCCAGCAGCCCCGGCAACTTCGCCACGTTCACAGCAATGCGCCGCGCCTCGTCGAAGGTCAGCACCTTGGCGATGGCCTGGTGCGCGGCCTTAGAGTTAAACAATCCTTAATTCCAACACACTCAAATGGTCCTAGCCTTGTCACGCTTTAGCGCAACATTTGGGGGCCAAGACAATGGACGCGCACGCAAAGGTTACGCCAGACCAGTTCGAGGTCAGAGACGATTTGGTCGTCCACACGCCAACTGGAGCAGAATTCGCTCCGCATCCAGAGCGTGAAGATTCTGTCGTCGTGTGGACCGGAACAATTGGCAAGAGGCAGTCAGGTGGCGCCGCCTACCAGTATGCTGACGTGTTGGCTGCTATGAGGGCTGTTTGGCGGGAACGGTCGAAAAGACCCGCCGCCGCATAGCGCCTGCGGTTCTCGTCTCGTGGGTCGACGCGCCAGGGTGGTGGGGATCGGCGTGGCAGGACTTTGCTGTGGTACAAGCGGTGGGGCCTTCCCTGACCTCACCACTGGTTCCCCCCCCATCGGAACCCGGAAGCCCTGGTTCTTCCCCCAGGGCTTCTGCTGTGTGTAGCTAGGTAGCTCCTAGCAATTCAGGAAACTTCGCCACATTGACAGCAATGCGCCGAGCCTAACCTACTTTGGGACGCGCATGCTGGGTGGCCAGTTTGTTTCCGGGTAGCGGCGCTGCAATTCGCGAATTTCGTCATCGCCGCTGCCGATACCCTTAGGCGAGCATTGCGAGCCCACGTGTTTGTGTTTTCTCTTGACGTTCCACTGAGAGACATAACCCATCTTGTAGCTATTATGACAGTCGTGAATAAGGGTCAGCAAAGTTCCGCTGGAAGGAGATAAGACCACGGCTCTTGAGGCTAGCGCCGCTGACGAGAGCCCTCCAAGCCCGACCGCTGTTAGAGAAGCAGACAGTGCCGTGCAGACAAGACGCCTTTGCATCGTAACCCTCCTCTAGCTTTTGAAGCAGCGCAAAAGCCATGGCTTTTGCGCTGCGATTTGCTCATTGCATCATCGCCACCAGCCAAGCATAGCAGCCTGGGGTCATGCGCTAAAGTCGGTGCAACCGATTAACCCTAGCGAGGATAAATGTCATATCGGGGAGGGGCCTTAAACTAACTCTCCACGACCCTCGACGTAGGCTTGGTGCAGGCTAAGTAGTCGAGGGTATTCCCATGGGGCATCAGTCGGAGCGCTATCGGCCTGAGCAGCACTACATGCGCGGGCCTGGACCTAGGTGGCTGGAGAAATACATCGCTCAGTCAGGAGCGGCCCGGATGCCCGGCGAGGGTGAGCGTCGCAAGGCTCCCACGCTCGGCCGGAGCATTGAACTGAAGCTGCGGCGATGGATCCCAACGCGATGGCGCGCTAACCGAAGCGGGACCGCGGCTCATGAACACCAGTGGAACGTAGCTGACCAGCTTGGCCCCTGGCGGGTGTAGCGCACCGCCTACGCCCGCTTCTTTATCTAGATCGCCATATGCCGGCTACCCCGAGCGCCGCTTGATCGGGGCGACGGCAACAACCACATACATAGCGGTTAGGTTCAAGCACTTCGGATCGGTGACGCTATGCCGAAGGATTTCTTCGATATTGACGGTCGTCAGCAGTACGAACTCATTATCAGCCTGCTTCATCGCTTTGCTGACACTGCCGCCCCGACGCTAGAGTCTCTCTCCGACAAGGAAGGCAGAATGCCTGACGCCATCTAGATGGACGTATGCATGGCCCAAGGAGTGGAGCCGTGTGGCGTCCCCGAGTTCCTGATGCCAACCCGCGCCTGAGGCCTGGGCCGGACACCTTTCACCAGTGCCATCCGCTAAGACTGAAAGCATCGTCGAGGACCGCGAAACCGGTGCTCCGTGATTACTATGTGCTTACTGGCCTATAGCCCAATAGCGATTATTCTGCATAAGTCTCTGATTTAATTGGTACCGCTGGGGAGATTCGAACTACCGACCTCTTGATCCACAGTCAAGCGCTCTAACCAACTGAGCTACAGCGGCACATGGGCAATGCCTAGGCCGGGAACCTAAGGGCAGGCAAGAGTTGTTGCAAGCGGATGGCGAGCCTCGTGCGCAATGGGCGCGGGCCAGGGCTCGGTACCCCTTCACCGGACCCGCCCGACCAGAAAAAAGGCCCGGGGGGCTGGCCCCGGGCCCTACGCATTACGACGACGGCACTGAATATTTAGGACCCAGATACTTTGGAGGCCTTCATACCTAGGAAGCCTTGCGCACGTTCTCCATCGACCGGGAAACCTGATCCTTGATCGGCTCGGAGGTGTCGGCGGCAATCTTGGTCGTCAACGCCCGGATCTCGCCGGCCTGGCTGGCGAACACTTCGAACTGGCTACGGATGAAGGCCGACTGAAGCTCGACGATCTCGGCAAGATTCTTGGCGGTGGCCATATTCTTGGCAAGGTCGAAGCCGGAGTTCAGATTGCGCTGGGCAATATCGATAAGTTTGCGGTTGAAGGCGGTAGCGCCCTGATTGGCGGCATCGAAGGAACGCTCTAGCGCGTCGATCGAATCCTCAAGCGATTCCTTGCCGCGCTCATAGGCCTCGCGGGTCTGGTTCACCGTTTTCTCGGCGAGCATACGAACGCTCTCGGGCACGGTGGTGTCGAGCTTGAGGGTCTCGAATTCCTTGGCGGCCGTGCTTAAGGACTCGGTGACCTTCTCGGCGGCTTCCTGGGGGGTCTGGGGAATGGCTGTTTCACTCATCATTGCACCTCTTTGTTGATCTCCTCGATTCGCCTCTCGGGGAATAACGCGACTCAGTATGACCGCTTATTTTTGTTGCAATGCAATATAAATGGTGCAGTGCGGCCCTGCAAGAGGCAGTTGTCCAAATGCGCGTCTTTTTTGTCCGGTGGACGGAAATCTTCCTTTCGCGCTATGCAATGGTCTGGATTCGCCTAAATTTAGTGGTGGAGTCGAGTAAGCGCCCCAAGAGGGGCGTCCCTAGTGGCTGAGCTGGCCTCTGTGCCAAACGCCAGAGCGGGCTCATTAGTTCATATTGGGGCCGACCATGGCCGACCTCAGATCGCAACGGCGCATCGAAGACGGGGACCGCGAGGCGCTTGAGCATATCGCGCGCGCACTCGAGGGTCGGGTTCTGCTCGGCCCCGGCGCCATGCCCCCTGCCCCCGACAATACTCCCGTGCCGGTGACCAACGGCGTTGCGGAGACGACACCGCCGGCCAGCCCCCTCGCGCTGCCTCCGGAGAGTTTGCGTCTCCTGCTGGAAGCCATGCCGGCGGCGATCGGCCTCGTGCGGGACGGCACACTTATTTATCTCAACAGCGCCTTCGCCTATGCCTTCGGCTACCGCTCGCCGTCCGAATTGAGTGAGGCGGGTGGGCTCGACGCGATTCTTCCCGGCGGCTCGGCGCTGCTCGTGTGCGAGGAGGACACCGGGCGCACGGGCGAGATCGATGCCCTGACGCGCTCACGCCGCCGCATCAAAGTGGTCTTCGCACTCAGCCCGCTCGACACCGATCAAGACACCGAGGTCCTCCGGCTCATCGACCAGGCGGATCTCGAGGCCGAGGCGCCTGCGCCTGTGGCGGCGCAGCCCGCGCCTGAGATCCTCATGCCTGAAATGCCGACGCCTGCGGCGCAAACGCCGGAAACGCCCGCACTTATGACGCCCGCAACGGTGGCTGAAGTCCCGGCGCCCGCGCCCGCGCCACGCCGGTCGGTCGACCCCGACGCGGCCGGCCGCCGTCTCGATTTTTTGGCCAAAGTCAGTCACGAGGTGCGCACGCCCCTCAACTCGATCATCGGCTTCGCCGAGTTGATGCTGCAAGAGCGCTTCGGCGCGATCGGCAATGCGCGCTACAAAGGCTACACAGAGGACATCCATCAGAGCGGCCTCTACGCACTCAGCCTGCTCAACGACCTGCTCGACATCTCGAAGATCGAAGCCGGCAAGTTCGAGCTCGACTTCACCGCGGTGGACGTGGGCGAGGTTGTGGAGACCTGCGTCGCCAGCCTGCAGCCCCTGGCCAAGCGGACGCGCATCGTGCTGCGGACCTCGCTGGCGCAAGACTTGCCACTCGTGGTCGCCGATCCACGGCGGCTCAAGCAGACCCTGCTCAACCTTCTTACCAACGCTATCAAGTTCACCACGGAAGGCGGCCAGGTCATCGTGTCCGGCACGCTGGTCGAGGGCGAACTGCGGGTGCGGGTGCGGGACAGCGGGGTCGGCATGACCAAGAACGAGATTGCCTACGCCATGCAGCCCTTCCATCAACTGGATACGGCGCCGCGCCGGCAGTCTGGAACCGGGCTTGGACTGCCGCTCACCAAGGCGCTGGCCGACGCCAACCGAGCCCGGCTTGAACTGTCCAGCGAGCCGGGCGTTGGCACGTCGGCCGACGTCATCTTCCCCGCAGAGCGCCTGTTCTCCTCCTAAGCCTGTCGCGCCCTCGCGCCGCTCTTTCACGCACGCGGTCTGCTATTCGCGACGGGGCAATCACTGCATTTTGTCAGTTTTATTGCAGTGAGTTACAGGAACATACTATTGCTTGTCTGAACAATACTTACTTTCTTGAACACTTCTAACGTATCGCCACTGATTAGAAGTCTTCTAAGTTTAGTTCATTTACGATATTCTTGTTGACATCACCTAAGCGCAAGCCTTAAGCGGGACAGTGGCTCTCTGGCTCTAGTCCAAGGGTCGCAAAGTCTTTCAGTCCGATACCGAGGCCTTGAACCCCGGCCATTGGAGGTTTGTGATGCGCTGGACACTGGCGCGCGCTGCTGCGCTCGCGATCTTAATCGCCGTTTTTGTCCTGCCATTCGCCCGCGCCGAGAAGCCGGGCGAGGTCAATATCTATTCCTACCGTCAACCCTATCTGATCGATCCCCTGCTCCAGGAATTCACCGCGGAGACGGGCATCAAGGCCAACGTCATCTTCGCCGAGAAGGGGCTGATCGAGCGCATTCAGGCCGAAGGCCGCAACAGCCCGGCCGACCTGCTGCTGACCGTCGACATCGGCAATCTGAGCCAGGCTACCGCCGCCGGCATTGCCCAGCCTGTGGAGTCGGAGACGATCGAGACGGCTATCCCCGCCGGCTATCGGGGCAAGGACAACGAATGGATCGGCCTCACCCGCCGCGCACGCGTGGTCTATGCTTCCAAGGATCGGGTCAAGCAAGACACGATCACCTACGAGGATCTCGCCGATCCGAAATGGCGCGGCAAGATCTGCATCCGCTCGGGCCAGCACGTCTATAACGTCGCGTTGATCGCCTCGATGATCGCCGCTCATGGTGAGGCCTGGACCGAGACTTGGCTGCGCGGCGTAAAGGCCAATCTCGCGCGCAAGCCCGCCGGCGACGACCGGCTGCAGGTCAAGGGTGTCTATTCGGGCGAATGCGACATCGCCATCGGCAACACCTATTACATGGGCGCCATGCTTCGAGACGAGAAGCATCCGGAGCAGAAGGCGTGGGCGAACTCGGTCAACATCCTGTTCCCCAACACAGGCGACCGCGGCACCCATGTGAACGTGTCGGGCGCCATCTTGGCCAAGAACGCGCCGCACAAGGACAACGCGATCAAGCTTCTCGAATTCCTGGCTTCGGACAAGGGCCAGGAGATGTATGCGGAAGTGAACAACGAATATCCGGTGAAGCACGGCGTTCCCTGGTCGGCGCTGGTTCAGTCCTGGGGCGAATTCAAACCGGACCCGATCTCGCTCAACGAGATCGCGGCTTTGCGGAAATCCGCGAGCGAACTGGTCGACAAGGTCGGCTTTGACGAAGGGCCGAGCTCATGAGGGGGCAGCAATGAGCTTTCACAAGAGTCTCGACGAGCAGGTTGGTGCCGTTCGGCGCCGGCCTGTCCCGGTGCGCAGTGGGGCCGAGTGGCTGGTGGGCATCGGGTTCCGGTGCTGGCTTGCCGGCTACGATACCGGAGACATCGCCTGCTGGGAGAATGGCTGGAACGAATATAACCGCGTGCTCGGCCCAACGCGGGCGAAGCGCGCCGTGACCGAGCTCGCCTGCTGGGTCAGGACGTTGCGGTCCACGGCGTCTCGCAAGATCGAATATTATCCGTTCGGCTGTTCCGGCTTTTGCCCCGATGAATGCATGGCGATCTCGCTGATCGCGGCCTCGCAGCATCACCGCTGTCCGGCCATGCAGGCTTGCGCGCTGGCGCTGACCGGCTCGGAGCTGGTGGAACCGGTGATCGACGCGGCCAACGCCTTTGCCGATGCGCTGCAGGACGCCGATCAGCGCCTGTCGCAGGAGGCGGTTGCCGCCCTCATGGCGCCCCAGCGCAAGGGCAGCGGGGACGTTTTCGCTGACCGGCGCTAAGCAAGACACCACCTGCGCCCCAGCCGGAGAGACCGCCCCCTTGCGCCGGAGGCTTGCGCGCCTCACCGAGAGCGGCAATCTCGGCTGGTCCGTGGCGGCGCTGCTCCTGTCGCTCATTGCGCTCGCGCCGCTGATCGCCATCGCGGTGATCGCGCTGCAGTCGAGCGGCGATACTTGGCCTCACCTCATCGACAATGTGTTGCCGGGCGCGGTGCGGCGCACGGTCGGGCTGATGCTGGGCGTGGGCCTTCTCACCCTGGTGATCGGCACCAGCACCGCCTGGCTCGTCACCATGTACCGCTTCCCGGGGCGCCGTTATTTTCAGTGGCTGCTGCTGCTGCCGATGGCGATGCCGACCTACATCATCGCCTATTGCTATCTCGAGCTGCTCGACTACTCCGGCGCGGTGCAGACGGGCATGCGCGGCCTGTTCGGCTGGCGCAACGCGCAAGACTACTGGTTCCCGGACATCAGAACCCTTAGCGGCGCGATCTTCGTCATGAGCGCGGTGCTCTACCCTTATGTCTACATCACGGCGCGGGCGAGCTTTATCGCCCAATCGGTTTGCGTGATCGAGGCAAGCCGCACGCTCGGGCGCAGCGCCTCGCAGACCTTCTGGCAGATCGCGTTGCCGCTCGCCCGGCCCGCATTAGCGGCCGGCGTGGCACTGGCGTTGATGGAGACCCTGAATGACATCGGCGCGGTCGAATTTTTCGGCGTGCGGACGCTGACCGTCGCCGTGTACGACACCTGGCTCGACCGCGGCAGCCTGGCGGGTGCGAGCCAGATTGCCTGCGTCATGCTGGCCTTCGTGTTCGCGCTACTCCTCATCGAGCGGGCGATGCGCGCCGGTCGGCGGTTCCACCATACGACCGGCAAATATCGCGACCTGCCGGAAGATCGGCTCAGCGGCGCGCAGGGCATTCTCGCCGTGCTGGCCTGCGTGCTGCCGCTGCTTGTCGGCTTCGTGCTGCCCGCGGGCGTCCTGGTCGGAGACGCGATCGCACACATCTCCTCGGGCCTGGCGCCGGCCTTTTGGCAGGCGGCGCTTCACAGCCTGCTGCTCGCCTTTGCCGCGGCGGTACTCGCCGTGGCCTTCGCCGTGGTCCTTGCTTATGGGCGGCGGCAGACGCGCTCCAAGCTCGTGCGCGGAGCAAGCCTGGTGCCGGCCATCAGCTATGCCATTCCGGGCACCGTGCTCGCCATCGGCCTGCTGATCCCGCTCGCCGGCCTCGACAACAGTATCGACGGCGCGATGCGGTCGCTGTTCGGCGTCTCCACCGGGCTCCTGTTCTCCGGCACGGCCTTCGCCATCGTGCTGGCCTATACGATCCGCTTCCTCGCCGCCTCGCTCGGGGCCGTCGAAGCGGGCTTGGGCAAAATCTCCCGGAATATCGACGCGGCCGGGCGCACGCTTGGCGCCACGATATCGGACATGCTGTGGACGGTGCATCTGCCACTGTTGCGCCCGGCGCTCGGCGCCGCCGCCATGCTGGTGTTCGTGGACTCGATGAAGGAACTGCCGGCGACGCTGCTCTTGCGGCCATTCAATTTCGATACGCTGTCGACCCAGGTGTTCACGCTGGCCTCGCTCTATCGCTATGAGGAGGCCGGGCTGTCGGCGCTGACCATCGTTCTGGTCAGCCTCGCCCCGGTGCTGCTGCTGCATGGGATCATCGCCCGGAGCCGCCCCGGTGCCACCGCTGGCCGGCCCTCCGGGGCGCGGACGGGCCCCGAATGGGCGTTGCGGACCTCTTGATAACCCAAGAGAATGTGGGACTTGGGTGAATGCAAGACTTGGGCTCCCCAAGCAATTCAGGCTACAAGAAGCGCTCTTGCGGTCACAACGGACGGACGGGCTCGCCGAGCGCCCGCCGCCCCAAACAGCGGAAAAGGTCGGTATGAAGCCTCGCCAACGTCCTTGGAAATGGCTTCTCCTCGGCCTTGTTGCGCTTCTCCTCGTGGGTATCGCGGCGCTTCCGCGCCTGATCGGGACCTCAACGGAGCTGCGCGACCGGGTCGCCTCGGCGCTTTCGGCGTGGACCGGCGCTACAGTCACGCTGACGGAGCCGTTGACCGTACGCTATTTCCCGCCCCTGTCGCTGCGCGGCGGATTCGTCCTCACCGACGCCACCAAGCTGCCTTGGATTCGCTCCATCGCCGCCCGGGACGTGAAAATGTCCCTAAGCCTGTCTGAATTGCTCATGGGACGCGTCAAGATCAATGCGTTGCGGCTTGGACGACCGACGATCACGCTGAAGGCCGACGCCGCCGCCACCGCGCCAGCCGATCAGACGGCTGAGGGCCTCGTCGCCAACGGGCTGGCCGGCGCCCCGGTCGGGGTGGTGCGCGTGCGCCGCGGCACGGTCAAGACGTCGTCGGGCGAGGTCATGGCGCGCGATTTCGATGCGCGGTTCGATGCCAGCGACGGCAGCGGCGCGCTGACGGCGCTCGGCTCGCTGACGTTCCGCGGCGAGACGGTGCGCTTTGCCATCGACAGCGGTACGATCACGGAGAGCGAGGACGGCCGCAGCGCGCCGGTCGCGTTGACGATCACCTCGGCGCCCGTGACGGCTAAATTTTCCGGCACCGGACGCTTCGCCGAAAGTTTTGAACTCGACGGCGACATGCAGGCCGACATGGCCGACGCCCGGCAGTTCTTGAATTGGGTGGGGATGTCGCTGCCGCCGGGCGGCAGTCTCAAAGCCCTGTCGGCGGCGGGACCCGTCCATTGGAACGGCTCGACGCTGATCTTCGACGACGGCACCTTCTCTCTGGACGGCAACGAAGCCGTGGGGCTTCTCGCCATCACCACCGGGATGCGGCCGCGTGTGGAGGGAACGCTCGCCTTCGAACGCTTGGTGCTCGATCCGTATCTCGGCACCGGCGACACCGCCGCTGTCGGCGAGCCGCTGTTCGACTGGGTGCTGCTCAAACATTTCGACGCCGACTTGCGGCTGTCGGCGGGCGACCTCCAGGTATCGAACCTGGAGCTCGGGCGTGGTGGGCTGACGATCACCGCCAAGGACGGCGCCATATCGAGCGAGGTGGGTGAGTTGGAGCTATGCGGCGGCGAAGTGGCTGGCCGCGTGGGGCTCGACCTCTCCGGCCCGCGGACCAAGGCCTCGCTCGCCGGCACCCTCTCCGGTATCGCCATCGAAACTTGCCTTGAGCCCTTCGCCGCCGAGATCCCAATCAAAGGCAAAGGCGATATCAAGTTCGACGTATCGACCGGTGGCAGCACCATGGATGCGCTCATCCGCGGGCTGGCCGGCGATCTCAAGGTGACCGCGCAGAACGGCGCCATGCCCATCGACCTCCCGCAACTCCTGGCGGGGGCGGGAGAGGACGCAGAGGGCTGGAGCCGCGACAACACCACCCCATTCGAGTCCCTGAAGGCCGACTGCCGCCTTTCTGCCGGCCATATTTGGTGCCAGTTGTTCACGATGCAGACCCCACGCGGCGTGGTTTCAGGCTCCGGAGGTATCGATGTGGGAAAGCAAACACTTGATTGGGACTTCCTGATCGCCAATCCTGTGGCACCGCTAAACGCCTCGCAGCTCGTCATGGAGACCCCGCCACGGGTCACCATACGCGGACCGCTCACGCAACCCCTGATCCAGAGAGCCAATCGCCCCACACTTGGAGACGGATCAACGCAGTCAGGACCGGGGACTATCCCGGTCTCGCCGCGTTAGGCTCACCTGGACCGACAATCGACCGAGATTCAAACCGTGTTTTGGCAGCGCCATAATCAGTCCACCGCAGCCCACGCCGCGCGCGCGGTCAAGGCCGGTGTGCTTGCCGTCGCGCTCTACGCCGGTTTCGCGCTCGCCGCGACCGCCGCCGGCGCCCAGGACACGCTCAGCGTCGCCACCTGGGGCGGCGCCTATGGCCAATCGCAGGAGATCGCCTTCTTCGAGCCCTTCGCCAAGGAGACCGGCACGGCGATCGCCACGGAGATCTACGACGGCAGCCTGGCCAAACTCAAAAGTCTGCTCGACGCCGGCGATCCGCCCGTCGATGTGGTCGATGTGTCGGCGGGCACGCTTGCCGCGCTCTGCAGCGACGGCTTGTTGGAGGACATCGAGGTCTCGAGCCTGGCCGCGATGCCGGATGGCCAGAGTATCGAAGAGGACTTCATCGACGGCGGCCTGTCGTCCTGTGGCGTGGCATCCGTTGCCTGGTCGACCGCGATCGCCTTCGACCGCCAGGCTTTCCGCAAGGCCGAACCGACGGCGATTAGCGCCCTGTTGGATACCGCCCGTTTTCCGGGGAAGCGCGCCCTGCCGAGAAATCCGCGCTACACGCTCGAACTGGCGTTGCTCGCCGACGGGGTTCCGGCGGAAGGCGTCTATACGGAACTCGCCACCGAGGCCGGCGCCGACCGGGCTTTCGCTGCTCTCGACAAGATCAAGGACGACATTCTGTTCTGGGACAAGGCCGCGCAGCCGGTCACCTGGCTGCTGGAGAAGAAGGTCGCAATGGCCGCCGGCTATAGCGGGCGCATCTTCCGCGCCGCGGTTGGCGACCAACGGCGCATCGGCGTGTTGTGGGACGGCCAGATCTACGACGTCGACGCCTGGGCGATCCCCAAGGCCGCACGCAACAAGAAGGAAGCCATGCGCTTCATCAGCTTCGCCACCTCGCCGGCACGGCTGGCGACCCAGGCTCAGATCACCGCCTATGGCCCGATGCGCAAATCGGCGCTGCCACTGGTCGGCAAGCATCCAATTATTGGCGTGGACATGCGAGAATTCCTGCCGACGGCACCGGACAATTTTAAAACGGCGCTCAAATTCGACGCGGGCTGGTGGGACGAACACGGCGACGCGCTCAATACGCAATTCACCGCATGGCTGGCACCGATCGATGCCGCCGCCGCTGCAAAGGAGGCGGAGCGCAAGGCCAAGGAAGCCAAGTCTAAGGCGCCAGTCAGCAAGGCGGCGCCTTAGCCGTTCACGCGCGCATGCGCGTCAGCCTGTGACAATTGGAAGAAATTGCGAGCAAGCGGCAACTCCTGTTTGCCTTGGTTGTCTTCTTCGTGTCATGCTGAACGCTAGAGTGAGTCATCTGGAAACGAACGAACCCGATGACATCTCTCTTACACAGAATGCACAACCAGAGTGCGGTATTGGCTTTGGACATTGAGGCCATGCTGACGATACTTAGCACTGCCGGGGCGGGGCCGGCAGTGCACTCTGGTGCATCCGCTCTTTCCTAGAATGTGCGATAGAGCCCGAGCGAGACGTAGGCGCTCGGATCGTCCTCCAGATAATTCCCGGTGAACCCGCCCGACAGCGTCATCTCGATTTGGCGGAGATTGACGCGGACGAAGCCGCCGCCACGACCCGCGTCATATTCCTCGTTGCCGGGCGCGCCGCCTTCCAGTCCCAGCGATAGTCGCGGCCGAACGCGGAAGCCGAGCCGCGCGAGACTCCAATAGTCCTGGAAGGCAGTGCCGTAAGCGGCGTCGGCGGACACATACCATCGGGATGCGATGTCGTACCAAGTCTCGGCGAGGAGCTTGAGACCGATCTCCGTGCCTTGCACGGCGTTGTTGGGATCGCGCGGTGTGATGCGCTGGTCTTCAGCCTCGATGTCGGCGAACAACTTGACGGTGACGGCGCCGGGGCGGAACTGGCAACCGATCATTGCCGCGGCATATCCGACCCGGCCGTCGAACGTGGTGGCGACATAGCCGCTGCCGTCGAACAGCGCACCGTCATAGTCGTAGCGGCTCAAAGCACCGACGGTGCGGAGC
Organism: Methyloceanibacter sp.; assembly: GCA_035528655.1. Taxonomy (GTDB): domain Bacteria; phylum Pseudomonadota; class Alphaproteobacteria; order Rhizobiales; family Methyloligellaceae; genus Methyloceanibacter. The sequence continues at coordinate 20,554 of DATKYG010000048.1, forward strand.
CTCAGACCCGGCGCGTACAGCGCCTTGCCGAAGGCATAGCCGCCGCCCACATAACCGCTTGCGTAATTGTCGCTGGCCTCAAAGCCGGTGAAGATTTCGGTGTGCGGCTCGTCGGGCTCGGCACCGGCTGTTTGCATCGACAGGCCGAGACAAAGGGCAGCCGCCCATAGGACTCCACTGACGCGGAGCCTGGATTGGACGCCCGATGACCTACCCCCTGCACGGCGAACACTCGCGTGCTGCATCGACAATGATGAATCTTATGCGCGAGACGCCCGGGCTCCCGGCAACGAGGAAGCGAGAATCCCGGCACAGTTCAATCTCCGGTTGGTATATGCGTGATTAGTTCCCCACAGGGATGGCGAAATGAGACCTGAGAGATTCGACAGCTGGCTCACGGTCGACGCGAAGGGCCTGTATTGCCGCCCTGGCGGCTTCCATATCGACCCGCACGGCGTGGTGAGGCACGCGGTGGTCACCCATGGGCATTCCGACCATGCACGGCCGGGACATGACGCCGTATTGGCGACGAAAGAGACGCTCGCCATCATGCGCGCCAGACTTGGCGAGCTGGCGCCGCGGCGGCCGCAAAGTGCCGGGTATGGCGAGCCGGTCACGATTGGCGACGTTACGGTCACGTTGTTTCCGGCCGGCCATGTGCTCGGCAGTGCCCAAGTGCTTATCGAGTATCAGGGCGCTCGCGCGGTGGTGTCGGGCGACTATAAACGCAGCGCCGATCCGACTTGCGCGTGCTTCGAGCTCGTCCCATGCGACCTCTTCATCACCGAGGCGACATTCGCGCTGCCCTTATTCCAGCATGGCGATGCAAGCGCGGAAGCCGCTAAGCTGCTCAAGTCCGTCGAGCAGTTTCCCGAGCGCGCGCATGTGGTCGGCGCCTATGGCCTCGGCAAGAGCCAGCGCCTGATCGCGCTGCTGCGGGCGCAAGGCTATGACCGGCCGATCTATCTGCATGGGGCGCTGCAAGCCTGTTGCGACCTCTATGAGTCCTTCGGTGTGCCGCTCGGCCCCCTTGAACCAGCAACCGGCGCCAAGCGCAACGCGCTCAAGGGGCAGATCGTGCTGGCGCCGCCGTCGGCAATCGCCGACCGCTGGTCGCGCCGCCTGCCCGATCCGCTCACCTCGTTTGCCTCGGGGTGGATGCGCGTGCGCGCGCGGGCCCGGCAGCAAGGGATCGAGCTGCCGCTCGTCATCTCCGACCATGCCGACTGGCGCGAGCTGACCGACACCATCGCCGAGACCAATGCGGGCGAGGTGTGGGTGACCCATGGCCGTGAGGATGCCCTGCTCCACCACATTCAGACGACGGGGCGGCGGGGCCGCGCGCTCGCTTTGATTGGCCGCGAGGACGAGGATCAGTGAAAGCCTTCGCCGCGCTGCTCGACCGGCTCGCCCATACGCCGTCACGCAACGACAAGCTGCGTCTCATGGCGGATTACTTCGCGAGCGCTCCCGACCCGGACCGGGGTTATGCGCTCGCGGCGCTGACCGACGGGCTGTTCTTCCGGGTGCCGTTCCGCCGGATCTTCGCCGAGATGCTGGAGAGCCGCGTCGATCCCGTGCTGTTCAAGCTGTCGCGCGACTATGTGGGCGACACGGCGGAGACCATCTCGCTGCTCTGGCCGGCGCGCGAGGGCGATGCCGCGCCGCCGCGCCTGGCCGATGTGGTCGAAGCGGTGCAAGTCGCCGATAAGGCCGAGATCCCGGCACTGCTTGCAGGGTCGCTCGACGGGCTGGATGCCACCGGCCGCTGGGCGCTGCTCAAACTGCTCACCGGGGCGCTGCGCGTCGGCGTCTCGGCCCGGCTCGCCAAGACCGCGCTTGCCCAATGGTCGGGGCAGCCGCTTGCCGAAATCGAAGAGGTTTGGCACGGGCTCACGCCACCTTACGCCACGCTGTTCGCATGGCTCGCGGGCAATGCGCCGCGCCCCGATACGGCAGGTCAAGCCGTGTTCCGGCCCTTGATGCTGTCGCATGCCATCGAGGACCAGGCGCTTGCCGGCATCACGCCCGAAGATTTTGTGGCCGAGTGGAAGTGGGACGGCATCCGGGTGCAGGCCAGCCACCAGGGCGGCGAGCGGCGGCTGTTCTCGCGGACCGGCGACGACATTTCAGGCGCCTTTCCCGACGTGGTGGAGGCGCTGCCCGAAAGCGTCGTCCTTGACGGCGAGCTCTTAGTCATGCGTGGCGGCGAGGTCGCTCCGTTCAACGATCTGCAGCAGCGGCTGAACCGCAAGACCGTGAGTGCGTCCATGCTGAAGTCGCACCCCGCCCATATCCGTCTTTACGACATACTGTTCGAGGCCGACGAGGATCTGCGTCCCCTGCCCTTCGAGGCTAGGCGCGCCCGTCTCGAAGCCTGGCATGCGGCGCATGTCCCGCAGCGGACCGACGTCTCCTACATGATCGACTTTGCCGGGCTCGCGGAACTGGAGGCGCTGTGGGCCGGCGCGCGGGCGACCGGCATCGAGGGCCTCATGCTGAAGCGCCGCGACAGCCCCTATATCGCCGGCCGCCCCAAGGGCCATTGGTACAAGTGGAAGCGAGCGCCGCACCTCATCGACGCCGTTCTCATGTATGCCCAGAGGGGCAGCGGCAAACGCTCGTCCTACTATTCCGACTATACGTTCGGCGCTTGGCGGACGAGCGATGAAGGCGAGCCCGAGCTCGTGCCGGTGGGGAAATCCTATTTCGGCTTCACCGACGAGGAGCTGAAACAGCTCGACTCCTTCGTGCGCGCACACACGGTCGATAGCTTCGGGCCGGTGCGCCAAGTCGAGCCTAAATTAGTGTTCGAGGTCGCGTTCGATTCGGTGCACCGCTCCGCCCGCCACAAGTCCGGTGTGGCCATGCGCTTTCCCCGCATTCACCGCATCCGCTGGGACAAGCCGGCCGAAGAAGCGGATACGCTGGAGACGCTCAGTGGCTTGATCGTGGATTAGTGCGGCAGGTCGACTTTCGCGCTACTGGGTGAACACCAGAACGAGATAGGCGAAGAACAGCACCAGATGCACGAAGCCGAGCAGGATATTGGTCGGCGCGCCTGAGAAGGTCATCTGGCAAACGAACAAGGTCACGGCCAGAAGCGCGATCTCGACATTGTTGAGACCGAGCTCAAGCGGTGTACCGGTGAAGACGCTGATGGCGAGCACCACCGGCACGGTCAGGCCGATGGTCGAGAGCGCCGAGCCTAGGCTGAGATTGACGGCGCGCTGGAGCTGATTGCGGGCTGCCGCCTGGCAGGCGGAGGCCCATTCCGGCGCGAGTATGAGCATGGCGATCAGCACACCGCCGAGGGCGATCGGCAAACCCATTTGCTCGGTGCCGAAGTCGATCAGCTTCGCCAGAGGCTTCGACAGCAGCACGACAGGCAGCAGCGTCGCGAGCAACAAAATGGCGTGATAGGGCGCGGAATAGACCGGGCCATGCGTATGCGGCTCAGGGCTTGCCGGCTCCGCCAACCCCTCGTGCTTCACGGGCTTCGTGGGCTGGATGAAAAAGTTGCGGTGCCGCGTCGTCTGGATGGTGAGGAAGGCGCCGTAGAGCAGCGCGGTGATCAACCCGAAGACAACCGCCTGTTGGGTGGCGAAGGTTGGGCCCGTCGTCGCCTGGGTGAAGGTCGGAATTACCAGAGCGATGATGGCGAGCGGGGTAATCACCGCGAGATAGGCCATGGCGCCTTGCAGATTATATTCCTGTTCGATATGACGCAGCCCACCAATGGCAAGCACCGTGCCCACCATGCCGTTCAACACGATCATCAGGATGGCGAACATGGTCTCGCGCGGCAGTGTCGGGTTGGGGTCGCCGCTGAGCATGACCGTCGCGAGGATCGCCACCTCCATGCTGATCACGGCAAGCGTCAGAATCAGCGTGCCGTAGGGCTCGCCCAACAGCTCGGCCAGCGCGTCGGCATGACGCACGACGCCGAAAGCGCACCAGATCATCACGCCGAAGAGCCAAGCGAACAGCAAAGCGAGCCGGGGGGCGCTGTCAAGATCGACAAGCCACTCCTTGCCGACGGTGAAGAAGATCACCGTGGTGACGATACCGGCGATCAGACCCAATTCGGGGCGCAAGCGTTCCATAATGCCGCCCGTAGCGGGCCGCGCCGTGGGACTGGCTTTTGCGGCGGCCTTGCGGGGCGTGGCCTTGTTCGTGGAGGCCTTGGTCGATGTGGCCTTGTTCATGGAGGCCTTGGTCGATGACTTCCGGCCCACGGCCTTGCGCCTAGCTTGCATTATTGAGCCCTTATCCCCCGGCGCGATTGCCCGACGACGGGCCCCGTTCTAGCGAATCGCGCGGCGGGGCCAAAGGTGACACGGTTTACCCCGCGGAACAGGGTTATAGGGCGTCTGCCTGCTAGATGTGATGACCGTGGTCGCCGGCGGCGATATTCTTGAGCGAGACACGGTCCACCTTGCCGGTTGGGTTCAGCGGCATCTTATCGATGATGACGACCTCCTCCGGCGCCTTGTAGCCGACCCGTGCCTTGGCGAACTGAATGAGCTCGCCGGCCTTTGGCCGCGCCATGTCCGTCTTGACCTCGACATAGGCGCGCACGCTCTCGCCATGGGCCTCGTCGATCACGCCGACAACGCCGGCCAGCTCGACCGCCGGATGCTCCAGCAGCGCGTCCTCGACCTCCTGCGGCGAGATGTTCGAGCCGTCATGCACGATGATCTGCTTCTGGCGGCCGCAGAACCAGTTATAGCCGTCACCGTCGACCTTCATCTCATCGCCGGTGTCGAACCAGCCGTCGCGCAGAACCTCGGCGGTCGCCGCTTCGTCGTTCCAGTAGCCGGCGCATTGGGTCGGGGTCTTGACCCAGAGCCGGCCTTCCTTCTCCGTCGGCAGCTCGTGCCAATCTTCGTTGCGGATGGTGAACACGAAGCCGGGACCGGGCAGTCCGATCGAGCCGAGCTTGTCCACGCCCATGGGTGGATTGAGCGCCGCAAGACCGAACTCCGTCATGCCGTAGCCTTCGCTCACGGTCTTGCCGGTCAGCGCCATGAACTCCTTTTCCAGCTCGGCGGAGACCTTATCGCCGCCTGACCGGCACAGCCTGAGTGAACTGAAGTCCTCCGCCGTCATGCCGTGCTCGCGGATGAGGTGGAGCAGCGCGGTCGGCAACATCGACAGCAGCGTCGGCCGCGTGGTGCGCAAGAGTGGGCCGATCTCGTCATGGTCGAAGGCCCGGGCGATGATCAGCCGCGCACCGGCCCCGAGCGCCGCCATCGAGAAGGTGAAACCGCCGATATGGGTGCAGGACGATCCCGGCAGCACGACGTCGTTGGGCGTGACCTCGAACGCTTGCGCGGCGCTGGAGAACATCCAGCCGAGGGATTCGCGGGTGTGCGTGACGCCCTTGGCCGGGCCGGTGGACCCTGAGGTAAAGAAGATTGCGGCAGGCGCCTTGGGATCGAGGGCCGGAAAGGCGGCGCGCTCAGGCACCGTCTTGATCAGGCGTTCGATGCTCGGTTTGGTGTCGCCTGCGGCGTCATACCAGACCACGCCCAGCGGCAAGTTCGCCGCCTTGCTCGCGGCAATGTCGGCGGCGCGCTCGGCATGAGCGAGAATGATCTTGGCGTCGCTCACGGCGAGAGCATGATCGATCTCGGGCGGCATATAACGGTAGTTGAGCGGCGTCAGCACCAGTCCGGCCTTGAAGCAGGCGACGTAATGGATCAGCAGGGCCGTGCGATTGGGCATTAGCGAGGCCACGCGGTCGCCAGGTTGTAAGCCGAGGGCAAGATAGTTGGCGGCAAGCCGGCTGGAATCGCTGTCGAGTTCAGTCCATGAGACGAGCGACTCCAAGGATGTCACGGCCGGATCGTTCGGGCGGTTGTCGAGCCCGACCTTCAGGAGATCCTCTAGCGGAAGCGGCGCGTCCAGCAATGGGCCTGCATGCAGCATGGTTCGTGTCTCTTTCGTTTGTGGCGCGTGCAAACGGCTGCGCCTTAGCGTTCGTAGCGGTAGAGGCCGTAAAATCCCGTGGGATCGATGAAGATCTGGCTTGCCTTGGCGAAGCCGGCCTCACGGCCGAGCGCGAGCCATGTGGCAGCGCTTTCTGGCAGGTCGCAGGTGGTGACGTGGTGTTCGATCTGGCCCCACTCCTCGTCCGTGAGGAAGGTCCATGTGGGCCGGTTCACGCGCCGGAAGCGGGCCAGATAGGCCTCGCGGTCCTCGCCCTCGGCCAAGGTCGGCTCGTAGATCATCGCCTCTTCGCGGGTGGAGCCACAGATCGCTTCGAGCAGCCGGCGCTTGCCGTCGGTGGGAAGATGGTGGATCGACAGGCCGCACCAGGCGACGTCGGTGGGCGTCGGCTGATCGCTCAGCGCCTTGACGAAATCGCCGTCATCGAGCTCGACCGCGAAGGGCGCACCCGCCAAGTTCTTAGCGGCAAGCTCAAGCGCGGGTTCGGACAGGTCGATGCCACGGTAGTGGCGGGCCTTGGTGCCTTCGAGGGCACGCTTCATTTGGCCGGCGTCGCCGCAGGCTATGTCCAGAAAATCGAAAGGCTTGGGGAGTGCCGCCAGGGCTCGGTGAAGAATCGCGCCCACCTCTTCATGAGACAGCGGGTCGTGGTCCACCATTTTCTGGTAGGTCGCCCATTGCTTCTGAAACTGCTCGAGTGCCGCGGCGTCGTCCACCGCGCCACCAGGATCGAGGAAATGGATATGGATGCTCATGCGCGCGCCAAAACTCTCCGGTTCGTGCCCTGGAGAGTTTTACCGCATGGCAGGTTTGCCAAAGGTTAGCGGAATGCGGCGGCGCTTTGGCCGCCCGGGCTCAGATGTCCCAGCCCGGATCGTGAATAATGTCGTGGAAGGCTTTGTGGATCGCCCCGCCCCATCCTTCGCGGACGGCCTGCAGATAGGGATCGTCGTCCTCGAGCCTGACGGTGAAGCCGGGCTTCAGCGAGTCGCGCCGGTAGATCATGAGATCGAGAGGCGGTCCCACCGAGACGTTGGAACGCATCGTGGAATCGAACGAGATCAGCGCGCATTTGGCGGCGTCGTTCAGGCTCGTGTCGTGGTGGATAATGCGGTCGAGTATTGGCTTGCCGTATTTCACCTCGCCGATCTGGAAATAGATCGTGTCGCCCATGGCCTCGATGAAATTTCCGGCATCGTAGATCATGAACAGGCGGAGCTGGCCGCCCTTGAGCTGGCCGGCGAGGATGAACGAGGCGGTGAAGTCGACCTCTTGCTGCTGCAAATAGCCGGCGTCGACCTTGTGGATCTCGCGTAAGGCATTGCCCACGACGCGTGCCGCCCCGAACATCGAGGTGACGGCATACAAGTCCTGATCGGGGTTCTCATTGTTGAGCCATTCGGTCATCAGGCTCACAACGCCTTGGGTGAGCGAGAGATTGCCGGCGGTCACGAGCGTGAAAAAGCGCTCGCCCGGCTTGTCGAACGAGAACATCTTGCGAAAGGTCGAAACGCGGTCGATGCCGGCATTGGTGCGCGAATCCGACGCGAGCACCACACCCTCATCGAGCAAAATGCCGATGCAGTACGTCACCTTTTCAACCCCTCACTGGGTTTGTTGCTGGCTGGGAAAACTCACTCTGACAGTCATGGTCTCAACGCCACCCCCTGCGCGAACCCCTCGTACCGGGCTGGCCTCAGCATAGTCGAGGCCGATGGCGGTACGAATATACGATTCGTTGGGACACGCGCGATTGGTCGGATCGAAACCGACCCAGCCCAGAGAGTCAATGAAGGCTTCCGCCCAGGCATGGCTCGCGGCATGGGCGTCACGGCCGAACCCATGGCTCAGATAGCCGCTGACATAGCGGGCCGGCACGCCCAGGACCCGGCAAACGGCGCAGAAAACATGGGCTTGATCCTGGCAAACGCCGCTGCCCTGTTCCAGGGCCTCGGTGCCCGTCGTCTGCACGTCGGTATCGCCGGGGCGATACGCCACCTCGTCGGCGACGGCGAGCATGATCGCGTGCAGCGTCTGGATCAGGTCCTCTTTGGGCTCAAGCGAATAGCGCCCGGCAAAGGCGCGGATCGGGTCGGTCACAACTGTGTAGGGAGTTTCGCGCAGATAGAGCATGGACGGCAATTCCGACGATGCCGTGCCGACCACGCCATCGGTGTCGCGGGTCCGCACGAGCCCGCAAACCTTGATATCGAGATGCTCGACCGGCTTGGGCACGGTCAGGGTGTGGCAGACATTGCCATACTGATCCTGCCACTGGGTCATGGCGGCGCCCGGACAGGTAAGCGCCCAGCTCTCGACGGCCTGGGTGCCGCCCGAGAGCGGCGTCATCCGCAGATATTGCGTCGTGGCGAGCAGGGGCTCGGAATACTGATACGACGTCGCGTGCTCAACTCGGATCAACATGGTTTGCCTACACCGCCTCCGCCATGACCATGGGCACCATTAGGAAGTCTTCCTGGAGCTGAACGCCGAGGTCGCTGTTGCGGTCGATGAACTCGGTCAGGAACTCGTGCAGCCCCGCCGTGAAGACCAGGTCGATCCGGCCGTAACGAAGCAGGGCGTAAGTTTGCCCGGCAATCCGCGTGCATTCGAGCTGCTTCTTGCCGGCGAGATCTTCCAGCGTCGAGACCACCACCTCGTAGCAGTGATGCAGCGAGCGCGGCATGTCCTCGCGCAGGATGAGCAATTCGGCGATGCGCCAAGGATAGACCATGTCGTGATAAACGCGGCGATAGGCGCGGAACGCGCCGACGGACCGCAGCAGCGCGCCCCATTGATAATAGTCGACATAGCCACCGACCTGCTCGGTGTCGGGCAGCAGCACATGGTATTTGACGTCGAGAATGCGTGCGGTGTTGTCGGCGCGCTCGATGAAGGTTCCGAGCCTGATGAAGCGGAAGCCGTCGTCGTGCAGCATCGTGCCGAATACCACGCCGCGGAAGAGATGCGAGCGCTCCTTCACCCAGTCGAAGAAGTCGCGATAGCCCCAGCGCATAAGCCCCTCGTAATCGAGATTCTGCACTTGCAGCCAGGTGCTGTTCAGACTCTCCCACGCCTCGCTCGAAATGGCCGAGCGCTGAGCCCGGGCATTCTCGCGTGCGAGCTTGATGAGCGAGCAGATCGAGCCGGCGTTTTCTTGGTCCAGCGCCACGTAGCGGATGATGTTCTCGTGGGTGAGGTCGTCGTAGAGCTCGGCGAAGCGGCCGTCGCCGGGCGCGATGGACAGGATCGGTTCGAACTGCGCCTGTCTGTCGAGCGACGACGGCAGCAGCGACATGCGGAAGCTGACGTCCAGCATGCGCGCGGTGTTCTCGGCCCGCTCCATATTGCGGGCCATCCAGAACAAATTGTCTGCGGTGCGGCTCAGCATCATCAGCGCTCCAGAACCCACGTGTCCTTGGTGCCGCCGCCTTGGCTGGAATTGACCACGAGCGAGCCTTCCCGCAAGGCGACGCGCGTCAGGCCGCCGGCGATCACACTCGTCTCCTTGCCGGACAGCACGAAGGGCCGCAAATCCACGTGCCGCGGCACGATCTTATCGCCGCAAAGCGTCGGTGCCGTTGACAGCGACAGGGTCGGCTGGGCGATGAAGTTGTCGGGATTGTGCAGGATGCGCGCCTTGTAAGCCTCGCGCTCTTCGGCGGTCGAGGCGGGACCGATCAACATGCCGTAGCCGCCGGAGCCTTGCACCTCCTTGACCACGAGATTTTCGAGATTGTTGAGCACGTGCTGCCGCTGCTTGGGATCGCGCAGCATATAGGTGTGCACGTTGTTCAGAATGGCATGCTCGCCGAGATAGAATTCGATCATGCGCGGCACATAAGTGTACATGGCCTTGTCGTCGGCGACGCCGGTGCCGAGGGCGTTGGCCAGCGCCACGCGGCCTGAGCGGATCGCCGACAGGAGGCCGGGCACCGCGAGCATGGAGTCAGGCTGGAACGCCAGCGGGTCCATGAACTCGTCGTCGACGCGGCGATAGATCACGTCGACCCTGACCGGGCCCTCCGTGGTCCGCATCCACACGTCGCCGTCGCGCACGAACAGGTCGCCACCCTCGACAAGCTCGATGCCCATTTGCTCGGCGAGGAACACATGCTCGAAATAGGCGCTATTGAAGCGGCCGGGGGTGAGCAGCACGACCACCGGATCGTCGGAACCGCTTGGCGCCACAGCACGCAGGTTTTCAAGCAGCCGTTCGGGGTAATTGCCGACCGGCGAGATGCTTTGCCCGTCAAAGGCGTCGGGGAATAGCCGCATCATGATCTCGCGATTCTCAAGCACATAGGACACGCCCGACGGCGTGCGCACATTGTCCTCTAGAACGAAGAAATCCCGCTCGCCGGTGCGGATCAGATCGATGCCGGCGATATGGGCGTAGACGTCGTTGGGCAGATCGACGCCATGCATCTCTGGGCGGTAGGCCGGATTGAGCAGCACCAGTTCCGGCGGAATGAGGCCCGCCTTCAAGATCTCCTGGTCGTGATAGATGTCATAGAGAAAGACATTGATGGCCTTCACCCGCTGAAGGCAGCCGCGCTCCACGAGGTCCCACTCGGAGCGATCGAGGATGCGCGGGATCAGGTCGAAGGGGATTAGCCGCTCGGTGGAGCCGCCTTCCGTGTAAACGGCGAAGGTGATGCCCAGGCGCCGGAACAACTCATCGGCGGCTTGCTGCTTGGTGACCAGGGATTCGATGGAGAGATTGTCGAGAAGGTCGGCGAGCGCCGCATAGGCCGGCCGCACCGTGCCGTCTGGTTCTCGCATCTCATTGAAAAAATGACGGTAAAGGTCGGCGGGGCCGTCTGCCTCCGCCTCGGCCGTCAATATATCAGTGGTTTCCGGCAAGCACGCCCGTCCCGGTTAAGCGCTCCTGAACGCCCTCTTCTTACTGTGTTTTCCGTCCCGGTGTGTTATTTTCGGGCATCATAGTCCGATGCCCTGCGCTAGGGCAACTCTTGCGCTCCGGAAGGCCGATTTACAGCCCCTACTCGGCGGGCGTGGTCCGCGGATGCGGATGCTCCTTGGGGGCGCCAGCGAATTTCCGCACCACCACGTAGAAGATCGGGGTGAAGATCAGGCCAAACAGGGTGACGCCGATCATCCCGGAGAACACGGCCGTGCCGAGCGACTGGCGCATCTCGGAGCCGGCCCCGGTCGCGATCACCAGCGGCACCACGCCGAGAATGAAGGCGAGCGCCGTCATGAGAATGGGGCGCAGGCGGACGCGCGCGGCCTCGGTGGCCGCCTGGAATCGGTCCTCGCCGGCCTCCTCGTTCTGGCGCGCGAACTCGACGATGAGGATCGCGTTCTTCGCCGCCAGGGCGATGAGCACCACGAAGCCGATCTGGCCCAGAATATTCACGTCCATGCCCCGCAGCATGAGGCCGCTCACGGCGGCGAGCAGGCACATGGGCACGATGAGGACGACGGCGAGCGGAAGACCCCAGCTCTCGTATTGCGCCGCGAGCAGCAGGAACACGAAGACCACCGCCGCGCCGAACACGAAGATCGCGGTGTTGCCGGCCTGCTTCTCCTGATAGGCGAGTTCGGTCCATTGATAGGAGTAGCCCTCGGGCAGTTTTTCCGCGGCTATTTTCTGCATGGCCTCCAGGCCGTAGCCCGTGGAATAACCCGGCATCGTGCCGCCCTGCACCGCGGCGGCGGAGTACAGATTGAAGTGCTCCACGCGGTAGGGGCCGGTGATGTCGCGGAATGACGCGACCGAACCGATCGGCACCATCTCACCGCTCGCGTTCCGCGCCTTAAGCTGCGAGATCGCGTGGAGGTCTTGCCGAAATTGCCCGTCGGCCTGGGCAGTGACGCGGTAAGTGCGGCCCAGGAAATTGAAGTCGTTCACGTATTGCGAGCCGAGATAAACCTCGAGCGTCTGGAAGATGTCGTCCGTATTGACACCCAGCATCTCAGCCCGGACACGGTCGATATCGGCATAAATCTTGGGCGTGCGCGTATTGAAGGTGGTGAACACGCCGGCCAGGCCGGGCGTCTGATTGGCGGCGCCGGCAATCGACTGGGCAACCGCCTCGAGCTGGGAAAGGTCGCCGCCGGTCGTGTTCTGCACCTCCATCTTGAAGCCGCCCGTGGTGCCGATGCCGCGGACCGGCGGCGGCGACACGCTGATGATGAAGGCGTCCTGGACGCTCTGAAACGCCTTGTTGAGGGCACCGGAGATCATCTGGGCGCTCTGCCCCTTCGCGGCGCGCTCCTTGAACGGGTCGAGCGGCGTAAACACGACTGCGGCATTCGGCGAGGTGGTGAAGGTCGCGCCGTCGAGCCCGACGATGGGCACGGCATGAGCGATCCCCGGCGTGTCGAGCGTGATCTGCGTCACCCTCCGCGCAACATCGTCGGTGCGCGCGAGCGAGGAGCCGGGCGGCAGCTGAATAATGTTGATGAGATAGCCGAGGTCCTGGTTCGGGATGAAGCCCGTCGGGGCGGCGCTGAATTGGACCGCGGTCAGACCGATCAGCCCCGCATAGACCGCAAGCATAACGGCGGGGATGCGGATCAGCCGCGAGGTCAGCGCACCATATTTGAATGACACCCATTCGAAGCCGGCGTTGAAACCGTGGAAGAAGCGGCCGATCGCCCGTGAAAACAGCGACTTCCGCTCGTGGAACGGCTCGTGCGGCTTGAACAGCAGCGCGCAAAGCGCGGGACTCAAGGTGAGCGATACGACGAGCGAGATCAGCGTCGAGGTGGCGATGGTCACCGCGAACTGGCGGAAGAACTGACCGAGAATGCCGCTCAGGAACACGGTTGGAATGAACACGGCGCAGACTACGAGCGTCATGGCGATCAGCGCGGTGCCGACCTCGTCCATCGTGCGGTAGGCGGCCTCGCGCGGTGCAAGCCCCTCGCGAATATTGCGCTCGACATTCTCCACCACGACGATGGCGTCATCGACCACGATACCGATCGCCAGCACAAGTCCGAACAGGGACAGGTTGTTCAGCGAATAGCCCAGGGCCGCCAGCACGGTGAACGTGCCGATCAGCGACACCGGTATCGCGACGATCGGGATGAGCGAGGCCCGCCACGTCTGCAGGAAGACGACGATGACCAAAATCACGAGGACCACCGCCTCGATCATGGTCTGGATCACCGCCTCCACCGAGTCGGAGATGAAGACAGTCGGATTGTAGACGATGTCGTAGCGTAGGCCGCTGGGGAAGGACTTGGAGAGTTCCTCCATCGTCGCCTCGACCGCGGCCGCCGTCTGAAGCGCGTTCGATCCCGGGCGCTGGAAGATGCCCATGGGGATCGCCACGCGCTCGTCGAGATAGCCGTTACGGTTGTAGTCGGCGGCGCCGAGCTCGACGCGGGCGATATCACGGACGCGGACCACACGGCCGTCGCTTTCCGATTTGACGATGATGTTGCCAAAGGCTTCCGGCGTGGACAGGCGGCCTTGCGTCTCGACGTTGAGCTGGAAGGCCCCGGGTTGCGGCACGGGCGGCTGATTAATGACGCCGGCCGCCACCTGCACGTTCTGGCCTCGCATCGCATCGATTACATCGCCGGCCGTTAGATCGCGCACCGCGAGCTTGTCGGGGTCAAGCCAGACGCGCATGGAGTAGTCGCGCGCGCCGAAGATGGTAACATTGCCAACGCCGTCGATGCGAGCAAGCACGTCCTTCACGTGCAAGGTGGCGTAGTTGGAAATATAGAGCAGGTCGCGCGTATCGTCCGGCGAACTCAGATGGATGACCATCATCAGGTCGGGCGACTGCTTGACCACTTGCACGCCGAGCGACCGCACCTCTTCCGGCAACCGCGGCGTGGCGATGGCCACGCGGTTCTGCACCAGCACCTGCGCCGTATCGAGATCGGTGCCGAGCTTGAAGGTCACGGTCAACGCCATGGAACCGTCGCTCGTCGATTGCGACGTCATGTAGATCATGTCGTCCACGCCATTGACTTCTTGCTCGATCGGCGTGGCGACGGTGTTGGCGACGATCTCGGCGGACGCGCCCGGATAACTCGCCGTCACCTGAATCGACGGTGGGGCGATGTCCGGATACTGCGCGATTGGCAGGCTGAAATAGGCCACGCCGCCGATCAGGGTGATTAGAATGGAAATGACGGCCGCAAAAATGGGCCGGTCTATAAAGAAGTGAGAGAGGTTCATAGCCGGGTCCAGTCTCGACCGCTTATTGCTGGCTGGCCGGCGCGGCGTCAGGCGGCTTCACCGCGCCTTGCTCCGGCGTGACTTTCTGGCCGGGCCGCGCGCGCAGCAACCCGTTGATGATGACCTCATCGTCGGGGGTGATGCCGCTGCGGATAATGCGCAAGCCGTCATCCGTGACGGAGCCGAGTTCGACCGGTTTCGGCACCACCGTGCCGTCGGGCGACACCGTGAACAGCATCTTGGTCGACTGATCGGTAACCACGGCCGCGTCGGGCACGAGGATCGTGGGCTTCAATTGAGACATGGGCACGCGCACGCGGCCGAACTGACCGGGCGTGATGAAGAGCTTGGGATTGGGGAAGGACGCGCGCACGCGGATCGTTCCAGACGAACGGTCATATTGATTGTCGACGAAGTCGATGGCGCCCTTGAGGTCCCACGCCTTCTCGTCCATCAGCTGGCCCTCGACCTGAACGCCATTCTCGCGCGCCGAGGCGATCTCGCCCTTTTGTACCAGGCGCTTATAGGTCATGCCGTCGCCTTCGCTCACGTTGAACATGAGCCAAATCGGATCCAGGGAGACGATGGTGGTCAGGAGCGTGGTTTCTCCGGTGCCGCCCATGACCAGATTGCCGACGCTGACCTCGTGACGGCCGAGGCGCCCCGAGACCGGCGCGGAGACCCGCGTGTAGTCGAGGTTAAGCTGCGCCTGATTGACCGCGGCCAGAGCATTGTCCCGCGCGGCAGATGCCCTTTGCACCTCCGCAGTGCGCTCGTCGAAGGTCTCTTTGGAGGCATAATCGTTCTTGAGCAGCTTGGAGGTGCGATCGATCTGCACCTGGGCAAGTTGCAGCTCGGCATCGGCTTGCTTGAGCTGCGCCTTGGCCGAATCGAGTGCGATTTCGTAGGGCCGCGGCTCGATGACGAACAAGAGGTCCCCCTTGTTCACGAGCTGGCCGTCGGTGAAATTGACCGATTCGAGGTATCCGCTGACGCGGGCGCGGATCTCCACGGACTCGCGGGCCTCGAACTGGCCGGTGAAGTCGCGCCACTCCTTGAGGTCCTCGACCAAGGGCTTGGCCACAGTGACCGCGGGTGCCGGCGGCGCGGCAGGGGCGGCCTGCTCGGCGCCTTGCGGGGCGATCATGTAGCGATAGGCAATCGCCGCGACGGCAATGACGGCCAGCGAAATCAGCAGAATCCGGCCGCTGCGCCGGGCTGAGGGCACCGGCGGGGTCTTGCTCGCCGGCTTAGCCTTGCCCGCGGGCGCGGGCGCCGGCTTGGAAACTTTGGGCTCGGCCACTTTCTGCTCTTTCGACTCGGGCGCCTTGGGCTCGTCGGCCGGGATTTCAGGCCCGGCGTCGTCATTAGCCGCGCGCTTCGCGTTTCGATTTCTTTGCTGCATCATGACCGCTTATCAAGCTTTTTACACGCGGGGGCCCAGCACGGACCCGCCTCCCGGCCCGCCACTGCCCTTTCTGTAAGGAACGCTACCCTATTCGGATCGGCGAACACAGGGGCAACGGCCGCATGCCGCAGCTGCGGCGCTGGAAAACCGGCCCTGCCAACCCTGCTTACCCGATCCTCACGGCAATTTGTCCTTCGTCCAGGCGGCACGGCGCCCGTTGCTCCGTCTTACATACGCAGGCCGCATGAAGGCATTATACCCGATGACGGACCCATCGCCGTGGCCCGCCCGCGACCGACAAGACAGGAGGCCCCGATGATCGCCAAGCTCGCGCGCCCTCTCCTCCCCATCCTTATCGCCCTCTGTCTAGCTGGGTGCGGGGAGGAGGCGACCCTGCCTGTCGCGGCCGGGACCGGGCCTAACCCTGAGCTGCCCGCGCCGGTCCAGACGGTGCTGCCGACGGTTGTGCTGGCCCGCGCCGAGGGTTGGCCTCGGGGCGCCAAGCCAAAACCGGCGAGCGGTCTGGCGGTTGGGGCGTTCGCCTCGGGCCTCGATCATCCGCGCTGGCTCTATGTGTTGCCCAATGGCGATGTGCTGGTGGCGGAGACCAATGCACCGTCGCAGCCCGAGGTGGAGCGCGGCATCATGGGCTGGCTGATGAAGATGGGCATGAAATACGCCGGCGCCGGAGTTCCGAGCGCCAACCGCATCACGCTGTTACGCGACGCCAACGGTGACGGCGTGGCGGAGACACGGTCCGTCTTTCTTTCGGGTCTGAACTCGCCGCTCGGCATGGCCTTGATCGGAAGCGACCTTTATGTGGCCAACACGGATGCCGTCCTGCGCTTTGCCTATACGGACGGCGCGACGGAGATCACCGGCCCGGGCGAAAAAATCGCCGACCTGCCCGCCGGCCCCTTCAACCTCCATTGGGTCAAGAACATCGTCGCCAGCCCGGATGGGTTGCATCTCTATGCCGGCGTCGGCTCTAACAGCAATCTCGGCGAGAACGGTATGGAGAACGAGGAGGGCCGGGCCGCCATTCACGAGATCGATCTGGCGACGGGGACCTCGCGAATCTTCGCCTCGGGCTTGCGCAATCCCGTCGGTCTCGCCTTCCATCCCGATAGCGGCGCGCTATGGACTACGGTCAACGAGCGCGACGAACTCGGCAGCGACCTCGTGCCGGACTATATGACGACCGTGCAAGACGGCGGATTCTATGGTTGGCCCTATAGTTATTATGGCGATCATCTCGATCCCAGGGCGCAGCCGCAACGGCCGGACCTGGTGGCGAAGGCGATCGTGCCGGACTACGCGCTGGGGCCACATACCGCGTCGCTCGGGCTCACCTTCTATGACAGCGCGCTGTTGCCGGCGCGCTATCGCGGCGGCGCCTTTATCGGTCAGCACGGCTCGTGGAACCGCAAGCCTCCGAGCGGCTACAAGGTGATTTTCGTGCCGTTCAAGGGCGGCAAGCCTTCGGGTGCGCCGGAAGATATTCTCACGGGCTTCTTGAGCGAGGACGGGAACGCTAATGGCCGCCCCGTCGGCGTCGCCATCGACAAATCCGGCGCGCTGCTGGTCGCCGATGACGTGGGCAACGTCGTGTGGCGGGTCACGCCGGGCGCAACGAATTAGCGCGGGCTTCGCGCGAGAATTTCCCTAGTTAATGGCTAAATGTCACGCGCGGGTGGCCAAGCCGGGGCCCCGATGCTATACGCCCACTCATCCACACAATTCGGTTTGCCGCGGCGGCGCCGCTTCCCAGAGAAAGGCAGGTCCCCATCTCGGACGCAACGAGAAGCTTGTTCGTTCCAAAGACCACGCAAGATTATGGCGATAACCCCATCTCCGTTCGCGAGACCGATACCTATGTTTCGGAATATGTGCGTGGTTTTGTCGAAAAGTGGGACGAACTGATCGACTGGAGTCAGCGCGCGAAAAGCGAAGGCCGCTTCTTCATCGATGTTCTAAAGGCGCGCGGCAAGACGAGCGTGCTCGACGTGGCCACCGGCACGGGATTCCATTCCGTTCAACTGCTCAAGGCTGGCTTTGACGTCACTTCAGTCGACGGGTCGGCGGAAATGCTGGCCAAGGCCTTCGAGAATGGCTGCAAGCGGGGCGTCGTTCTCAAGACCATTCATGCCGACTGGCGACAACTCAATCGCGGCGTGCGCGGCAAGTTCGATGCCATCATTTGCCTCGGCAACAGCTTCACCCATTTGTTCGAGGAAAATGACCGCAGGCGCGCACTGGCCGAATTCTACGCTGCCCTGAAACATGACGGCATCCTGATCATCGATCAGCGCAACTATGACAGCATTCTGGACGAAGGCTTCGCCAGCAAGCACAAATATTATTACTGCGGCGACAAGGTCGTGGCCGAGCCCGTCCATGTCGACGAGGGGCTCGCCCGCTTCGAATATACATTCCCTGACGGGTCGAAGCACAACCTCAACATGTTTCCCTTGCGCAAGAACTATACACGCCGCCTGCTGCGCGAGGCGGGTTTCCAGAAGCTCCACAGCTACGGCGACTTCCAGGAAGAAGGCGAAGAGACCAATCCCGATTTCTTCATCCACGTCGCGGAGAAGAGCTATGGCGCGAACTGACCAGAGCATCGCGCTCGCCCGCGACTACTATGACAGCGCCGAGGCGGACGATTTCTACCGCACGATTTGGGGCGGTGAGGACATCCATGTCGGCCTCTACGATACCGGGCCGGATATCACCGCCGCGAGCCGCCGCACCGTGGAGCGCATGGCGGGCAAGGCCGGCAAGCTGGAAGGCAAGCACATCCTCGATCTCGGATCGGGCTATGGCGGGGCGGCCCGCGTACTCGCCAGCGAGTATGGTGCGCAAGTGACCTGCCTCAATCTTTCGGCGGTGGAGAATGAGCGCAACCGGGCCATGACGCGCGCGGCCGGCCTCGAAGACCAGATCAAGGTCGTCGACGGATCGTTCGACTCGGTACCGTTCGATGGTCCCCGATTCGACCTGGCGTGGAGCCAGGACGCGATCCTGCATGCTCCCAACCGGCGCGCGGTCCTGGACGAAGTGGCGCGCGTGCTGAAGCCGGGCGGCGACTTCATCTTCACCGATCCGATGCAGGCCGACGCGCTACAGAGCAAGGACGCACTGCTGCCGATCTATGATCGTATCCACCTGCCCGACCTTGCCTCGTTCGGTTTCTATCGTGAAGAACTCTCCGAGCGCGGCTTCGAGGAAGTCGAGGTCGAAGAGCTGACCGGCCATATGCGAACCCATTATGCCCGCGTCACCGAGGAACTCGATGCCCGGCGCGGCGAGCTCGGCGCGAGCGACGCATTCGTCGACCGCATGCTCAAGGGCCTCGGCCACTGGGTCTCGGGCGCCGAAGGCGGGCTGCTGACCTGGGGCATCATGCATTTCCGAAAGGCGTCGTAGTGGAGGCAGGCCGTGACAGCGGCTCAAGCCCCCCACCAGTCCATTGCACGATCGGGGTCCCCACCAGCGCCAAGCTCGCGGTCGCGGCCTTTGTCGTCCTCACCGTCGGCTGGCCGGCGCTGGCAAATGACAGCTTCGCCGCCGTCAGGGACGTCATCTCGGAATCCGCCGGCTGGTTCTACAGCGCCGTGGTGTCGGCAGCGCTGATCATGTGCCTTGTCCTGGCGCTGGGACATTGGGGTTCGGTGCGGCTCGGCGCGGACGATGAGCGGCCCGAGTTCGGGTGGCTGTCCTGGACCGCCATGCTGTTCGCGGCGGGCATGGGGATCGGCTTGGTCTTCTGGTCGATCGCCGAGCCACTCACCCATTATGCGGGCAACCCGCTTATCGCCGATTGGGGTCCCAACCCGTCGAGCACCGTGCGGGCCCGCGTGGCCATGGAGATTACCTTCTTCCATTGGGGGCTGATGCCCTGGGCGCTCTACGCAATGGCCGGGCTGATCTTCGCCTATTTCTCGTTCCGCAAGGGCGAGCCACTCACCGTCCGGTCGGCCATGCGCCCGCTGATCGGCGATGCGGTCGGGCGCTGGCCCGGCAAACTCGCCGACGTCGTCGCCATCGTGGCTACGGTGTTTGGGCTTGCCACGTCGCTCGGTTTCGGCGCGGCGCAGATCAATGCCGGTCTTGACCGCCTGTTCGGCTGGCACGTCTCGATCGAGCATAAACTGCTGATCGTGGCGGTGATCGCCGGCGCGGCTGTGTTGTCCGTTAGCTCCGGGCTCAAGCGGGGCATCCGCCTCCTGTCGCTCGCCAATGTCTGGCTTGCGGCTCTCATCCTCCTCGTCGTGCTGATGTCGGCCCCAATCGAGCCAATCTTGCGCAACGTCTCCTTGCGACTCGGCGACTATCTCGCCAACCTCCCCTGGCTCACCTACGAGACGGCGCGTGACGACACGGGCTGGACCGCGTCATGGACCACCTTCTATTGGGGGTGGTGGATCAGCTGGACGCCATTCGTCGGACTGTTCATCGCCCGGATCTCGCGCGGGCGAACGGTGCGCGAATTCATTCTCGGCGTGCTTCTGGTGCCGACCGCCATCACCTTCGTGTGGCTGTCGATCATGGGTGGCGCGGCCATCTCGGCCGCGCGGGCCGGACCGGCCATCATCGACATCGCCCGCAACGAGCCGGCGCTGTCGCTGTATGTGATGATCGACTTTCTCCAATCGGGTCCATACGCCACGATTATCGCCGGCGCCGCCACGCTGCTCGTTGCAATCTTCTTCATCACCAGCGCTGACAGCGGCACTCTGGTGATCACCACCATGCAGTGCGGCGGGCATACGGAGCCGCCCATCCTGGAGCGTGTACAGTGGGGCGTCGGCATGGGCGCGGTGGCTGCGGCGCTGCTGGTCGCTGGCGGACTTGGGGCCCTTCAGGCCATGGCGGTTGCCGCGGCCCTGCCCTTTGCCGTAGTGCTGGTCGCATTGGCGGTTGGCTTCATGGCTGCGCTCCATGAAGATGCGACACAGCAATTGAAGGCGCGGCGGCGCGCGCGGAAGGCCCGACGCGCCCCCTAAGGAGTGATCCCAAAGTGGCGAAATCTATCCTCTGTTACGGCGACTCGATCACCTGGGGCTATAACCCGAAGGACGGCTCGCGTCTGCCACCCGAAGATCGTTGGCCGCGCGTTCTCGAGGCCGAACTCCAGGGCCGCGCTCGCGTGGTCGAGGAAGGGCTCAACGGCCGCACGGTCGCAACCGACGAGCCGTCACGCCCCTATCGGAACGGCCTTGCACTGCTGCCGCCGCTGCTCGAAGCCCACGCACCGCTCGATGCCGTCATCATCATGCTCGGCACCAATGACAGCGCACCCTGCTATGGACTCAGCGCGGGACGTATTGCCATGAACTGCGCCGGCTTGATCCGCGCGGTGCAGGCAGCCCCAAGCGGCGCCGCATGCAAGCTCTTGCTCATTGCCCCGCCCCCGCTTGGCGCCCTCAGTCCCGAGATGGCGTTGCTCTATGCCGGCGGCGAGGCCGTGTCCCGAGGCTTGGCGGACGCGTATGCCACCGTCGCCGCCCGCTTTAACTGCCTGTTTCTCGATGCCGGCAAGGTCGCTGAAGCGAGCAAGATCGACGGCGTGCATCTCGATCCGCCGGAACAGCGCAAACTGGCCTTGGCCGTAAGGGATGTTGTCGCGACGCGTCTCTGATCCGATTTCTTCTTTTCGAAACGGTTGCCCGCTACGCTTTGAAGCGAGGAGGACCCTATGGCCTGCCCACGGCGCGACATTCGCCGCCTACCGCGACGCATTCACCGACATCGTCGGCCGCGACTTCCAGCACCCTGAACTCATCGAGACCAATGCTCATGAAGGGCCGGTCTATGTGGCCGCGGAGCATGCGCTCTATTTCACCACGGTGCCGGAACCGGGGCCGAAGAACATCGCCGTAACGCGCCTGCAATTGGCGGGGGATGCGTTTCCGTTCAGGGCAGAGAAGCTGGAAACCGTGCGCGCGCCGTCCAACATGGCGAACGGCATGACGCTCGACCGGGACGGGAAGCTTATCATCTGCGAGCAAGGCACCATGACGACATGCGCGCAGATCAGTCGCATGGACCTCAAGACGCGTGAGACCGAGACGGTGGTCGATCAGTGGCGCGGGCTTCGCTTCAATTCGCCGAACCATGTGGTGGCGAAGAGCGATCGGAGCGTCTGGTTCACCGATCCGAACTATGGCGAGATCCAAGGGTTCAAGCCGGCGGCGGAGGTCGGCGCCTTCGTGTACCGGCACGATCCGGCGACGGGCAAAACGTCGGTGGTGGCCGACAGTTTCAACAAGCCGAACGGGCTCGCCTTCTCACCGGATGAGAGCGTGCTCTACATCACCGACACCGGCGCCAATCAGGCGCCCGGCACCT
>DATKYG010000049.1:0-2594 GCA_035528655.1 Methyloceanibacter sp.
GGTTGTCCTTGTGCTGGAGCAGGTAGGGGCTGGTCTCGGCCCCGAGCTGATTGCCTGGTCTGTCTTGCATAGGGCTTCCGGTCTCCTCGCGCCGCGTCCTAGGATAACCCAATGAGCCCCGACTTTTCCGCAAACTCCATCTCTGCCCATCGCGATGTCCGTGGTGAGTGAGATAGACACCATCGTTGCCCCCGCGTCCGGCGCCGGGCCTAGTGCCGTCGCGGTCATCCGCATCTCCGGACCGCGAACGCGCGCCGTGCTCGAGGCGCTCACCGGCGGGGCGCCGCCACCACGCCAAGCAAGCTTGCGCGGCATCGGCAACCCGCCCATCGATCGCGGCCTGGTGCTGTGGTTTCCGGGCCCGAGAAGCTTCACCGGCGAGGACATGGCGGAACTGCAGGTCCATGGCAGCCGCGCGGTGATCCAAGCCATCGTCGAGGCGGTGCTCGCTGTCGAAGGCACGGCGCTCGCCGAACCCGGCGCCTTTGCCCGCTGCGCCTTCGAGAACGGCAAGCTCGATCTCACCGAGGTCGAAGGCCTGGCCGATCTCATTGCGGCCGAGACCGAGGCTCAGCGCCGCCAGGCGCATGCCCAGTCCGAAGGATCCTTGCGGCGCCTCTATGAAGGCTGGCGCGCCGCGCTGGTGAAGGCGCAAAGCCTGATGGAGGCGGGGCTCGACTTCGCCGACGAGGCGGACGTCGCGGCCGATGTGAACGCCAAGGCTGATGCGATTGCCGGGCCGCTGCTTGAAGAGATCGCCAAGCATCTGGCCGACCGCAGCGGCGAGCGCCTGCGCGATGGACTTCGCGTCGTCATCGCCGGGCCGCCCAATGCCGGCAAGTCGTCCCTGATGAATGCGCTCGCCAAGCGCGACGTGGCCATCGTCTCGGAGGAAGCCGGCACCACCCGCGACGTGATCGAGGTGCATCTCGACCTCGGCGGGCTTCCCGTCATCCTGTCGGATACCGCGGGGATAAGGGAGGGGATAGGGCAGGTGGAGACCGAAGGCATCCGCCGGGCGCTTTCCCGTGCGGAGGATTCGGATCTCGTTCTCTGGGTGATCGACGCCACGAATCCGGTCTGGGAGCCGCCCGCATCGCTCGGTGCGAACACCACGCTGTGCGTACTCAACAAGGCCGATATCAGCCCACAATCGGCCCATAATAACGCCATGCCAGACGGCCTCGTTTTGTCGGCCAAGACCGGCGCCGGACTCGATGCGCTGATCGCCCGGCTGGAGGCTGTCGCCAGGACCGAAATCGGCGGCGCCGGCCAGGCCCCCATGACCCGAACCCGCCACCGGGTCGAGCTCGTCTCAACCCGGGACGCTTTGCAACGTTTCGTTAACCATGATCTTTCGCCCGAGCTCAAAGCCGAGGAGCTGCGCATCGCCGCCCGCCATCTCGGCCGCCTCACCGGGCTGATCGACGTGGAGGAGGTCCTCGGCGCCATCTTCGCCGAGTTCTGCATCGGCAAGTGAGCCTCACCCTTAAGGAGCCGGCGCTAGGCGGTGTCTCGAAGCGCCCATTTGATTCACGTGAAACACTTGCGTCTCAGTGCTTTGACGGAACCGTCTGAACCCACTACCTACGGGCCATGAAGCGTTTCGATGTCATCGTCATCGGTGGAGGCCATGCCGGCTGCGAGGCGGCCGCGGCCGCCGCGCGCATGGGTGCCCGGACGGCGCTCGTGACCCATAGCTTCTCGACCATTGGCGAGATGTCCTGCAACCCCGCCATCGGCGGGCTCGGCAAGGGTCATCTCGTGCGCGAGATCGATGCGCTGGACGGCCTCATGGGCCGGGTCGCCGACGCCGCCGGCATCCAGTTCCGTGTCCTCAACAAGTCTAAGGGCCCGGCCGTGCAAGGCCCCCGCGCCCAGGCCGACCGCAAGCTCTACCGGCAGGCCATGCAAGCGGCCATCGCCGCCACCCCGAACCTAGAGGTGATCGAGGCGGCGGTGGAGGACCTGATCGTCGACGGCAGCCGGGTGACCGGACTCGTGACCGCTGACGGCCGCCGCTTCACGGCCGGCGCGGTGGTTCTGACCACCGGCACCTTCCTCAACGGCCTTATCCATATCGGCGAGACCAAGATCCCGGCCGGCCGCATGGACGAGGCCCCGGCTCTTCGTCTCTCCGAGCGGCTCTACGGCCTCGGCCTGCGCATGGGCCGCCTCAAGACCGGCACGCCGCCGCGCCTCGACGGAAAGACGATCCAATGGGACCGCCTCCAGGTGCAGCCGGGCGACGACCCGCCCGTGCCGTTCTCGTTTCTGACGACAAGGATCGCGACGCCCCAAATCCCCTGCCACATCACCCACACCACGGCGGCGACCCACGCCATCATCGAGGCCAATCTCGCCCGCGCGCCCATGTATTCCGGCGCCATCGAAAGCGTCGGGCCCCGCTATTGCCCGTCCATCGAGGATAAGGTCGTCCGCTTCAAGGAGCGCGGCAGCCACCAGATCTTCCTCGAGCCCGAAGGTCTCGACGACGACACCGTCTATCCGAACGGCATCTCCACCTCGCTCCCAGAGGACGTGCAGCATGCCTTCCTGAAGACCATCCCAGGGTTGGAGACGGCCCGCGTGCT
>DATKYG010000050.1:0-2631 GCA_035528655.1 Methyloceanibacter sp.
CAAGCGCGGCGGCGTGCTCAACGTGGTGCGCCACGACATTCCGGTGCGCTGCCCCGCCGATCGGATCCCCGAATCGTTCGAGATCGATCTGACGGGCCTCGAGATCGGCGACTCGATCCACATCTCCTCCGTCAAAATGCCAGAGGGCGTGGTCCCCACCATTACCGACCGCGACTTCACCGTGGCCACCATTGTCGGCCAGAAGGAGGAGACGGAGGAAGGGGCCGAGGGCGCCGAGACTGAAGAGAGCGCCGAGGGCGAGGGCGACGGCGAGGCCGAGGACAAGGAGAAGAAGGAGTAGTCTGCTGCTCCTTCTTTGGCTTCGCGGCCGTGGCTGGCCGCCGATCAGGATGACGCGATGAAGCTCTTTGTCGGCCTCGGCAATCCGGGGGCGCAATACGCCTTCAACCGTCACAATGTCGGCTTCATGGCGCTCGACGCCATCGCCGAGGTCCATAATTTTCCGGCCTGGCGCAAACGCTTCTCCGGCTTCGTGAGCGAAGGCCGGCTGGGCGGCGAGCAAGTGCTCCTCCTGAAGCCGCAGACGTTCATGAACGAGTCCGGACGCTCGGCCGGCGAAGCCCTGCGCTTCTACAAGCTCGACGAAAAGGACGTCATCGCCTTTCACGACGAGCTCGATCTGGCTCCCGGCAAGGTCCGCGTGAAAACCGGCGGCGGTGTCGCCGGCCATAACGGGCTCAAGTCGTTGAGCGCGCACATGGGCAACGACTATGCGCGCGTGCGCATCGGCATCGGCCATCCCGGCCACCGCGAGCGTGTGGTCGGCTACGTGTTGCACGACTTCGCCAAGGCCGATTCCGACTGGCTGGAGCCCCTGCTCGCCGCAATGGCCGACGCGGCGCCGGATCTCGCCGACGGCGCCAACGACAAGTTCCAGACTCGCGTGGCGTACCTGACCCAAGGCGAGGAGCCCGAGCCGAAGAAGAAGGCCAAGCCGGCGCCCGCCAAAAAAGCAGACAAGACACCGGCGCCCAAGCCGGCGAAGGAAGACAAGCCTGCGCCAGGTGGCGCGCTCGCCGCCAAGCTCCGCCGCTGGCTCGACTCATAAGGAATAGGCACCGGGATGGGATTCAAATGCGGCATCGTCGGACTGCCCAACGTGGGCAAGTCCACCCTGTTCAACGCGCTCACCGAGAGCGCCGCAGCGCAGGCCGCCAATTATCCGTTCTGCACCATCGAGCCCAATGTCGGCGACGTGCCGGTTCCCGACCCGCGCCTCGACAAGCTCGCCGCAATCGCCAAGTCAGCGCAAACCATCCCCACGCGACTGACATTCGTCGACATTGCCGGTCTCGTGCGCGGCGCGTCCAAAGGCGAAGGCCTCGGCAACCAGTTCCTCGCCCATATCCGCGAAGTGGATGCCATCGCCTATGTGCTGCGGTGCTTCGAGGACCCGGACGTTGTCCATGTCGAGGGCAAGGTCGACCCGATCGCCGACGCGGAAACCATCGAGACCGAGCTGATGCTGGCGGATCTCGATAGCCTGGAGCGCCGCGTGCCGATCCTCGAAAAGAAGATCCGCGGCCAGGACAAGGAGGCGAAGGCGACGCTGGCGCTGTTGGAGCGCATGTTGCCGCTGCTCCGCGACGGCAAGCCGGCGCGCATCGCCGAGGTCAGCGAAGACGAACGCCCCCTGTTCCGCACCCTGGGCCTGCTCACCTCGAAGCCCATCCTTTATGTGTGCAATGTCGACGAGGCATCCGCCGCCACCGGCAACGCATATTCGGAAGCCGTCGAGGAGCGCGCCGCGCGCGAAAAGGCTGGCTGCATTGTCATCTCTGCCAAGATCGAGTCGGAACTTGCCGAACTCGAACGCGAAGAACGGAAAGCCTATCTCGCCGAACTCGGCCTGCCCGAGCCCGGCCTCAACCGGCTGATCCGCGAAGGCTACGCGCTTCTCGACCTCGTCACCTATTTCACCGCGGGACCGAAGGAAGCGCGCGCCTGGACCATTCCGCGGGGCACCCACGCGCCGCGAGCGGCCGGCGTGATCCACACCGATTTCGAGAAGGGCTTCATTCGCGCCGAGACCATCGCCTACGACGACTATGTGGGACTTGGCGGAGAGGCACCCGCCCGCGACGCCGGCAAGCTACGCCTTGAAGGCAAGGACTACGTGGTCAAGGACGGCGACGTCCTGCACTTCCGCTTCGCCAACTGAGCTCTTACGGCTTGGGTTTTCTCGCAGGCCGCTTGCGTGGCACTGCCGTCTTCTTTGCGGCCGATGCTTCGATGACGACCGGCTTGGCTCCGGCCGGCAAATTCGCCGGGGGCGTGACACCCATGGAGACATAGACGTTCATGAGCCGCTCGACGCCGCCTTCCGCCGGCCTGATCCAGTCCGCGGGCACATAGATCAGCGCGCCGCCGAAGGGCACCGGCGCAGACGGCACCAGAACCGCAACATAGCTGTGCTCGCCGATCTCGACCGGCTCGTGCGACGGCATCAGCGCCAGCACCGCGGCACTCCCCTCCCCGCCGAAGAAGCACCACACCGGCTGCATGGACTTGAAGCTGTCCTCGTCGCCGCCACGGTCGACGATGGCCACGAAGCGCTTGGACAGGTCGTAGACGTTGGAGACGAGTGGAATGCGCATCATCAACCAATCG
>DATKYG010000051.1:0-2821 GCA_035528655.1 Methyloceanibacter sp.
GTCCTCGGTGGAGCCGAATCTGCAGAACATCCCGGTGCGCACCAAGGAAGGCCGCTCGATCCGCAAGGCCTTCGTGGCCGACAAGGGCAAGAAGCTGATCTCGGCGGATTACAGCCAGATCGAGCTGCGCGTGCTGGCCCATATGGCGGACACCCCGACGCTGCGCCAAGCCTTCGCCGACGGGCTCGACATTCACGCCATGACCGCATCGGAGATGTTCGGTGTGCCGATCGAAGGCATGGACCAGTCCGTCAGACGTAAGGCCAAGGCGATCAATTTTGGCATCATCTACGGCATCTCCGCCTTCGGCCTCGCCAACCAGCTCGGCATCGGCCGCGGCGAGGCGGGCGACTACATCAACACCTATTTCGAGCGCTTCCCCGGCATCAAGGACTACATGGAAGCGATGAAGGTGGAGGCGCGGCGCACCGGCTATGTCAGCACGCTGTTCGGACGCAAAATCCACTACCCCGAGATCAACACCAAGAACCCTTCACTGCGCGGCAATTACGAGCGCGCGGCGATCAACGCGCCGATCCAGGGTTCGGCGGCGGACATCATCCGCCGCGCCATGATCCGCATGGCGGACGCGCTCGACGAGGCGGGGCTGTCGGCGCGCATGCTCTTACAAGTGCACGACGAGCTGATCTTCGAGGCCCCGGAAGACGAGGCCGACAAGACCATGGAGATCGCGCAAAGCGTCATGGAGCGTGCACCGGAACCGGCGCTGCGCTTACGGGTCCCGCTGAAGGTGGACGCGCGCGCCGCCGACAACTGGGAGGCCGCGCATTAGGAGCTAGGGATCAAGTGACCCAACACTCTGCCTGCTTAGCAGGCAGAGCCACCACCTCGGGCACCCGAAAAGTTCGGGCGGTTGGGAGTTGCCTGGATTTCATAACAATTATGAGCGTTCGAACCGAAAGTTTCAACGGCTATGACATCTCTCGCGGTAACGCTCTCTATCGATTCGCGAGGCCCTTGCGCTCTCTACATCATCACGGACAGCCGAATTTCCTGGAGCCAACGCGCGATCTGGGATGGAGGGCAGAAAGCTTTCGTTTCGCGCTTCTATCCCGACATTTTCGGATTTTGTGGGGACGCCTTCTTTCCGCCTGCGATCCTACGACAGGTCATTGAGCAGATAGATGCCGGGCTCCTCTTCGACGAGCAGGCGAACTCTGACGAGAGGCATGCAGCAATAGGTGCGCGCTTCCGAGTTGCGATTGAAGCGCAGCGGAATGCCCCCTTGAAGGCCTTTTCGGTCTTTCACGGCTCCAGAGACGGGATGATTAGGTCAAGCCGCTTTCGCCTATGGCGTCTCCAATATGCACCAGCCGGTCAAAACTGGACCGATACTGAGATCAATCTCAACGAGTCTACCTCATACCTCGCGCATATTGATGGGAGCGGAAAGTCTAGCATCGAAGGTCGTGCCAAGAGCTGGGCAGGTAGCTCCGCTGAAGGCACAAGCCGAGCGGCCATTTGGTCGTTCTGTGAAGCTCTTCGGTCCGGCATCGATCCCTATACCGGCGGCGCCCCTCAGCTCGTCGGCCTTTGGCGCAATAAAATGGGACAAAACTTCGGTTTCGTTTGGCAAGGAAAGAAGGTATCTGGCCGGGCTCAAAGTACCCTATGACTCAGACTGGACGAGTGTCGACTGGTTCAATGAACTGTTCGAAAGGTGTGACGGCGAAGGCGGTCAAAGGCTTCCGAAGGCTCAGCCTCATGTGAAACCAAAGGGTCCGACCACTGGCGCATAGTCAAGATCTGCTGACTGAGAACAGAAGCCCATTCGGTTGGATTCACCCCTTCCGGGGGCGGACCACGGCGACGATGTTGGTCTGCACCACGCCGTCGACCTTGGCGATGTGATTGAGGATCGCCTTGTCGCCGTCGCTGGAGTCCTTGCAGTCGAGCTGGGCCACCAGCTTCTCATCGGACAGCATCACCACATTGGCGAACTTGCAGTTGTCCATCTCCAGCGTCTTGACGGCGTCGAGCGTGGCCATGGCGTTGGCCGAGCCCAGCAATTCGATAAACAGATAGATATTCACCATCGTTGTGTTTCCTCCCAGGTTGACGATTGTTCACGTCGTCCTTGTATGCCTTCTGGATAAACTCGCGACCCCGCCAAGGAGGTCCCATGCTCTTCGTCACAAAGTCCGCCGATATAAGGTTGCCCCTCAGTCTGCGCCCGATCTTCGCCTTTTTCACCGGCTGCCTGATGGCGACGGCGGCGCTCGCTTTGCCGGCGCCCATGGATGACGCGGAGCTTACGGCGGAGAGCGATCTCGTCGCCCTGGTGCGCGTCATGTCGGTGACCTGCACCAGCATCACCACGGACACGCAGACCGGCGAACGGCTGCCCGGCTATCTCGCCAAGCTGCGCGTGATCGAGGCAACCAAAGGGGATGTGCGGCCGGACGGCGAGGTGCTGGTCACCTTCCGCGCGATCCCGAAAGGCGCGCTGGGCCCGTGGACCGTGTTCTACTATCCGGGCGAGGAGGTGTGGACGCATCTCGTCAAACGCGAAGGCGGCGTGACCTATGCATCGACCTGGTGGAACGCCAAGGGCGAGGTGGTGAAGGGGCCTGAGACGAAAGAGCTGCCCACGACGGTCGGCGAGTCCGTGCTGGCGCCGGACGCCGACTAGGCGCTCAACCCGTCCAACCAGGCGTTGAACAGCGTGTGGCTCGCCGCGTTGGTCGGGGGGGCGTAGCGCGCGGTCAGTTCGCGCAAGGTCGCGAGATCGACGTTGTTCTTGGCCAATTCCAGCGTATGGCCGATCAGCCAGCGCTCCATGTCGCGCCCGGGCAGCTCG
>DATKYG010000052.1:0-75690 GCA_035528655.1 Methyloceanibacter sp.
TAGAATAAGTGCAAATCGTATTTGCCTATCGGATTGATAAGTAAATCTTATGGGAAAGAGACGCGCCGGGGCCGGCTGAAACGCCGGGCTATTCGCCGAGAAAGCCCTGGATCAGGCCCAATGTGACCTCGGGCTGCTCCTCGTGAGGCATGTGCCCGCAGCCTTCGACCAGCCTCAGCGTGGCGTTCGGCATGGTGCGCCGGAGCTTGAGGCCCACGTCGAACGGCACGATGCGGTCGTGGTCGCACCACAGGATGAGGGTGGGCATCTCGATCGACTTATAGCGCTCGGAGATCTCGTCGAGACCCTCGGGTATGATCTGGCGCGCGCTATGGATGATGGCGTGCTTGCCGGCCGCGCTCCTGAGCGGCGCGGCATAGGTCTCGACCTCTTCGTCGTCGATCTTGCTGTTGTCGAGATAGGCGATGCGCAGGGCGATGCGCGTCTGCATCGCCGGTGGCACCATGCGCACGCCGACATGCGAGAATAGCGGCATATCCAGCATCCGGAAGAAGACCGGGATGTCTTGCGGGTATGCGATGGTGTCGAGCAGCACCAGCTTGGAGACGCGGCCCTTGAGGCGTTGGTCGTCCTTGAGTGCGAGCACCAGGGCGACGCCACCGCCGAAGGAGTGGCCGACAAGGGTCAGGTCGCGCAGATCGCGGTCGACGATCAACTGGGCCAGCAGGTCAGCCTGGTCGAACACCGAATAGCGGGTGTCGAACGGTTTGTCGGATTGGCCGAAGCCTTTGAGGTCGACGGCAATGACGCGATGGTCGCGGGCGAGCGCGGGTGCAATGCCCCGCCATGTATAGGTGCTGGCGCCGAAGCCGTGAATGAGAAGCACCGGCGGTCCCTCGCCATCCTCCTCGTAGAAAAGCTTGACCGGGGCATCCGGCGGGCCAAGCCGCGCGAACCATGGCCCGTCGCCGGCGCTGTTGGCGCCCGGCGGGCAAGCGACAAGCGCAAGTAATGCCAGCGCGGCTATGCCGCCCGCCGCTTTCAGCTCTCTCGTTGCCATGGCCGCAAAGGTCCGTCGCCTCGTTCCGGCTGCCAGTGGGCGCCCCGAATACGCAAACTCTAAGGCCACCACCTCGACGGCGAATCATTTGGCCGGGCGGCGTTAACCATCAGCCTTTGTACCGTGCTTCGGGCGCAAGCGGCAATCGGCCTCGCAACCCGAAAAGCGGCCGAGACGTTTGTATTGGCGCGGGTGATTCCAAGAGGAATAGGCGCTTCATCCATCTCTTTCCATTGACGCCCATATCATCCCATGCTATCCCATTAATGCCCGTTCGGTGAGTGGGGTGGAGGAAGGAGGCAGCTGCTTCCTTAGAGGCCACGGGGGGATCCAGCGCCGCTTCCTCCACCCATTTTTTCGAAGATCGGGCGCCTGCGCCGAAGCGCTGTTTGTTCATCCAGTCAAATTCGTCGGCTTCGATGCGCGTGAGGGGGAGATGGACCAGTTTGTCTCGACATTCACCAACAAGATCGACACCAAAGGTCGCGTCTCGGTCCCTGCTTCTTTCCGCACAGTCCTCGCCAAGGACGGCCTTGACGGCATCTACTGCTATCCTTCGCTCGATGCGCCAGCGCTCGACGCCGGCGGTCAGCGCCTCATCGACAAGATCAATCATTTGGTCGAAGACCTCGCGCCCTATTCCGATGAGCGCGATCAGCTCGCTACGGCGCTCTTCGGCACCAGCGAGATTCTCACCATCGATCAGGACGGCCGTACGAGTCTGTCCGAGCGCCTGCGCGAGCACGCAGGGATCACCAGCCACATCACTTTTGTCGGGCTGGGCGAAAAGTTTCAGCTTTGGGAGCCGGAGCGCTTTGAAAAGTATTTGGCGGAGTCGCGCAACAAAGTGCGTGACCTTCGCAAGTTACTCGGCGCGGGGCGTCGCGGAAGCGGCGGGCCAGAGGGAGCACGGGAATGATGGCGGGTCGTGGCAGCTTGACTGCCGCTGGCGGACCGGCTCGCCACATTCCCGTGATGCTCTCCGAGGTTCTGGCGGCACTTCAGCCTAAAGACGGCGACATCATCGTCGACGGCACGTTCGGCGCCGGCGGCTATGCCAAGGCCATCCTCGACGCAGCCGACTGCAAACTCATCGCGATCGATCGCGACGACGAGGCCTTCGCCTTGGGCGGCGCGCTTGCCAAGGACTATCCCGGACGCCTGATGGCCGTTCTCGGTCGCTACTCGGAGATTGAGGCTATCGCCGCGAGCGAGGGCTTTTCCATCGTCGACGGTGTGACACTCGATCTCGGCGTCTCCTCAATGCAGCTCGATCAGGCCGAGCGCGGCTTCTCCTTCGCCAAGGACGGCCCGCTCGACATGCGCATGGGCGGCGACGGGCCTACCGCGGCGGACATTGTCAACACCCTGACGGAGTCGGAACTAGCGGAAATCATGTATGTTTTTGGTGAGGAGCGGCGCTCCCGCGCCATCGCCAAGGCCATCGTCGCCAAGCGCGCCGAGGCTCCCATCATGCGCACGGGCGAGCTTGCCGACATCGTCGCTCGCGTCCTCGGGCGCCGGCACGACGACCCCAAGCACCCCGCCACCAGGACTTTCCAGGCATTCCGGCTCTATCTCAACGCCGAGCTTGACGAGTTGGCCGATGGGCTCGCCGCCGCCGAGCGGCTGCTGAAAACCGGCGGGCGGCTTGCCGTGGTCACCTTCCATTCGTTGGAGGACCGTATTGCCAAGCGCTTCTTCGCCAGCCGTGCTCTGGCCGGCCCGCGCGGCTCAAGGCATATGCCAGAGACGGGAACCCAAGAAATTGCGCCAAGCTTCCAGCTTCTTAACCGTCGGCCTTTAGAACCCAGTAACGATGAGATTCGGCGGAACCCACGGGCTCGCTCGGCGCGGCTCAGGGCCGGGGAGCGTACCGCGGCGCCGGCTCATCCGCTGGATCTCGCGGCGCTCGGGGTACCGAGGGTTTCCGGCTGAGGGGCCTGAGTTGGGCGCGTAGGGCTAATTGTAAGGGATTGCGGACGTCGTTCCGCGCGTTAGTACCATGTTGCGTTTCGTCAATATCTGTCTCGTCCTCGGCCTCGTGGCCCTCGCTTATGTCATCTACCAGTCGAAATACGAGGCCCACGCCCTCGATGAGCGCATCATCGTCCTCAACAAGGAAATCGAGACCGAGCGCGACGCGCTCGCCGTGCTGCGCGCCGAGTGGAGTCTGCTCAACCGGCCCGAGCGCATCGAGCGGCTGGCAAAGAAATATCTCAAGCTCACCCCGGCCAACCCCCAGCAGCTCTTGATCCTCGACGAGGTCACGGACCGCGATCTTGAGCGTGCCCGTGTCCAGGAGACCGCAAGCACCGCCCGGCCGGGCGTTGGCAAGGCTGCAACCAATTAAGCAGAGTAGACCGTTGCGCGAGACCGACAGATCCGATCCTGCCGAAGCGCGCGCCTCGCGCGCCTATCACGCCCGTTGCCGGTATCGCTTCCGGTTGGCATGCCTCGGCTTCGCGCTCGCCTTCGTCATGATTGGCGGCCGCCTCGTGACGCTCGGCTTCGTCGGCACCGAGAAAAGCGGTGGCGGCGGTTACGACATCTCCACCACGGTGCATCGCCCCGACATCCTCGACCGCAACGGGCGGCTGCTGGCCACTGACATTCGCGGCGCCACCCTCTATGCCGATCCGAAGCGCGTCATCGACTGGGACGAACTCGCCGAGCAGGTCGCCGGCGTACTGCCTGGCGTCAATGCCAAGAGTTTGCGCAAACGGCTCGCCGGCGGCAGCCGCTTCGTCCGCATCAAGCGCGAGCTGACGCCGAAGCAGCAGGCCGAGATTCACGAGCTGGGCCTGCCGGGCCTCGGCTTCATCGAGGAATATCGCCGCGTCTATCCGGTCGGCGCCACCGCCAGCCATGTGGTCGGTCTGGTGGACGTGGACAATCGCGGCATCGCCGGCATCGAGAAGTTCGTCGACGACAATCCGCAGCTGACCATGATGAGCCCGCAGACGGCCTCGGGCGACGAGGGCGTCACCATCTCCCTCGACGTCGGTGTGCAGCATGTGCTGCGCGAGGAGCTTAAGGCAGCGATGGACACGTTCAAGGCCAAGGCCACTGCCGGCATTGTTATGGATGTGCACTCAGGCGAAGTACTGGCGCTGGCGTCGCTGCCGGATTACGACCCGAACCATCGCGAGCAGGCCCTCGACAAGGACAGGCTGAACCGCATCGGCTTCGGCGTGTATGAGATGGGCTCGGTGTTTAAGGTATTCACCACCGCCGGCGTGCTCGACCTCGGTCTCGCCAATCTCAACACGACCTACGATGCCTCGAGCCCGATCCATTACGCCTCCTTCACCATCGGTGACTTCCACGGCAAGAAGCGGCCGCTCACCGTTCCGGAAGTCTTCATCTATTCGTCGAATATCGGTTCGGCGAAGGAGGCGCTCCATATGGGGGTGATGCGCCACCGCGCCTTCCTCAAGAAGCTCGGCCTGTTGGAGTCGGTCACCACCGAGCTCGGCCCGAGCGCGTCGCCGATCGTGCCCAAGCATTGGCAGAAGCTCAACACCATGACCATCGCCTTCGGTCACGGCCTGTCGGTGACACCGCTGCAACTCGTCACCGCCACCGTGCCGCTGGTCAATGGCGGCATCGCCGTGCCCCCGACCTTCCTGCCGCGCTCGGCGGAAGAGGCCATGCGCGACAGCCCGCGTGTACTAAAGGCCGAGACGAGCGCCGCCATGAACAAGTT
Source organism: Methyloceanibacter sp. (assembly GCA_035528655.1). Taxonomy (GTDB): domain Bacteria; phylum Pseudomonadota; class Alphaproteobacteria; order Rhizobiales; family Methyloligellaceae; genus Methyloceanibacter. Next base: position 4,731 of record DATKYG010000052.1, read on the forward strand.
GATGCGCATGAATGTGGTCAAGGGCACCGGCAAGAACGCCGACGCGGAAGGCTATCGCGTTGGTGGCAAGACCGGCACGGCGGAGAAGGTAGTCAAGGGCCGTTACAGCAACTCGGCGCTGCTCACGAGTTTCCTCGCGACCTTCCCGACCGACGACCCGCAATATGTCGTGCTGGTCATGCTGGATGAGCCGCAGAGGGTCGCCGTCACCAAAGGCTACGCCACGGCCGGATGGAACGCCGCGCCCACGGTGGGCAAAATCGTCGCCCGCATCGCCCCGATCCTCGGCGTGCAACCCAAGCTCGAGGACGGCAAGGGGCGGTTTGACGGCAAGGTTTCCGCCACCTATTAAAGGTCTGTTCCCTATGCGGGGGATTTGGCCAAGCCCTTGAATTCCTCAAGGGAAACGGCCCTTCGGGGGTCAATCGCGATATGACTCTGGGTGAGCTGATCGGGCCGGAGGCGAAGCTGCCCGCTTCCTGGGCTGCGGTGCCGATCGCCGGGCTCGCCGCGGACAGCCGGCAGGTCGAGCCGGGCTATCTATTTGCCGCGCTGCCGGGCGTGAACACCGATGGCGCCCGCTTTATCGCCACGGCTTTGGAGCGCGGCGCCGCGGCCATCCTCACCGCGGACGGCACGACACTTCCAAAAACAGAAACGCCAATCGTCACCGGCCACGACCCCCGCCGGCTGCTCGCGCTCATCGCCGCGCGCTTTTACGGACAGCAACCCGAGACTGAAGTCGCCGTCACCGGCACCAACGGCAAGACCTCGGTGGCGTCCTTCGTGCGCCAGCTCTGGGCCGGGCAGGGGTTCCGGGCCGCGAGCCTCGGCACGGTCGGCGTGGTGACACCGAGTGGCACGCAAACGTTGCGGCACACCACGCCCGATCCCATCGAGCTGCATGCGCTTCTCGCCGGGCTGGCGCACGAGGGCGTCACCCATCTGGCGCTCGAAGTTTCCAGTCATGGCTTGCAGCAACGCCGCATCGACGGCGTGACACTGGCGGCGGGGGCCTTCACCAATATCTCCCGCGATCATTTGGACTATCACGCGAGTTTCGGGGATTACTTCGCCCAGAAGCTGCGCCTGTTCCGCGAGCTGTTGCCGCCGGGCGCGACCGCCGTGGTCGACATGGATAGCGAAGGCCGCGACCAAGTTGCCGAGGTGGCCCGGGCGCGCGGGCTTGAACTCATCACCGTCGGCCGGGCAGGCGAGACCTTGCGGCTCGCCGGCGACGAGATCGACGGCTTCTCTCAATCCCTCATCATTGAGCATGACGGTAAGCGCCATAACGTGCGCCTGCCACTGGTCGGCGGCTTCCAGGCGTCCAATGCGCTCGTCGCCGCGGGGCTCTGTTTGGCTACCGGAAGCAGTGCCGATGATGTCTTGCCGCTCCTCGCCGATCTGAAAGGGGCAAGAGGCCGCCTCGACCTCGCCGGCACGGCCAAGGACGGCGCGCCGATCTTCATCGACTACGCCCATACGCCCGACGCGCTGGCCAAGGCGCTCGATGCCTTGCGGCCTTATGTCGAGAGCCGGCTTGTTGTCGTGTTCGGTTGTGGCGGCGACCGCGACAAGGGCAAACGGCCGCAAATGGGCGCCGCGGCGGTCGAAAAAGCGGATTTCGCCATCGTCACCGACGATAATCCGCGCGGCGAGGAGCCGGCCCAGATCCGCCGTGAGATCCTGGCGGCAGCCCCCGGCGCCACCGAAATTGGCGATCGCGGGCAAGCCATCGCCGAGGCCGTAGCCATGCTAAGATGGGGCGACGTCTTGCTCGTGGCCGGCAAGGGCCATGAGACCGGTCAGACCATAGGGGCGACCGTCATTCCGTTTTCCGACCACGACGCGGTGTCCGCCGCGCTTGCTGATGAGGCGAAACTTGGCTGAACCGCTCTGGACCATTGGGGAGATCGTGACCGCCATGGGCGGCAAGAGCCTCGGGGCGGACAGCGCGCCCGTCGGCGCCTTCTCCATCGACAGCCGCAGCCTGGAGCCCGGCGAGGGCTTCATCGCCATTCGCGGCCCCAATCGTGACGGCCATGGCTATGTGGTCCCCGCGCTCGAGGCGGGCGCGGCCTGCGCCGTGGTCAATGACACATTTCCGTCCGGCGACGAGGAGCGGCTGGTGCGGGTGGCCGACACGTTCGTCGCCCTGAACGACCTCGGCCGCGCGGGCCGCGCGCGTGTCGAGCGTGCCGTCATCATCGGCGTCACCGGCAGCGTCGGCAAGACCGGCACCAAGGAGGCGCTGAGACTGGCGCTCGCGCCGAGCGGGAGCGTGCATGCCTCCTCGAAGTCCTTCAACAATCAATGGGGCGTGCCGCTGACGCTCACCAACATGCCCCGATCCGTCGGCTTCGGCGTGTTCGAGATCGGCATGAATCACGCAGGCGAGATCGACGTGCTGACGCGGCTGGTCCGGCCGCAGATCGCCATCATCACCACGGTGGCCCCGGTGCATCTCGGCTTCTTCCGCTCAATCGAGGATATCGCCGACGCGAAGGCCGAGATCTTCCACGGCCTGGAGCCGGGCGGTACGGCGGTCCTCAATCGCGACAATCCCCATTTCGAGCGGCTCGCACGGCATGCAAGAGAGCATGGCGCGACGATCGTAGGCTTCGGCGAAGCCGAAGGCGCCGAGGCCCGGCTGCTGTCTGCCGAGCTGGCCCCCGATGGCTCGACCGTCCGGGCGGATATTCTGGGCGAGATCGTCGACTATCGCCTCGGCGCGCCGGGGCAGCATCTGGTGCAGAACTCGCTGGCCGTGCTGGCGGCGGTGAAGCTGGCCGGGGCCGATCTCAAGGCCGGCGCCGACGCCGTAGGCGCCATTCAGGCCCAGGCCGGGCGCGGCCAGCGCGTGGTGATCGAGACAAAAAACGGGCCGGTCGCGGTCTTGAATGAGTCCTATAACGCCAATCCGGCCTCCATGCGGGCGGCCCTTGCCACGCTCGGGCTGACCCCGCGCGGGGCTTTTTCCCGCCGTGTTGCGGTGCTTGGCGACATGCTGGAACTCGGCGCGGAAGGCCCGAAGCTGCACCGGGAGCTTGCGGAGGCCGTTGACGGGGCCGGGGTAGATGTTGTCTTTGCCTGCGGCGAACTGATGAGCGAGCTATACCAGGCTCTGCCGGCAAGCCGCCAGGGCGCCTACGCCGAGACCGCGGAGGCGCTTCAGTCCAAACTGGTCGACGCGGTAGGGCCGGGGGACGTTATCATGGTCAAGGGGTCGCTCGGCAGCCGCATGGCCCCGCTCGTGGAGGCGCTGAAGCGTCGCTTCGAGGCGGAAAGCATGTCGGCCTAAAGGGCCGGTTGAGGGGGACACAGCGATGCTCTTTTGGTTGGCCGAGCTGGCGCCTGACATCGCTGTCCTCAATATCTTCCGCTACATCACCTTCCGTACCGGCGGGGCGGTGATCACCGCGCTTCTGTTCGTCTTCCTGTTCGGGCCGCGGGTGATCCGGTCCTTGCGCGTGCGTCAGGGCAAGGGCCAGCCGATCCGCAAAGAAGGACCGGAGCGTCACGTCCTGCAAAAGCAGGGCACTCCGACCATGGGCGGGCTGATGATTCTCTCCGGCGTCACCGTGTCGGTGCTGCTGTGGGGCAATCTGCAAAACACCTATGTTTGGGTCGTGCTGCTGCTAACCCTCGTCTACGGCGCGGTTGGGCTTTACGACGATTATCTCAAAGTCACCCGGCAGTCGGCCGACGGCTTTCGCGGGCGCATCAAGATCGTCATCGAGACCATCGCCGCTTTGGTCGCCACGGCGGTCATCGCTTCGGTCGGCGAGGAACCGTTCTCCACGTCGCTCGCTGTTCCCTTCTTCAAGGACTTTATGATTCCGCTGGGGTGGTGGGTGTTCGTCCCCTTCGGCACCTTCATCATCGTCGGCGCCGGCAATGCGGTGAACTTGACCGACGGTCTCGACGGCCTAGCCATCGTGCCGGTGATGATCGCCGCCGCCACCTTCGGCTTCATCTCTTATCTCGTCGGCAACGTGCTCTTCGCCGATTACCTGCAGATCCATTTCGTGCAAGGGACCGGCGAGCTTGCCATCGTGTGCGGCGCGCTGGTGGGCGCCGGTCTTGGCTTCCTGTGGTTCAACGCGCCCCCGGCGCTGATTTTCATGGGCGATACGGGCTCATTGGCGCTCGGCGGGGCGTTGGGCACCATCGCGGTGGCCACCAAGCACGAGCTCGTGCTGGCCATTGTCGGTGGTTTGTTCATGCTGGAGGCCGTCTCGGTAATCGTCCAAGTGACCTCCTACAAGCTGTTCGGCAAGCGGGTGTTCCGCATGGCGCCGCTCCATCACCATTTCGAGCAGAAGGGCTGGCCGGAATCGACGGTGGTCATCCGTTTCTGGATTATTGCCGTGGTGCTTGCCCTTGCTGGCCTCGCGACCCTGAAATTGCGCTAAGTTCCTAAGCATCATGATTCCCGTGACGATCTTCGCCGGCTGCGACGTTGCTGTTGTGGGCCTCGGGCTGAGCGGCCTTGCGACCGCGCGTGCGCTAGGGAGCGGTGGCGCCAATGTCGTCGTGTGGGACGATAAGGAGGCCGCGCGCGCCGAAGCCGCCGCCGCCGGGCTGACCGTTGCCGATCTGACTGACGCCGACTTCACGCGCTTAACCGCGCTGGTGCTGGCGCCCGGCATTCCGCTCACCCATCCCGCGCCCCATTGGAGCGTGGCGAAGGCGCGGGCCGCCGGCGTCGAAATTATCGGCGATGTCGAGCTGTTCTTCCGCGCCCGGGCGAAAGCCGGCACCAAGGCCAAGGCGATCGTCATCACCGGGACCAACGGCAAATCGACCACCACCGCGCTCACGGCACATCTCTTGAGTAAAGCCGGCAAGCGCGTCGCGCTCGGCGGCAATATCGGCACCGCGGTGCTCGACCTCGAGCCGTTCGCCGACGATCTCACTTATGTGCTGGAGCTGTCGTCCTTCCAGATCGATCTCGCTCCGTCGCTCAAGCCGGACGCCGCGGCACTCCTCAACATCACCCCCGACCATCTCGACCGCCACGGCACGCTGGCTGACTATGCGCGCATCAAGGCGCAAGTCTTCGCGCAACTCGGGGCAGACGCCACCGCCGTCATCGGCGTCGACGACGTGCCTTGCCGCGCCATCGCCGAAACCTTGCACGGCCCCTTCGCGGTCAAGCGCGTCGCCGTCGGCGCCCCGGTGCAGAACGGCGTGTGGGCCGCCGACGCGGTGTTGGTGGAGATGGAGGGCGGCCAAGAAATTGCCCGCGCCGAACTCGTCGGCATCGGTTCGCTGCGCGGCGCCCATAACTGGCAGAATGCGGCGGCGGCCTACGCGCTGGCGCGTGCCCAGGGGTTAGGCGCGGCGGAAATCCAGCAAGGTCTCAAGAGCTTCGCCGGACTGGTGCACCGTATGGAGCAGGTGGCGCGGGCAGGGTCCGTGCTGTTCGTCAATGACTCCAAGGCCACCAATGCCGATGCTGCCGGCAAGGCGCTGGCGAGCTTCGGCGACATCTATTGGATCGTCGGCGGTAAGGCCAAGGCGGGCGGCCTCGATGGCCTCGAACCGTATTTTCCCAAGATCGCCCGCGCCTATCTGATCGGCGAGGCGGCAGAGGACTTCGCAACGCAGCTTGGCGATGCGGTCGACCATGTCGTCTGCGGCACGCTGGCTCGCGCCGTTGCGGAAGCCGCCTCCGATGCTGGCCGGTCGGACGCGTCCGAGCCCGTCGTGCTGCTGTCGCCAGCTTGCGCCTCTTATGATCAGTTCGCCAATTTCGCCAAGCGCGGCGATGCCTTTCGTGACATTGTCATGGGTCTCGACGGGGCAACACGCGTGAGCGAGCAGGGCAGAGCCGCATGAGGATCACCCGCGCCGATAGAAGCGTGCTGTCCGACTGGTGGTTCACCGTCGACCGCCTGATGTTTTTCGGCCTCCTGCTGCTTATGGGCGCAGGTCTCGTGCTGTCCCTTGCGGCCAGCCCGCCGATCGCCGAAAGATACGATCTTGAGCCGTTCCACTTCGTGCGCCGCCATGCGGTGCTGCTCATTCCCGCCGTCGCCATCCTGTTCGCCGCCTCCACGCTGACGCCCAAGCAGATCAGGCGGACCGCCTTCATCATTTTCCTGACCGGTATCGCCTTGATGATCCTTATTCTGTTCTTGGGGCCGGAGATCAAAGGCGCCAAGCGTTGGCTGCAATTGGGGTCCTTCTCGCTTCAGCCGTCGGAGTTCGTGAAGCCGGCTTTCATCGTGCTGACCGCCTGGCTGTTCAACGAGAGCCAGAAGCGCAAGGACATTCCGGGCCTCGAGCTCGCCATCCTGCTCTATGCGGTCTTCGCGCTGTTGCTGGTGCTTCAACCCGACTTCGGCCAGACGCTCCTCGTCACGCTTGTGTGGGGCGCGCTGTTCTATATGGCCGGCATCAACATGGTGTGGATCTTGGCGCTCGCCGCCGCCGCGGTCGGCGGACTGTTCACCGCCTATTTCCTCGTGCCTCATGTCGCCTCGCGCATCGACCGCTTTATCGATCCGGCGTCCGGTGATACCTATCAGGCCGACCGGTCCATCGACTCCTTCCTCAATGGCGGCTGGTTTGGCCGCGGTCCGGGCGAGGGGACGGTGAAGGATGTGCTGCCCGACTCCCACACCGATTTCATTTTCGCTGTGGCGGCCGAAGAGTATGGCTTGATTGCGTGCCTGATTTTGCTGACTTTGTTCGCCTTCATCGTGCTGCGTGGGCTATCAAAGGCATCGCAAGAACCTGACGGGTTCATCCGGCACGCCGTCGCGGGGCTCATTATGCTGTTCGGCCTGCAGACCCTGATCAATATGGCGGTGAATGTCGGCCTGCTGCCGGCCAAGGGCATGACCCTGCCGTTTATCTCTTATGGCGGGTCGTCTCTGCTGGCCATGGCGCTGACCATGGGCTTCGCGCTGGGGTTGACCCGCAAGCGGCCGAGGGCGGATCACATCAAACATTCGACACGTGGCGAGCCCGAGGCGGAAGCGCCGGGCGCAAGGGAGCAGACGGCTTGAGTTCACGGACCATTCTTCTCGTCGCCGGAGGCACTGGCGGACATCTCTTTCCGGCCGCGGCCCTGGCGCAGGAATTGACCCGGCGCGGCTTCTCGGTCGAACTCGCCACGGACGAGCGCGCCGAGCAATTCGGTAGCGATTTTCCGGCGCGGGCCGTCTATCGCGTGCCCTCTGCGACCTTCACCAGCCGCTCGCCGATGGCCGTGGCCAAGACGCTCGGCCGCCTGGGTTCGGGCTTCATCCGGGCGCGCCGCCTGCTCGAGATGGTCCAGCCGCTCGTCGTCGTCGGCTTTGGCGGCTATCCAACTCTGCCGCCGATCATGGCCGCCCGCTCGCTCGGTATTCCGACCATGATCCACGAGCAGAACGCGGTGATGGGCCGCGCCAACCGCCTGCTGTCGCGTTTCGCCGACGCCATCGCGCTGTCCTTCCAGCCGACCAAGCGCCTGCGCCGCAGCGCCGAGAAGCGCTCGCAACACACCGGCAACCCGGTGCGCGATGTGGTGGCGTCCTATCGCAACGTCGCCTACACGCCGCCCGAGGCGGCGGGTCGCTTGCTGCTGCTTGTGTTCGGCGGCAGCCAGGGCGCGCATTTCTTCTCCGAGGTCCTGCCGCCGGCGCTGGAGATGATGCCGTCGCCGTTCCGTTGGCGCCTCACGGTGGTGCAGCAAGTCCGCCCCGAGGATCTGGTGGAGGTCCGCGCCGCGTATAAGGAAGCCAATATCGCCGCCCATCTGGCGCCGTTCTTCCGCGATCTGCCCGAGCGCATCGCCAACGCCCATCTGGTGATTGCCCGCGCCGGCGCCTCCACCGTTGCCGAACTGACGGCGATCGGCCGGCCTGGCCTGCTGGTGCCGCTGCCCCACGCTCTTGACAACGACCAGCTCGAAAACGCTACTCGCCTGGAAGAGGGCGGTGGCGGCTGGTGCATGCGCCAGTCGGACATTACGCCGGAGCGTCTGTCGGAGGAGCTTGCCCGGCTGCTCGGCAACCCGGAGCTTCTCGCCAAGGCGGCGGCAAAGTCCAAAGCCATGGCCAGCATCGATGCGGTGAAGAAGCTGGCCAACCTCGCCGAGGAGCTGGCGGGACCCGAAGAGTAGGCGTCGACTATGCATTTGCCCCCGCCGGAGACGACAGGCCTGTTCCACATCGTGGGCATTGGCGGCATCGGCATGAGCGCCATCGCCGAGGTCATGCACACGCGCGGCTATCGCGTGCAGGGCAGCGATCTGAAGGAGAGCGCCAATCTCGACCGGCTGCGCAGCCACGGCATCGACTGCCTGATCGGCCACGACCCGGCGAATATCGAGGGCGCCGCCTATCTGGTGATTTCCAGTGCGGTCAAGGCGGGCAATCCGGAGTTCGAGGCCGCCAAGGAACGCGGTACTCCCATCATTCGCCGCGCGGAGATGTTGGCCGAACTGATGCGCCCCTGCGCCACCGTGTCGGTCACCGGCACGCACGGCAAGACCACGACCACCTCGCTAATCGCCGATCTGCTGTATGGCGGCGGGCTCGATCCCACCGTCATCACCGGCGGCATCATCAATGCCTGGGGCACCAATGCGCGCATCGGCAAGGGCGAGTGGATGGTGGTTGAGGCCGACGAGTCCGACGGCACATTCCTGAAGCTGCCGACCCAGATCGGCGTTGTCACCAGTATCGACCCCGAGCACATGGATTATTGGGAGACGGAGGAGGAACTGCACCTCGCCTTCGCGCAGTTCATCGACGCCATTCCGTTTTACGGGGTCGCCGTCGCCTGCATCGATCATCCCGTGGTGCGCGAACTTCTGGGCAGGCTGGGTGGCGCGGCCAACGGACGGCGCACGCTGACCTATGGCGTGGCCCGCGAGGCCGACATCAAGCTGTCCAATCTGCGTCCCGACCACAACAGCATCACTTTCGACGCCGATCTCGGGCCGGCGGTGAAAGGTGGCGCGCGCAAGCTCGCCGACATCGTGCTGCCGACGCTCGGCCATTACAACGCGCTGAACGCACTCGCAGCACTCGCCGTCGCCACCGAAGCCGATGTGAGCGATGACGTGATCCGTTCGACGCTCGCCGCCTTCTCCGGCGTCAAGCGGCGCTTCACCCGCGTCGGCGAATGGCAGGGCGTCGCCGTCTATGACGACTACGCCCATCACCCCGTCGAGATCGCCTCTGTGCTGCGTGGTGCCAGTATGGCCGGGACCGGGCGCATCATCGCCGTGATGCAGCCCCATCGCTATTCACGCCTGCAAGCGCTGTTCAACGAATTCTCCGCCTGTCTCGACGACGCCGATATCGTCGTCGTGACGCCGGTCTATTCCGCCGGCGAGGCGCCGATCCCCGGCATCGACCGCGATGAACTGGCTTCAGGTCTGCGCCGCCATGGCCACGCTAACGTGCTCACCGTCGACGACGAGGACGCGCTGACCACGACCATCGCCGACATCGTGCAAGCCGGCGATCTCGTCGTCGGGCTCGGCGCCGGCACGATCACCGATTGGATCAACGCGCTGCCCGCACGGCTGGAGCGGCGCGGGGGCGCGGCGTGAACGGTGCTGCGCTCATCGAGACGCTGACCGCCAGTCTCCCCGAGTTGCGCGGACGGCTCTCGGCGGACGCCCCGCTCAAGGACTACACCTGGTTCCGGGTGGGCGGCCCGGCGGAGGTGCTCTATTCGCCGGCCGACGAGGCCGACCTCGCTTATTTCATGAAGGGACTTCCCGCCGGCATCCCCATCACCATGATCGGGCTCGGCTCCAATCTACTGGTGCGCGACGGCGGCATCGAGGGCGTGGTCATCCGCCTCGGCCGCGGCTTCGGCGACATTAAGATCGAAGAGGGCTCGCGGATCAGGGTCGGGACCGCAGTCCCAGACGTGAAGGTGGCGCGTGCCGCGGCCGATGCCGGCATCGCCGGTCTCACCTTCTATCGCGGCATCCCGGGCGGCATTGGTGGCGCGCTGCGCATGAATGGCGGCGCGCACGGCACCGAGACCGGCGAAGTGCTGGTCGAGGCCCGCGCTGTCGACCGCCAGGGCAACGTGCATGTGCTCCCCGTCGCCGATTTCCACTACGCCTATCGCCATTGCGGCGCGCCCGACGATCTCATCTTCACCGAGGCCCTGTTTCAGGGCAAACCCGGCGATCCGGCGAAGATCCTCGCCGAGATGGACGAGATCGCCGCCTATCGCGAAGAGGTTCAGCCCATCAAGAGCCGCACCGGCGGTTCGACTTTCAAGAACCCGCCCGGCAACAAGTCCTGGCAGCTCATCGATGCCGCCGGCTGCCGTGGCCTCAAGATTGGGGATGCGAAAGTGTCGGAGCTGCATTGCAACTTCCTCATCAACGAGGGTAATGCCAGCGCCGCCGACATCGAGACCTTGGGCGACACCGTGCGGGCACGGGTAAAGGAAACTAGCGGCGTCGAGCTCGAATGGGAAATCAAGCGGCTTGGCAAAGCCTGATCTGCGGCCATTGAGTCTTTAATGCCGCTCCCCCGTGTCATTCCTCGCGAATACGGGTAATCCAGTAACCACCGCAGAGCATGATTTGCACCGCCAAGGCCGAGTCACGGTCCGGGGCGGGTCCGGCACGACAACAAACCGACGGGGGCTTTTTCGATGACTGAGACGCAAACGCACGTCGCCGTGCTTATGGGCGGTCTCTCCGCCGAGCGCGAGGTGTCGCTGAACTCCGGCGCCGCCTGCGCCAAGGCCCTCGAAGGCGAGGGCTATAAGGTCGCCAGGCTCGATGTCGGCCGTGACGTGGCGGCAAAGCTCGCCGAGATCAGGCCCGATGTCTGCTTCAACGCGCTGCATGGCCGGTTCGGCGAGGATGGCTGCATCCAGGGCCTGCTCGAGACCATGGGTATTCCCTATACCCATTCCGGCGTGCTCGCCTCGGCGCTCGCCATGCACAAGGAGCGGGCCAAGGCCATCTTGCGCGAGGCCGGGGTGCCGGTGGCCGAAAGCCGCGTGGTGACCCGTCAAGAGGCGGCCAAGGGCCACGTCATGCCCCCGCCTTATGTGATCAAGCCGCCGGCCGAAGGGTCGTCGGTGGGCGTCTATATCGTCCGTGAAGAGCATGCCCATCCGCCCCAGGAGCTCACGGCGGCCGACTGGGCCCTGGGTGAAGAAATCATGATCGAACGCTTCATTCCTGGACGGGAACTGACCTGCGCGGTCATGGGCGAGGAGGCTTTGGGCGTCATCGAGATCAAGCCCGCCGAGGGGCTAGCCTTTTATGATTACGACGCAAAATACGCTCCAGGGGGATCAATTCACGTCCTCCCGGCGCCGCTTAAACCAAATGTTTACCAATTGGTACAGAAGCTGTCGGTGGCGGCTCATAGGGCACTGGGCTGCCGTGGGGTCAGCCGTTCCGACTTCCGCTTCGACGACCGGCCAGACGGCACGGGGGAAATGATCTGCCTTGAGGTCAATACCCAGCCAGGCATGACGTCGACGTCGCTTGTGCCCGAGCTTGCAGCCTATGGCGGCCGCTCGTTCGGCGAGCTTGTCCGCTGGATCGTGGAGGACGCGTCGTGCAATCGTTAGGCCCAGCCAAGGGTCAAGCTAGGGGACGACGGGCACAGGATGCCCTGCTCGCGCGTGGCATTGCTGCGTCGCGAGAAAAGTCCCGTGGCCTGCCAGTGCTGAGCGGTACGCGCGCACTCATCTCGCGAAAGCCCCGTAGCATTCGGCTCGGCAAGGCCCGCCGCGACCGCGTGCGCGGCAAATGGCTGTTGCTCAGCGTAGTTTTTCTCGCCAGCGCGGTTGTCTATGGCGCCGTGATTGGCGGCCAGACCGGCCGGCTGCTCGATGCGCTGTCGACCGGCGTCCAGCGCCTCGCCGTCGTCGCCGGTTTTGGCGTGGAGCGAGTGACCGTGGAAGGCCAGCGCCACGCCACCGATACGGCGATCACGGCGGCGCTTGCCGCCGGTCCCGACACCATGATGCTCAATTTCGATACCGACGCCGCCAAGCAGAGGCTGGAAGCGGTGCCGTGGATCCGGCACGCACAGGTGATGCGTCTGCTGCCCTCGACCCTGCAAGTGGTCATCGAGGAGCGGGAGCCCTACGCCGTCTGGCAGAACAAGGGCAAAACCTTCGTGATCGACGATCAGGGCGTGGTGCTCGCGCCGGCTCTGCCGCAAGCCTACCCGGTGCTGCCGCTCGTCGTCGGCGAGGGCGCCGGCAAGCACGCCGCGGCGCTCTATACGGCGCTCGAGTCCTATGGCGATCTAAGGCAGAAAATGCTCGCGGCGCTGCGGGTCGGCGACCGGCGCTGGACGCTGAAATTGCGCACCGGCATGGAGATCATGCTGCCCGACGACAATATCGAAGTGGCGCTGCAATCCCTCACCAAGCTGGCGCAAGAGCGCGGCGTCTTGGAAGAGGACTTCGCGGCCATCGATTTACGCCTGCTCGACCGCATCACCGTGCGCTTCCATGCGACGGCTGACGCAACGCCGTCGGGCACGGTGGCGCCCATCGATGTGCCCACCGCCAGCACCGGCGCCACGCCTAAAGGCAAGACATAAGAAGGGGCTTCAGGGCAGGGGGATGACATATAGCAATTCCATCAGGAGCAAGCGTCAGCGCATCGTCACCGCGCTGGACATCGGCACGAGCAAAGTGTGCTGCCTGATCGGCAAGACCTCGTCGGCGCCCGATTGGTTCGAAGGCAAGGGCGATGCGGTGCAGTTCGAGGTGTTGGGCTTCGACCACACCCGCGCCGAAGGCCTGAAAGCCGGCATGGTGACCCATCTCGATAGCGCCGAGCATTGCATCCGCTTCGCCGTGGACGCGGCCGAGCGCATGGCCGGCGTCACCGTCGAAGATGTGCATGTCTCCGTGACGTGCGGGCGCCTCAAGAGCGACAGTTTCTCGGCAAGCGTGGCCTTGGCCTCGGGCGCGGTGCGCGACGGCGACGTGCAGCGCCTGCTGGCCGGCGGCCGCCAATACGCCGGCCGCGAAAAGCGCACCGTGCTGCATGCGCTTCCGACAGGTTATCGCTTGGACGAGAATGGCGGCATCAGCGAGCCGCAAGGCATGTGCGGCGAGCGTCTCTCCGTCGATCTTCATGCGGTGACCGCCGACGAGGTGGCCATGCGCAATTTGATGCTGGTCGTCGAGCGCTGCCATCTCGGTGTCGCCAGCCTCGTCGCCGCGCCCTATGCGAGCGCGCTGTCGGTGGTCACCCCCGATGAGGCCAATCTCGGTGTGGCGTGTATCGATTTCGGCGCTGGCACCACGACGCTGTCGGTGATCGTCGACGGACATTTCATTCATACCGACGCCATTGCGCTCGGTGGCAACGGCGTTACGACGGACATCGCCCGCACGCTCGGCGCTCCCATGGAACATGCCGAGCGCCTGAAGACGTTGCATGGCAGCGCCTTCGCCACGCTGTCCGACGAGCGCGAGATCATCACCTACCCCTGCGTCAGCGGCATGGCCCAAGGCAGCCTCAACCAGATCACCAAGGCGCAGCTCGCCTGCATCGTCCGGCCGCGCGTCGAGGAGATCCTCGATCTGATGCGCCGCCGGCTCGCGGCTAGCGGCCTGGCCGCCGAAGCCACCCAGCATTTGGTGCTGACCGGCGGCGGCAGCCAGCTCACCGGCTTGCCGGAACTTGCTTCGAATATGTTTGGACGCCCGGCGCGGCTTGGCCGCCCGCGCGCCATGAACGGATTGCCGCCAGTGGCCGCCGCACCGGACTTTTCCGCCGTGATCGGCCTGCTCCTGCATTGGGCGCGTGGCGACGACAAGCTCGGTGCCCGCACCGAGCAACGGTTCTTGCGTACGGGGACAGGATACTTCGCCAAAGTTGGCGAGTGGATCATGGAGAATTTTTAAGGGCTTGAGTCGGCGCACACTGCGGGGAGCGCCAGCTAGAAAGCCGTAGCAAGGGACAATCGCAAGGATTGGAAGGCCGCCATGACTATCAACCTCAGAGTTCCAGATCTGACCGAACTCAAGCCGCGCATTACCGTGTTCGGAGTGGGCGGCGCCGGCGGCAATGCCGTCAATAACATGATCGAACGCGGTCTGCAGGGCGTGGAGTTCGTCGTCGCCAACACCGACGCGCAAGCCTTGATGAGCTCGACCGCCGAACGCCGCATTCAGATGGGCACCAATGTCACCGAGGGCCTCGGAGCCGGCTCCAAGCCGGAGATCGGCGCTGCCGCGGCCGAGGAGGCCATGGCCGACATCAAGGCCCATCTCGTCGGCTGCCACATGGCGTTCATCACCGCCGGCATGGGCGGCGGCACCGGCACTGGCGCCGCCCCCGTGATCGCGCGCGCTAGCCGCGAGGAGGGCATCCTCACGGTCGGCGTCGTCACCAAGCCGTTCCAGTTCGAAGGCTCGCGCCGCTACCGCGCGGCTGAGGTGGGTATCGAGGAGCTGTCGAAATACGTCGACACGCTGCTCATCATTCCGAACCAGAATCTGTTCCGGGTCGCCAACGAGAAGACCACGTTCACCGACGCCTTCGGCATGGCCGACGACGTGTTGCGGGCCGGCGTCTCGTGCATCACCGATCTGATGGTCAAGGAAGGCCTCATCAATCTCGACTTCGCCGACGTCCGTACCATCATGGCCGGCATGGGCAAGGCGATGATGGGCACCGGCGAATCTAGCGGCGAGCGGCGCGCCATCGAGGCGGCCGAAGCGGCGATCTCCAATCCGCTCCTCGACGATGTGTCGATGAAGGGCGCGAGCGGACTTCTCGTCTCTATCACCGGCGGCAGCGACCTCACCCTTTACGAGGTGGACGAGGCGGCGAGCCGCGTCCGCGCCGAGGCGGACGCCGAAGCCAACATCATCGTCGGCGCCACCTATGACGACGAACTCGACGGCATCATCCGGGTCTCGGTGGTCGCCACCGGCATCGGCCTGCTGGCCGCCGAACGTGAGACCACGGCGGCTATGACGGCCGCGGCCCAGCCGGATCCGGGCCGGTTGACCGAGCGGCTGGCCGGGCTCGCCACGATGCCGGCCGCCCCGGCGCCGCGGGCGGGGCCGACCGAAGCGCCGGTCGACTTGGACGAACCGAGCCTCGACCTCGCCGCCAACGACATCGTGCAGGAGCCGGCGGTTTGGCGTGCGCCGGGTAACGTTACGATCGAGAAGCGTCCGGCCCAAGCCACCGGAATCGCGCTGCCCCGCAATCCGGCACCGGCCAGGCCTGCCGCACCGCAGCAGAACTTCCAGCCAGCCCCGCCTGCCGCCATCAAGCGGCCGGTGCGGCGTATGCCAAGTGTCGAGGACCTGCCCATGGTCGCTCAGAAGGCCATCAAGGCGCAGGCCGGCGAGGCGGCCCCTGCCGGTCTGGCCGAGCACAAGCGCAAGGTTGGCTTCCTGGAGCGGCTGGCCAATGTCGGCCGTGGCCGTAAGGGCAACGATGCCGAGATGCCATCCAAGCTCGAGCCGGAATTCGGCCAGCGCCAGGCTCCCGAGGCCCCGCGTGCCGAGTCTTTGCGGGTCCAGGTACCACCGCGCGCTGAAGCGCCGCGGCTCGCTTCGCGGCCCGAAATGCCAGCCCCGCGGGGCGTACACATCGACCGGCCGCGCGAGGCCGTGGCAGCCTCTGCCGCGCCTGTCCGGATTGAGCCGCAGCTCCAGGCCGAGCCCCGGCTGGCCCGGGCCGCCGCGGCGCCGGCTCCGGCAGAATCGTATGCGGATGACGATCTCGAGATCCCCGCGTTTCTGCGTCGCCGGGCGAACTGAGATGTGGCCAGGCGTTAACCAAACCGCCTGGCCGCGGCCTCTGCCGTTGTGAAAAGAATAGCTAAATCAATGTAGTGGGAGGAATTTAGGCCCGTAATACAGTGAAAGAAACCGTGATTTGTAGCCCCTAAGCCCGAAGGTTATGGTTCTTATTATATTGATCGGACGGACCAAAAAGGCACATTGGGCCAGTTACACGGTCGAGTTAAGTGCCAGGGACGCTGATCGATGGGGGGCTCGGGGTTCTCTCCGGGCTGAGTAGGGAACCAGACGACGGCGCGGGGGCCAACGGGGGCCATGAAGGGTTTTATCGGGGCACGTCAAACTACGCTTGCCAGTGAGGTTTCACTGACGGGCACCGGGGTCCACGGCGGGGCACCAGTTTCCATATCTCTTTGTCCGGCTGATGGCGATACCGGTCTACGCTTCCACATTTCCAACGGCGACGCCGACGGGATTGAGATCGCTGCGGATCAGCAGTGGGTCACCGGCGTCACGCTGTGTACCGTCCTTGGCGACGGAAACGGGGCCTCTGTTGCGACCGTCGAGCATCTGCTCGCGGCTCTGCGCGGCCTCGGCGTCGACAATGCGCTGATCGAGATCGATAGCGCGGAAGTGCCGATCATGGACGGCAGTGCCGCGCCTTTCGTTGAGGCGATTGACGAGGTCGGCCTGACCGAGCTCGACGCGCCGCGCCGCTACCTTAAGGTTCTGAAGCCGGTCTGTGTCGAGGATGGCGGCGCCGTTGGCGAGCTGACCCCGCATAACGGCTTCCGTCTGGATGTGGAGATCGGCTTCGAAACGCCGCTGATCGGCACCCAGCAGATTGAGATCGACGTAAATCCCGGCTCGTTCCGCCGGGAATTGGCCCGCGCCCGCACCTTCGGTTTCATGAAGGATGTCGAGCGGCTGTGGGCGGCCGGCCTCGCTCTTGGCGCCTCGCTCGAGAATACCGTGGCCATCGGCGACGATCGCATCATCAACCGCGAAGGTCTGCGCTTCGCCGACGAATTCGTGCGCCACAAGGCTCTCGATGCCGTTGGCGACCTGGCGCTGGCCGGCGCGCCCATTCTCGGCGCTTACCGTTCCCGCCGGGGCGGACATCGGCTGAATGCGCTGGTGCTCAAGGCTCTGTTCGCCGATGTGGACGCCTGGACCATGGTCGAAGCCCCGCGCTACCGTGAGGTTCGCCATGCCGAGCTCAGCCATCGCTTGGCCGCCGCTAGCTTTGCCGCCGACCGAAGCTAAGCCTTTAGACTTTTGCCCGATCGGGTCTGACTGTCGCCGGGCGCACGATGCGTCCGGCCCTTTCGCTATGCGACGCATTTCCGGGTACGAGGTTGTTCGTGCGTCGGCCTGAGCAAAAAAACACCATAATCCGCTAGTTGGGTTCTAGCAGTCCGCGTTAGCGTGGACGAACGGGCGTGATTTCGCGCCAGGGGCAGTATGAGGGGAAGCATGGCCGGTCCGGGAAAGCCGCGTATCGCGCTGCGCCTAAGCGCCGTGCTGGGCATAGCGCTGGCTGCCGCCATGCTTACCGGCTGCGGATCGGTGTTCGGCAAAAAGGCCGAGATCGTCAACAACGACCCGCCGAGTGCGATCTACGGTCAGGCGGAGGCCATGATCAACAAAGGCGACTACGCCGCGGCCGCGCGCCAATACGAGCAGGTCGATATCAATCATCCCTATTCGCAGGAGGCCCGCCGCTCGATCGTTATGGCGTCCTACGCCTATTACAAGGCCGGTCAGTACGACGATGCCGTCTCCGCCGCCGACCGCTATCTGACCCTGCATCCGGGCACGCAGGAATCGGATCTCGCTCAGAACATCATCGGCATGTCCTATTACGATCAGGTGCTCGATCCGAAGCGCGACCAGACGTATGCCCATCGGTCGCTGGCGGCCTATGACACGCTGCTGCAGCGCTATCCCAACTCGCGCTACGCCGCGGAGGCGACCAACCGGACCCGCATTCTGCGCGATCTCATTGCGGCGAATGAGATGACCATCGGCCGCTATTATCTCCGGAAGAACAATTTCCTCGCGGCCATCAACCGCTTTCGCACCGTGGTCACCACGTACCAAACCACCGAGCAGGTGGAAGAGGCCTTGATGCGCCTTACCGAGGCTTATATGGCCTTAGGCATCGTCAACGAGGCCCAGACGGCGGCAGCCGTGCTCGGCCACAACTTTCCGGACAGTAAGTGGTACAAGCACGCCTACAGTCTCCTAGGGAAGCGTGGCCTGGAGCCCCAGCAGCACGAAGGCTCCTGGATCACCAAGACCTGGAAGGGCGACGGCGGGCAAACCTGACGCGCACGCCATGCTAGCCACCCTGTCGATCCGCGACATCGTTCTGATCGACAAGCTCGATCTCGAGTTCGGCCAAGGCCTGTCCGCGCTGACCGGTGAAACCGGCGCCGGCAAATCCATCCTGCTCGATGCCTTTTCGCTCGCCATCGGCGCTCGCGGCGATGCCTCGCTCGTGCGCCGCGGCGCCGAACAGGGCCAGGTCAGCGCCACCTTCGAGCTTGCCCCCGATCACCCGGTGCTGGCGCTGCTCGCCGAGAACGCTATCCCCATCGACGACGGTCTGATCTTGCGGCGGGTGCAGGGCGCCGACGGCAGGAGCCGGGCCTTCATCAACGACACGAATGTCAGCGTGCAGCTGTTGCGGCAGGTGGGCCAGGCCCTGGTCGAGATCCACGGCCAGCACGACGAGCGCGCGTTGCTCGACCCGAGCGGTCACCGCGATCTTGTCGATGCCTTTGGCGGGCTAAGCGCCGACGCTGCTAAGTTGGCCTCGGCCTACGAGGCCTGGCAGGAGGCCGAGGGTGCCCTGGCGCGCCACGAGAGCGAGATCGCCGCCACCCGCGCCAATGCCGACTATGTCAGCCATGCCTTGGAAGAGCTGCGGACGCTTGCGCCTGAGTCGGGCGAGGAGGAGGCCTTGGCCTCCCGCCGCCAGATGATGATGAATGCCGAGAAGATCGCCGGCGAGTTAAATGAAGCTTTGGACGCGCTTGCCGGGGAGGGGACGGCCGGCGCGCGCCTGGCTTCCGCCTTGCGCCGGATCGAGCGTCAGGCGGCCACGGGCGGACCCGCCCTCACGGCCGCGGCGGAGGCTCTGGAGCGCGTCTTGAGCGAGACCAACGCCGCCCGCGACAGGCTGGAGGAGGCGCTGGCCCAGACCGAATTCGAGCCGGCCGATCTGGAACGCGCCGAAGAGCGGCTGTTCGCGCTGCGCGCGCTGGCCCGCAAGCACCGGGTGCAGGTGGACGATCTGGCGGCGCTGACCGAGCGGCTGGAGCGAGAGCTTGCCGCGCTCGACCGCAGCGAGGGCCGGGCCAGTGAGCTCATCAAGGAGGCGCAAGCCGCCCGCGAGGCCTATGAGAAGGCGGCTGGCGAGCTGAGCACAGCGCGCATCAAGGCGGCCAAGCGGCTCGACGCCGAGGTGGCCGCCGAACTGCCGCCGCTTAAGCTCGACAAGGCCCGCTTCGTCACCAATATCGACACGGTAAAGCTGGCCGAAGGTGGGCCCGGCGGCATCGACCGCATCGCCTTCTGGGTCGCCACCAATCCCGGCACCGAGCCCGGCCCTATGATGAAGGTGGCTTCCGGCGGCGAGCTGGCGCGCTTCATCCTGGCGCTGAAAGTGGTGCTGGCCGCGCGCGGATCGGCGCCCACCCTGATCTTCGACGAGGCGGATTCCGGGGTCGGCGGCGCCACCGCCTCAGCCATCGGCGAGCGCCTGGCCGGGCTTGCCGCGAAAGTCCAAGTTCTCGCCGTGACCCATGCGCCGCAAGTGGCAGCACTCGCCGACGGGCATTTGATGATCGCCAAAGAGGCGATGAAAGGCCCCGATGGCGAGATCATGGCGACCCGTGTCACGGTGCTCGAAGGACCGCACCGCCGCGAGGAGATCGCCCGCATGCTGGCGGGGCAGACCATCACCGACGAGGCCCGTGCCGCCGCCGACCGGCTGATGAGCCGGTCCGCGTAAGATTCTGAAATCATGAGCAAGACAAAGGGCAAGAAGGAAGAGGCGCCGCTCGCGGCCAAGCCGGTTGCCGGCCTCGACGAGTCGGAAGCCACACAGGAGTTAGCGCGCCTCGCGGCCGAGATCGCCCATCACGATGCGCTCTATTACCAGAAGGACGCGCCCGAGGTTTCCGATGCCGCTTACGATGCGCTGCGCAAGCGCAACGAGGCCATCGAGGCGCGCTTTCCCGATCTTAAGCGCGCCGACAGCCCGTCGTTGAGGGTGGGCGCCGCTCCGGTCGAGGCCTTCGGCAAGGTGGTCCATCGCGTGCCGATGCTGTCACTCGGCAATGTGTTCGACGAGGAGGGGGTGCGCGACTTTCTCGACCGCATCCGCCGCTTCTTGGGGCTCGATCAGGAAGCGGAGCTCGCCTTCACCGCCGAGCCAAAGATCGACGGCCTGTCCATCACGCTGCGCTATGAGGGAGGCCGCCTCGTCCAGGCCGCGACCCGGGGGGATGGCTATGAGGGCGAGAACGTCACCGCCAATGTCCGCACCATCGGCGATATCCCCGAAAGCATCACTGCGAAGGACTTACCGGAACCGTTCGAAGTGCGCGGCGAGATCTATATGAGCCGCAGCGCCTTCCAGCGCTTGAACGAGCAGCAGGCGAAGGCCGGCGAACGCCTCTTCGCCAATCCGCGCAACGCCGCCGCCGGTTCGCTCCGCCAGCTCGACCCCGCCATCACCGCGTCTAGGCCCTTGGCCTTCTTCGCCTATGGCTGGGGCGAGGCGCCGAAGCTCCCGGCCGAGACCCAGTCCGGGGTCTACGCGGCCCTGAAAGGTTGGGGCTTTCCGCTGAACCCGCTCATCGCGCAGACCAATAGCGCCGCGCAAATGCTCAAGACCTATCGCGAGATCGAGAGCCACCGCCCGGAGCTCGACTACGACATCGACGGCATTGTTTATAAGCTCGACCGGCTCGATCTCCAGGAGCGGCTGGGCTTCGTCTCCCGGTCGCCGCGTTGGGCCATCGCCCATAAATTCCCCGCCGAGCAGGCGACCACCATCCTCAAAGACATCGAGATCCAAGTGGGCCGCACCGGCGCCCTGACGCCCGTGGCCAAGCTCGAGCCCGTGACCGTCGGCGGCGTCGTGGTGCAGAACGCCACCCTGCACAACGAGGATTATATCGCCGGCATCGGCGCCAACGGCGAGACGCTGCGCGAGGGTCGCGATATTCGTGTCG
Source organism: Methyloceanibacter sp. (assembly GCA_035528655.1). Taxonomy (GTDB): domain Bacteria; phylum Pseudomonadota; class Alphaproteobacteria; order Rhizobiales; family Methyloligellaceae; genus Methyloceanibacter. The sequence continues at coordinate 25,709 of DATKYG010000052.1, forward strand.
GGGACACCGTCATCGTGCAGCGGGCCGGCGACGTCATCCCGCAAGTGCTCGATGTCGTCTTAGACAAACGCCCTAAGGAGTCGAAACGATTCAAGTTTCCGACCCATTGCCCATCTTGCGGCAGCCTGGCGGTGCGCGAGGTGGACGAGAAGACGGGCAAGCGCGACGTGGTGTGCCGCTGCACCGGCGGGCTCATCTGCCCGGCGCAGCGCGTGGAGCGGCTCAAGCATTTTGTATCGCGTAACGCCTTCGACATTGGAGGCCTCGGCGAGAAGCGCATCCAGGAACTGTATGACGACAACATCATCCAGTCGCCGCCGGACATCTTCACGCTTGAAGAGAAAGACAAGTTCAAGGCGCCCGATGAGAAACTGACCGCGCGGGAAGGCTGGGGCGCTCTTTCGGCGCAGAAGCTGTTCGATGCCATCGAGGCGCGCCGCACCGTCAAACTCGACCGTTTCATCTATGCCCTTGGCATTCGCCATGTGGGCGAGATCACCGGGCGACTGCTCGCTCGCCGCTACGATACGGCGGAGAATTTCATCAATGCCATGCGCGCGGCGAGCGACGATCGGGAAGGGGAGGCCTTCGCCGAGCTCGACAATATCGAGGGCATCGGCCCGGCCGTGGCGGCGGCGCTCGCCAACTTCTTCGCCGAGCCGCACAATGTCACGGTGGTCGAGGACCTGCTGAAAGAGGTGGCACCCACGCCGCTGGAGGCCATCGATCACGCCTCGCCGGTCTCGGGCAAGACCGTGGTGTTCACCGGCACGCTGGAACGCATGTCGCGCCAGGAGGCCAAGGCCCGGGCCGAGCGCCTCGGCGCCAAGGTGTCGGGCTCCGTGTCCAAGAAAACCGACTATGTGGTGGCGGGCTCCGAGGCCGGCTCGAAGCTAAAAAATGCCAAGGACTTAGGGGTCCAGGTCCTCACCGAGGACGAGTGGCTCGCGCTGATCGGCTAGGCCTCACCCATAGCGCAGCTTCATGGTGATGATCGACAGCGCGAGCCCCAGCGTGATGGCGTTGGCGACGATCATCGGCCAGTTCCAGATCATGAAGCCGAACAGCAGCCAGAAAGCGACGCCGGTGGCGAAGGCCACATACATCTGCAGCGAGATGGCCCGCGTTTCCTTGAAGCGGATGATGTGGATCGCCTGGGGCACGAAGGCTACCGTCGTCAGCGTCGCCGCAATGGCCGACACGAAAACTTCCATGCATCGCCCCTCCATTGGGCCAGGGATCGTCATGCCCGGACTTGATCCGGGCATCCACGCCGTTACGGCTCAGCAATTGGACGGGCCATTGGATTGCCGGGTCAAGCCCGGCAATGACGCATTCTGAGGTGGATGCCGCTCCAACCTAGCCGATCGGCGCCGTGGCGTGGCGCAGCCAGGGCCGGTCGTCGCTGACGAGCAGAGGCTCGATCTCGCGCCGAACCCGCGCATGGCAGGCGTTGAGCCAGGCAAGCTCGGTGCGGTCCAGCTGCTTCGGGTCGATGAGCCGGCGGTCGAACGGCACGAGCGTCAGCGTTTCGAAGCCCATCATCTCCCGTTCTCCGCCTTCGATCTTCGCCAGAGGCGTCACCAGGATCAGATTTTCCAGGCGGATGCCGTATTGGCCCTCGCGATAATAACCGGGCTCGTTGGACAGGATCATGCCGGGCTCGAGCGCCACGGTGCCGAGCCGCGACAGGCGCTGCGGGCCTTCATGCACCGACAGATAGCTGCCGACGCCATGGCCGGTGCCGTGGTCGAAGTCGAGGCCAGCTTCCCAGAGGGGCCGCCGGGCATAGGGGTCGAGATCCTGACCGCGCGTGCCTTTCGGGAAGCGCGCCGCGGCGATGGCGATATGGGCTTTTAAGACGATCCCATAGTGGCGCTTCATCTCGGGCGTCGGCTTGCCCACGGCCACGGTGCGGGTGATGTCGGTGGTGCCGTCCACATATTGGCCGCCGGAGTCGATGAGATAGAGCGAGCCTTTGTCGAGGACGCGCTTGGCCTCGTTGGTCGGCCGGTAGTGGACCACCGCGCCGTGGGGCCCTGAGGCCGAGATGGTGTCGAAGCTGATATCCTTGAGCTGGCCGGTCTCGCGGCGGAAATCCTCAAGCCGCATCGCCGCCGACACTTCGTCCACCTTGCCGGTCTCCGCCACCTCGTCGAGCCAGGCGAGGAACCGCGCCATGGCCACGGCGTCGCGTATATGGGCGGCGCGCGCGCCCTTGATCTCGGCCGTGTTCTTGATGGCCTTGGGCATCGTGCAGGGATCGTCGCCGGCGACGAATTTGGCGCCCTCGGCTTCCAGCACGCGCGCGAAGTGCATCGACGCCGACTCTGGGTCGAGCCGCACCTTCGCCTTGTCGGCGGCAAGTGCCTTTAGCTTCCCGTCGAGCTCTTCCGGCTTGGAGACATCGACGAATAGTTTCAACGCATTGCGGATCGTGTCGCCGATCTTGGCTTGCTCCACGTAAAGCGTCGGACGGCCGCTCGCCGGCACGATGGCGAATGCGAGTGTGACAGGCGTGTGCTTGATGTCGCCGCCGCGAATATTGAACAGCCAGCAGATGGAATCCGGCGCGGTTAGCAGTACGGCGTCGTGCCCGGCGGCTGTGAGCTTGGCCTGAACATCGGCGATCTTCTCGCCCACGCTGCGTCCGGCGAATTCCGCCGGGTGGGGATAGACCGGCGCCGCGGAGGGCTTCGGACGCTCCGCGCCCCATTGCGCATCGATGGGGTTCTCCGCCACGGGACTCAGCTTGATGCCGGCGGCGGTCAACGTCTTGGTGAGCCGCTCGATCTCCTTGATCGTGTGCAGCGCCGGGTCGTATCCCACCGTGTTGCCGCGCACCAGCGTCTCGCGCAGCCAGGTCGACGGTTTGGCTTCGGGCACCTGCAGCACCTCGAATACATGGCTGTCGACTTGCTTTTTGGCCTGCAGCGTATAGCGGCCGTCGACGAACAGCGCCGAGCCCCGCTCGGTGATGATGGCGACACCGGCCGAGCCGGTGAAACCGGTGAGCCAGGCGAGCCGCTCCTCGCTCGGGGGCAGAAACTCGTTTTGGTGCTGATCGCTATGGGGAACGAGGAAGCCTTTGAGCCGCCGCGTCTTCAGTTCCCGCAACACTGCCTTGACCCGGTCGCCGCTGGCCGCCGGGGCGCTGGCCTCTTCGAAACTCTGATACATGGCGGCTGTTGTATGCCGAAGCGTCGGCCTCGATCAATCGCGCAAAATGCAAGCGCTGCGACGGCCTAGCACCAGTGTCGCCCATCCATCGAGAATGATGCGCTTTTCCGGGATGAAGCCATGGCTGCAATAGCGCGCCTCGATGGCCCGCGCCTGGTCCGCGGTAAGCCCCGAGAGGATGGCAATGCCGCCGGGCTGGAGGCTTTTGGCCATGGCCGGCGCCAGGCCGAATAGGGGCCGGGCCAGAATATTGGCCAGGATCAGATCGGGCCTGACGCGCCGCAGGGCCTTGTGGGCGAAGCCTTCCGCCACAACCGCGTGCACCTGTTGCGATACACCCGCCTTGCGGGCGTTGTCGGCGGCAATGGCCACGGCGACTGGATCGTTGTCGGTCGCCACCACCGGCCGGTCGAAGGTCCGCGCCGCGGCGATGGCGAGAACGCCGCTGCCGGTGCCGAGATCGAGCACCAGATCGGGGCGGCCGCGCTTGGCCAGTTCATGCAGCGCCAGCAGGCAGCCACGCGTGCTGGCATGGTGAGCGGTGCCGAAGGCGTTGGACGCGTCGATCTCGATGGCGAACCGGCCGCGCGGGATCGTGTCGCGGTCGTGGCTGCCATGAATGACGAAGCGCCCGGCGCGCACGGGCCCGCGCTGGCCCTGCGACAGAGTCACCCAATCTTGGTTGGCCATTTCCTCGAGCCGCAGCTTCGTCACTGCGTCGCCTTCGGCCGCCTTGGCGATCAGCACGGTCAGTGCATCTTCCGGCGGCAGCTCTCCGTAGAGCGCGGAGACTTCGTACTGCCCATTGCCGAGATCGAAATAGCTGACGGAGAGCGCTTGCGGCTCCTCCGTCTCGTCGAGGTCGCGGGCGATGCGCCCCGCCGTGTCGGGTGCGGCCTCGACGGTGGCCCGGTAGGTGCGGGCGGCAGGGAGGGAATCGTTCTCTGTGACCATGGCGCCGGGAGCTTAGGGGAGGGCTCCTCATCCGCCAAGAAACGCTTCCCGGCGCGCCTTTACCACCGCACGCTATAGTGTCTCGGTCAGGTAGTCGGCTGCCACTACCACAACGGGATATTGCACCATGACGTAGGGGATGAACGAGATAGCGACGAAAAGAGCCGTAACGACGAGACGCATGATCAAAACTCCCTCTGAGAACAGAACAGGACCGATGTACCTTTTTTGTTCTCTTTCCGAAAGTCTGCGCCGCGATGATGGTTAACGCGCCATTAAGGACGCGACCGCCTCCCACAGGACCTCGACTTCAGGGTCGCGCACCCCAAGCGCGGCGAGATGCGCCCGCACGCCTTTGATGTAATCGTAGCTCGATCCGGCCACACCTTCCGCCTCGACGATCATCGCCGCGCGCGCCTCCAGAGATAGTCCGTCTTCGATGAGGCGCGGACCGTCATAGATGTAAGTGAGCGCCCCGACCGTCGTCTCCGGCAACGCGACGGGAACTTCCGTCGCCGCGCAGGTCTCCCGGCGGGTGAGATAGGCCTCGATGTCGCCTCTGGCGGCGTCCTCGAACTCAAACGCCACGCCGCGGCAGGCGGGCGATGGCCTGACATGCCGCGCGAGATTGAGGGTCAGGCCGGGCAGGGCATGGGTGCCCCAGCGTTCCAGCGATTTCTTGTTGAAGATGCGGGCGTGCCCCTCGAGATCGGCGGGCGTGCGATAGAGACAGCCAAAGGCGTCCTCCCAACCGTCCCACATCAACGAGCCATATCCGAAGAGCCACATCGGCGTTTCGCGGCTCACACCCGCTCGACGAAACTATCGACCACCTTCTTGCGCCCGGCCTTCTCGAAATCGACGGTGAGCTTGTTGCCGTCGACCTGGGCTACGCGGCCATAGCCGAATTTCTGGTGGAAGATGCGCACGCCGAGCTCGAGGCCGGCGCCGGGCGCGGTGCTGGCGGCGACCAGCGTGCCCTCGATGGTCAGCGGCTCGCGGCGCGGCGCGGACCCTTGCGGGCGGTTGCGCTGAGCGCGCTGCCAGCCCGGCGTGTCGTAGGAGCCCGATGCGAACAGGCTCTCCGCGCTGTCGAACCGGCTCGGCCCGTAGCCGCGCGTACCCTTGTCCTCGGCAACCTCCACATGCTCGAGCGGCAGCTCGTCGACGAAGCGGGAGGGAAGGGCGGTCTGCCACAAGCCGTGGGTGCGGCGATTCTGGGCGAAAGTGATCTTGGCCCGCTTGCGGGCGCGCGTGAGCCCCACATGCGCCAGCCGGCGTTCTTCCTCGAGCCCTGAGCGCCCGGTATCGTCGAGGCTGCGCTGATGGGGCAGCAGGCCTTCGTCCCAGCCGGGCAGGAACACGCTGTCGAATTCGAGCCCCTTGGCCGAATGCAGCGTCATCAGGTTGATGCGGTCGGTGCCCTCCTCGGTGGCGGCGTCCATCACCAGCGACACATGCTCCATGAAGCCGGCCAGCGTGTCGAACTCATCCATGAAGCGGATCAGCTCTTTCAGGTTCTCCAATTTCGATTGCGCCTGGGGTGAGCGGTCGGCCTGCCACATGGCGGTATAGCCGGACTCGTCCAGGATCAGTTCGGCCAACTCCGTGTGGCGCATGCCGTCGATCAGCGCGCGCCAGCGGTCGAAGGAGGCGATGAGGTCGGCCAAGCCTTTGCGCGCCTTCGGCTTCAGCTCCTCGGTCTCGACGATGAGCCGGGCGGCTTGCGTCAGCGGCACGCCGCTGGCCCGCGCCAGCTGATGCAGAGATTTGAGCGTGGCTTCGCCCAGGCTCCGGCGCGGCGTGTTGATGAGACGCTCGAATTTGAGGTCGTTGGCCGGATTCAGCGTCACCTCGAAATAGGCGGTGGCGTCGCGGATCTCCTGACGCTCGTAGAAGCGCGGGCCGCCGATCACCCGGTAGTCGAGCCCGAGCGTGATGAAGCGGTCCTCGAAGGCGCGCATCTGAAAGGACGCGCGCACTAGAATGGCGATCTCGTTCAGCGAATGATCCTGGCGCTGCAACTGCTCGATGTCCTCGCCGATGACGCGCGCTTCTTCCTCGTCGTCCCAGCAGCCTTCCACCACGACCTTTTCGCCTTCGACGTCGTCGGTGTGCAGCGTCTTGCCGAGCCTGCCCTGATTATGCGCGATGAGCCCCGATGCGGCGCCGAGGATATGGCCGGTCGAGCGGTAGTTGCGTTCAAGCCGGATGACCTTGGCGCCGGGAAAGTCGGTCTCGAAGCGCAGGATGTTGTCCACCTCCGCGCCGCGCCAGCCATAGATCGACTGGTCGTCGTCGCCGACGCAGCAGACATTGTCGCTGCCCTGCGCCAGCAGGCGCAGCCACAGATATTGGGCGACATTGGTGTCCTGATACTCGTCCACCAGCATGTAAAGGAAGCGTTCCTGATATTGCTTGAGCACATCCGGGTGCTCCTGGAACAGCCGCAGATTCTCCAGCAGCAAGTCGCCGAAGTCAGCCGCGTTCAGCTCCTTCAAGCGCTGCTGGTACAGCGCGTAGAGATCGCGCGCCTTGCCGTCGGCGAAGGAGAAGCTCTCCCCGTCCGGCACCCGCTTCGGGGTGAGGCCTCTATTCTTCCAGCCGTCGATCATGGCGGCGAGCATCCGCGCCGGCCAGCGCTTCTCGTCGATATTCTCGGCTGCGAGCAATTGCTTGATCAGGCGGATCTGATCGTCGGTATCGAGAATCGTGAAGGAGGGTTTGAGGCCGACGAGCTCGGCGTGGCGGCGCAGGATCTTGACGCCGATGGCGTGGAACGTGCCGAGCCACGGCATGCCCTCAACCGCGCCGCCGATCAGGCTGCTCACGCGCAGCTTCATTTCGCGCGCCGCCTTGTTGGTGAAGGTGACGGCGAGGATCTGCGACGGCCACGCATGGCCGAGGCTCAAGATATGGGCGATGCGGGTGGTCAGCACGCGCGTCTTGCCGGTGCCGGCCCCGGCCAGCACCAGCAGCGGCCCGTCGAGGCTCTCCACCGCGTCTCGCTGCTCCGGGTTCAGGGCGTCGAGATACTCCGCGGGCCGCCGGCGCATGGCGCGCTGGGACAGCGGCAGCGTCTCAGGCTGCCCGGTATCCGGTTCATCCGCCGGGAAGGGCGCCTCGGCTGCGGTTGCGCGAATCTTGGCCATGAAGCAGAACTATAGCACCCGTGAGGCCGGCGTAAGGGCCAGGGCCTCTGGCCGCACCGACCGCCGACCGTCCGCAACGAGGCTCGCCATGAGCATGACGACGCCCAATACGCCCGGCAATTCTGGCGCTCCGGCCCGCGGATCGAGCTTCGCCCGTCTCGCCGCCTTCAGCCGGGCGGCGTTGAACGAGCCGTGGGTGGGCGCGGCGTTTCTCATCATCAGCTTCATCATTGCGCAGGTTCTCGTTGTGGCGATGCATGTGCAGACCACGAAGATGTGGGCCGACATTTCGGAGGTGCAGCTGGCGCGTGACCTTTACCGGGAGTTCTACGACCGGGACAAAAACTACATGAAGGTCGCCAACGCCATCGAGGGCTGCCAGACCCTATATTAAGAGCGACGGCAGCAAATTCAGCCATTTGGAGATCAACGAATATCTCGGCTTCTTCTCCGATCTGGGGCTGTTCCGGGATCGCGGCCTGCTCACCGACGAGTTGATCGGTCATTTTTTTGGCGCGTTTATCATCGAAGCCTATGAGTACCCCGACGTGCGAAGTTACATCGCGCGCGTTCGCAAGAACTTCCAGCAGCCGGAAGCGTTCGAAGACTTGGAGGAGATCGCCAAGGCCGTCGAAAGCGAGCCGCGCTTCGCCCGCCTGGCTCAATTCGCCAAGACCATGTGCGTCAAAGAGCAAGAAGGAAACCCCGCCCCATGAGGAGGGTCCTTGCCACCACCTTGATGCCGCTGCTCATTGCCGGCAGCGCACTTCCCGCTTTTGCCGCCCCGAATGTTCAGCCGCAAGTCGCCGCAGCGGTCTTTGCCCTAGAGGGCGAGCCGGGCGACGGCCAAGACAAATCCGATCGAGATGCGGCTGACCAAGACGCCGCCGCACCGCCGGAGACGGACCCGCAAGACAAGGCCGGCGCCAATGATGGCCTGATGAAGAACTTCACGCGCCATCGTCCCGGCGCCTGCCCCGAAGGTCCTCCATGCCCCGTCGTGGATGGGGACTGAGGCTCCGCACGGCTGAAAACCGGGGGAGGGGCCGTCTTTGCGTTAAGAAAAAGTCGTGATCGGCAAAAAACAGCATGACAGCCCTGCTACAGCAGTTGCGGTTGTTCCATTGCACTGCCAAAACAAACCACGCCAATTCGTCTTAGGAGATGGGAAAATGCTTCGACTGTTGAAGATGGGGGGCGCCGTACTGGGCGTCGCCGGATTTATGATGATGGGTCTTCAGCCGGCCGAGGCTAGCTGCCAATTGGTCAAGGCGACGGCGAGCTCGACGTCCAAGGCGCAAGCGGCGAAGGACTCCCAAGCGCTCGCGGTGGAAAGCGCCCACGAGCTGAAGCGCGCGCGCGGCTGGCGCTCCATGAGCATGAGCGCGCGGCGCGTGAAGGGCGATCCCTTCTGGAAGGCCGTGCGTCCCGGCGATCCGCCGCCGGATGCCTTGCTCAAGCCTGATATCGTCACCGGCCGCTTCTTCACCACCTGCTTCACCGGTGTGGTGGTACCTGTCGTCTGTACGACGGGCTCCGCGGTCTGTGGGAATTAGGACTTAGATTTTTCTGGGGCTGAGCCCGGTCACTTCGACGATGTTCCCGGCCGGGGCGGCGACAGTTCACATATCCATATGGAGGACTTGCATGCTTCGCCTTTCGAAGTCGGGTTTCGTAGTGCTCGGGGCGGCCGCCCTGTTTCTCGCTGGCGGCGTGGCGCCTGCCGCCGCCAAGTGCCAGCTCATCAAAGCCACCAACAGCGCCAGCTCCAAGATTTTGGCGGCCAAGGCAGCGCATCAGAATGCCATCGACAACGCCATGGCCCTAAAGCGCCAATATGGCTGGAAATATGTGACGCTCCGCGCCCGCAAGGTGACGCCGGATCCGTTCTGGAAGGCGGTGCGCCCGGTCGTCACCCCCGACATGCTGCTCAAGCCGGACATCGTCACCGCCAGGACCTACTCCCAGTGCTGGGAAGGCGTGGTCGTTCCTTATGTCTGCACTGCCGGCGCCGTCGCCTGCGGCAACTAACGCTTTTCGCGTCGTCATCGCCGGGTTCCTTGCGCTCAGTCTCAAGGGGCCCGTGCGGTGAGTCGTGCCCGGCTATGGCGGGCACGTGACGGGCGCAGCCTTGCCGCGGCATGGACGCGCGCTTGTCCTGGCGCCTCATCACCGCCACATCCCTTGATATGCTAATCGGCAACGGGCCGTTTAACCGCGTAGGGATGGTAACGGCAGGCCGCATCGTGTTTCCGCAATACACACTGGGCGAACGGGTTGCCGATGGCACGATCCATGTCATCGGCGTCGCCGCGTCGGTCGTGGCGCTGATCGCCTTGCTCGTCATCGGTATCCACACCGACACGCCGCTCTGGGTCTTGGCGCTGGCGATCTACGGCGTGGCGCTGGTGGCCACCTTCACCTGCTCGGCCGGCTATCACCTCATCGTGCGCCCCAAGATCAAAGAGGTCTTCCGCCGCCTCGATCACGCGGCGATCTTCCTGATGATCGCCGGCACCTACACGCCCTTCGTCCACATTAAGATGGACAATGCCTGGGGGCTCGGACTGCTGGCGGTGGTGTGGGGCATGGCGGCCGTCGGCATCGCCATCAAGCTGTTCGCCCCTCGCTTCCTCGACGGGCTGTCCACCGCGCTCTATCTGGTCCAGGGCTGGGCGGTGGTCGTGGCCTGGGAGCCGCTGCAATCGGCGCTGCCCGGCAGCGTGCTGACGCTGCTGATGGTCGGCGGCGTCCTCTACACCGTCGGCGTCGTCTTCCATCTGTGGAACCGGCTGCCCTACCAGAATGCCATCTGGCACGGCTTCGTCCTGTCGGCCGCGAGCTGCCACTACGCGGCGGTGATTGGCGTGGTGCAGCTCTAAAACCCCCTGATTTTCGGTAGCGACTGCCTATAGACTGCCCCCATGACCATGCTGATGGCAGACAGTGGGGACTGCGCGGGCGAGGCGACTAAGACGGCGCTGTTCGAGGCGCTCAAGGCGCGCTTCGGCGACCGCTTTTCCTTGAGCCAGGCGCTGCGCGCGCAGCACGCCGCCACGCTGACTTGGCTGAAGCCCGAACCGCCCGAGGCCGTCCTGTTCGCCGAGACCACCGAAGAGGTCGCCGAGGCGTTGAAGCTCTGCGCGGAAGCCCGCGTGCCCGTCATTCCGTTCGGCACCGGCACCTCGCTCGAAGGCCATCTCAATGCGCCGCGCGGGGGCCTCTCGCTCGACCTGTCCCGCATGAACCGCATTCTCGCCGTGCACGCGGCCGATCTCGATTGCATCGTGGAGCCCGGCGTCACCCGGAAAGCCCTCAACGATTATTTGCGGGATACCGGCCTGTTCTTTCCCGTGGACCCTGGCGCCGATGCGAGCCTCGGCGGCATGGCGGCGACCCGCGCCTCGGGCACCAACGCGGTGCGCTACGGCACAATGCGCGATCTGGTGCTTGGCCTCACCGCGGTTCTGGCCGACGGCAGCATCGTCAAAACCGGGGGCAGGGCGCGCAAATCCGCCGCCGGCTACGACCTCACCCGGCTTTTGGTCGGCTCCGAAGGCACGCTCGGCGTCATCACCCAACTCACGCTGAAGCTTTACGGCATCCCCGAGACCATTCTTTCGGGTGTGTGTGCCTTCGACAGTCTGGAAGGGGCCTGCAACGCGACCATCGCCGCCTTGCAGATGGGGCTGCCCATCGCCCGCATTGAGCTGGCCGACGAGGTGCAGATCCGCGGCTGCAATGCCTATTCGCGCCTCACTCTGCCCGAACAGCCGACCTTGTTCCTCGAGTTCCACGGCTCAGAGGCCGGCACCCGCGAGCAGGTCGAGACCTTCGCCGCCATTGCCGCGGATGAAGGGGGCGGTGCGGTGGATTGGGCCACGAGACCCGAGGACCGCACCAAGCTGTGGCAGGCCCGCCACGACGCCTATTGGGCGGCGCGCGCGCTCAAGCCCGGCACCGACCTCATCGCCACCGATGTCTGCGTGCCTATCTCGGCCCTGGCGGCTTGCGTCGCCGAGACCAAGCAGGACATCGAGCGGTTAGGGCTGCTGGCGCCCATCGTCGGCCATGTGGGCGACGGCAATTTCCATGTCATGCCCCTGATCGATCCGGCTGATAGGGAGGAGCGTAAGCGGGTCCAGGCGTTCCTCGACCGTCTGGTGGAGCGCGCGCTGCGCTTCGAGGGCACTTGCACCGGCGAGCATGGCGTCGGCCAGGGCAAGATCGGCTATTTGGCGATGGAACATGGACTGGGCGTCGATGTGATGATTGCCATAAAAAAGGCGCTCGATCCGTTGAATATCCTCAATCCTGGCAAGATTTTTGCGTTACCATAACCAAGCATCGCGGGCGCCGGGATTGGCTCGCACCCCTGTCGCTTTGCCGCAGGATACTGCGCCCGTAACCGAGCCTTAGGCAGAGACATCGGTGAACTCGCTACTGCTTACACTCACGGCGTTGTTCATTCTGGTGCTGAGTGCGCTGTTTGCCGCGCCGCTCTTCATCGATTGGAACGACTATCGCCCGGCCTTCGAACAGCAGGCCACGAAGCTGCTCGGCCGGGCGGTCAAGGTGGACGGCCAGGTCCACCTCAGGCTCCTGCCGGCGCCGGAACTGAAATTCGACGACGTCAAGGTGGCGGACGAGAACGGTGGCCTGGAGGAGCCCTTCCTCACCGTGAAGTCGATACAAGCCCGCCTCAATATCAACGCGCTGTTCACCGGCACCGTGGAGGCGCATCAGCTGTCCATCGTCGAGCCGACCTTGCGCCTCAAGGTCAACGCCGACGGGACCGGGAATTGGAGCGATGTGGGCCGCCGCGGCGTGGCTGTGCCGTTCGCGCCCAAGGAGGTCTTGCTTGACGCGGTGCGCGTGAGCGGCGGCACCATCGAGATCGTCAGGGACGGCGTCCTGAAATTTGTCCTCAACAATATCGATGGCCAGGCGAGCGCGGCGTCCCTGTCGGGTCCTTACAAAGTCTCGACCGACTACGACTATGAAGGCCGCCGCCAGAACTTGCGGTTCTCCACTGGTGCCATGGATGAGGCCGGCAAATTCCGCCTCAAGGCGGCGCTGCGCGATCCCGGCCATGCCACCACCTATCAGCTCGATGGCGGCGTCACCGGCCTTGGCGGCAGGCCCGCTTTCGACGGCACCATCCTCGCGCGCATCACCAATCCGCAAGCCGTCGCGAGTGCCGCGCCGGTCGAGGAGGTGGGTGAGGGCGCACAGGCCGACGACGCGCCGCCCGAAATCGCTGAAGCGCCGCAGGCCGTTGATGAAGCGCCGCTGCCACAAGCCGAGCCGGGAAGCCCAATCGACACGGCCTCCTTCATCGAATTGAAGGGCAAGCTAAGAGCCGCGCCCGACCGCGCCGAGCTGCCAGATTTCGAGCTCACCGTGCATGCCAAGGGCCGGCCGCAGATCTTGAAGGGCAGCTTGGTCCTCGACTTTGGCGAGGCCCTCAAGGCGGACGGGCGGCTCAATGCCCGCTTTGTCGATCTCGATGCGCTGTTCGGCGCTGCGGCCGACGGCAAGCGGCCGGCCCCGGCGGCGGTCCTGTATCAATTCGCCGACTGGGTGCTGGACGAGGCCGCAGGGATTGGCGAGGGCGCGCTGGTGCTCGACATTGAGCAAGCCGGTCTCGGTGGCGATGTCGTCGGCGGTCTTGACCTGGAGCTCGCCGCCGGCGGCGGCGTCACCATCGAACGGCTGAAGGCGGTGCTGCCTGGCGACAACCGGATCAACGTGTCGGGCCGCTTGCGCCGAGGCACCATGGGCCCGACATTTGCCGGTCCCGTCGAGATCGAGGGCGAAAGCCTGCGCGCGCTCACCCGCTGGGCCGCCGGCGATCGCGCCATGAGCGGCCAGACATCGGTTGGCGAGTATGCGCTGTCCGCCTTCGCCACCATCGGCGACGGTGCGCTGACGCTGGCCGACTCGCTCGGCGAGGTGAGCGGCACCAAGTTTCGCGGACGCCTGCAATACAAGGGCGGTACCCGCAATGTGATCGAAGTGAGCCTCGACAGCGACCGGCTGGACTTGCGCGAGATGCTGGGCGACGGGCCCATCTGGCGCGCATGGCTTTCGGCGGGCGACGACAACGCGACCGGCGAGCCGGCAGCGGACGGCAGCGGCGGGAGCCTCTTGTCTCAGCTTCGCGACGACGATGTGCGCGCCACATTGAAAGTCGGCGAACTGCTGCTGCCCAAAATTCCGTCCGGAAAGCTGGACGCCCAACTGGCGCTGGTCGACGGCACGCTGGACATCGAGGCGCTGGATTTCGCTGCGCCCGGCGCCATTGTGCTGAACGGCAAGGGCCGCATCGCCGACATTGCCGCCGCGCCCGCGGGCCGCGTAGATCTCTCATTGCAGGCTGAGACCACCGACGCCTTGCGCGTTCTCACCGAGCTGTTCGGTCTGCCCGAAGACGTCAACAAGTCGAAACAGCTTGCGGCGCTGGCGCCGCTCGATATCAGCGCCGGACTCGCGGCCGGTCCTGACGACGGTGCCACCAAGATCTCGCTCGAATTGAGCGGCCAGGTGGGCGGCTCCGATATGGCGTTGGTCGCCCGCGCCACGGGCGAGCCGGCGAAGCTCGGCGAGGCCAAGATCGACATCGCCGGTAGCGTCACCGGCGAGCGGCCGCAAGGGCTGCTCGTGCTGCTCTTCCCACATCTGCCGCAAGACCGCATTGCCGAGGCGGCTGGCGCCGACGGCACCTTGTCGCTCAAACTCGCCGGCGTGCCCAATGTGAAGCTGACCGGCCGTGCCGCGCTGGAGACCGCCGCTCTGCAGCTCTCTTTCGACGGCCACGGCGCGTTGAAGGACCAAGGCGTGGCCTTGAACGGTCATGGCGCCATCGCCACAAAGGATGCGAGCCTGGCGTTGCCGTTTCTCGGCCTCGACGCGCCGCCGAGTGCCCAGGGCGTGCCGCTGAGCGTAAGCGCCGACGTGGTCAAGGCGGGCGGCACGGTCGACCTCGATGCGGTCAAGGCCGACATCGCCGGTGACAAGATCGACGGCCGCGCCCATTTCGAGCGCGACGGCGGCAAGACAAATTTCGACATCACGGCGAATGCCGATCACCTGTCGCTCCCGGCGCTGCTTGGGGTGCTGGTGGCGTGGGAGCGCACCGCCTCGACCGAGGAGATGCTGGGTGCGGTCGGCGCCGGCGCCGCCGAAGTCTGGCCCGCACGCGGCTTTGCCCTGGATGTCCTCGACGACACGCAAGGCAACATCGCGGTCACCGCCAAGGAACTGACCCTCGGCGCGCCGTTCACGGTCACCGGCGCGACCCTGAATGCCAGGGTCGATCGCGAAGGCCTCACCATCACGGCTCTCGACGGCGCGCTGTTGGGCGGAGCGTTTGCCGCTTCAGGCGTCCTATCGCCACGCGGCGGCGGCGCCGCGCTCAAAGCGCAAGCCGAGCTCAAAGGCGGCAATCTCGGCGCGGTGTCGCAAGAAGTCGCCGGCGCGCGGCTGGCCACCGGACCATTCGATATGGCCTTCGCGGTCGAGGGGGAGGGCTTGAGCCCGCCGGGCATCGTCGCCGGTTTGAGCGGCAAGGGCACGCTGTCGCTCGGCGCCGGCACGCTTCTGGCGCTGAACCCGGGGCCCTTGCGCCGTGTCGCCGCCAAGGCCGCCAATGCCAAGATCAAGGCCACTAAGGAGGAGATCGAAGCCGACGCCGATACCGTGCGCCGGACGCTCACCAAGGGCATCTACGAATACGCGCCGGTGCAAATTCCCTTCGAGGTCAAGAACGGGACTTTGCGGTTGGCGCCGACCATGCTGGCGGGCAGTGGCGCCGAGACCGAGGTCAATGGCTATGTGGAGCTTGCCAGCCTCAAGCTCGACAGCGAATGGCGCATGCGCCTTACCGGCAAGAACACTGAGGGCGTGCCGCCGGTGACCGTGCTGTTCGCCGGGCCGCTCGACCAGCCGCGGGAGATTTCGCCCGCCGTCGATACCGCGGCCATCGAGAGCTATCTCACGATCAAGCGCATGCAGGAGGACGTCGAGCGCCTCGAAACCCTCGACGTGACTGGACGGAGCGCGGCCGAGGCGCAAGCGCAGGCGGCGGCTGCTGCAGAGGCGGCGGCGGAACGGGCAGCGCAAGAACAAGCCGAGGCGGCGGCCCAAGCGGAAGCCGAAGCGCAAGCGGCTGCCGACGCCAAGGCCGCGGCTGAGGCCGCTGCGCAAGCAAAGACGGGAGCCGAGCAAGCCGCAAGAGAACGCGCTATCGCGGCGGAAGCCAAAGCTGCCGCTGAAGCCCAAGCTGCCAAAGCTGCTGAGGAAGCCAAGGCTGCTGCGAATGCGAAAGCCGCCGCCGAGGCCGCCGCTCGAGCGAAGGCGGTCGCGGAGCAAGCGGCGAGAGAGCGTGCTGCCGCTGAGGCCAAAGCACAGGTCGAAGCTGAAGCCCGTGCCCAAGCTCAGGCCGAAGCCGAAGCGAAGGCCAAGGCAGACGCTCAGGCCCAAGCCGAAGCCCAAGCCCAAGCCAAGGCCAAAGCCAAGGCAGAGGCGGAACAAGCGGCCGCCGAGAAGGCTGCGGCGGAACGTGCGGCGGCCGAGGCGCGGGCTGCCGCTGAGCAGGCGGCGAAGGAGGGAGCGGCCGCCGAGGCTAAGGCTGCGGCGGAAGCGCAAGCGGCGGCGCAAGCTAAGGCCGCTGCCGCGACGGCCAAGGCCGCGGCCGACAAGGCTGCGAAAGAGCGAGCCGCCGCCGAGGCCAAAGCCACCGCCGAGCGTGCCGCCCGGCAAAGGATTGAAGCGAGAGCCGCGGCCGAGAAGGCGGCTGCCGAAATGGCTGCCAAACAGAGAGCCGCCGCTGAGGCCCTAACTGCCGCCGAGGCGACAGCCGCCGCGAACGCCAGGGCTGCGGCCAGCGCCGCGCGGGCGGCAACCGAAGCCAATGCCGGCGCCGCGGTGCCGAGTGCCTTGCGCCAGCCACCCCCCGCGTCCGCCGTCGTGCCCGCCCCGCAATATGGTCCCGAGGGTGAAGCGCTCCTCGTGCCGCCCGCCGGAACCGCCGCCGACCCGATCGGCGAGATGATCTCGGCCGATCCCACTGCGGCCGGTGCCGACCCGGCGCTCGAAGGCATCGACCCCGAAGCCGCCGAGGTGGCGCCCCCTGCGGCGCCGCCAAAATATCGCCGCCGGCGCGCCAGGCCGGACGACTGGAAGAAGAATTATGGGATTTTCGGCGGCGGCTAGGACGCGTCTAGCTTTCCTAGCTTTCCTGTTTGCCCCGCGCCCGTTCCAGCACGTAAAGGCGGATAGCCGCCGACAGGCTCACCGTGCTGTCGTTATCGGTGCCCCCATCGCCCCTGACCCTGGCTTCGCCGCGTCCCGTGTCGATCTCCCGCACCAGCCCGGCGACCGACTTGCCGTCTTGTTTGGCGATGTCGGCCAGCGCCGTCCAGAACGGCTCTTCCAGCGACACGCTGGTGCGGTGCCGGGCGATGGTGAGGGAACGCTTGTTGCGGGCGTTGGTCATGACTGTGCGCAGGGGTAAGGGTGCCTACCGCTTCGGCGCCACCATGTCCTCGGGCCGCACCAGCCGGTCGAAGTCCTCCTCGCTCACATGGCCGAGCCGTACGGCCTCCTCGCGCAGAGTGCTGCCGCGCTTATGGGCGTGCTTGGCGATCTCGCTCGCCTTGTCGTAGCCGATATGCGGGGTGAGCGCGGTGACCAGCATTAGCGAGCGCTCCATGTGCTCCTTGATGCGTTCCCGGTTGGCCTCGATGCCGACCACGCAATTGGTCGCGAAGCTGTCGGCGACGTCGCTCAGCAGCCGGATCGATTGCAGCAGGGCGTAAGCGAGCACCGGCTTGAACACGTTGAGCTCGAGATGCCCCTGGCTGCCGGCGAAGCTGACCGTGGTCTGGTTGCCCATGACTTGCGCGCACACCATGGTCACCGCCTCGCATTGGGTCGGGTTCACCTTGCCGGGCATGATCGACGATCCCGGCTCGTTCTCCGGCAGCAGGATTTCGCCAAAGCCCGAACGGGGACCTGAGCCCAGCAGGCGGATGTCGTTGGCGATCTTGAACATCGATGTGGCGACCGTGGTCAGCGCGCCGTGGGTGAACACGAAGGCGTCGTGGGCGGCCAGCGCCTCGAACTTGTTCTCTGCGCTGACGAAGGGAAGCTTCGTCATCTGCGCGATCTTGGCGGCGAAGGCTTGGGCGAAGAGCGGGCTCGTATTCAGGCCCGTACCCACCGCGGTGCCGCCTTGGGCGAGTTCGTACAGGCCGTGCAGCGTCAGCTTCACCCGCTCGATGCCGTGATCGACTTGCGCCGCATAGCCGCCGAATTCTTGTCCCAATGTCAGCGGCGTGGCGTCCTGCATATGGGTGCGCCCGATCTTGAGCACGTCCTGAAAGGCCTCAGCCTTGTCCTTGAGCGCCTGATACAGCCGGGAAAGCGCCGGATTGAGCCGATAGGCGATCTCCTCGGCGGCGGCCACGTGCATTGCCGTCGGGAACGTATCGTTGGAGGACTGGCCGAGATTGACGTGATCGTTGGGATGAACCGGGGACTTGGTGCCAAGCGTTCCCCCCAGGATCTCACTGGCGCGATTGGCGATCACCTCGTTCAGGTTCATGTTGGTCTGGGTGCCGGAGCCGGTCTGCCAGACCACCAGGGGGAAATGACCGTCGAACTTGCCGTCCACAATCTCGTCCGCCGCCGTGGCGATGGCCTCGACCACGTCCTTTTCGAGGCGGCCGAGCTCGAGATTGGTCAGCGCCGCGGCCTTCTTGACCAAGGCCATGGCCCGGATCAGCGGCTGCGGCATGTGTTCGTCGCCGATCTTGAAATTCTGTCGCGAGCGCTCGGTCTGAGCTCCCCAATAGCGGTCGCTGGCGACCTCGATCGGCCCGAACGCGTCGGTCTCGGTGCGAGTTGAAGTGGTAGACTGGGGGCCGTCGGCGAGAGGCATGGTTGCAATTCCCTTTTTGGTCGACTTGGCGTCCAAGCAGCCCGTTGCCGTGCGGGCGCTATCGGGCGTTTCGGGCCTAGGCTATAACATCGCGCGACGTGGTGGGAGAACCGGGAGGTTGACGATCTTTTTTGCGGCCCTTTGCTGGCAAACCGCCAAGATGTGTCGGGAAACCCCGAAGGGGCTCGGGGAAACTCCCATGACGCGTCGGGACCTCCCAATGGCGCGCCCGGCGTCCGCTGCTGCGGCCCCAGGCGAGGACGGCGCGTGACGGAAGCTGCCACCCATATAGCGTTGCCCGCGCCGCGCGGCGCGGCGCTGTCCGTGGCATTTGCGCGCCTGGCCGCCGTGCTCGTCTGCGTCATTGGCGAGATCGTGCTGGCCATGTGGCTCGACGTCATTCCGGGCTTGGAGGAGACGCTCCCGACGCTCGCCGGCATGACGCCAAATGCGGCTCTCGGTATCATCGCCGCGGGACTCGGTCTTCTGTGCTTCACCTTCCGGCGGCTACGGGTGCTGGCCCGGGTCATCGGTTTCGTGCTTGTCGCGGCGGGGGTCATTGTCTTCGGACAATACCTGCTCGGCATCGATCTTGGGCTCGGCCAGCTCCTGCTGCCGGCCGACGCGGTTCCACCGGCCGATGCGGACGGCGATCTCCCGCACGCCGCCCCTGGCGTCACCGGCTCACTGGTTCTGTTCGGCCTTGCCCTCATCTACGCCAAGCGCGGCAAGACACTGTCCGCCTTCAGCCAAATCATCGCGCTGGTCATGCTGGCACAAGTGCTCATCGTGCTGGCGGGCTACGCCTATGGCGTGGCCACGAACTACTACCCATTTCCGTTCACCGCGATGTCGGTCTATGGCGCGGTGAACGCGTTTCTGCTTGCCGTCGGGCTGCTTGCCGCCTCGCCGGAGCACGGCGTCGCCGCGGCGATCGTGGAGCCGTCGCCGGCGGCGCAGATGCTGCGCCGGCTGCTGCCCGGCATCCTCGTGCTACCGCTGGTGATCGGCTGGTTCGCGCGTCAGGCTGAGGTGCAATCCCTTTACGACAGCGCCGCCACGCTTGCCATCTTCGCCGTGGCCAACATCATGGTGCTTGCCGTTTTCGCCTGGACCACGATCGGCGCCGTCCGGCGTGCCGACCAGGACCGCAACGAGGTCCTCATGGAGTTGCGTGGACAGCGCGAGTGGTTGTCGACCACGCTTGGCTCGATCGGCGACGGCGTGATCGCCACCGACCCCAATGGCAGCGTGCTGTTGCTCAACAGGGTCGCCGAGCACTTGACCGGATGGACGGCCGCCGAGGCGCGCGGCCGCCCGATCTGGGAAGTGTTCCGGGTCATCGACGAGAGCACGCGCAAATCCGTCGACGATCCGGCGCTGAAGGCGCTGCGCGAGCGCGAGGTGACAAGGCTGGAATCCGGCGCGCTCCTCATCACCCGCGACGACAAGGAGCTCCCGGTGGAGCACTCAGGCGCACCCATTGTCGGCTATGACGGCTCGCTGGCCGGGGCCGTGCTCGTATTCCGCGACGTCACCGAGCGGCGTCGCACGGCCCAGCGCCAGACCATGCTCGTGGGCGAGCTCAATCATCGCGTCAAGAACGCGCTCGCCATCGTGCAGTCGCTGGTGCAGGCGAGCCTGCGTCAGGCCACCAGCAAGCCGGCGCAAGCCATGGCGCAGACACTGGCCGAGCGGCTGCAAGCCCTGCACCGGGCGCATGATCTCCTTCTGGAGTCGCAATGGTCGGGCGCCAGCCTCAAGGCCATGGTCGAGCGTGAGTTGGAACCCTATCAGCGCGAGGGGGGGCCGAAGATCGCCATCAAGGGGCCGGACCTGCTCCTGCCGCCGCAATGCACCTCCATCCTCGCCATGACCCTGCACGAGCTGGCCACCAATGCCGTGAAATATGGGGCTTTGTCCGTGAATACCGGCCAGCTCGGCATCAGCTGGAAGACGAGCCGCGGCAACCGGCTGTTCCTGGTTTGGGAGGAACGCGGCGCGCCAAAGGTGCCTGCGCCCCAGAGGAGCACGGGCGGTTTCGGTTCGCAGCTCATCGACAAGGGAATCCGCCACAATCTCGGCGGCGAAACCAAGGTCGATTTCCGCCCCGGCGGCCTCTATGTCGAGTTGACCGTGCCGCTGACCCAATCCAACGAGCCGCGCACGAAGCCCGTGCCGGCGCCGGTTGCCTGATCGCTATTCGAGGACGCTGATTTCCTCGTTGGCGTGCCGCAGGCGCTCGGAGAACTCGCGCGTCAAATTGCTCAAAATGGTGATCATGATGTTGGGATGGGCGGCGGATAGCTCATGCAGCTCCTCGACGCCGAGCCCGTAACAGATCACCCGTTCATTGGCGACGATGTCGGCCGAGCGCCGGCCCCCGTCGAGCAGGGCCATCTCGCCGAAGGTGAGGCCGGGGCCGATTGAGGCGACCCGCTTCTTGCGGTTACCCTTGCCATGCACCTTGATCTGCACGCTGACCGTGCCGCGGGCGAGCACGAAGAACAGCGTCGCCTCGTCGCCCTCGCGCATAATGACGTCGCCTCTCTCGAACACCAGCGGCCTGATGACGGACTCGACCAGCCGGCATTCCTCGGGGCTCAGCCCCTTGAACAGATTGATCTCCGAGACGGCGAACTTGGTGCCATGGCCGAAATGGACGCCGGCAAGCAACTGGTCCTCGCACCATTCGAGCGCCGCGTCGGCGTCCCGGAACTGGCGCACGCGGTGGCCGTGCTCGCTCTCCGCGAGGGCCCGCACGAGGGGATCGAGGCGATCGTCCTCGGCGAGCGAGGCGAAGACGAGTTCCGCCGCGCTGCCTTCCATGGACTTGGCTGCCCGCACGATCAGCTTGCAGGCTGATGTGTCGGCCTGATGCACGCGTTTGAAGTCGACCACCACATAGCGGGAGTCCGCGGCCAGCGCGCTCGTCTTGCGCAAGAGCTGCTCGGTCGAGCCGAAGAACAACGCCCCTTGCGCCTCGAGGACAGCCACCTTGTGTCCCTCCGTCGACAGGAGTTTGCGCTCCTCAAGCGTGCGCAGGCGGTTCGAGCGCACCATGTCGGCACGGTAGTCGCGGCGCACGACGCTGCGCACATTGGTGCGGTTGTTGAAGGCGTGCAGCTCGAACTCGCTCGAGATCTCCTGGCAGACGCGGATGCCGCGCACGCTGTTGCCTTGCGTATCGATGGGTGGCGAGTAGACGCAGATACCGATCTGTCCCGGCATCACAGCGATGATGCAGCCCGACACGCCGCTCTTGGCCGGCATCCCGACCTCGTAGGCCCATTCGCCGGCGTAATCGTACATGCCGCAGGAGTTCATCACCGTCAGCATGTCGCGCACATATTGCGCGTCATACACCCTCTTGCTGGTCAGAGGGTTGGTGCCGTCATTGGCCAGCGTGGCCGCCATGATCGCCAGATCGCAACAGCTGACATTCACCGAGCACTGGCGAAAATAGAGGTCGAGCACCTCGTTGGGATCGCGCTCGATCATCGCCGTGTTGAGCATCATGTAGGCGATGGCACGGTTGCGGTGACCCGTTTCCAGCTCTGACCGGAACACCGCCTCGTCGATGTCGAGCTTGCGTCCCGCCAGGCTGGAGAACAGATCGAGCATGTTGGCGATGCGCTGTTCTTGCGTGTCCCCCGGCATCATCTCGGCGACCGCGATGGCGCCGGCATTGACCATGGGGTTGAACGGGCGGTTGGCGACTTCGTCGAGCACGATGGAGTTGAACGCTTCGCCGGTCGGCTCGACGCCCACACGCTGGAGCACGGCCGCCTGCCCATGGCGCTGCAGCGCATGGCCATACATGAAGGGCTTGGAGATCGATTGGATGGTGAATGGAACGTCGGTGTCCCCCATCTCGTAGATCTGCCCGTCCACCGTGGCGATGGCGATGCCGAAGAGGTTGGGATCGACCTTGCCAAGTTCCGGGATGTAGTCGGCCGGGCTGCCGCCGGTGACCTTGGACACGCGCGCATGCAGGTCGGCCAGAAACGCCTCCACGGGCGCGGTGAGGTCAGCCTTGGTCGTGCCCCGGATCGGATCGAATCTGTTCAAGCGCTGTCCCCCTGCAGGCGCAACGGTCGGCGACCAGCAGAACTTTAAACAGAAATCGTGCCATGTCGAAAGCTGAGCAAAATCAGCCGCGATCGCCGCAAGGCCCCGAGCCTTTGCCCAAAACGTGGGCAGTTCGTGCCTAAGGGGTGAGCTATTTCTTGCGGAAGCGGTCGAGCTGGACGACTTCGGCCGGCGGCCGCGACATGACCACTTCGGCGGGTGGGGTCTCGCCCGTCTCTTCTGACGACGCTGTGTCCGCGCCGCCCGCGTCGTCCTGATGCATGCCCACGAGATCGGGGAGCGCCGACGCCATATGCTGGCGGGCGGAGTCGTTGGCCGCGCCCGGCTTGCCGAATTGGAGCCCGAACTGGGCCGACGGATCGTAGAACGCCTTGACCGCGCTGAACGGCACCACCAGCCGCTCCGGCACGTTGGAGAAGGACAGCTTCACTTCGAAGCGTTCGTTCGTCACCAGCAGATCCCAGAACTGGTACTGCAGGACGATCGTCATTTCCTCGGGATATTGTTCTTTCAGGCGCTTGGACACTGAGACGCCCTCGGCGTCGATATCGAAGGCGATATAGAGGTGGTGCTCTCCCGGCAGCCCGTTGCGCTGAACATGCGTAAGGACCTCACGCACGACACCGCGCAGGGCATCCTGCGTGAGAAGGTCGTATCTGATCTCGTCTTCCATGGATGGCGTCGCTCCATTCCCGCGACGAGAGGCATTTCACCCCGTCAAAAGTGGAGGGCTTCTGTTGCCCGGTGCCCTCCGAAACCGCGCCTAACCCCTGCGAGGAGGCTAGGGCTTTATTTTCAGGCTATCGCGCTGACTACGCAGCGAGACGAGCCTCCGCATAGTTGTCATTGGCAACTATATGGTTGGCCCGATAACGGCGGTACCATGCCGAGCGAAAGTACGACTTTTACACCCTCGTCGATCCTGTTTCGCCCCCGCCACGTTTCAGATCGAAAAGCTGGAAGTTCGAACTCGCCACTATTGAGAACGTCCGAGCTGAAACCTGGTGGAGGCGCCGGGTACTGCCCCCGGGTCCGAATGGCTTATTACGTCGCCCGTTTATCGCCATAGCCGGCTTGCACCGGCAGACTCATATATAGGCTTCTTGCGCGGCAAAAAAAAGATTGATGGTTCGATAACCCCCAAGGCGCGCGTTTGGCGATTAGCCTTGGGGCCAAAGGGACTTGCCGGGGCCACGGTTCCGAATAGGTGCGGATTGGAAGCGCGCTTTAATCGCGCTCCATCTTGATGATTTGGCCGGTGCGGGCGTCGACCTTCATCTCGATCTCGTGGCCATAGGCGTCCTCGCCCTCGACCTTCCAGACGCCTCTCTTCCTATGAAGCTCGATTTCCTCGAGCCGCACGATGCCCCGGTCGAAGGCCATGGCGCGGACGTCCTCGATATCCAGATAACGGGCGGACGCGGGCGTCGCGGCGAGCCCGATGGCAAGGCTGAAGAGAGTAGGGAGGACAACTGGCATGACACGCATTGAATGCTCCATCCTGTAGGTCTATCGACAGGAAGGCCAAACGAGTCTCGTGAGTCTCGGCTTGTGAGACACGACCCTGGCCCAGGTTCGCCCGGATCATAAAGAAAGACGCTTCTTGCGCCAATATCTCGATCTTCTCGCCCGCATTCGCGAAACCGGGCTCCGCAAAGCCGACCGCACCGGCACCGGCGCATTAAGCCTGTTTGGCGCCCAGATGCGCTTCGATCTCAGCGACGGCTTCCCACTCGTCACCACCAAGAAGCTGCATGTGAAGTCGATCGTCTATGAGCTTCTGTGGTTCCTGCAGGGCTCGACCAATGTGCGCTCTCTGCAGGAGCATGGCGTGCGCATTTGGGATGAGTGGGCCGACGAGCAGGGTGAACTCGGCCCCGTCTATGGCCGCCAGTGGCGGTCTTGGCCCACGGCCGGTGGCGAGACCATCGATCAGATCTCGAGCGTGGTTGCCAGCCTCAAGCGCGATCCGGACTCCCGGCGCCATATCGTCAGCGCCTGGAATGTCGGCGAACTCGACAAGATGGCGCTGCCGCCATGCCACTGCCTGTTCCAATTTTATGTGGGCGACGGGCGGCTCTCCTGTCAGCTCTACCAACGCTCGGCCGACATCTTCCTCGGCGTGCCGTTCAACATCGCGTCTTACGCACTGTTGACGGCGATGATGGCGCAAGTCACTGGGCTCGTCCCCGGCGAGTTCGTCCATACTTTCGGGGACGTGCATCTTTATCTCAATCATCTCGACCAGGCCGACGAGCAGCTGTCGCGCGTGCCACGCGCCCTGCCGCGGTTGGAGATCAACCCGGACGTGAAATCGCTGTTCGACTTCGCCTATGAGGATTTCAAGCTGGTCGGTTACGACCCGCACCCGACGATCCGTGCCGAGGTCGCGGTGTGAGCGAGAGGTTTCAGACTGCCGCAGACCCCGTCATCGCCCTGGTCGTGGCCATGGGCGAGAACCGCGCCATCGGCCGGGGCGGGGATCTGCCGTGGCATTTACGCTCGGACATGAAGTTCTTCCGCCGCGTCACCATGGGCAATCCGGTCCTCATGGGACGCCGTACCTTCAAGTCGCTGCCCCGCGTGCTCGACGGCCGTCTCAATATCGTGCTGACGCGAGACCGCGGCTTCGTCGCGCCCGACGCGGTCATGGCCTACAGCCTGGAGGAGGGGCTTCAGGCGGCGCGTGACTCCTGCGCGCGCACCGGGGCCAACGAGATCATGGTTATCGGCGGCGAGGACGTGTTCTGCGAGGTCTTGCCGCAAGTGGGCCGCATCTACCTCACCGAGGTGCATGCCGCCCCCGACGCCGATACCTGGTTTCCGGAGCTCGAACCGGGCCAATGGCGAGAAGTCTTTCGGGAGCGGCATGAGGCCGGCCCCAAGGACGATCATGATTTCAGCTTCGTAGTCCTCGACCGCGCCGCGAAGTCGTCAGGTTAACGGTAATCGTCCTAACCGGGTCGTTGCATTGCGCGGCCTTGGTACCTGGCCTATAAACCCGCGAGACCTTTGTCGCAGGACCGCCATTTTAATGCTGCTAGTGTCCTTGCTAGCAGCGCATCGAAACAGGCGGTTTCTCGCGAGACCCCCTCTAGAAATCAGGACGAAGTGCAATATGCCTTGGAGCAATCAGAGCGGCGGCGGCGGCGGCGGCTGGAAGGGCGGCAATGGCGGACCTTGGGGCCAGCGGCCCGGCGGTTCCGGCCAGCAGCCTGACTTGGAAGAGATTTTGCGCCGGAGCCAGGACAGGCTGCGCCAGGCGATGCCCGGCGGCCGCATGGGCGGCGGCTTCGCGGTGTTGATCGCCGTGGTCGCCCTCATCGTGGTCGGCTTTTTCGGCTTCACCGTCCGGGTGAACCCGGATGAGCTCGGCATCGTGCTCCGCTTCGGCGCCTATGAGCGCCAGCTTCCTCCCGGCTTGAATTTCCGCCTGCCTTACCCGATCGAGGAGGTGGAACTGCCGAAAGTCACGCGCATCAATCGTACCGAGATCGGCATGCGCGGCATGTCCGACCGCGATTCCGCGAGCACCGTGCGCGACGTGCCGGAGGAGAGCCTGATGCTCACCGGCGACGAGAATATCGTCGATATCGATTTCGTGGTGCTTTGGCAGATCAGCAATGCGCCGGACTTCTTGTTCAATATTCAGAGCCCGGAACGCACGGTGAAGGACGTCGCCGAGAGCGCCATGCGCGAGATCGTCGGCCAGAGCGATATCGAGCCGATCCTCACCGCCGCCCGCGCCAAGACGGAAGCCGATGTGCAGGCACTCATTCAGCGCATTCTCGACGGCTATGGCGCCGGCATCCAGATCAATCAGGTGCAGTTGCAGAAGGTCGATCCGCCATCGCAGGTCATCGACGCCTTCCGCGACGTGCAGGCCGCGCGCGCCGATCAGGAGCGCTTGCAGAACGAGGCGCAGACCTATGCCAACCGTGTCATTCCGGAAGCGCGAGGCGAGTCCGAGCGCATCCTCCAGGCGGCGCAAGGCTATCGCGACCGGGTGATCGCCGAGGCCAAGGGTGAAGCCGACCGCTTCAAGGATGTCCTTGGGGAATATCAGAAGGCGCCCGAGGTGACCCGCCGCCGCATCTTCATCGAGACGATGCAGGAGGTGTTCTCCAACACCGATAAGATCATCATCGACGAGAAGGGCGGGGGCGTCGTGCCCTATCTGCCGCTCACCGAATTACAGAAACGCCCGCCCGCGGCGCCGGCGACCCAGAATGGGGGCCAGCAATGAACCGCACATTTCTCACCGTCGTCCTACTGCTGCTTGGCGTGGCGGCAGTCTCCGCTTACCTGACGCTGTTCACCGTCTATCAGACGCAGCAGGCGCTGGTGCTCGAGTTCGGTAAGCCCAAGCGTCTCGTGACCACGCCGGGCCTCAACTACAAGATCCCGTTCATTCAGAACGTGAGCTTCTTTGACAAGCGGCTGCTCGATCTCGACTCTGCGCCGCAGGAGGTCATCGCCTCCGATCAGAAGCGGCTTGTGGTCGACGCCTTTGCCCGCTGGCGCATCACCGACCCGCTGCTGTTCTATCAGGCGGTTGGCGATGAGCGCGTGGCCCGCTCCCGGCTCGGCTTCTTCCTCGAGGCCTCTCTGCGGCGCGTGCTCGGCGCGGCGAGCTTCGAGGCCGTGGTGCGCGACGAGCGCCATGCGCTGATGCAGAGGATCACCGATCAGGTCAACGCCCAGGCCAAGGCGCTCGGCATTACCGTGGTGGACGTGCGCATCAAACGCGCCGACCTGCCCGAGGCCAACAGTCTTGCCATCTATCGCCGCATGCAGACCGAGCGGCAGCGCGAGGCGGCCGAGATCCGCGCCGAAGGCGAGGAGGCTTCGCGGCGTATCCGCGGCACCGCCGATCGCCAGGTGACGGTGCTCAAGGCCAACGCGACCGGTGAATCGGAGCGTCTCCGCGGTGCGGGTGACGCCGAGAAGAATGCCGTGTTTGCGGAGGCTTTTGGCCAGGACCCGGACTTCTTCGCATTCTATCGCTCCATGCAGGCCTATGAGGGCGCCTTGAAAGCCAGCGACACGCGACTCCTGCTCAGCCCGAACTCGCAGTTCTTCCAATATTTCAACGATGCGAGCGGCGGTATCCCAGCGGGATCGGTGGCCCCGTCCTTGCCGCCATCAGCGGCTGCGCCGCAATCGGCGCCAACCGCACCCGAGACCGACGATATGGGCGACACGGAGCAGGATGCGTCCAACGGGGCCATGGTCACGCCGGAGGTTCCCGCCAGCGAGACCGCGCCAGCCGCCTCGGCGCCGTAAGGCGATAGCGTCCGGAAATGGACGATTTCGCCGTCGCCATCGGCCTCGTTCTCGTGATCGAGGGGCTGCTCTGGGCGCTCGCGCCCGGGGTTGGCCGCCAGCTCTTGGCGGCCACCGCGGAGGTGCCGGAATCCTCGCTGCGCCTCGTCGGCGCCTTTGCCGTCGCCGCCGGCGTCTTTCTCGTGTGGATGATCCGCGGCTGGTCATGATCAAAGCGCCGTATCAGAGCATCATGATCGATGTCAGGTTTCGCGACGGTTTCCTGCTTCATCGCGCCGATTTTCGTTAAAATGACGGGCGCGCGGACCAGACCCCGCGTGGGACGCCGGAGTGCTCGATCCATGTCACATATAAGCGGCTTTGCAAGCGGCCTTGCCAGCAGCCGGAGCCGGAATCAGCGCCAAATCCAGCGCCCAACCCCGTTTGGCTGGCGCAGCTGGCTGCTGGCCGCCTGCGCGCTGCTCCTGGCCGCGCCGAGCTTGGCCCGCGGCCCGTCCTCCGTGGCGGACGTGGCCGAGGGCCTGCAGGACGCGGTGGTCAACATTTCCACCACCCAGACCCTCAAAGGAACCGGCGAGCCGGTTCCCGGCCGGCGTGGCCCCAAGGGTTCGCCCTTCGAGGAATTCTTCGACGACTTCTTCGACGAGGAGGACGCCGACGGCATGCCGCGCAAGGTGAGCTCGCTCGGCTCCGGCTTCGTCATCGACCCATCCGGGCTCATCGTCACCAACAATCACGTCATCGAGGGCGCCGACGAGATCATCATCAATTTCACCGACGGCTCCAAGCTGAAGGTGACGAAGATCCTCGGCCACGATCCGAAGACCGATCTCGCGCTGCTGAAAGTCGATCCCAAGGAGCCGCTCAAGGCGGTGGCTTTCGGCAACTCCTCAAATATGCGGGTGGGCGATTGGGTCATGGCCATCGGCAATCCGTTCGGCCTCGGCGGCAGCGTCACCGTCGGCATCATCTCCGCCACCAAGCGCGACATCAATGCCGGCCCCTATGACGACTTCTTGCAAACCGACGCCGCCATCAACCGCGGCAATTCTGGCGGGCCGCTGTTCAACATGGAGGGCGAGGTGATCGGCGTGAACACGGCCATTATCTCGCCGACCGGCGGTTCCATCGGCATCGGTTTCGCCGTGCCGTCCAACAGCGCCATCAAAGTCCTCGACCAGCTCAAGGAATACGGCGAGACGCGGCGCGGGTGGCTCGGCGTCCACGTGCAGAATGTCACCGACGAAATTGCCGAGAGCCTGGGCTTGCACGCGCCAGTGGGCGCCCTGGTCGCCAAAGTTTCCCCTGACGGTCCCGCCGCCGCCGCCGGCGTCAAGGCGAGCGACGTGATCCTCAAATTCGACGATCAGGTAATAGAGAATATGCGCGATCTGCCGCGCGCTGTGGTCGGCGCGCCGATCGGCAAAGATATCCCGCTCCAGCTTTTGCGTGACGGCTCGACCATCGACATCACGGTGAGGATCGGCCGGCTCCCCGAGGATGAAGAGGACGAGGTCGACGACGTCGTCGAGGACGAGGAGACGGTCGATCGGCTCCAGCCCGAGGGCGAGGATCTTCTCGGCCTCAGCATCGCCCCGCTCACCGACGCGTTGCGCAGCCAATACGGCATTACGGATGCCATCGAAGGTGTGATCATCACCGGCGTGGCGCCCGACAGCCCGGCGGCGCAAAAGAACGTCAAGCCAGGCGACGTGATCGTCGAGGTTACGCAGGAAGAGGTGCGCCAGCCCCAGGATGTCGTCACCCGGCTGCAAGCGGTCAAGCGGTCCGGGCGAGGGCGGGTCCTGTTGTTGCTTTCCGACGCCAAGGGCGAACTGCGTTTCGTCGCCGTGCCGACGAGCTAGCGTGACTGCCGGTCCAAGCCGACCCAGGGCCATCCTCATCGCCGGCCCGACCGCGAGCGGCAAGTCGGGCGCCGCGCTTGCGCTCGCCCAGCGCCTTGGTGGGACCGTCATCAACGGCGATTCCATGCAAGTCTATCGCGAGCTCAACGTGCTCACCGCGCGCCCGAGCCCCGCCGATGTGGCTGCGGCGCCCCATCGTCTCTACGGCACGGTGCCTGCGCGCGAGGCCTATTCCGTCGGCCGCTGGCTGACCGATGTCGCCGCCGCCATGGCGCAGTCGCGGCACGACGAGCGTCTGCCCATCGTCGTCGGCGGCACGGGCCTCTACTTCAAGGCGGCGCTTGAAGGCCTGTCGCCCATCCCAGACGTTCCGGCCGAGACGCGCGAGCACTGGCGCGCGCAGTCCGAGACGCTCGGCGCCGATGGGCTCCACCGCGAGCTCGCCGCCCGAGATCCCGTCATGGCGGCGCGTCTCAGCCCCACCGATCCGCAGCGCGTGGTTCGCGCGCTCGAAGTGATCGAGGCCACCAGCGTGTCGCTGGCCGAGTGGCAGGAAACTGCGGGCACGCCGATACTTGCGAACGATGCGGTGCTGAAACTCGTTGTCGCGCCGGAGCGCGAGCCGCTTTATGCGGCGATCGATGCACGGTTCGACTGCATGGTGGAGGGCGGGGCGATCGACGAGGTCGCGGCGCTGATGGCGCTCAACCTCGATCCCGCTTTGCCGGCGATGCGGGCCCACGGGGTGCGCGAACTCGCCGCCTATACCGCCGGCACCATGAGCCTCGCCGAAGCGGCCACCAAGACCAAGACCGAGACAAGGCGTTACGCCAAGCGGCAGATGACTTGGGCGAGGCGGTCCATGGCGGATTGGGTGTGGGTGCCGGACGGTCGCGCCGCGGCGGCGGCCGCGGAGCAAGCCTTCCCGTAATCCGTCATGCCCGGACTTGATCCGGGCATCCACGCCGTTATGTCCCGGCGAGTTGCAGCGCCAATGAATTGGATTGCCGGGTCGAGCCAGGCAATGACGAAGGTCAGACCGTGACCTGTGTGCCGATCTCGACGACGCGGTCCGTCGGCAGCTGGAAATAGCTCGACGCGTCGTTGGCGTTATGCGCCAGGAAAATATAGAGCGCGTCCTGCCACGGCGGCATGCCGGAGCGGACGTCGGGCCGAACCGAGCGGCGCGACAGGAAGAACGACGTCGACATGATGTCGAATTGCCAGCCCTGCTTGCGGGCGATGGCCAGCGCCTTGGGCACGTTGGGCCGCTCCACGAAGCCGAAATGCAAATTGAGGCGCATGAACTTGTCGCTCATCGTCTCCATCTGCACCCGGTTTTCTATCTTCACCCGGGGAATGTCCTCGTTGACGATGGTCAAGATGACGTTCTGCTCGTGCAGCACCTTGTTGTGCTTGAGGTTATGCAACAGCGCCGTGGGCGCGAAGTCGGGATCGGAGGTGAGGAACACCGCCGTCCCCGGCACGATATGCGGCGGCCGCTCCTCGAGGCTCTTGATCAACGGCTCGAACGGAACTTCCACGCGCCGCGTCTTCTGGGCGAGCAGACGCGTGCCGCGCCGCCACGTGACCATGACGGCCACCAGGATCATGCCGACCAGGACCGGCAGCCAGGCGCCTTCGACCAGCTTGAGCGTGCTGGCCATGACGAAGGCCGTGTCGACGAAGATGAGCGGCGCCATCACCGCGATCACCCAGACGAGTTTCCACCGCCATAGCTTCCAGATGACGATGAAGCCGAGAATGCCCGCCGCCCATTCGGTCGTCGCCACGGCCAGCACGTAAGCCGAGGCCAGCTCGCTCGACGAGCGGAACATGAAGACCAGCATCAAGACGCCGACGAGCAGGAGCCAGTTGACCCGTGGCATGTAGATCTGCCCGGCCTGGGACTCCGAGGTGTGACGCACCTCCATGCGGGGCAGCAGGCCGAGCTGCATGGCTTGGCGGGTGATCGAATAGGCGCCGGTGATGACGGCCTGGCTGGCGATGGCCGTGGCCATGGTGGCCAGCCCGACCATGGGATAGAGCGCCCATGCGGGAAACAGAAGATAGAAGGGGTTTTCGATCATCTCGGGGTGCGCCAGCACCAGCGCGCCTTGACCGAAATAGTTGAGCAGCAGCGCCGGCAGCACGAGATAGAGCCACGCGGTCTGGATCGGCTTGCGCCCGAAATGGCCGAGATCGTTGTAGAGCGCCTCCGACCCGGTCACCACGAGGAACACCGCGCCCAGCGTCACCAGGCCGATAATGCCGTGGGTCATCAGAAATTCGATGCCGTAATACGGATTGAGCGCCTGGAGCACGCGCGGGGTCTCCGCGATTTCCGCCGCGCCGGCGATGGCCAGCACCAGGAACCACACCGTGGTGATTGGCGCGAAATAGGTCGAGACCCGGGCGGTGCCGTGGGACTGGACCGAGAACAACACCACCAGAACGATGACCGTCAGCGGCAGCACATAGGGGGCGAACGCATCCGTGGCGACGTTGAGGCCCTCGATGGCCGACAGCACCGACAGCGCCGGCGTGATCAGCGTAGAGCCGTAGAACATCGATGCGCCGAGAATGCCGAGCGCGAGCATGAGCGGCGTGCGCCGCCCCACCGCGGTAAAGGCGAGTGCCGTGAGCGCAAGCGTGCCGCCTTCGCCGTTATTGTCGGCGCGCAACAGGATCAGCACGTATTTCAGCGTGACGACAACGATCAGCGACCAGAAGATCAGCGACAGCACGCCGAAGACGGCGGCTTGGGTGACGATGCCGTGCTCGCCGCCGGCGGCCAGCACGGCCACGCGCAACGCGTAAAGTGGGCTGGTGCCGATGTCGCCATAGACGACGCCGATCGAGCCAAAGGTCAGCCCCCAGAACGCGCCTCTGGAGAGCGCCGGGGCGTCATTGCCGTTAGCGGCATGAGTTTCTGAGCTAGCGGATGGCTGCATTCAGACCAATGACTGGGAAGAGGATGGTTGGCATTCGCGTGAGCGCCCGTGTCGCGGCGCCGCGGCCCCTCGAAGCGGTAGGGACATAGGCGGATCGCAGGCCCTTGTCTAGGACGGTTATTGGCGCCGGGGCCATGGAGGCAGGGGGGTGGAGCCAGCGCGCAATAAAAGAGCAGGGCATAGGCGATAAACGGTAATATATGAAAAGCAAAGGCGCGCCGACCTTGTCATTCATTCGCATTTGCCGTTGACCCTGTGTCACACAGCGCCTAGGGTGCCCGCCTTAATCCGGCGTTTTCCGCCATTCTTTATATATTTCACCGGGCAGTGGCCGCCAGCGGCCGCGATGGCTCGGTTTTGCCAGTGAGTAGAGACATGTCCCGCCCGATGACAGGCGCCCAGATCGTCCTGGAAGCTCTCGCCGACCAAGGCGTCGAGCATATCTTCGGCTATCCCGGCGGCGCCGTGCTGCCGATCTACGATGCGCTGTTCCAGCAGGACCGCATCAAGCACATTCTGGTTCGCCACGAGCAGGGCGCCGTCCATGCGGCGGAAGGCTATGCGCGGTCCACCGGCAAGGTCGGCGTGGTGCTGGTGACGTCGGGCCCCGGTGCGACCAATGCCGTCACCGGTCTGACCGATGCGCTGATGGATTCGATTCCCGTCGTGTGCATCACCGGCCAGGTGCCGACCCATCTCATCGGCAACGACGCCTTCCAGGAATGCGACACGGTCGGCATCACGCGGCCCTGCACGAAGCATAATTATCTGGTCAAGGACGTGAACCAGCTCTCGACCGTCATGCACGAGGCGTTCTACGTCGCGCGCTCGGGGCGTCCCGGGCCGGTCGTCGTCGACATCCCCAAGGATATCCAGTTCGCCGAAGGGAATTATGCCGGGCTGTCCAACTCCCAGCACAAGAGCTACCGCCCGGCGGTGGAGGGCGACGAGGCGGCTGTTGCGGCGGCCGTCGAGCTCATGTCCAATGCCAAACGCCCGATCTTCTACACCGGCGGTGGCATCATCAATTCCGGGCCGCTCGCCACCGAGCGCCTGCGTGAGTTCGTGCGCCTGACCGGCTATCCCATCACCTCGACCCTGATGGGGCTCGGCGCCTACCCGGCCTCCGACAAGCAATGGCTTGGCATGCTCGGCATGCACGGCACCTTTGAGGCCAACAACGCCATGCATGATTGCGACGTGATGATCTGTATCGGCGCGCGCTTCGACGACCGCATCACCGGGCGGCTCGATGCCTTCGCGCCGGGCTCCAAGAAGATTCATGTCGATATCGACCGCTCGTCCATCAACAAGAATGTCCGCGTCGACATTCCGATCGTCGGCGATTGCGCGCATGTGCTCGATCAGATGCTCCGCGCGTGGAAGGCCAAGAATTTGAAGGTCGATAAGCCGGCGCTGAAGACCTGGTGGGACCAGATCGACACCTGGCGCGCGCGCAAGAGCCTGCATTACCGCAAGCGCGACGACGTGATCATGCCGCAATACGCGATCGAGCGGCTCTATGCGCTAACGCGCGACAAGGATGTCTACATCACCACCGAGGTGGGCCAGCATCAGATGTGGGCGGCCCAGTTCTTCCACTTCGACGAGCCGAACCGCTGGATGACCTCCGGCGGCCTCGGCACCATGGGCTATGGCATCCCCGCCGCGGTCGGCGTGCAGATGGCCCATCCGGACAGTCTCGTCATCGACATCGCCGGCGAGGCGTCGGTGCAGATGACCATGCAGGAGATGTCGACGGCGGTGCAGTACGATCTGCCCATCAAGATCTTCATCCTCAACAACGAATACATGGGCATGGTCCGCCAGTGGCAGGAGCTGCTCCATGGCGGCCGCTATTCGCACTCCTATTCCGAGGCGCTGCCCGACTTCGTCAAGCTGGCGGAGGCCTATCAGGCCGTCGGCATCCGCGCCGAGGAGCCGTCGGAGCTCGACGACGCGATCCGGGAAATGCTCGCCACCCCGAAGCCCGTCATCTTCGACTGCCGGGTCGACAAGCACGCCAATTGCTTCCCGATGATCCCGAGCGGGGAGGCGCATAACAACATGCTGTTGGGCGACGACCTGACCGATGACGATCTGCAGAACGCCATCACCGAAGAAGGTAAGGTGATGGTGTGATGGCGCAACCCGGATCCGCCTATTCGCTTCAGACCACGGTCGAGAAGCCCGAGACCCACACCATGAGCGTGCTCGTTGACAACGAGCCGGGCGTGCTCGCGCGCGTCATCGGCCTGTTCTCGGGCCGCGGCTACAATATCGAGTCGCTCACCGTGTCGGAGACCGAGCACGAGGCGCATCTGTCGCGCATCACCATCGTCACCACCGGCACGCCCATGGTCATCGAGCAGATCAAGAACCAGCTCGACCGGCTCGTGCCGATCCACTCGGTCACCGATCTCACCGTCTTGGGCCATCCCATTGAGCGCGAGCTCGCCATGGTCAAGGTGGCGGGCAAGGGCGAGAAGCGGGTCGAGGCGCTGCGCCTGGCCGAGGCCTTCCGCGCGCAGGTCATCGACGCCTCGACCGAGCATTTTGTGTTCGAGATCACCGGGCGCCAATCCAAGATCGAGCAATTCATCGTGCTGATGCAGCCGCTCGGCCTCGTCGAGGTCTGCCGCACGGGCCTGGCTGCCATCGCCCGCGGCCCGGAGCAGATGTAAGCGCCACTTGTCTTTTCGCGGTCCGCACGGCACAACCCGGGCCAAATCACCGTTCAGGACTTCATCCGTAGGGGAATAGGTATGCGCGTTTATTACGATCGGGATGCCGATCTCAATCTGATCAAGGGCAAGAAGGTCGCCATCATCGGCTATGGTAGCCAGGGGCATGCGCATGCGCTGAACCTGAAGGAGTCCGGCGTGGCCGACGTAGCGGTAGGCTTACGTCCCGGCTCCAAATCCGCCGCCAAGGCGGAAGGCTCAGGCCTCAAGGTCATGGACGTGCCGGCCGCGGCCAAATGGGCCGACGTGGTGATGATGCTCACCCCCGACGAGCTCCAAGGCGAGATCTGGCAGAACGACCTCAAGCCCAACATGAAAGAAGGCTCGGCGCTGTTCTTTGCCCATGGCCTCAACATTCATTTCAACCTGATCGAGCCGCGCCCGGACATGGATGTCTGCATGGTGGCGCCCAAGGGTCCCGGCCACACGGTGCGCGCCGAGTACTTGCGTGGCGCCGGCGTGCCGTGTCTCGTCGCCATCGCTCAGGACGCCACCGGCAACGCGCACGATCTGTCGCTGTCTTATGCCTCGGCCATCGGCGGCGGCCGCGCCGGCATCATCGAGACCACCTTCCGCGAGGAATGCGAGACCGATTTGTTCGGCGAGCAGTCGGTGCTATGCGGCGGTTTGGTCGAGCTCATGCGCAACGGCTACGAGACCCTGGTCGAGGCCGGCTACGCGCCCGAGATGGCCTATTTCGAATGCGTCCACGAGGTGAAGCTGATCGTCGACCTCATCTACGAGGGCGGCATCGCCAACATGAACTACTCGGTGTCCAACACCGCCGAGTATGGCGAGTATGTTTCCGGCCCCCGCGTGGTAAACCAGGCCAGCAAGGCGGCCATGAAGGACGTGCTGACTGACATTCAATCCGGCAAGTTCGTCAAGGATTGGATGCTCGAGAACAAGATCAACCAGCCGAGCTTCAAGGCCATGCGCGCCAAATGCGACACGCACGACATGGAAGTCGTGGGCAAAAAGCTGCGTGACATGATGCCGTGGATCGCCGAGCGCAAGATGGTCGACAAGGACAAGAACTGACGCTTCGCGTCACCGCGTTTTTAAGCGACAATGGCCGCAGGAATTCTTGTGGCCATTTTTATGCCGGCAAGGGCAGGGGGCCGCCAGATGCTGATCACCCGCTACGCCAAGATCGCCATGGCGCTGTGCCTTGCGGCCTTTTGCCTGCTCGTCGCTTTCGACAACATCACCGACTACGAAACCAACTATCTGTTCGTGCAGCATGTGATGAGCATGGACACGACCTTCGCCGGCAACGCGCTGATGTACCGGTCGGTGACCAGCCCCACGGCCTGGCAGATTTGCTACTGGCTGATCATCGCCGCCGAGGCCGCGACCGGAATCCTGTTTCTCGCCGGCGCCATCCGCCTGTTCCAGCTCCGCAATGCGCCGGCCGCGCTGTTCAATCAAGGCAAGGGCCTCGTGGTGGCGGCAGGCCTGCTCGCCTTCCTCCTGTGGTTCTTCGGCTTCATGGTGGTGGCTGGCGAATGGTTCGCCATGTGGCAGTCGCAGACATGGAACGGGCAGGATGCCGCCTTCCGCTTCTATGTCACCGTGCTCGCCGTGCTGATTTTCGCGAGCCTGCCAGACGGCGATCTCCCGCTCAGGGCAGCACGGTCGCAAGACAATAAGAATCCCGCGCCGGCCAAGAAGGCCGCCGCGCCGAAGCGCCGCGCGACGCCACCGAAACGCCGCCGCACCGACGGTTAGGCGCCCAGGTAATTGGGACATTGTGGCTCGGGAACCGATGGGTGTAGTCTTGGGCTTATGGTCGCAACCCGCTGGCGTGAGGCGTGGTTGGGGGGACCTCACGCTTGCGATGGGCTGCAATCGCAAAGGAGGGTCCCCCATGGCTATCGCTCCCACATTGGCCAAATATCTCGCCGCCAAGCACGTCCCTTACGATGTGCTGGCGCACGAACCCACTGAGAGTTCCCTAAAGACCGCGCAGGCCTGCCATATTCCCGGTGACCGCCTGGCGAAGGCGGTTCTGCTGCGCGACGCCATCGGCTATGCGCTGGCCGTGCTGCCCGCCTCCCATCACATCAACTTGGCGGACCTCAAGCGCCAATATGGCGACGATGTCGAGTTTGCCAGCGAGACGGAGATCGCCGAGTTGTTCGACGATTGTGTCTGCGGGGCCATCCCGGCCATTGGCGAATGCTACGGGCTGGATACCGTGATCGATTCAGGACTTGAGGCCGAGCCGGACATTTTCTTCGAGGCCGGCGATCACGCCACGGTGGTCCGCATCAGTCGCGACGACTTTGCGTGGCTGACGGTCATGGCCCGGCATGGCCGCTTCAGCCGGTCGCACTAATCCCCGAGCGAGGTCAGATTCCTCTGGACCTGTTGCTCTGGGGCCTCACTTTGCCCCCGCAAGGCCTGAATTGGGTGGTTTGTTCCCCTTTCGCGGGGCATAATCGTCCCCGAGGGTAAGGCCTGTTCGCAAGGCTTTGAAACACAACCTGGAATGCCGAGGACGGCCAGGGGGATCAGACCATGAGGCGAATCGCATTAGGACTCGTTCTTGCGGCGTCGTTCAGCTTGGCTGGACACGCGGCGGAGCCCGAAGGGCCGGCCTCGCTCATCACCCGCTCAGAAGCGGTCAGGATCACCATCCAGGATCGGCTCGCGGCCATGTCCATGGGCGATGCGGCCGAACAGATCGCGCTCGCCGAATATTATTCGCTTCCCGATCAGCGCCTCATTTGGGTCGACGAGAACGGCCTGACCTCTAAGGGCACGGCCGTCATGGGCGAGATCGCCAAGGCCGACGATTACGGCCTGCGTGCGGCTGACTATGATCTGCCTGACGCCACAAGCTTCAACCCCGGCGATACGGGCGCGACGGAACGGCTTGCCGACACTGAGATCAAGATCAGCGCCGCCGTGGTCGAATACGCCAAGGATGCCCGTGGCGGCCGCCTCAATCCGCTCAGCCTAAGCAAGAATTTGGACCCCACGCTGTTTCTGCCCAATCCGGCCGAGGTGCTTAGCTTCATCGCGATCCGCTCGGACCCGGCGGCCTATTTGCGCAGCTTCCAGCCGAGCCAGCCGCAATTCGAGGCGCTCCGGCAGCAGCTCATCGCCGCCCGTAAGGGTGACGCACCTGTGGCGTCCGAACCCGATACCGTCGTCATCCCCGACGGGCCGCTTCTCAAGCTCGGCGTCGAGCATCCGCAAGTGGCCCTGGTCAGGGCGCGGCTCGATGCCCCGGCCGCGGCCGGGGCCAGTGCCAATCTGTTCGACCAGGACCTGCGCGAGACCGTCCGCAAATTCCAGATCGCCCATGGCGGCTCCCCCGACGGCATGGTCGGCTCCGGCACGCGGCGCATGTTGAACGGTCAGGCTGCGCCTCAGCACGTCAGCGGTCGTGAGAAGATCGACCTGCTCCTCGTCAATATGGAGCGCTGGCGCTGGCTGCCGCAGGATCTGGGCGCCTTCTACGTCAACGTGAACATCCCTGAGTTTAAGGTCCGCGTCGTCAAGGATGGCGAACCGATCCACGAGACGCGCGTGGTCGTGGGCAAGACCAACAAGCAGACGCCCATCATCAGTGACGAGATGGAGGAGATCGTCTTCCGCCCGAACTGGTATGTGCCGAACTCCATCAAGACGGAAGAAATCGCGCCTTATCTCAACCGCGGCGGCGGCGGCTTCTTCGGCGGTGGCCAGGATACGTCCATCTTCCGGCGTCAGGACTTGCGCATCCGCGGTGTCAACGGGCGCGACATCGATCCCGACTCGATCGATTGGAGCCGGACCGATATCCGCCGTTACGAGCTCTATCAGCCGCCGGGGCCGCGCAACGTGCTTGGGCTGGTGAAATTCCGCTTTCCCAACACGCACGACGTTTACCTACACGACACCACGCAGAAGCATCTCTTCTCCAAGGCCGTTCGCGCCGAAAGTCATGGCTGCATGCGCGTGCAGAATCCTGACCAGTTCGCGACCGTTCTGCTGAACCATGATCAAAATTGGAGTGCTGGGCAGGTCGCCTCCGCCCTGAACGGCTACGACGACAATCATGTTACGCTGAAGCAGCACATCCCCGTCTACCTCACCTATTTCACGGCGGTGGTGGATAAGGACGGCACGCTCGAGCAGTACGGCGATCTCTATGGTCACGACCGCAGGGTCCTTGCCGCGCTGAAGGGGCAGGCCGTGCCGTATGATCTGCCGGGGAACGACGAAGTCGTGGCCGAGACCCAACGGCGTCCCGCGCTCCGCAGAGGCCGGCAGGACGATGCCGTCAACGCGATCACCCGCGCCCTGTTCGACTTCTAGGCAAGGTCGCTTCCTTTCCGTCGCCACGTCCTTCGTGCCGACTGGACGGGCCGGTTGCGCATGTCGCGGACGCCCGTCGCGGCATAGAGCCGCTTACCCTTGCCCTGGACCCCGCTTCGCCCTATTCTCATGGGGCGCGGCGCCGCTGGCCCCGCGCTAAGAGGGTAGTGATGCAGCGCCCGAACGACCAGATGTGGCCGAAAACCGGCGGTTTCGTGCTGGCCGCCTCCGCGCGCGCGCTTCCCCTCAAGCTCCTCCTCCTTAGCCGCCCCTGAGCTCCGGCGGTCTTGGTTTCGGCCGAGGCGGGCGTTCAGGGGGATCAAGCAGCGGCCGAGCAACGGAACATTAGCGGCTGCCGATCATGATAGATTGGCGCCTGCTTAAGCCTAAGGACGAGACACATGAATTCCGACGAGACCCAAGCCCCGCAAGCCGCGCCGCGCGATGACCAACCCGCGCCGCGTGAAGACAAAGACCGCGTGGTGATCTTCGACACCACCTTGCGGGACGGCGAACAATGCCCCGGCGCCACCATGACCTTCGATGAGAAGCTGGAGGTGGCGGAACTGCTCGACGAGATGGGCGTCGACATCATCGAGGCCGGCTTCCCGATCGCCAGCCAAGGCGATTTCGAGAGCGTGCAGGAGATCGCGCGCCGCGCCGAGAATGCGGTGATTTGCGGGCTCGCCCGGGCGCAGATGAAGGACATCGACGTCTGCGCCGAGGCCATCAAGCCGGCCAAGCGCGGCCGTATCCACACCTTCATCGGCACCTCGCCGCTGCATCGCAAATATCAGATGGGTATCGAGAAGGCGGAGGTGCTGGAGCGGGTGACCGCGTCGGTGACCCGCGCGCGCAGCCATACCGACGACGTGGAATGGTCGGCCATGGACGCCACCCGCACCGAGGGAGATTTCCTGTGTGCTTGCGTCGAGGCGGCCATCAAGGCCGGCGCCACCACCGTCAACATTCCCGACACCGTGGGCTACGCCACGCCCGACGAGTTTGCCGGGCTCATTCGCATGCTGCTGGAGCGGGTGCCGGGCGCCGACGAAATCGTCTTCTCCACCCATTGCCATAACGATCTCGGCCTGGCTGTCGCCAACTCTCTGTCTGGCGTCGGTGCCGGGGCTCGACAGGTCGAATGCGCCGTCAACGGGCTGGGCGAGCGCGCCGGCAACGCGGCGCTGGAAGAGATCGTCATGGCCATCCACACCCGCGCCGATGCCATGCGGGTCTGGACTGGCATCGACACCACCATGCTGACCCGCGCCTCCAAGCTCGTGTCGCGGGTGACCGCGTTCCCGGTGCAATACAACAAGGCCATCGTCGGCCGGAACGCCTTCGCCCATGAAAGCGGCATCCACCAGGACGGCATGCTGAAACATGCCGGCACCTTCGAGATCATGACGCCGGAAAGCGTCGGCCTGAAGGAATCCTCGCTGGTGATGGGCAAGCATTCCGGGCGCCACGCCTTCCGCGAGAAGCTGAAGGAACTCGGCTACGAGCTGGGAGGCAATGCCTTCGAGGACGCCTTCGTGCGCTTCAAGGCCTTGGCCGACGTCAAGAAGCATGTCTATGACGAGGACATCGAGGCTTTGGTGGATCAGGAAATCGCATCCGCCCATGACCGCATCAAGGTCGTGGCGCTGACCGTGATCGCCGGCACTGGCGGTCCGCAGAAGGCGACCATTACCCTCGATGTAGACGGCAAGCAGCATACCTATGAGTCGGTCGGTGACGGACCCGTGGACGCCACCTTCCAGGCGATCCGGGCGTTGGTGCCGCACGAGGCGCGGCTGGCGCTCTATCAGGTGAGCGCCGTGACCGAGGGGACCGACGCCCAGGCCGAGGTCATGGTGCGGCTCGAGGCCGACGGCAAGATCGCCACGGGCCGGGGCTCCGACACCGACACCATGGTGGCTTCGGCCAGGGCTTATGTCAGCGCCCTGAACAAGCTCATGGCGCGCGGCGCGCGGCGGAAGCCGGAGACCATGCTCGCCTCGTAATGCTCATGTCTCGTAACGCTGATGTCATGGGCATCTGCAAATATGGCGTGTAAGACCTGCGGCGGCTGCCCTGAAGCGGGCGGCCGCAACGCCACAATTGCCAAGTTCGGCGGCCGACGGCGGTGCGACTCTGCGCTTGCGTCTTAACGGGCACCAGTAAGCCGCTCATACCGAAAGCGCCTCGCGGTGCGTGCCTCATTTCGCGTTTTGGCCGGTGCGGGGTGTCTTGTCCGGGCGTCAAGCGAAGAGTTTTTTCAAAACGGGCGCATCGCGCATTGCCCGTCACTAAGATTTGACGCAACATGTCTTCGCGCGCGGCTACGGGCCGAACCCGTTGGAACTGCCTTATTTTCTGCCTCGCGTAAGTATCAGTGGCGTTTAAGGGCTCCCGTGATGCGGTGGGCCGATTGGGGCGGGTTGCATGTTCTCGTGGGTCTTGGGCTCTGTCTCTGCGGACATGGCCATCGACCTCGGCACGGCGAACACGGTCGTCTATGTGCCGGGACGGGGGATCGTTCTTGACGAGCCTTCCGTGGTCGCCATTGAAATGCGCGGTGAGGACCGCAAGGTCATCGCCGCCGGCCATGAGGCCAAAACGATGTTGGGGCGGACGCCCACAAAAATCGAGACTGTCCAACCGCTGCGCGACGGCGTGATCGCCGACTTCGCCGCGGCCGAGGAAATGATCAAATATTTTATTCGCCGCGTGAACAAGCGGCGGATTTTCGGCAGCCCGCGCATCATGATCTGCGTGCCGGCGAGCGCCACGTCCGTCGAGCGCCGCGCCGTGCATGAGGCCGGCCTGTCCGCCGGCGCGCGGCGCGTCTATCTCATCGAGGAGCCGGTTGCCGCGGCGATCGGTGCCGGCCTGCCGATCAAGGAGCCGCGCGGCTCCATGATCGTCGACATTGGCGGCGGCACCACCGACATCTGCGTGATGTCCATGGGCAGCGTCATCTATTCGAAGTCGATCCGCACCGCCGGCAATTCCATGGACGAGGCGATCGTCAACTACGCGCGCTTCAAGCATCACCTGCTGATCGGCGCCACCAATGCCGAGGCCATCAAGAAGTCGGCCGGCTCCGCTGTCGCCAAGGCGAACGGCACCCATGTGGCCATTACGATCAAGGGACGCGACCTGCAGCGCGGTTTCCCCACCGAGATCACGCTCGGCCCGCACGAGATCGCCGATGCTTTGACCTTGCCAATCCAGCAGATCGTCGGCGGCATCCGCCAAGCTTTGGCAGACGTGCCGCCTGAACTCACCGCCGATATCTGCGACGCTGGGATCTATCTCACCGGCGGCGGCGCGCTGCTCGATAAGCTCGATGTCCGGCTGCAACAGGAGACGGGCGTGAAATTCAAGATCGCCGAAGATCCACTGCGCTGTGTGGTCCGGGGGACCGGCATAGCTCTGGAGCGGTTGGACGAGATGACCGAACTGCTTATCAAGCCCTAAAGGGTGGCCAGAAGAAGCGGTTGTCGGCTTCGCGGCCGGCGGCTATTAGGGGAGTGGGACGCTGTCGGGGCGTCCCATGAATTGAACGCAAAATGCGCGAGCGCGGCTCACCATTGTTTCGCAGGCACCGGCCCTCTTGGTCGGCTCCGGTGGAATTGCTCAGTTTCGGGCTCTATTTTCTATGCGCCGTCCTGCTTGTTTTGAGCCGCATCGGGCATGGCGTGATCGCCGACACCCGCGACGGACTTGTCGACTTGACCGCGCCCTTGCTCGAGGTTGCATCCGTCCCGGCGATCGAGGCGCGCCGAGTTATCGGCCGTGCCCAGCTCTATATGTCCTCCTTCGATGAGGTCGATCGTCTCAAGAAAGAGAACGAGGAACTCAAGCAGTGGGAGTGGCGTACCAAGCTCCTGGAGCGGAAAGTGGCGCATCTTCGGGCGCTGCTGAACGCCGTGGAGGAGCCGGGCCTTCAGTTTGCCACGGGCCGCGTCATCGCCGATGCGCGGGGCCCGTTCGTGCGCAGTGCCCTCATTAATCTCGGCCGCCAAGACGGCTTGCGGATCGGCTATGCCGTCATCAACGGCGATGGCCTCGTAGGCCGCACGGTGGACGCTGGCGATTCCGTCGCCCGCGTTCTCCTGCTCAACGACCTCAACAGCCGCATTCCCGTTCTCGTGGGGCCGGCCAGTGCGCGCGGCCTTGCTTTGGGCGACAATAGTACGGAGCTCCAGCTCGACTTCCTGCCCGACGGCGCCGCGCTCTATGCCGGCGATGAGGTTTACACGTCCGGCAGTGACGGCATGCTGCCGCGGGGCTTGCGGGTTGGGGTGGTGAGCGGCACGCCCGGCGCCTTCAAAGTGCGTCCCTATGCTGAACTGAACTCGCTCGATGCCGTGAGCGTGCTGTTCTTCGATACGCCGGCCTTGACGCGCGCCGATCCGCCGATTGCCGGTAGCTCAGGCGCGTTGTCGGCGGCGCCTAATGTCAAAACCAACCCGGCAACCGCGTCGGCGGCTGTGCTGCCCGTCGCCGCCGTGGTCAAGCACGTTGGCGCGGCCGGTGGGATTTCACCAGGGGGGCAGGCGCAGGCTGAGCGATGACGAAGTTCCTCCCGGCACTCTCTGTTTTGTTTGCGGTGGTTGCCACCGCCGTGCCGTGGGGATTGCCAGCCGATGCCACGTTCATCCTGCCTCTGGTCGTCGTGATGATGGTGTTCTGCTGGCGGGCCATACCCGGCGCGGCGTTGCCGCCCGCGGCCGCAGCCGGCCTCGGACTCCTCGCCGATCTGATGAGCGGTGGCCCGCTCGGCTATTGGGCGCTTATGAGCTTGATCGGCGCGACCGTCGGCGGCCGCTCAGGGTCGCTCGGCGAGGGACGCGACTTCGTCACCCATTGGCTGATCTGGATCGCGCTGGTCTGCGTCTTGGGATGTTTCGGCTGGCTGCTGGCATCGCTTTATTACTTCCGTTGGATCGACTGGTGGCCGATTGCTTTCGGCGCGATGACCTCGATGGCGCTATTTCCCGTGGTGCTATACGGCTTGCTCTGGATTAGGCATGGTCGCTTCGGGCCCGAGCGCAGCGCGATCTTCCGAGGTGGCGCGTGACCAGGAAGCCGCCCGACTATGCGCGCCGGCAGCGCCACCGCTTTTCGCGCCGCGCGCTGCTCGTG
Source organism: Methyloceanibacter sp. (assembly GCA_035528655.1). Classification (GTDB taxonomy): domain Bacteria; phylum Pseudomonadota; class Alphaproteobacteria; order Rhizobiales; family Methyloligellaceae; genus Methyloceanibacter. Next base: position 70,331 of record DATKYG010000052.1, read on the forward strand.
GGCGCGGGCCAGGCGGGCCTTTTTGGGGTTCTCGGCTGGCGGCTGCATCAACTCCAGATCCTCGACTCCTCCGACTATCGCCTGTTGTCCGACGAGAACCGGATGACCATGCAGTTGGTGGCACCGTCGCGCGGCGCCATCTACGACCGCTTCGGCACGGTCGTCGCCGAGGACCGGGAGAATCTGCGGGTGCTCGTGCTGCCCGCGTTCTGCAAGAGCCTGTCCGCCACGCTCGACGCGTTGGCCACGGTTGTGCCCGTGTCCTCCGCCACGCGCGACCGCGTCGCCCGGTCGGCGCGGCGTCAAAGCGGCTACTATCCCGTTCTCGTGGCCGAAGGCTTGTCATGGCGCCAATTCGCGCTGCTCAACGTCCTGGCCCCGCAGATCCCCGGCATGCGGACCGATCGCTCCGCCTATCGCCTCTACAATCATTCCCGTCCCATGGCCCACGTGGTCGGTTATGTCGGCATGGCCGGCAAGGAAGAGGTCAACGCCGATCCCGTCATGCGGCTGCCCGGTTTCCGTGCCGGCCGCGCCGGCGTGGAGAAGACCTTCGACCGCGAGCTCAGGGGAACTCCCGGCGCCATCAAATACGAGGTCGATGTGCGCGGCCGCGTAGTTCGTGAGCTGGGCTCGCGGCCGAGCACGAAGGGGAGGGACATCGTCCTCACCATCGACCACCATCTCCAGACCGTGGCGCAAGACCGTATCAAGGATCACCGGGTGGCCTCGATCGTCGTCATCGATGTGGTCACCGGCGGCATTCTCGTAATGGCGTCCACGCCGACCTACGATCCCAACGATATCGCCTTCAAAGTCGACTTGGAGCAGTGGAAGGAGCTCGGGCGAAATCCCGATCATCCGATGCACAATCGTGCGGTGCGCGGGCAATACCCGCCGGGGTCGACCTTCAAAGTGGTGACCGCGCTCGCCGGTCTGTCTGCCGGCGTCATCGACGAGCACGAGACGATGCGCTGTCCGGGCAGTTACGCCGTGGGGCGCAAGCGCTTCCGCTGTTGGAAGAGCCATGGCGGCGGCATCGACGTGCATCAGGCGCTCAAGCAGTCGTGCGACGTCTATTTCTATGAGACGGCAAAGCGCATGGGCATCGATCATCTTGCATTGGTGGCGCGCGAGCTCGGGCTTGGCCAAACTTATGACTGCGGCCTGCCGGGGCAGAAGCCGGGCCTCATTCCCGACCAGGCCTGGAAGCGCGCCAATCTGTTCGACGCTTGGTATGCCGGCGAGACGGTGATTGCCGGTATCGGCCAGGGCTTCGTTTCGGCCACGCCGCTCCAGCTTGCGGTGATGACGGCGCGCGTGGCGACCGGGCGGGCCGTGCTGCCGAAGCTGGTGATGTCGCCGAACGATCCGGCTGAGCCTTGGCCGTTGCTCAGCCTCGATCCGGCCCATTTGGAAATTGTCCGCAGCGGCATGATCGCCGTGGTCAACGAGAAGGGGGGCACCGCCGGCCGCTCGGCCCTGGAGCTCGGCGACGTGCAAATGGCGGGCAAGACCGGAACCTCGCAGGTGGTCAGCTCGCGCAACGAGCACAAATTGTCCGCCTATGAGCGCGAGACCCACGCCTTGTTCATTGCCTTCGCCCCGGCCGATGCGCCGCGCTATGCCGCGGCCTGCGTCGTCGAGCATGGCGGTGGCGGTTCGCGCGCGGCGGCGCCCGTCGTCAAGGACGTGATGACCGAGCTTCTGCTGCGCGATCCGGCCGCCCGCCCGGCCTTCGTGAGCAATAACCAAGATGCGGCGCCTTCGGCCGTTGCTGCTGCCGGGCCAGTCCGATGAAATTACTTTTTGCCGAAACGCCGGCGCCCAAGCTCAATCTGAGCAAGAAGCTTCTACTGCTCAACTGGCCCTTCCTGCTGCTGGTCACGAGCATCGTCTTGGTCGGCGCCGGCGCGCTCTATTCGGTGGCCGGCGGCGCGCTCGATCCTTGGGCCAGCCGCCACGTGGTCCGCTTCTGCTTTGGGCTGGCGCTGCTCTTCGCCGTGGCCTTCTCGGACATGCGCTGGTGGCTGCGCGGCGCCTACCCGCTTTATCTCGCCGCGCTGCTGCTCATGCTTCTCGTGCCGCTCATCGGTGTGGAGAGCGGCGGCGCCCGGCGCTGGCTCGGCTATGGCGAGTTCAGCTTTCAGCCGTCGGAGATGATGAAGATCGCGCTCGTTCTGGCGCTCGCGCGCTATTACCAGTGGCTGCCGCCGGAGAAAATCTGGCGCCCGGACGCACTGGTGCCGCCGGTCTTGATGATCGGCTTGCCGCTGTTGCTGGCCTTGGCTCAGCCCGATCTCGGCACGGCAATGCTGTTCGCGGTCATCGGCGGCGGGCTGCTCTTTCTCGCCGGGGTGAGCTGGTTCTATTTCGGGGCCGTCATCGTCGGCGTCGTCGTGGCGCTGCCCCATGCCTGGGAGAAGCTGCACGATTATCAGCGCGAGCGGGTGCTGACGTTCATCGATCCCGAGCGCGACCCGCTCGGCTCCGGCTATCACATCCTCCAATCGAAGATCGCCATCGGCTCCGGCGGACTGTCCGGCAAGGGCTTCATGCAAGGCACCCAAGCCCAGCTCAACTTCCTGCCCGAGAAGCACACCGATTTCATCTTCACCATGTTCGCCGAGGAGATGGGCTTTATCGGGGCGGTCGCGCTGCTGGCCCTGTATCTTCTGACCTTGTTTTTCATCACCTATATGGCGCTCCGGTGCCGCAGCATCTTTGCCAGGCTCATCGCCGCCGGTATGGGGCTGTGCCTGTTCACCTATGTGTTCATCAACGTGGCCATGGTCACGGGGCTCGTGCCGGTGGTCGGCGTGCCGCTGCCGCTCGTCTCATATGGCGGCACTTCGATGCTGACCATGATCGTAGGGCTGGGCTTCGTGCTCAACGCCCATGTCAACCGCAGGGTCACCTTACGGCGCGAGGAGGCCGGGGCTCTTTGGTGAGCCGGCGGCGAGGCCACCCGTAGCCAAGCCATTTTCGCCAAAGCCACAACTGGACAGGCCAACCGGGGCAGTGCTAAGGGGAGCACCCTCGGGTGTTCTAAAAAACACCCGTCCCGGATGCACCCTCGTTTCAGGCAGGCGGCATTCTTAGGGGCGCATAGCTCAGGTGGTAGAGCAGCTGACTCTTAATCAGCGGGTCGTAGGTTCGAGTCCTACTGCGCCCACCAATCTTTTCAAGGCGTTAAGCGCCACTTCCGAAACGGGAAACTTTCTCCAGTAAGCACATAGTAAGCACGGGGGAAGGTCCGGGGGTGATTGGGGTTCAGACGCGCTGCTCCGTCTACATCCTCGCCAGTTTGGCGACCGACCTACGTCCCGCGGCTGTTCGGTCGTGAGTTCAGAAGGAACTGCGACAGCAATTCCTATGAAGCGCCCCGCGCGCAGGACAACTCTACGCTTCGGTAGTTTATGCGAGCGCATGCTGACCGGCACAGGCAAGCAAAAGGGCGCAAAGGAAAAAGCCACCAGCCACGAGAGCGGGCTGGTAGCATCTTGGCATGAGCGTACCGATCACAGCCTCGATGCTTTACGACCTTGTCAGCTGTCCGCACCGCGTGCGTATGGACCTTTATGGCGATCCCGCCGATCGCGATGAGATCAATCCCTTCGTCCAGATGCTCTGGGAGAAGGGTAGCCTTCATGAAACAGAAGTCATTGACGGGGTTCACGCGCCCTTCCTCGACCTGTCGATCTATTCCGGCGATGAAAAAGAGCGCCGCACGACCGAAGCGATGCGGCAGGGCGTGAGGCTGATCTATAGCGGGCGCATGTGTGAGGGCGGGTTACTTGGCGATCCGGACCTTCTGCGCAAAGAGCCCGGCGGCTATGTCGCCGGTGATATTAAGTCAGGTGCCGGTGAGGAGGGGAACGAGGATAATCGCAAACCCAAGAAGCACTATGCCGTGCAGATTGCGCTCTATACCGACATCTTAGAGCGTAAGGGACTCTCCGCCGGGCGGCACGCCTTTGTCTGGGACGTTCATGGCGAAGAGGTTCCGTATGATTTTGATGCGCCCCTTGGCGTGCGTGATCCGCGCACGCTTTGGGATTATTACCGAGAGACCCTCCAGGCGGCGCAAGGCATCGTCAATCAGGGCGCGGTTACACAGGCTGCCTATAGCAGCGGTGTCTGCAAATTCTGTCACTGGTATTCAGCATGTCTTGCGCAGCTTACAGCAGCAGACGATCTGACCCTGATCCCCGAACTCGGCCGCTCAAAACGCGATGTGATGGCAGATCGCATCGCCACGATCAAAGAGCTGGCAAGTATCAATCCCGATGGCTTCATGCAGGGCAAGAAGACCGTCTTTCCCGGAATCGGGGCGGATACCCTGCTCAAGTTTCATGAGCGCGCGAAACTGATAGCCGCCGGTGATCAGGCAAGGCCTTATCTGCGCGCACCGGTGAGTCTGCCAGCGTCAGAGCGCGAGCTGTTCTTTGACATCGAAGTCGATCCGATGCGCGATCACTGCTACCTGCACGGCTTTGTCGAGCGCGTCAGCGGCGATAATGATGGCGAGAGTTTTGTGGCCTTTTTTGCCGATGAGGACAGTGAAGAGGCTGAGCGCGAAGCGTTTGCCGGCGCGTGGCGCTATCTGCGGGATTCGCAGCCCTGCGCGATCTATTACTACTCAAAATACGAGCGCACGATTTATCGCAAATTGCAGGAGCGTTATCCGGAGGTCTGCACAGCCGATGAGATTGAAGCGCTCTTTGATCCGGCTCGTGCCGTTGATCTGTATTTTGATGTGGTGCTGAAGGCGACCGAGTGGCCGACCCGGGATTACTCAATCAAAACGCTGGCCAAGTATCTGGGCTTTAACTGGCGGGATACGCACCCGTCAGGCGCCGCATCAATTGAATGGTTCGATAGGTGGATCAAAACCGGCGACTCCGGCGTAAAGCAGCGTATCCTTGATTACAACGAGGATGACTGCCGCGCCACGCGGGTGCTTCTGGACGGAATACGGGGGCTGGAATGAGCCGGACAAGGCGATTTTCGCCTACCGAACGTGTATCCATTGGGTACACTCACGGCCATGAAAGATGTTGGTCTCCGCATAAGGGTACAGCGAGAGCTGCGGGAGCGGCATTGTCAGACAAATCTAAGCGGGGCTGCGAAGGGTGCTGGTCCGAGGCGTTCAGCCTGCGAGCTGACGCCACTCGGCCAGAGCGGCAGAACGGTTCTGTTTGAAGATTCTCCAAGCTAATGAGTCCGGTTTCGTGACAGAGGCCCACGCCATCATCGGCAGACCCCTGACGCCAATGAGTTACGCCGGAGTTGCGAGACGGACGGTGAGGCGGTGCGCGGTTGGTGTGTATTATTGCTAAAGATCGCAGCTGGAACTA
>DATKYG010000053.1:0-68757 GCA_035528655.1 Methyloceanibacter sp.
CAGATCGGGCGCCTCGAAGGTCAGCGCGCCGATCTCCGCAAGATCGAGTCGTTCGTTCGGAACATGCATGCGCTCGGGCCATGCCAGGCTGTAGGCGATGGGCGTGCGCATGTCGGGGCAGCTGAGCTGCGCCAGCACGGCGCCGTCGCTCATATAGACGAGACAATGCACGATGGACTGCGGGTGGACGAGGACATCGAGCTGGTCCGGGGCGAGCGCGAAGAGATGCTGGGCCTCGAGGAGCTCCATCCCCTTGTTCATGAGCGAGGCGGAATCAATCGTCACCTTCGGTCCCATGGACCAGTTCGGATGATTGAGCGCCTGTTCGGGTCCGGCATCCGCCATCTGTTGTAGGCTCCAGGTGCGGAACGGGCCGCCTGACGCGGTGAGGCACACGCGCTCGATGCGCTCCGGCGCGGTGCCGACCATGACTTGGAGTGCCGCCGAGTGCTCCGAATCCACCGGAAGCAGCGTCGTGCCGTATTTGGCCACTTCGGCCATGAAGATGGCGCCGGCGGAGACGAGGCACTCCTTGTTGGCGAGTGCCGTCGACGTGCCTTGGCGGACGGCGCACAATGTCGGCTTGAGGCCGGCGGCGCCGACGATCGCCGCCATGATCCAATCCGCGGGCCGGCTTGCCGCCTCAAGCAGCGCGCGTTCGCCGGCGGCGGTTTCGATGCCGGTCCCGGCGAGCGCCGATTTCAACTCGGCGTAGCAGCTCTCATCGGCGGTCACCGCGATCTCGGCACGATGCTGAATGGCCATCTCCGCCAACCGCGTTACGTTGCGGCAGCCCGTGAGCGCGACCACATCATATGAGTCCGGGTCGCGGCCAATGAGATCGAGCGTGCTCTCGCCGATCGACCCCGTCGCGCCGAGGACCGAAATCCGGCGTGGCGGCTTCGCCGTCGCGCGCGGCTTACTTTGCGGGGAAGTCAGGGAGGGGATCAGGATTTGGTCGCCTCTACCAGATGAGAAGGCCCGCGCCGGGCTCCGCGATATTACGCAACGCGATCAGGGCGGCCACGACCGAAGCCAGCAAGAGACTATCGATGCGGTCGAACAGCCCGCCATGACCTGGAATGAGCTGGCTCATATCCTTGGCGCCAAAGTGCCGCTTGATCGCGCTCTCGAGCAAGTCCCCGATCTGGCAGGCGAGCGCCAGTCCAATGCTGACGAGCGCCAAGAGCCAAGCGGACGTGCCGCCGAGATAGGTTGCGAAACCATAGCCGACCAAAGCCGGCGTGATCGTGCCGACAATGAATCCGCTCCAGGTCTTCTTCGGCGAGATGCGCGGCGAGAGCTTGGGACCGCCCAGCAAACGTCCGCCCACATATGATGCCGTGTCCGTGGTCCAGGCGACGGCCAGCACATAGAGGATCGCGGTGAGGCCGAGGCTGGGGTCGCTACGCAGCCACACGAGAGACCAGGCGGGCAAGGCGACATAAGCGAGACCCGCCAGGGCCCAGGCGGCGCGGGGTTTGGAAACGTTCCCGAAGCCAATCGTCGCGGCGGTGCCGCCGAGGATCAGTAGCGCGAGATCGGGGTGGCCCATGGCCACGAGAATGGCAACTGCGGTCACGCAGACGGCTTCGATCAGGGCGGTCCCGTCGAAGCCGTTACCGCGTGTAAGCGATCCCCACTCCCAGGCGAGCAGGCCGCCGGCGACGACCACGAGCGCGAGGAAACTCCAGGGACTGGCGATGACGGCGGCCAGCGCGACCGCTGCGAGGACGATGGCCGAGAAGAGGCGCAGCATGAGTTCCGGCATCTTGCGTATGTCTGCTGACTTCTGATCGTTCGCGGGGGGCGCTCCTTGTGGCGTCACGCGGTGGATCTCGCCGAGGTTCCGCCGAACCGGCGGTTTCGCCGTTGGTACTCGGCGATGGCAGCTTCGAACTGCTCCTTGGTGAAATCGGGCCAGTAGACGTCGACAAATACGAATTCGCTGTAGGCGAGCTGCCAGAGCAGGAAGTTGGATAGGCGCAACTCGCCGCTGGTGCGGATGAGTAGGTCCGGGTCCGGCAGGCCTGCCGTGTCCAGATAGGTCGCGAAGCGTTCGGGCGTCACATCCGCGGGGGCAAGGGTTCCGGCTTGCACATCCTCGGCGACCTTCTGGGCGGCGCGGGCGATCTCGTCCCTGGCGCCATAGTTGAAAGCGATGGTAAGGGTGAGCGCGGTATTGTCCTTGGTGAGTTCAACGGCATCGTCAAGCATTCGCAAGATGTCGTTGTCGAGTCCGGCCCGTGCGCCGATCACGCAGATCTTGACACCATTCTTGTGGAGCTCGGCAAGGTCGCGGCGGACAAATCGCCGGAGAAGGCCGAACAGGTCGTTGATCTCCTGTTTCGGACGCGACCAATTCTCCGAAGAAAAGCTGAACAGGGTGAGATGGGTGACGCCAAGCTCCATGGCTGCCTCGACGGCGCGACGGACGCTCTCCACCCCTTGGCGGTGACCTTCGGCGCGCGGCAGACCACGCTCGGCCGCCCAGCGGCCATTGCCGTCCATGATGATGGCGACATGGCGCGCGGCCGGTCGATCGGCGTCGCTCCATTTGGGGTCCATCGCAAGCGTCACGGTCGGCGTCTCCGAATTCAAGGCTAAGGACGTGTCGTCAAAGTTATCCGATTAAACCTGCATGATCTCGGATTCCTTGGTGGCAAGGGACTCGTCGACCTCCTTGATGATCTTATCGGTCAGGTCTTGCACCTTGGTCGCCAGCGAATGGTGCTCGTCCTTGCCCATGTCGCCATCCTTCTCGGCGCGCTTCAAAAGTTCCATGCCGTCGCGGCGCACATTGCGTACGGCCACGCGGGCCTGCTCGGCATATTTGTGCGCAACCTTAGCAAGCTCCTGCCGCCGCTCCTCATTCAATTCCGGGATCGGCAGGCGTAGCAGCTGGCCCTCCATCACCGGGTTGAGGCCGAGATCCGATTCGCGGATGGCCTTGTCGACGGCGTTGACCTGACTCTTGTCCCACACCTGAACCGTGATCATTCTCGGCTCCGGCACGTTGACGGTGGCAACCTGCGTAAGCGGCATGGGATTGCCGTAGGCCATCACCATGATCGGATCGAGCAGACTGGCGCTTGCACGCCCGGTCCGCAGTCCGCTGAATTCGTGTTTCAGCGCGGCAAGCGCGCCACGCATCCGCCGTTCAATCTCGTTTAGGTCGAAGCTAGACATGCTGCCTTCCCTGCTCGCCCGAGCGCCGTGCTTCGATCAAGCCTGGCGTGGCAAAAGCTCTGTTGGGCGTTTCGCGGAGCTAACATGCTCCTTATTGTCCCTCACCACCATCTATGGTGGTCGAGGAACCCTCCCCTTGCAACTCAAGAGACAAACCGGTTTGGCTCTTGATGGAAAACACGATTATGGGAATCCGGCTGTCCCGGGCAAGCGCGATTGCCGCGCCGTCCATGATCTTCAAATCCTGCCTTAGCACATCCCCGTAAGTCAGGCGGTCATAGCGCTTGGCGTCCGGGTTCTTGACCGGGTCGGCGGTGTAGACGCCATTGACCTGGGTGGCCTTGAACAGGGCTTGGCAGTCCATTTCGGCGGCACGCAGCGCCGCGGCCGTGTCGGTGGTGAAGAACGGGTTGCCGGTGCCGCCGGCAAAGATCACCACCCTGCCCTTGGCCAAATGATCGAGCGCCTTGTCACGGATATAGGGCTCACAAACGGTCGGCATGGGGATGGCCGATAGTACGCGCGCCGTGGGCCCTGCCCGCTCAATGGCGGTCTGCAGCGCAAGCGCGTTCATGACCGTGGCCAGCATGCCCATATAGTCGGCGCGGGCCCGGTCCATGCCGCCCTCGGCCGCCATCAGGCCGCGGTAGATATTTCCGCCCCCGACAACGAGGCAAATCTCCACGCCCATGGCGGCGGCCTTGGCGATGTCCTTAGCGATCGGGTCGATGACGCTGAGGTCGATCCCGTAACCCTTGGCGCCGGCCAACGCTTCGCCCGAAAGTTTTACGAGGACGCGCTGGTAGCGGGGCTTTGCGGTCGCGGGAGACTTGGCCATCAGCGCAAACTCCGGTGGCGGCGGGGAGTTCTCATCCCGAATGCGGCGGCAAATCGATCGGCGAGCCGCGCCAAGACCTTAGGAGCCCGATGCGGCGGCGGCAACCTCGGCGGCGAAATCGCTCTCGCCACGATCGATGCCCTCGCCGAGAGCGAAGCGGTGAAAGCCCGTGATCGTGATCGGTGCGCCGGCATCCTTGGCGGCTGCCTCGAGTGCCTTGGCCACGGTATTGTCCGGGTCGTGGACGAACGGCTGCTGCAACAGCACGACTTCCTCGTAGAACTTCCGCAAGCGGCCCTCGACCATCTTGTCGATGACCTCGGCCGGCTTGCCGGACTCTTTCGCCTGCTCAGTCAGAACGGCGCGTTCGCGCTCTACGAAGTCCTTGTCCAGGCTGGCGGTGTCGACGGCCTGGGGGTTCGCCGCGGCAATGTGCATGGCCACTTGCTTGCCGAAATTTTGCAAAGCATCGGCGTCGCCGGTGGACTCGATGGCGACGATGACGCCGATCTTGCCGAGGCCCGGTGCCGCCTGGTTGTGGATGTAGCTCGCGATCACGCCCTTGTCGGCGGCGAGAAATGCGGTGCGGCGCAGCGTCATGTTCTCGCCGATGGAGCCGACCATCTCTTTCAGCGTGTCGGCGACGGAGGCCTTGGTCTTGCCAAAGGGCGCAGCGCCGAGCGCTTCCACGTCACCTTTGGCGCCGAGCGCGGCGCCGGCAACCGTGGTAACCATTTCCTGGAAGGCGGGATTGCGGGCGACGAAGTCGGTTTCGGAATTGACCTCGACCAGGGCGGCCTCGTTGCCGTCGGCGGCAAGCCCAATGAGGCCTTCGGCCGCGATGCGGCCAGCCTTCTTGGCGGCCTTGGAGAGGCCCTTTGCCCGCAGCCAGTCGACCGCAGCTTCCATGTCACCGGCGGCCTCGTTAAGTGCCGCCTTGCAGTCCATCATGCCCGCGCCGGTCTTATCGCGAAGTTCTTTGACCATGGTTGCGGTTATCGTCGCCATGCGTTCCTCTTCGTTTTCGTCTCGATACGTGACCCAGACGGGTCCGATATGCGTCTGCCCTTAGGCGTCTTCCTTGGCCGCGGGCTTGTCAGCCTCGGCCTCTGCCTTCTTCGGGGCCTTCTTGGCGTCGCCCTTGGCTGCCTTGGCGGGCTTCTTTTCCGCCGCAGGCTCGGCCGAGGCCGGTTCGGATGCCGCGTCGGCCTCAAGGCCAGGTTCCATCATCGGTTCGGCGGCCGCGCCGAGATCGACACCGCCACCACCTTGCGCCCGTTCGATGCCGTCGATCGCGGCGCGGGCGATGAGATCGCAGTAGAAGGTAATGGCGCGGCCGGCGTCGTCATTGCCCGGGATTGGATGGCTGATGCCGTCCGGATCGCAGTTGGAGTCGACGATGGCCACGACCGGCATGTGGAGCTTGCGGGCCTCGGCGATGGCGATCGACTCCTTGTTGGTGTCGATCACGAACATCAGGTCCGGCGGGGCGCCCATATCCTTGATGCCACCGAGGGCGCGCTCGAGCTTGTCCTTCTCGCGGGTCAGCTGCAGCAGCTCCTTCTTGGTGAGACCGTGATGGTCTCCCTCGAACAGCTCCTCCAGCGACTTGAGCCGCTTGATGGAGTGAGAGATGGTCCGCCAGTTGGTGAGCGTGCCACCGAGCCAGCGGTGATTGATGAAATACTGCGCGGACGACCGGGCCGCGTCGGCAATCGCCTCGGCTGCCTGGCGTTTGGTGCCGACGAACAGCACGCGGCCACCTTTGGCCACGACGTCTGACACGGTGACCAGCGCCTGATGAAGAAGCGGCACCGTCTGGGTCAGATCGATGATGTGGATGTTGTTGCGGGACCCATAGATATAGGGCGACATCTTTGGGTTCCAGCGATGAGTCTGGTGGCCAAAGTGAACACCAGCCTCAAGAAGCTGGCGCATAGTAATTTCGGGCAGTGCCATTGGACTGCTAACTCCTTTTTCCGGTTTTGCCGCCGCGGGACAAGAGACTGGCCGGAGCCGGTCACCGGAGCGAGCGCACAGCCTTGAGGGCATGTGTGACGCTTAGCGTCCCGCGTGTGAGATGTGGCGGGTTATAGGGGTGGGGCCGGGCCTTGGCAAGGGCGGAAAAGCCCGAAAAAGCACAAGCCCCGGGCGGGTTCCTCAGAGGGCGCTGATTGAGGCCACGCCGTCGACGAGCTTGAGCTCACTTCTCTGCCGCGGCGTGGTGTCGATGCCTTGCGGCAGCTCGAATTCCACCTCCTTCGACAGCTCGTCCAGCCGCAGCACGAGGCGGAACTGCCCCTCCCCGCCCTTTGCCCCCAGTCGCTCGGCCAGGGGGGCCAGAGCCTTCGGATCCTCCAGATAGACCCGCATGCCGGCGTGGTTCGCCTCGGCCGCCTTGTCGAGGGAGGAGAGGCCCTGAACCCGGACCCGCACCGTCTCGCCGTCAGCCTCGGCCTCAACCTGAAGCAGGACGGGCGTCCCGGGCTCCAGGAGGTGCCGCGAGGCCACCAGGGCCTCGGAGAACACCACCGCCTCGAACTGGCCCGTCGAATCGGAGAACGCCACGAAGGCATAAGGATTGCCGGTCTTGCCCTTGCGTTCCCGGGCGGACAGCACCGTGCCGGCAAGCGTCCCCACCACCCGGCGCGTTTGCGCCTTTACGGCGAACTCGGCCCAGGTCTCGGCGCCAAGGCTGGCCAAGGCCTCTTTGTAGTCGTCGAGCGGATGGCCGGTGAGGAAGAAGCCGACGGCCTCGAACTCTCGCGAGAGCTTATCGGTGAACGTCCAGGGCTTGGTGGGGCGCAGCTCGATGGGCGGCGGGGTGTGCCGGGCGCCGGAGAACAGATCCTCCTGGCCCTCCGTGCGCGTCTCCAGGGCGCGGTTGCCGGTCGCGACGATCAGATCGACATTGGCATGGGCGGTCGCCCTGTCGACGCCAAGCTCCTCGAGGGCGCCCGCTGCCGCCAGCATCTCTAGGGCGCGCTTGTTCACGAGGCGCGGGCTGATGCGCCGGGCGAAATCGGAGACATCGCGGAACGGCCCCCTCTCCTGGCGCTCGGCGCAGAGGTGATCGACTGCCTGCCGCCCGACATTCTTCAGCGCCGCCAGGGAGTAGCGGATGGCCCCGTCATGGGGAATGAAGCCGACTTCCGAGCGATTGACCGACGGCGGCTCCAGTGGAATGCCGAGGCGGATGGCCTCTTGCGCGAAGCTATTGAGCTTGTCGCCGTTGCCCATGTCCAGCGTCATGGACGCCGCCACGAATTCGGCCGGATAGTTCGCCTTGAGATAGGCGGTCTGATAGGCGATGAGCGCGTAGGCTGCGGCGTGCGATTTGTTGAAGCCGTAGCCGGCGAACTTCGCCACCAGTTCGAAGATGTACTCGGCGCGGCCCTTTTCCACGCCGTTCTGGATGGCGCCGTCGACGAAACGCTTTCGCTGCGCATCCATCTCCTTCTTGATCTTCTTACCCATGGCGCGGCGCAGCAGGTCGGCCTCACCGAGCGAATAGCCGGAGAGGACTTGGGCGATCTGCATCACCTGCTCCTGGTAGATGATGACGCCGTAAGTTTCCGCCAGGATCGGCTGGATCGACGGGTGGAGCGTTTCGATGTCCTCGCGCCCGTGTTTGCGGTTCACATAAGTGTCGATGTTGTCCATCGGACCGGGCCGGTACAGCGCCACGATGGCGATGATGTCCTCGAAGCGGTCGGGCTTCAGCTTGCGCAGGGCATCGCGCATGCCCTGTCCTTCGAGCTGAAACACGCCGACCGTGTCGCCGCGCTGCATCAGTTCATAAGAGGCAACGTCATCGAGCGGGATCTTGGCGGGATCGATGTCGGGACCATCGCGGCGGATAAGTTGCCGCGCCGTGTCGATGACGGTCAGGGTCTTGAGACCGAGGAAGTCGAACTTCACCAAGCCGGCGGCTTCCGCCCATTTCATGTTGAACTGGGTGGCGGGAAGCTGGGCGCGTGCGTCTCGGTAGAGCGGCACAAGATCGATCAGCGGCCGGTCGGCAATCACGACGCCCGCCGCGTGGGTCGAGGCGTGACGGTAGAGCCCTTCGAGCCGCTGGCCGATATCGAGCAGCTTGGCGACGACAGGCTCCTTGTCGCGTTCCTCTTGGAGGCGCGGCTCGCCGGCGATGGCTTGTGGCAGGGTCACGGGGTTCGCCGGGTTTATGGGCACGAGCTTGCACAGGCGATCGACCTGTCCGTAAGGCATCTGCAGCACCCGGCCCACGTCGCGCAGCACGGCGCGGGCCTGCAACTTACCAAAGGTGATGATGTGGGCCACGCGGTCGGCGCCGTAGCGCTCGCGCACATAGGCGATCACCTCGTCGCGCCGGTCCTGACAGAAGTCGATGTCAAAGTCGGGCATGGACACGCGCTCGGGATTCAGGAAGCGCTCGAACAGGAGCCCGAAGCGGATGGGATCGAGATCGGTGATGGTGAGGGCGTAGGCGACCAGCGAACCGGCGCCTGAACCGCGGCCTGGCCCTACGGGGATGCCCTGGCCTTTGGTCCACTTGATGAAGTCGGCAACGATCAGAAAATAGCCCTGATAATTCATGCCGGTGATGACATCGAGCTCGAAGGCGAGACGCTTGGCATAGGAGTCGGCGTCTTCGCCCGGGGCCATGCCAGCTTGCGCGATGCGCTCCTTCAGGCCGGCTTCGGCCTGGCGCCTGAGTTCTGCGGCTTCCGTCTCGGCGAGCGCGCTCGTTGCCTCGCCGCCGGTGAGGAAGGGCGGCAGAATCGGATCGTGCTGCTTGGGGCGATAGGCGCAGCGCTGAGCGATCTCGACCGTGTTCTCCAGCGCCTCGGGGAGATCGGCGAATAGAGCCCGCATTTCGTCGGCGGACTTGAAGTAATGCTCTGGGCTTAAGCGCCGCCGCTCGTCCACCGCCACATAGCTTCCCTGGGCGATGCAGATGAGCGCGTCATGGGCCTCGAAGTCGTCCGTTGCGGCGAAGAAGGGCTCGTTGGTGGCGACGAGTGGCAGTTCCATGTCATAGGCGAGTTGCACCAGGTGAGGCTCGACCGCCCTCTCCTGCTGCAGACCATGGCGCTGTAGCTCGAAATAGAGCCGGTCGCCGAACATGGCCTTCAGTGTCTCCAGACGGCTGCGGGCCAGCTCCGGGTTGTCCTGGGCGAAAGCGAGATCGATGACACCCTCCGGTCCGCCGGTGAGTGCGATCAACCCTTCGGCATGTTCGGCGAGTTCCGCGATGGTCACGAGCGGCTCGCCGGTCTCCGCCGCCGTGAAATAGGACAGGGTGGAGAGCCGCATCAGATTGGCGTAGCCGGTTTCGTCCTTGGCCAGCAGCGCGATGCGCCCGTCGGCCTTCGGCCCGCGCAGATCGGCGCCGGGCCCCGGCTCACGCTCGGCGGTGAAGGTGAGGGCCAGCGTGCAGCCGATGATCGGCTGGATGCCGGCCCCGGCCATGGCTTCGGAGAATTCGAGCGCCCCGAAGAGATTGTTGGAATCGGTCAGCGCGAGCGCCGGTGCCGCATCGGCCGTGGCGAGGGCCACCAATCTCGGGATCGTGAGCGCCCCTTCGAGCAGCGAATAGGCCGAGTGCATCCGCAGATGCACGAAGAGTTGGGGGCGCTCGGTCATGGTCTCCATCTTCTAGCGATCAGGTTCCACCCTCCCGGATTCGCGAGGAGAGCGCGATGGCGCGATCGGACATATCCAAGCAATTCACGGGCGCCGCCCGGCTGGGTGCCGGGCAACGAGAACACAATGTTCTCATTCCGTTCTCATTGCAAGACGGGCGACGAGAAGGACTAGCTGTCGACTTTCACCACGGCCACCGCCTCCTCGACGAGGTGGCCGTCGGTCAGGCGCAGGACGCGGTCCATGCGCGCGGCAAGCTCGAGATTGTGGGTCGCAACCACCGCGGCGACGCCCTCCTCGTTGACCAGCCGTAAGAGTTCCTCGAACACGCGTTCTGCGGTGTTCGGGTCGAGATTGCCGGTGGGCTCGTCGGCGAGCAGGACTTTGGGCTGGTTGGCAACGGCGCGTGCGATGGCCACGCGCTGCTGCTCGCCGCCGGAGAGTTCCGTCGGCCGATGATCCCAGCGATCCTTGAGGCCCAGCATCTCCAAAAGATGCTTCGCCCGTGTCTCGGCCTCGGATTTGGTCCGGCCGAGGATGAGCTGGGGCAGCATGACGTTTTCCAGCGCCGAGAATTCCGGCAGGAGGTGATGGAATTGATAGACAAATCCCACCTCCATCCGGCGCACCCGGGTTCGTTCGCTATCGGACAGCGTGCAGCAATCGACGCCGTCGATGATCACCGCGCCCGAATCAGGCTTCTCCAGCAGACCGGCGATTTGCAGCAGGGTCGACTTGCCGGCGCCCGACGGGCCGAGAAGCGCCACGGTCTCGCCCGGGTAGAAGGAGGCCGCCGCCTCCTTCAGCACATCGATGTGGCGGTCGCCTTGCGTGAAGCTACGCATCAGACGCTCAAGGCGCAGCACCGGGGTTCGTTCTGGATTGTCCACCGACTGCCTCTATTCGTAGCGTAGCGCTTCGACGGGATCGAGACGCGACGCCCGCCAGGATGGATAGACCGTGGCGAGCACCGACAAGACGAGCGCCATGATGACGACCGTTGTGGTCTCGCCCGTGTCCATTTCGGCCGGCAGCTGAGAGAGATAATAGAGCTCCGGTGCGAACAAGTCGGTCGCCGTGAGCCAACCGATAAATTCGCGCAGGCGCTCGATGTTGAGACACACGAGCACGCCGAGGGCGAAGCCGGCCAGGGTGCCGACAATGCCGATGCTGGCACCGGTGATGAAGAAGATTCGCATGACCGCGCCGCGGGTGGCGCCCATGGTGCGCAGAATGGCGATGTCCCTGCCCTTGTCTTTCACCAACATGATCAGGCCGGAGATGATGTTGAGGGCGGCCACCAGCACGATAAGCGCCAGGATCAGGAACATGACGTTGCGCTCGACTTGAAGCGCGGTGAAGAAGGTCGCGTTGCGCTGACGCCAGTCGCTGACATAGATGGTCGGGCCGCCGGCCGTGATGATCTTCGGCGCCAGCTCACCGACCTCGTCGGGAGAATTGAGAACCACCTCCAGCACGGTGACGCTGTCAGGGACGCTGAAGTAACGCTGCGCCTCCTTGAGCGGCATGAACAGGATGCTGGCGTCATACTCTGACATGCCAATCTCGAAGATAGCGACGACCGGATAGCGCTTCACGCGCGGCGCCGTGCCGAGCGCCGTTGCGGGGCCTCGTGGCGTCAGAATGGAGACTTCGTCACCGACCTTGACGCTGAGATCATTGGCCATGCGGCTGCCGAGCGCGAGCCCGGGTTGATTGTCAAAGCCGTCCAGCGTGCCGAAGCGGATATTGCTGGAAATAGCCTTGAGGCTCTTGAGATCTTTTTCACGCAAGCCCCGGACCAAGGCGCCGCTCGAGGTATAGGGCGTCGAAATCAGCACCTGGCCTTCGATGAGCGGCAGCACATATTTGACGCCGTCGACGCCGCGGATACGCATTGCCACGTCATCGTAATCAGTGAAGGCGCCGAGGCTATGCACGACCACATGGCCGTTCAGGCCGAGCATCTTGTCGAACAGCTCTTGGCGAAAGCCGTTCATGACGGCCATGACAATAATCAGCGTGGCCACGCCGAGCGTGATGCCGATGAAGGAGAAGCCGGCAATCACCGAGATGAAGCCCTCTTTCCGCCGCGCCCGCAAATAGCGGAGCGCCACCATCCATTCGAACGGTGCGAAGGCCCGCGTACTCATGGTCGTGCTCATGCCGCTTCCTTTTTCGCGTGGGCTGCCGCCGCAACGAGACGATTCAAAGCTGCATCGAAGGTGAGACTATGGCGCTCGCCTGATGCCCGCTCTTTCAGCTCGATCTGTCCCGCTTTGAGGCCTTTTGGCCCGACGATGATCTGCCAGGGTAAGCCCATTAGGTCCATGGCGGCGAATTTGGCCCCTGCCCGGTCGTCGCGGTCGTCGTAGAGCACGTCGAGGCCGGCTGATTTGAGCTGCCCATAGAAATTCTCGCAGGCGGCATCGGTATCGGCGTCGCCGACTTTGAGGTTGATGAGGCCTACGTCGAACGGAGCCACGGCGGCCGGCCAGATGATTCCGGCATCGTCGTGCGAGGCCTCGATGATAGCGCCGACGAGCCGTGAGACGCCGATGCCGTAAGAGCCCATCTCGACGGCGATCAGCTCACCGTCGGAGCCTTGCACTTTGGCGCCCATGGCCTCGGAATATTTCGTGCCGAAATAGAAAACCTGTCCAACCTCGATGCCGCGTGCCGAGAGCTGCATGTCGGCGGGCACCTCCTGCTCGAAGCGTTTGGGATCGTGCACGTCCTCGGTGGCGGCGTAGAGCTCGGTGCGCTGGCGGACGTAATGGGTGAGATCGGACTGATAGTCCACATCGCGTGGCGGCACCGGCATCTGGACCAGATTCTTATGACAGTACACTTGCGACTCGCCGGTCTCGGCGAGAATAATGAATTCGTGGGATAGGTCCCCGCCAATCGGGCCCGTCTCGGCGCGCATGGGCACCGCGCGAAGTCCCATGCGGGCGAAGGTGCGCAAATAGGCGACGAACATCTTGTTGTAGGATTTGACGGCGCCCTCTTTGTCGATGTCGAACGAGTAGGAATCCTTCATCAGGAACTCGCGGCCGCGCATCACGCCGAAGCGCGGCCGGACCTCGTCGCGGAACTTCCATTGGATATGGTAGAGGATGCGGGGCACGTCCTTGTAGGACTTCGCGCCCGCGCGGAAAATTTCGGTGATCATCTCCTCGTTGGTGGGGCCATACAGCATCTCGCGCTCGTGGCGGTCCTTGATGCGCAGCATTTCCTTGCCATAGGCCTCGTACCGTCCGCTCTCCCGCCACAGCTCGGCCGGCTGGATGGTGGGCATCAGCAACTCGATAGCGCCGGCGCGGTCCTGCTCCTCGCGCACGATCTGTTCGATCTTGCGGAGGACGCGATGGCCGAGGGGCAACCAAGAGTAGATGCCGGCGCTCGATTGGCGCGCAAGCCCAGCCCGCAGCATCAGCCGGTGGGAAACGATCTCTGCTTCCTTGGGATCGTCGCGCAACAGGGGCAGAAAATAGCGGCTGAGGCGCATGCTTGAGCCCTAACGGCGTTGGCGGCGGGCCTCAAAGCCCGCCCGTTGCAATGAGCCATTCTTGCGTGAAAGCCGGAAGCTCCCCGCCCGGCCCCTTGGCGCGGCTAATAGCCAGTTTCGCAAGGCTAAGCAATCGACCCGGTCCAGAAATCCCGAGCCCCTGTGATTCTGTGCTGTGGAGCGTCCCTGTCGCGCACCGAGGCACGAAGCAATGGCTGGTACAACGAGGGGTAGCGTAAGCTTTGTTCTGCCCCTCATGTTCCCGACGAATGTTGCCCACGTCTTAGGCAGACTTGTTCTCGGACAGCACTGGTTAAATGCCTGGATTTGACTTGTGTTCTGTTAGGTCTAGCTATGACGTGCGGCTGGAAGCATAAATCTGCGGCGACGGGTCACAATCATGGTGACAATTTGGCACGCCTGGGCTAGCGTCCCGCCACAACGTCGGAGCGCTCGGGGCTGGTGTCTCGAAGTTTTGCGTTGAGATTGGACTAGGTCCAAGTCTTGGGAGGAAGTACTCCAGGCGCGCAAATCATGAAATACATGGGCGCCGCCGCTCTTTTGCCGACACTCGATAGTCCTCGTGACGACGAGTTAAAAAGGCTGAAGAGACAAGGAGTCACGATACTGAAGCAAGGTCGGTTCGACCTTGCTTTTTTTGTCTCGGATTCTGTTTCGCCGCTGAAGTGCCTATTGCACCTTCTCGTAGCGCGGGAAGAACGGAATATCGTCGAGCCTAATCACGTGGTGAACGAGGACCGCGTAGATGCCGGCGAAGATGATGGCTGCTACCACGGTGGTGGCGAGCATTTTGGGCAATAGTCGCGGCCGATGCGGGGCACTTTCGGCGAATCCCGCTGTTGCCTTCTCCCCTGCTTCTTCGGTGGTCCGCACGCCAAAGGGCAACATGGCGAACAACACGATCCACCAGATGACGAAATAGATGGCGACTGCGAAGGCTAGGCTCATGGCTTAGGCCTCTTCGAGTTCCACAAGCGTGCCGCAGAAATCCTTCGGGTGCAGGAAGATCACCGGCTTGCCATGGGCGCCGATCTTCGGTTCGCCGAGGACGCGGGCGCCCTGCTCCACCATCCGGTCCCGGGCTGCAGTGATGTCCGGCACCTCGTAGCAGAGATGATGGATGCCGCCATTCGGATTGCGCTCGAGAAAACCCGCGATCGGCGAGTTGTCACCATAGACCCCAAGCAGCTCGATCTTGGTATTGGGCAGTTCGATGAACACCGTGGTCACGCCATGCTCGGGCTGATCCTCCTCCGCCGACACCTTGGCGCCGAGGGTGTTGCGGTAGACATCGGTCGCCGCCTTCAGATCGGGCACGACAATGGCGACATGGTTCAAACGGCCAATCATCAAACGACGCTCCAGTACGTTGCTCACGGATCCTGAACCTAGTGCGCTAGCGCCCCCAGCGCTACTTTAGCGGCTTTCTAACGCGCTACCGCGCTTCGCGCTGCTTGAGCGGCTCTATTAATGCGCTACCGCGCTTCGCGCTGCTTGAGCGCTATAGCACCGTCAGCAGCACCGAACACATGGGCTTCTTGCCCCAAGCCTGGTTGACGGCGGCACGCACGCCCCGGCGGACCGCCTCGCTCACCATCGCCGGATCCTTGCGGCGCGGACGGGGAATGCTTTTCACCGTGCCGATGGCCGCGTCCAGGACGATCTTCGAGAATGGCGTGCCGTATGTGTCGGTGGCGGGCAGGCCGCTCAGAGCCACTTCCGGATCGGCCACGAGTTCGCCCTTGGTCGTCAGCACGAGCGACACCGAAACAATGCCGGCGAAACTCAATTTGCGGCGCTCGCGCACCTGGCCATCCTCGGCGCTGGTGAGGATTGCGCCGTCGCGATAGAGCCGCCCCACCGGCACCTCGCCGACGATCGCGGCAGGCTGCGGGAGAAGGTGGACGACCGTGCCGTTGCGCGCCCGGATCACTTGCTTGATGCCGAGCGCCTCGGCCAGCTCTGCGTGCGCCTCGAGGTGACGTCCCTCGCCATGCATGGGCACGGCGATCTGCGGTTTCAGCCAATCATAGAGCTGCTCGAGTTCGCCTCTGCGCGGGTGGCCCGAGACGTGGACCAGCGCATCTTGATCGGTGAGGATCTCGATCTGATTATCGGACAGCGCGTTCTGAACGCGGGCGACGGCCTTCTCATTCCCGGGGATCGTGCGCGACGAGAAGATCACCCAATCGCCGCCGGCGAGTTTGACGTGGGGATGCTCGCCCGAGGCGATACGTGCCAAGGCGGCGCGGCTCTCGCCTTGGCTGCCGGTGCACAGCGCCACCACGTTGCGTGGCGGCAATTTCGAGAATGCCGTCTCGTCATGGAAGTTGAGATCGGGATCGAGATAGCCGGTTGCCTGCGCCGCCTCGATGACGCGGTACATGGCGCGGCCGACGACGACAAGCTCGCGGCCCGCGGCGCGCGCGGCCTTCGCCACCGAGCCGAGACGCGCCACGTTGGAGGCGAAGGTCGTCACCGCGACCCGTTGTGGCGCCTCGGCGATGAGCTTGGTGAGGGTTACCGCCACATCGGCCTCCGACGGCGAGACGCCGTCGCGGATGGCGTTGGTCGAATCGCAGATCAGCGCCGAAAGCCCTTCCCGCCCGATTTCCCGCAAGCGCCCCTCGTCCGTCGCTGCGCTGGTCAGGGGACTCTTGTCGAGCTTCCAGTCGCCCGTATGGAGCACCGTGCCGAGCGGCGTGCGGATGGCGATGGCCGATGGCTCCGGAATGGAGTGGGACATACTGATCAGTTCGACGTCGAACGGGCCGATGGTACGCCGGCTGCCCATGGCGACGATTTCGAGTGGGAAGTCTTCCGCCATACCCATCTCACCGAGCTTCGACTTCAGCATCGCGGCGGTGAAGGGCGTGGCGTAGACGGGCACGTCACCCAGCAGCGGCCAAAGATCGGCCACGGCGCCGTAGTGATCTTCATGAGCGTGGGTGAGCAGCAGGCCGGCGATGTTGTCGCGCTCCTCTTCGAGGAAACGGATATCGGGCAGGATGATGTCGATGCCGGGCTCGAACTCTGAGCCGAAGGTCACGCCCATGTCGACGATGAGCCACTGAAAGGCCCCGCGGCGCCCATAGCCGTAGAGGTAGAGATTCATGCCGATTTCGCCCACGCCGCCAAGTGGCACGAAGACGAGTTCGTCTCCTTTGCGATCGGATTTTCGGGACACTGAGCTCAAGCGCCTTCTCAGTTGGCGAAGAAGACGTCGCCGGCCGTCACGCGGGCCTCGCCTTCGTTCGTCCTGAGCCGCAATGCGCCGTCGGAGTCGAGGCCGGCATAGGTGCCTTCGGTCTCTACGCCGTCGATCGTAACCCGCATGGCCCGTCCCGTGGGACCGGCGCGGTCGAGCCAGGCGCGGCGGATGGTGGGAAAGGTGGCGCCCTCACCCCAGCGCATCAGCCATTCATGGGTGGTTGCCGCCAGCACTTGGAGCGCTTCGCCCGGCGTTACCGTCAGGCCATACTCGGCGAGGCTGATGGCGGGCTGCGGCAGGTTCTCCGGATGGCTGGCGAGGTTGATCCCGGTGCCGATCACCACAACGGAGGTGTTGGCCTTCGCCCCGGCCACATTCTCAAGCAGCATGCCGGCCACCTTCTCCTCAGACAGCAGGACGTCATTGGGCCATTTGAGCAGAAGCCCCGAACGGCCCTCATAGGCAATGAGCTTGGCGACGGTGTCATAGGTGATGATGCCGGCAACCAGAGCGAGCTGACTTGCGATGGGTAGCGGGCAGTTGAGCCTGATCAGCAGGCTCGCGAACAGATTGCCGACCTGAGAGGTCCATTCCCGTCCCGCCCGGCCGCGTCCCTTCGATTGACGCGACGACCAGATCCACAACGGTCCAGGCTCGCCGCGCTCCGCGCGCCGCCTGGCCTCCGCGTTCGTGGAGTCGACGGAGTCTAGCTTCGCCAGCCGGTAGCCGGCTGGCATCTTGGGTGATGGGGACGCTATATAGCTCATTTAGAACAATGACTTGGCGGCTAACCCGGCAGCCGCGACCAAGGGTGCGGGATAAACAAAATAGAGCAAAATGAACACGCCGCTGACGCCGAGAACGGTGGCGAGGGTTGCCGGCATGGGTTCGAAGCGTTCGACCGGATCGTCGAAATACATGATCTTGACGATCCGCAGATAATAGAAGGCCCCCACCACGCTCAGGAGCACACCAATGACAGCGAGCACATAGAGTCCGGACTCGATGGCGGCTAGGAACACGTAGAACTTGGCGAAGAAACCTGCAAGGGGCGGGATGCCGGCAAGGGAGAACAGAAGCACCGCCATGGCGAGCGCCATCAACGGATTGGTACGCGACAATCCCGACAACTGGTCGATCTGCTCGACCATCTTGCCATCGCGGCGCATGGCAAGAATGACGGCGAACATGCCAAGCGTCATGACCAAATAGATGGCGAGATAGACGATCACGCCCTGAACGCCTTCGGCCGTGCCGGCGGCCAGCCCCACCAGCGCGTAGCCCATATGGCCGATCGAGCTATAGGCCATCAGCCGCTTGATGTTGCGTTGGCCGATGGCGGCGAAGGAGCCGAGCGCCATGGAGGCGATGGCGAGGAACACGACGATCTGCTGCCATTCCATGGTGACGGCGGGGAACGCCGAAATGACGACCCGGACCAAGAGCGCCATGGCGGCGAGTTTCGGCGCCGCGGCGAAGAAGGCGGTGACCGGTGTCGGCGCACCCTCATAGACGTCCGGCGTCCACATATGGAAGGGCACGGCGGAGATCTTGAAGGCCAAGCCCGCCATCACAAACACGAGCCCGAAGATCAGGCCGAGATTGGGGTCCGACGGCTGCACCGACGCGGCGATCTGGCTGAACTCGGTCGAGCCGGTAAAGCCGTAAACGAGCGATGCGCCGTAGAGCAGCATGCCCGAGGACAGCGCGCCGAGGACGAAATATTTCAGGCCGGCCTCTGACGACAGAGCGGAGTCGCGCCTGAAGGCGGCGATGACATAGAGCGCCAGGCTCTGCAGTTCGAGGCCGACATAAAGCGCGATGAGATCGTAGGCCGAGATCATCATCAGCATGCCGGTGGCGGCAAAGAGCACAAGAATGGGAAACTCGAATTTAAGTCCGCCGGCATTACGCCAGTAGTCGATCGACATGATCAGCGCCACGCCGGCGCCCGCTAGCGTGAGGAGCTTCAGCATCCTGGCGTAGGGGTCGACGATGAAACTACCGTTGAACAGGACCTCCGTCCCCTCCCCGATGGCGACGAAGATGCCGGACAGGACGAGAAGACCGACGGCGAGCCACAGCACGAGTTCGCCGCGCTCCTGGCGCGTGGCGACGCCGAGCATGAGCAGCGCCATGGCCCCGATGGCGAGAACGAGCTCGGGAAGTATTACCGCGAGATTGAGCGACTGAACCACGCGCTAATCCCTCTATGGCGCGAGCGCAAACCGCGCCTGTTCGGCAGCGGCAAGGCTTGCTTTGAAATTGGACATTAGCGCCTCGACCGACACGGCCGACACATCGAGGACGGGGTTGGGATAGAAGCCGAAAAAGATGGTGATGACGATCAGGGGCACCATGATCGCGACTTCGCGCCAGGACAGATCCTTGATGTTGCGAAGACCAGGCTTGTCCAGCACGCCGAAGATTATGCGGCGGTAAAGCCACAGGGCATACCCCGCCGATAGGATGATGCCGGTGGTCGCCAGCGCCGCGACCCAGGTATTGACCTCGAAGGCGCCCATCAGGCTCAAGAACTCGCCGATGAAGCCGCTCGTGCCCGGTAGGCCGACATTGGCCAGCGTGAACAGCATGAAGCAGAAGGCGTAGAGCGGCATGCGGTTCACGAGCCCACTGAACACGGCGATCTCGTGGGTGTGCATGCGGTCATAGAGCACGCCGACACAGAGGAAGAGCGCTGCGGAGACGATGCCGTGGGAGAGCATCAGGAAGATGCCGCCCTGCAGCCCCTGCATGGTGATGGTGAAGATGCCGATGGTGACGAAGCCCATATGGGCGATGGACGAATAGGCGATCAGCTTCTTCATGTCCTTCTGCGCCAGGGCCACGAGCGATGTGTAGATGATGCCGATTACCGACAACGCGAAAATGAGCGGCGCGAACTCGGCCGACGCCAGCGGGAACATGGGGATCGAGAAGCGCAAGAAGCCGTAACCGCCGAGCTTCAGGAGAATGCCGGCCAGGATCACCGAGCCCGCGGTCGGCGCCTCCACATGGGCGTCGGGCAGCCAGGTATGCACCGGCCACATGGGCAGCTTGACCGCGAACGAGGCGAGGAAGGCGAACCACAGCCAGGTCTGCATCTCCGGCGGGAAGTCGTGGGTGAGCAGCGCCGGAACATTCGTCGTGCCCGCCTCCCAATAGATCGCCATGATGGCGAGGAGCATCAGGACCGAGCCGGTCAGCGTGTAGAGGAAGAATTTGAAGCTCGCATAGACGCGGCGCTGTCCGCCCCAGATGCCGATGATGAGGAACATCGGGATCAGGCCGCCCTCGAAGAACAGGTAAAACATGACGAGATCGAGGGAGCAGAACACGCCCAGCATCAAGGTCTCGAGCACGAGGAAGGCGATCATGAACTCCTTCACCCGCACTTTGATGGCGCCGAAGGTCGACAGAATCGTGATCGGCATCAGAAACGTGGTGAGCACCACGAAGGGCATGGAGATCCCGTCGATGCCCATGTGGAAGGTGATGGGTCCGAGCCAGGGCCGAAGCTCGACGAACTGGAATTGCGCCGTGGCTGGGTCGAAATCGCGCCATAGCAGGAGCGAGATGGCGAAGGTGATGAGGGTCGTCCACAAGGCGATGTAGCGCGCATTGCGGAAGCTGCTCTCGTCGTTGCCGCGCAAGGTCAAGACCAGCAGCGCGCCGAGCAGCGGCAGAAACGTCACCGTGGAGAGGATCGGCCAGCTATAGCTCATGGCGCGATGCCCCCACCGGCGAAGATGAAATAGGTGATGAACAACGCCACGCCGATCAGCATGATGAAGGCGTAGTGGTAGATGTAACCGGTCTGGAGCCGGACCACCCGGTTGGTCACGTCGATGACCCGCGCGGATATTCCGTCAGGCCCGAGCCCGTCGATAATCTTTCCGTCGCCGATCTTCCACAGGACGTAGCCGAGCCGCTTGGCCGGCCGCACAAACAGAAAGTCGTAGAGCGCATCGAAGTACCAGGCATGGAGGAAGAACTTGTTGGTGGCCGGGAAACGCTTGAGCAGCCCGAACGGATAGAGCGGTTGCCACATGTAGAAATACCAGGCGATGAGGAAGCCGGCCGTCATGGCGATAGTCGGCGACAGGGTCAGCCATAGCGGCAGGTCATGGTGGGTGGCCTCGTGGGTCACGAGGGACTCGCGCCAGAATCCGGTCTGGTCGGCGCCGATGAAGAGATGCTGGAATCCGATACCGGCAAACAGCGCGCCGGCCGCCAGGATGACCAGCGGCACCCCCATGGTCCAGGGCGGCTCGTGTGCGTGTTCGAGGACCTTTCTGCCGCCCTTGAAATTGCCCTCGAAGGTCATGAACATCATGCGCCACGTGTAGAGCGCGGTGAGGAACGCCGCGATCAGCGTTGTCAGATAGGCATAGAGGCCGACCGCGGTGTGATCGCCGTAGGTGGTCTCGATGATAAAGTCCTTGGAGAAGAAGCCGGACGTGAGCGGGAATCCGGTCAAGGCCAGCGACCCGATCAGCATCATGACCCAGGTGAAGGGGATCACCTTCCGCAATCCGCCCATGCGGCGCATGTCCTGATTGTCGGCAAGGGTATGGATCACGGCGCCGGCGCAGAGGAACAGCAGCGCCTTGAAGCAGGCATGTGTGAAGAGGTGGAACATGCCGGCGCCGAACGCGCCGACGCCTTCCGCCGCGAACATGTAGCCGAGCTGGGAGCAGGTCGAATAGGCGATGACGCGCTTGATGTCGGTTTGCACCACCGCGGCGGTCGCGGCGAAGAATGCACTCGTCCCGCCGATGATGGCGACGAAGGCGAGCGCATAGGGGGCAAGCTCGAACAGTGGCGACAGCCGCGCCACCATGTAGACGCCGGCCGTCACCATGGTGGCGGCATGGATCAGCGCTGAAACCGGCGTCGGGCCCTCCATGGCGTCGGGAAGCCATGTGTGCAGCAGGAACTGGGCCGACTTGCCCATGGCGCCCATGAACAGGAGGAAGCAGATCAACTCGAGGACGGGCACCTGGTAGCCGAGGAAGGCCATGGTTTGGCCCACCTGGTCGGGCGCCGCGGCGAAGATCGTGTCGTATTGCACGGCGCCGAACACGACGAAAATGGCGAAGATGCCGAGCGCAAAGCCGAAGTCGCCCACACGGTTGACGACGAAGGCCTTGATGGCGGCGGCGTTGGCGGCGGGCTTCTGATACCAGAAGCCGATCAAAAGATAGGAGGCGAGCCCCACGCCTTCCCAGCCAAAGAAGAGCTGCACCAGATCGTCGGCCGTCACCAGCGTCAGCATGGCGAAGGTGAACAAGGACAGATAGGCGAAGAAGCGCTCCTTGTGCGGGTCCTCGTCCATATAGCCGACGGAATAGAGATGCACGACGCTCGACACCGTGGTCACGACCACGAGCATCACGGCGGTCAGCGTATCGATGCGCAGGGACCAGAAGGTCTTCAGCTCGCCGGAATGGATCCAGTCGAGCAGCTCAATGCGGACGTCCTGGCCGTCGATGGCGACCTGATAGAAGGCGACCCAGGCCAGGAACGCGGCAACGAATAGCAGGGTAGTGGTCACCACCTCGCACGCACGCGCACCCACGACACGGCCGAAGAAGCCCGCGAAGATGGCGCCCGCCAAGGGCAGAAAGACGATGGCCTGATACATCCGGGTCTGCCGTCAGCCTTTCAGAAGGTCGATTTCGGCGACGTCGATCGTGCCGCGATTGCGGAAGTAGACGACGATGATGGCCAAGCCGATCGCGGCTTCAGCCGCCGCCACGGTCAGCACGATGAGGGTGAACACCTGGCCGACGAGATCGTTGTGAAACGATGAGAAGGCGACGAGGTTGATGTTGACCGCGAGCAGCATCAGTTCGATCGACATCAAGATGACGATGACGTTTTTGCGGTTGAGGAAGATGCCGAAGATGCCGACCGTGAACAGGATCGCGGCGACGGTGAGATAGTGGGACAGCCCGATGATCATTTGAGCCCTTTCCCCGTTTCCACTTCGACCACCTCAACCGCCATCTCGCGGGTGCGGCCGACTTGCGCCGCGATGGACTGCCGGCGCACGTCGGACTTGTGGTGGAGCGTAAGCACGATGGCGCCGATCATGGCGACCAGCAGGATGAGACCGGCCGCCTCGAACAGATAGATGTAGCGGGTATAGAGGATCTCGCCGAGCGCCTGGGTGTTGCTCACTTCGGCTGCGGGCGGCGTTGGAAGGTCGCTTACCAGCACCGGGGCCGTGATCCAGGCGCCGACAACGAAAACCAACTCTACTAAGAGCAGGAGCCCAACTGTTGCGCCGACGGAAAGATATTTGAGGAAGCCCGCGCGGAGCTCGGCGAAATCGACGTCGAGCATCATCACCACGAACAAGAACAGCACGAGCACCGCGCCCACATAGACCACCACCAGGATCATGGCGAGGAACTCGGCACCAAGCAGAACGAACAGGCCGGCCGCGTTGAAGAAAGCGAGGATCAAGAACAGCACCGCATGGACGGGATTCTTGGCGGCCACGACCATAAAGGCCGCGCCGACGCACATAACGGCGAAGAGATAAAAGAACAGCGCGGACAGCATCATGCAGCCTTCTTCGTGCTGACTAGAACCTGATAACGGACGCCCCGCTCAACAGCCGGGCACGCGAAAAAAAGATCGCCCCAAAACACCCCAATTGCCCCTCACCGGTATGGCGCGTCGAGCGCGATATTCTTGGCTAGCTCACGCTCCCAGCGGTCGCCGTTCGCGAGCAGCCGTTCTTTGTCGTAATAAAGCTCCTCGCGGGTCTCGGTGGCGAACTCGAAATTCGGCCCCTCCACGATCGCGTCGACCGGGCAGGCTTCCTGGCAGAAGCCGCAATAGATGCATTTGACCATGTCGATGTCGTAGCGCGTGGTGCGGCGGGTGCCGTCATTGCGCCGGGGCCCTGCCTCGATGGTGATGGCCTGCGCCGGGCAGATGGCCTCGCAGAGCTTGCAAGCGATGCAGCGCTCCTCGCCATTGGGATAGCGCCGCAGCGCATGTTCGCCGCGGAAGCGTGGTGACAGCGGTCCTTTTTCGAAGGGGTAGTTGAGCGTTGCCTTCGGCGCCACGAAGTATTTCATGGCGAGCCAAAAGGCTGACAGAAACTCCATCAGCAGAAGCGATTTTGCGGCCTGGGCGACGCGTGTCACGCGGTCACTCCTCTAGAAACCGTATTGCCAAAGCCGCAGCACCGCGGCCACGACCACGACGGCGGCAAGCGACAGAGGCAGAAATACCTTCCAGCCAAGCCGCATCAGCTGATCGTAGCGATAACGCGGCACCATGGCCTTGACCATGGAGACGAGGAAGAACAGGAAGCCAACTTTCAGGACGAACCATAGCACGCCTGGTATCCAGGTGAAGGGCGCCACCGGGACTGGCGGCAGCCAGCCGCCCAGGAAAAGCACGGTTCCCAGGCTGCATAGCAGGAGGATGGCGACATACTCGCCCAACATGAACAGCATGTAGGGGGTGGAGGAATACTCGACCATGAACCCCGCCACGAGCTCCGATTCAGCCTCGAGCAGGTCGAAGGGCGGCCGGTTGGTCTCGGCCAGCATGGAGATAAAGAACACGACGAACATCGGGAACAGCGGCAGCCAATACCAGCCGAGCAGGCCGAGGCCCCGGTCCTGGGATTCCACGATTTCCGTCAGATTGAGCGAGCCGGCGCACAGCAGCACGGTGATGATGACGAAGCCGATAGAGACCTCATAGGACACCATCTGGGCGGCCGACCGTAGGCAGGCAAGAAAGGCGTATTTCGAGTTGGATGCCCAGCCGGCCATGATCACGCCGTAGACTTGCAGGCTCGAGATGGCAAAGATGTAGAGGACGCCGACATGGATGTCGGCGACGGCCCAGCCCTTGGCGACGGGCATCACGGCCCAGGCGGAGATCGCTAGCCCCGCGGTGACCACCGGCGCCATCAGGAAGAGGCCCTTGTTGGACCCGGCCGGGATGATGACCTCTTTGAAGACGAATTTCAGCAGATCGGCGAAGGACTGCCACAAGCCGAACGGTCCGACCACGTTGGGTCCGCGCCGCATCTGGACCGCGGCCCACACTTTGCGGTCGGCATAGAGCGTGAAGGCGATGACGACCAACAGGATCACGATCAGCGCCACGCTATGCGCCACGATGAGGAAGGTCGGCAGCCCGTAACTGGTCCAGAATTCAGCCATCGGTGCCGGTCGCCTTCTCGTTTCCGTCCACGTGCATCGCACTCAGGCTCGCCATGATGGACGACGCGCGGGCGATCGGGTTGGACAGGAAGTAGTCTTTGATCGAGAGGCCGAAGCGCTCCTTGGCGGGTTTGGCCGGCTGAGCCGCAAGCTTTTCGATTGCTTTGGTGTCGGCAGGTTCGACGAGATCGAGCAGCGCAAGGCTCGGGCATGCCGCATACATCGCGGCGCGCAGGCCTTGCAGGCTATGGAAGGGCAGCGGCTGGCCGAGCACGGCCGACAGCGCCCGCAGAATCGTCCAGTCCTCGCGGGCCTCGCCCGGGGGGAAGATGGCGCGAGACGTCATCTGCGCGCGCCCTTCCGTGTTCACATAGGTCCCGTCTTTTTCCGTATAGGCGGCGCCGGGCAGGATTACGTCGGCGCGATGGGCGCTGGCATCGCCATGGCTGCCCTGATAGATGACGAAGGCATCGCCGAGCCTTCCCAAGTCGAACTCGTCGGCGCCGAGCAGATAGACGACATCCATGTCGCTCTTGCCGGCAGCCTCAAGCATGGCTGCGACATCCAGGCCGCCTTTCCCTGGTACAAAGCCAAGATCGAGGCCGGCAACGCGGGCGGCAGCATCATGCAGCACGTTGAAGCCGTTCCAGCCGTCCTTGATAGCGTCCACTTGCTTTGCCGACTTGGCGGCCAGGGCCAATACCGCTGCACCGTCCGGCCGGGCGAGTGCGGCTTGACCCACTACGATCATGGGCTTTTGAGCCTCTTGAAGTGTCTTGGCGAAGGCGTGGGAGCCGTCGGCGAGCTTAACCAGGGTCTCGGGGCCGGCGCCGAGATAGTCGCAAGGATAGGTGAGATCGACCTCGGTCCCGATGAGGCCGACGGGAAGCAATCCTTCGAGCTTATGCCACCGCTTGAGGAAGCGGGAATTGAGCACCGGCGCTTCGACGCGGGGATCGGTGCCGATGAACAGGACCGCGTCGGCGTCCTCGATGCCGCCGATGGTGGTGTTGAAGAGATAGGTGGCGCGCCCGAGCGCCGGGTCGAGCCTGGCGCCGTCCTGGCGGCAATCGATATTGGGCGAACCAAGCTGTTCGGCCAGGAGCTTCAGAGCGAACATCTCTTCCGCCGCCGCGAGATCTCCGGCGATGGCGGCAAACCGCTTGCCGTCGAGACCCTTCAGCTTCCCGGCGATGACACCAAAAGCCTCGTCCCATGTGGCCGGTTCGAGCTTGCCGTCGCGCCGGACGTAAGGCTGGTCGAGGCGCTGGGTGCGCAAGCCGTCCCACACATGGCGGGCCTTGTCGGAGATCCACTCTTCATTCACGGCTTCATTGATGCGCGGCAGGATGCGCATCACCTCGCGGCCACGGGCATCGACGCGGATCGCACTACCGAGTGCGTCCATGACATCGATGGACGGTGTCTTGGTCAGTTCCCAAGGGCGCGCCATGAAAGCGTAAGGCTTTGAGGTCAGCGCACCAACGGGGCAGAGATCGACGACATTGCCGGACAGGTTGGAGCGCATGCCGTGCTCGAGATAGGTGGTGATCTCCATGTCCTCGCCGCGGCCGATGGCGCCGAGCTCGTCCACACCGGCAACCTCGGTCATGAAACGCACACAGCGCGTGCAATGAATGCAACGCGTCATGTAGGTCTTGATCAGCGGTCCGAGATATTTGTCTTCGACCGCGCGCTTGTTGTCCTCAAAGCGTCCCGCATCGAAGCCGTAGGCCATGGTCTGATCTTGTAGGTCGCATTCGCCGCCCTGATCGCAGATCGGGCAATCGAGCGGATGATTGATGAGCAGGAACTCGAGGGTGCCTTCCTGTGCCTTCCGCACCGTCTCGGAGGTTGTCAGGACGGTCGGCAGAGCGCCGTCCCTGCCCGGCCTGAGATCATTCACGGACAGGGCGCATGATGCCACCGGCTTCGGCATGCCGACGACTTCAACCAGGCACATGCGGCAATTGCCGGCGATGGACAGCCGCTCGTGGAAGCAGAAACGCGGAATCTCCACGCCGGCAAACTCGCACGCCTGGATCAGCGTGATGCCGTCAGGCACGTCATGCTCCTGATCGTTGATGATCAACTTAGGCATGGTGTTTCGCTGTCTCTTTCAGGACGTCATGCATGAAGGCGCGGAAGCGCGGGGTGTATTGCTCGAAGTAGCCTGAATTCCGAAAGTGCGTGGACAACAAGTACTCGCGATGCTGCCGGAGTTGGATGCGAACGGACGCATCCCATTCTTTGGTCGGCAAAACCTCCAGGACCTCCTCGCTGGCGTTGAGCACGGTATCCACGAACAACTCGTATTTCTGAAACGTCTCCTTGCTGCCGTCGATTGTCATCGCGTCGTAGTCGAACTCCGCGAGCGCCAGCGTCGGATCGGACAGCTTGGGATTGTCAAAGGCGAGCCTCAGCGTTTCTCTCCATAGTTCATTGGCGTTCGCGCGATGCCCGCCCTTGCGGCTGTCGGAAGTTTGCAAATGCGCATAGATCAGTGCCGCTACGGCGGCGATGCCCATGGCGATCGTCGCGAAGGTGTTTGCGTTTTGCCACAGCCAGATCATGCACGGCCCCTACTCCGCGGCCACGGGGACGGAGGGTGAGATCGGTTTGGTCGCCTTGGCGTCGATGCGTTCCTCGATCACGTGGCGGAAATGCCGGATCAGGCCTTGCACCGGCCAAGCGGCGGCGTCGCCGAGCGCACAAATGGTGTGCCCCTCGACCTGGTGGCTGACGTCAAGCAGCATGTCGATCTCGGCCTTCTCCGCCTCGCCATTGGCCATGCGCTCCAATACGCGCCACATCCAACCGGTGCCCTCGCGGCACGGCGTGCACTGGCCGCAGGATTCGTGCTTGTAGAAATAGGAGAGGCGCGAGATGGCGCGAATGATGTCGGTGGACTTGTCCATGACGATGACGCCGCCGGTGCCGAGGGCGGTGTTGACGGCTTTTAAGCTGTCGAAGTCCATGGGCAGGTCTTCGCATTGGCTGGCCGGAATGCAGGGCACGGACGAGCCGCCGGGAATAACGGCGAGCAGATTGTCCCAGCCGCCGCGCACGCCGCCGCAGTAATGATCGATGAGCTCGCGCAAGGGCACGCCCATCTCCTCCTCGACGGTACACGGCGTGTTCACGTGTCCGGAGATGCAATAGAGCTTGGTGCCGGTGTTGTTGGGGCGCCCGAGCGAGGCGTACCAGGTGGCGCCCCGGCGCAGGATGTCCGGCACGGACGAGAGGGTCTCGACATTGTTGACGGTGGTGGGCGCGCCATAGAGCCCGACATTGGCGGGGAATGGCGGCTTCAGGCGCGGCTGGCCCTTCTTGCCTTCCAGGCTCTCCAGCAGCGCTGTCTCCTCGCCGCAGATATAGGCCCCGGCCCCGTGGTGAACGTAGAGATCGAAGTCCCAGCCGTTGACGTTGTTCTTGCCGATCAGCTTGGCGTCATAGGCCTCGTCGACGGCGGCCTGTAGGATTTCCCGCTCGGCGATGAACTCGCCGCGGATGTAAATGTAAGAGACATGCGCGCGCATGGCGAAGGCCGCGAGCAGCGCGCCTTCGATCAGGAGATGCGGATCGTGCCGCATGATGTCCCGGTCCTTGCATGTGCCGGGCTCGGACTCGTCGGCGTTGACGGCGAGATAGCTCGGACGGCTGTCGGCCTTCGGCATGAACGACCATTTGAGCCCGGTCGGGAATCCCGCCCCGCCGCGGCCGCGCAATCCGGATGCCTTCACCTCGTCGATAATGGCGTCGTGGCCACGCGCGATCATCTCCTTGGTGCCGTCCCAGGCGCCGCGCGCGCGCGCGGCGTTGAGCCGCCAAGAGTGGAGGCCGTAGAGATTTTTGTAGATGCGGTCCTTATCCTGGAGCATCAGCGGGCCTTCGGCTTTCTACCCTTGGCGGGGTGGGCCGCGGAGCTTCTTGCTTTGGCGTCGACGATCACCGCGCCGGCTGAGCCTGGCTCAGGGCCGGAACTGTCTCTTGTGTAAAGTGCGGGATCGGTAAGTGTCATGGGACCGCCGAGCGGCGCCGACGTCTGCCGTCCGTTCTGCGGGCCTGGCTCGACCCCTTCGCCGGCGCGCAAGCGCTTCAGGATCGACTCGAAATTCTCAGGCGTCAGGTCTTCGTAATAGTACTTGTTGATCTGGGCCATCGGCGCGTTGACGCAAGCGCCGAGGCATTCGACCTCGGTCCACGAGAACAGACCGTCGTCGCTGACATGGTCCTTCTCGCCGATATGCTTGCGGCAGGCCGCCTTGATGTCGTCAGCGCCCCGCAACATGCACGGCGTGGTGCCGCAGACCTGTACGTAATAGCGGCCCACGGGCGAGAGATTGAACATCGTGTAGAAGGTCACGATCTCGTACACGCGGATATAGGCCATATCCAGCATGTCGGCGATGTGGCGCAGCGCCGGCTCGGGGATCCAGCCGCCAATCTGCTCCTGCGCCCGCCACAGCAGCGAGAGTACGGCGGATGCCTGGCGGCCTTCCGGATATTGCTTGATCTGGGCTTTCGCCCATTCAAGGTTTTCCGGGGTGAAGGCGAATCCTTCAGGCTGTTCAGCGGCGAGGCGTCGGACGCTCATCTCAATCTTCTTGCGGTCTCGCGCGGCGTGTTGCCCAGACGGACGCGAGCGGCTCCTAACTGACTTATGTAAGGCGTTGGAGAGTCTTGCTTATGACGCCCCATTTCGCAACTGCACAATGCGTCACCGGTCACACTCTCCAAAGACAATATCGATCGATCCGATCACGGCCGACACGTCCGCCAACATGTGGCCTTTGCACAGGAATTCGAGTGCCGCGAGATGGGCGAAGCTGGGTGCCCGGATCTTGCAGCGATAAGGGCGATTGGTGCCGTCAGAGACGAGATAGACGCCGAATTCTCCCTTCGGCGCCTCGACCGCCGCGTAGGCCTCGCCCTTGGGCACGTGATAGCCCTCGGTATAGAGCTTGAAGTGATGGATGAGGGCTTCCATTGAGCCCTTCATCTCGGCACGCCGCGGCGGCACCATCTTATGGTTGTCGACGGTGATGGGACCCGGTGTGGTGGTAAGCCGCGCGCAGCATTGCTTCATCAGATGCACCGATTGGCGCATCTCCTCCATGCGGCAGAGATAGCGGTCGTAGCAGTCGCCGTTCTTGCCGATGGGTATGTCGAAGTCGAGCTCGTCATAGCATTCGTAAGGCTGGGACTTGCGCAGGTCCCAGGCGGCGCCCGAGCCGCGCACCATGACGCCGGAGAATCCACGCGCCCAGCCGTCTTCTTGGCTCACGACGCCGATGTCGACATTGCGCTGCTTGAAGATGCGGTTGTCGGTGAGCAATCCCTCGATGTCGTCGCAGACCTTCAAGAACGGGTCGCAGAACCCATAGATGTCGTCAACGAGTTCCGGCGGCAGATCCTGATGCACACCGCCGGGGCGTACATAGGCGGCATGCATGCGGCTGCCGCTCGCCCGCTCGTAAAACACCATCAGCTTCTCGCGCTCTTCGAAACCCCACAGCGGCGGCGTGAGCGCGCCGACGTCCATGGCTTGCGTGGTGACGTTGAGGAGATGGGAGAGTATGCGGCCGATCTCGGAGTAGAGCACGCGGATGAGCTGCGCCCGCTTCGGGACGCTGACACCGACGAGTTTCTCCACGGCGAGCGAATAGGCGTGCTCCTGGTTCATCGGCGCGACGTAGTCGAGACGGTCGAAATAGGGCAGCGCTTGGAGATAGGTCTTATGCTCGATGAGCTTCTCGGTACCGCGGTGAAGCAGGCCGATATGGGGATCGACGCGCTCGACCACCTCGCCGTCGAGTTCGAGCACTAGACGCAACACGCCGTGGGCGGCCGGGTGTTGCGGTCCGAAATTAATGGTGAAGGTGCGGTCATCGCCCTCGCGCTTGCCGCTATCCAGTTTCGGGGCCTTGGTTTCGATTTCGGCCATCAGGCGTCCACCCCGGCTTTCGACAGCTTGGCGGCGAGGCCGCGCTCGAATCTCTTCCAACCGACGATAAAGCGTTCATGAGTGCCGGCGCCGATTTCCTCGATGCCGTCATGGGCGCGGATCTTGAAGCTTGCCCGCGGGCCCCGGATCTCGGTGCATTCGGCGTCCACCGTCACGGTGAAGCCCGGCGGGGTGGCGGCCTTGTGCGACACGTCGATATGGACGCCGACACTGCCCTCCCCGTCATCGAGATGCGGCTCCAGCAGCTGGACACAGGTCCACTCCATGAGGCCGACCATGAATCCGGTGGCGAAGACCTCCGGCATGGCGGCGAGCTGCGGCGCCTCGTCGTAGAGATGCGGTACGGTCTTGGTCACCGGCACCGTGTAAGCGAAGCTGTGCTTCAGGCCGGCTACGAGGGACGGCTTCATGGCTCCCCTTTCCGGTCCGGCGCTTCGCCGGCCTTCTCATCGCCCGGGATGGCCGTGTCCATGCCCTCCCACGGGCTCAAGAAGTCGAAGCTGCGATATTCCTGCATGAGCTTCACCGGCTCGTAGACGACCCGCTTCAGCTCATCGTCATATCTGAGTTCGACAAAGCCGGTGAGCGGGAAGTCCTTGCGTAAGGGGTGTCCCTGAAAGCCATAATCGGTGAGCAAGCGGCGCAGGTCGGGATGGCCCTCGAACAGGATGCCGTAAAGGTCGTAGGCCTCCCGCTCGAACCAGTTGGCTCCGGGGAACAGCTCGACGATGCTCGGCACCGGCGTCTCGGCGCGGGCTTTGGCGCGAACGCGGATGCGTTGGTTCAGCCACGGGCTCAAAAAATGATAGACGACGTCGAACCGCTCGTCGCGTTCGGGATAGTCGACGCCGCAAATGTCGATCAAACAGCCGAAACGGCAGCGGTCATCGTCGCGCAAAAAGGCAATGACCTCGGGGATGGCGTTGCGCTTCACCTCGATGGTGAGTTCACCGAGCACGACCTGGAAGCCTGTCTGCTTCGGTCCAAGCTTCCCGGCAAGATAAGCGCCCAGCTTATTTAGGGCTTCGTCCATCAAAGCTCCAGGATCAGAGCGGCGCGTCAGCGTTCGATAGTGCCGGTCCGCCTGATCTTCTTTTGCAGGAGCAGCACGCCGTAGACCAGCGCTTCGGCCGTCGGCGGGCAACCCGGAACGTAGATATCCACCGGCACGATGCGGTCACACCCGCGAACCACCGAGTAGGAGTAGTGATAGTAGCCGCCGCCATTGGCGCAAGACCCCATGGAGATGACGTAGCGGGGCTCGGGCATCTGGTCGTAGACCTTACGCAAGGCCGGCGCCATCTTGTTGCAGAGCGTCCCGGCGACGATCATCACGTCGGATTGTCGCGGACTGCCGCGCGGCGCGAAGCCGAAGCGCTCGAGATCGTAGCGAGGCATCGATGCCTGCATCATTTCCACGGCGCAACATGCCAAGCCGAACGTCATCCACATGAGCGAGCCGGTGCGCGCCCAATTGATCAGATCGTCCGCGGTGGTGAGCAGGAAGCCTTTGTCCGCGAGTTCGTCGGAGAAAACGCCGAAGCTCGTGGCGCCCGGCGTTGTAATCAAGCCGCCGGGCTTGCCTTCGGTCTCGAACAGAGGCTCAGGCATCAATCCCATTCAAGCGCGCCTTTCCGCCACTCGTAGACAAAGCCGATGGTGAGAATGCCTAAGAAGATAATCATCGACCAAAACCCGAGCGCGCCGACCTCCTCGAAAGCCACAGCCCAAGGAAACAGAAACGCGATCTCGAGATCGAAGATAATGAACAAAAGCGACACGAGGTAGAAGCGCACGTCGAATTTCATCCGTGCGTCATCAAAGGCATCGAAGCCGCACTCATAGGCGGAGACCTTTTCGGGGTCTGGATTGCGCACGGCGATGACGAAGGGTATGAGCAGCAGGATCGTGCTGATGACGAAGGCTATGCCGATGAAAATAACGAGCGGCAGGTAATCCTGGAGAAGCTGGCCCATGGCTTGTTCTTCAGCCTTCTTCGGGTGCGGCGCTAAAAATGGCGGGAGTGACGGGACTCGAACCCGCGGCCTCCGGCGTGACAGGCCGGCGCTCTAACCAACTGAGCTACACCCCCTACCGGGCCGTAAACCACGGCCGGAGGCGAGCTTCAGCATGTACGGCCTGGGATTCCCCAAGTCAAGACAAGGTAGGGTGTTAGGCGTCGCACCCTGATAAAGCAGTGGGAATGGTGGGCGGTGACAGTCTCGAACTGCCGACATCCACGGTGTAAACGTGGCGCTCTACCAACTGAGCTAACCGCCCTTCTATGAAGGGGAAGCCTTAGGCCGCGCGGCGGCCGGAGGCTAGAGGCAACTCTCACAAATAAGAAGGGCGAAGCCTCACGCGAGCAAGGCTTCGCCCAGAAGATCGATCCACGTCA
The DNA here is from genome assembly GCA_035528655.1 of Methyloceanibacter sp. Lineage (GTDB taxonomy): Bacteria > Pseudomonadota > Alphaproteobacteria > Rhizobiales > Methyloligellaceae > Methyloceanibacter. The sequence continues at coordinate 32,966 of DATKYG010000053.1, forward strand.
ACCTTAGGTGTTACAGGCCTCTTTGAGAGCCTTACCGGCGCGGAACTTCGGCACCTTAGACGCCGGGATCTGAACCTCGGCACCGGTGCGCGGATTGCGGCCCACGGAGGCCTTGCGCTGTGCGACCTGGAAGTTACCAAAGCCGACGATGCGCACGGTGTCGCCACCGCTCAAGGCCTTCTCGATGTTTTTGAACGTCGCGTCCACGGCCTTCTCAGCCGAGTCCTTCGACAGTTCGGATTCCTTCGCCACATGGGCGACCAGCTCAGCTTTGTTCACGGGTCTCCATCCTTTCGCTTGGCCCCAATCGTAGGGCGCGTTGCACCCTCGAGGCCGCTTTGGGTACGCGATGATTCACAAACAAGTGGTGTATGACTGGCCCAAAAAACGAGGAAAATCAACAAATATGCCCGACTCGGTGCACAAGGTCGGACTACGCGAATGAGGCAAATCGACGGCAGAGACGCACCGCGAAAGCGATCAGTGCGCGGTCAATCCTGTCGCCGGCTTGTCCTGGGCCGGGACGACCTGCGCCGAGCCCTCACCCTCTTCCTCCCAGACGATGGGCTGGGGGGTACGGGTCAAGGCAATCTTCAACACCTCTTCCACGCGGGACACCGGAATGATTTCAAGCGCATTCTTAAGAGAGTCCGGTATCTCCGTAAGATCCTTGGCATTTTCCTCGGGGATAATCACCGTCCTAATGCCAGCGCGAAGCGCCGCCAGGAGCTTCTCCTTCAGCCCGCCAATCGGTAGAACACGGCCACGCAGGGTGATCTCGCCCGTCATGGCGACCTCGCGCCGAACCGGAATTCCGGTCATCAGGGAGATGATTGCCGTGGCCATGGCGACGCCGGCCGAGGGCCCGTCCTTCGGAGTCGCGCCTTCCGGCACGTGAACGTGAATATCCCGTCTTTCGAACAATGGTGGCTCGATGCCGAAATCCACGGCCCGGGACCGCACATAGGCATTGGCGGCCTGGATTGATTCTTTCATGACATCGCGCAAATTGCCGGTCACGGACATCTTGCCTTTGCCGGGCATCATCACGCCCTCGATGGTGAGGATCTCACCGCCGACCTCGGTCCAGGCAAGACCGGTGACCACGCCGACCTGATCTTCCAGCTCGGCTTCACCGTAACGGTATTTCGGCACGCCGAGATAGTCTTGCAGGTTCTTGAACGTGATCCGCACCGTCTTTTTCTTCGTGGTCAGGAGTTCCTTGACCGACTTCCGGGCGAGCTTGGCGATCTCTCGCTCGAGGCTCCGCACACCGGCTTCGCGGGTGTAGCGGCGGATCATCTCTTTCAGCGCGTCGTCCTCGAGCGTGAACTCTTCCGGCTCAAGGCCGTGGTTCTTGACCTGCACCGCGATCAGATGGCGCCGGGCGATCTCGACCTTCTCGTCCTCGGTGTATCCGGCGATGCGGATGATTTCCATCCGATCCATCAGCGCCGGCGGAATGTTAAGCGTATTGGCGGTGGTGACGAACATCACGTTGGAGAGGTCGTAGTCGACCTCCAGGTAATGATCGTTGAAGGTGTGGTTCTGCTCCGGGTCGAGCACTTCGAGCAGCGCCGAGGCCGGGTCGCCACGGAAATCGGCGCCCATCTTGTCGATCTCGTCGAGCAGGAAGAGCGGGTTGACCTTCTTGGCCTTCTTCATCGACTGGATGACCTTGCCAGGCATCGAACCGATATAGGTGCGGCGGTGGCCCCTAATCTCAGCCTCGTCGCGCACGCCGCCAAGGCTCATGCGCACGAACTCACGGCCGGTGGATTTGGCGATGGACTTGCCGAGCGAGGTCTTGCCGACACCGGGAGGGCCGACCAGGCAGAGGATCGGTCCCTTCAGCATATTGGTCCGGTTTTGCACGGCGAGATATTCGACGATGCGGTCCTTGACCTTCTCGAGGCCGTAATGGTCCTGGTCGAGGATCTTCTGCGCGTCATCGAGGTCGCGCTTGACCCGGCCCTTGACGCCCCACGGGATCGCCAACAGCCAGTCGAGATAGTTGCGCACAACGGTAGCCTCGGCCGACATCGGGCTCATCTGGCGCAGCTTCTTGAGCTCGCCCATGGCCTTCTCGCGGGCTTCGCGAGACAGCTTGGTCTTTTCGATCTTGTGCTCGAGCTCGGCCAGATCGTCCCGGCCCTCGTCGCCATCGCCGAGCTCCTTCTGGATCGCCTTCATCTGCTCGTTCAGGTAATACTCGCGCTGCGTCTTCTCCATCTGACGCTTTACGCGGCTCCTGATCTTGCGCTCGACCTGCAGGACGGAGATCTCGCTCTCCATGAGCGTGAAGACGCGCTCCAGCCGCTCGGAAACCGAGGTGACCTCAAGGATCTGCTGCTTCTCGGCAATCTTGATGGCGAGATGCGAAGCGATGGTGTCGGCGAGCTTGGAATAGTCTTCGATCTGGCTCGCGGTGCCGAGCACCTCCGGCGAGATCTTCTTGTTGAGCTTCACATAACTTTCGAACTGGGACACAACCGAGCGGGCAAGCGCCTCGATCTCGTCCTCGGAGCCAACCGTCTCCTCGACCGGCGCGGTCTCGGCCTCGAAATAATTCTCGTTGTCGGTGTAGCGGGTGATGGTGGCGCGGCGCGTGCCCTCGACCAGCACCTTCACGGTGCCATCGGGCAATTTCAGCAGCTGTAGCACCGAGGCGAGCGTGCCCAGTTCATAGATGCCGTCAGCGGTCGGCTCGTCGTCGGAGGCGTTCTTCTGGGCGACGAGAAGGATTTGCTTGTCCGTGCGCATGACTTCTTCGAGGGCCGCGATCGACTTCTCGCGGCCGACGAAGAGCGGCACAATCATGTAGGGGAAAACAACGATGTCCCGGAGCGGCAGCACCGGATAGAGCTCCGGGCCGGCTTCTGTGGTCTCGGACGGTTTCGCGTCAGTCATGATCAATCCGTCGCTTTCTTCTGAGCGGCAGCGCCCCATAGCGTGCCACAAGCTACTCTTTCAGTTCCCCTCCCCCAAGGTCCGCCTGGTGCATTGTCCCGGCAAATGCCGGAACGGACACTGCGGCATGTTGGCCCGCCGATTTACGAAGGTGGCGACCGGCCCGGCCACCGTCAAGTGGCCGCTCCCCGAAAGGTGTACGCGGAATACCCACCGATTTGAGTGGGATTCGCCTGCCCCTTCAAGCGGGGAATGGCGGCAAGCGGTCAGGCGCTCGTGCCGACCTCTTCATGGCGCTCGGAGTAGATGCGCAAGGGACGCGCCTTGCCTTCCACCACTTCTGCGCTGATGACCACTTCTTCGACCCCCAGCATGCTCGGAAGTTCGAACATGGTGTCGAGCAAAATGCTCTCCATGATGGAGCGAAGACCGCGGGCGCCCGTTTTGCGCTCAATCGCCTTCTTGGAAATGGTGCGGAGCGCTTCCTCGGCAAACGAGAGCTGCACGTCCTCCATTTCGAACAGGCGCTGATACTGCCTGACGAGCGCGTTCTTGGGCTCGCTCAGGATGCGCATCAGGGAGATTTCGTCGAGGTCGTCGAGGGTCGCGATCACCGGAACACGCCCGATAAACTCGGGGATAAGTCCGAACTTGAGGAGATCCTCAGGTTCGATGCCCCTGAGCACGTCGCCGGTGCGCCGCTCGTCGACGGTTTCCACGTTGGCGCCGAAGCCGATCGACGTCGACCGGCCGCGGGCGGCGATGATCTTCTCCAGGCCTGCGAAGGCGCCGCCGCAAACGAACAGAATGTTGGTGGTGTCGACCTGCAGGAACTCCTGCTGCGGGTGCTTGCGGCCGCCTTGCGGGGGCACCGAGGCAACAGTGCCTTCCATGATCTTGAGGAGCGCTTGCTGCACGCCCTCGCCCGACACATCGCGGGTGATCGACGGGTTGTCGGACTTGCGGCTGATCTTGTCGACCTCGTCGATATAGACGATGCCGCGCTGGGCCCGCTCGACATTGTAGTCGGCGGCCTGCAGCAGCTTGAGAATGATGTTCTCGACGTCCTCGCCGACATAGCCCGCCTCGGTCAGCGTGGTGGCGTCGGCCATGGTGAAGGGCACGTCGAGGATGCGGGCCAGCGTCTGGGCGAGCAGCGTCTTGCCGCAACCCGTGGGCCCGATCAGAAGAATGTTCGACTTGGCGAGCTCGACGTCGGAGTTCTTGCCGGAGTGGGCCAGCCGCTTGTAGTGATTATGCACGGCGACCGACAGCACGCGCTTGGCGTAGTCCTGGCCAATCACGTAATCGTCGAGGACGGCGCAGATCTCCATCGGCGTGGGCACGCCATCGCGCGACTTCACGAGGGAGCTCTTGTTCTCCTCGCGAATGATGTCCATGCAGAGCTCGACGCATTCATCACAGATGAACACTGTCGGTCCCGCAATAAGCTTGCGAACCTCGTGCTGACTCTTGCCGCAGAAAGAGCAGTAGAGGGTGTTCTTCGAATCAGCTCCACTCACCTTGCTCATTCTCTCATCCAGTTTTTCTTGGTTTCTGCTTAGCGCCGGTGGCCGCCCGCCTGCGCACTATTGGTCCTTTTTCCCGCTTTGCAAGTGTGAGCCCAATCCCCTGGGAAAGCTGCCCGACGCGCAATCTCAGCATGCTAGGGCGTCACTGATCAAGGATTGATTAATCCCGTTATTCCCGAAGGGGCACATCCCACCCGACTTGCCGGAGGGTGCAGGGACCATGCCTGACCCCGATGCGGCAAAGCCCAGGCGAAGATTTCGCCAGTTAGCCCTAATGGACTGACGGGGCTGTGCAGCGACCTCAAGACGCGGGGGGAGCCTTATCCTGCTTTTCCTCAAAAGGATGCCGCTTGCTGATCACCTCGTCCACGAGGCCGAAGGATTTTGCCTCTTCGGCCGTCAGGAAATAATCGCGGTCGAGGGTCCGATCGATGACTTCGTACTCTTGGCCGGTATGGTGGACATAGACCTCGTTGAGACGCCGCTTCATCTTGATGATGTCCTCGGCGTGCCGCTCGATGTCGCTCGCCTGCCCTTGGAAACCGCCGGAGGGCTGATGCAGCAAAACACGGGCGTTCGGCAAGATGAAGCGCATGCCCTTCTCGCCGGCGCATAACAGCAACGATCCCATGGAGGCGGCCTGCCCGATGCAAAGCGTGGCAACCGGAGGCCGGACGAACTGCATGGTGTCGTAGATGGCCATGCCCGAGGTCACCACGCCGCCGGGCGAGTTGATGTACATGGAGATCTCTTTCTTGGGGTTCTCGGCCTCCAAGAACAGAAGCTGTGCGGTGATCAGCGAGGCCACGTGGTCCTCGATCGGGCCCGTGACGAAGATGATCCGCTCCTTGAGCAGGCGGGAGTAGATATCGTAGGCGCGCTCGCCGCGGTTGGTCTGTTCGACCACCATCGGTACCAGCGTATTCATATATGTCTCGTATGTCTCGGCCGGATTGTTCATGAATGTCCTACGTGTAGGCTTTTGCCGCCGGTCCGCAGGCGACAAGCGATTCTGTCGGTTCGTTCTATTACATATGGGGCCGGCCCCGGAAACGGAAGTGGCCAATTGCCACTTCCCCTCACTTGGCTCCGGCGCGTTTAATCGTGCTTGTGGTCATGATCGTGTGCGTGGTCATGATCGTGATCATGCCCATGACCGTGGTGGTGATGGGCCGGGCCGTCCCCTTCGTCGGCATAAAGGTCTGCCACGCTCACGGGCGTGTCGGTCACCTTGGCCAACTCAAGAATGTAATCCACCACCTTATCCTCGAAGACCGGCGCCCTGAGTTCCGCCAGCATCTCGGGGTTGTTGCGGTAGAAGTCGTAGACTTCCCGCTCCTGTCCCGGGAACTGCCTTATGCGTTCCAGCAATGCGCGGTTCAGTTCCTCGTCGGTCACCTTGATCTCGTTGCGCGATCCGATCTCCGACAGAAGCAAGCCGAGGCGCACGCGCCGCGCGGCGATGTCGCTATACTCCTCGCGCGCCTTTTCCTCGGTCGTGCCTTCGTCTTCGAAGGTCTTCTTGTGATGCTCGAGGTCCTTCGTCACTTGGCTCCAGATCGCCTCGAACTCGTTGTCGACGAGGGTCGGCGGCAACTCGAATGTGTGGCCTTCGTTGAGGGCGTCGAGGAGCGCGCGTTTCACCTTCAGACGGGACGCCATGTCGCGGTCCTGCTGCATGCGGGCCCTGACGGTCTCGCGCAGCTGCTCCACCGATTCGACGCCGAGGCTCTTGGCGAACTCGTCGTCGAGCGTGGGCGTCTCCGGCGCGGCCACTTCCTTGACGGTCATGTCGAACTGGACCGTCTTGCCGGCGAGTTTGGCTTCCGGATAGTCCGCCGGGAACGTCGCCTCGACGGTCCGTTCCTCACCCGTCTTGGCCCCGATCATGCCATCCTCGAATCCCGGGATGAAATTGCCGCCGCCGAGGACGATCTGCGCGTCCACCGCGGTTCCGCCCTCGAAAGCCTCGCCGTCGAGCTTGCCCACGAAGTCGATGGTGACCCGATCGCCCGTCTTGGCCGCGTCGTCCTTCGGCTTGTAGTTCTGGTTGGTGGCAAGGATATTGTCGACCGACTTGGCGATGTCCTCATCGGTGACCGCCGTGACCGGCCGTTCCAGCGTGACCGTGGCGAGATCCATGATCTCGACAGTGGGCAGCACTTCGAAGGATAGCGTATAGGCGAGGTCGCCGGTGCCGGCGAAGATCTGATCGATCTCCTTCTCGTCCTCGGGGAGCGCCACCTTGGGCTGGAAAGCCGGCCGCTCGTCACGCTGCGACAAGGCCTCGCGGCTCGTCTCGGCAACCGCCTGCTGCACGACTTCGGCCATGACCGAGCGGCCATAGACTTTGCGCAGATGATCCTTCGGCACATGGCCTGGCCGGAAGCCCTTGATCTTCGCCTTGTCCTTGAGGTCGTCGAGGCGCGTTGAGAGCATCCGCTCGAGCTCATCGGCGCCGACCACCACTTTCAGTTCGCGGCGCAAGCCGTCCGTATTTGTTTCAATGACGTTCATACCGTCTCAATCCACCACCGTTCGGCGCCCATGGGGCGCGCCTGTCGCAATCGAACCATCCAACGAAGCTGGTTCAAGAAAATGGTTGGTGCGGGCGGAGGGAGTTGAACCCCCACGGCCGAAGCCACCAGAACCTAAATCTGGCGTGTCTACCAGTTCCACCACGCCCGCTTATTAAGGCCGCCGGCGCGAAGCCGCCCCGGCACCTTGTTCCGCCGGTCTATATACACAGCGGATTCTCCGGCTGCTAGCCCGGGTGGGCGCAGTTGGCAAGGCAAACCCTAATCCATGCTCGCTTTGCCATGTCGCATGGAACGACATGCCTCAGGTGCCGGGTTTGCCGTAATTTCCGCGACTTGCGGCCGCCGGTGGCGCTCAGTAGGCTGCCGCACAACAAGAGATTCCAAAGGCTCCCCCGTGTCCTACCGCAATGGCATCATCGAAGCGATCGGCAATACCCCGTTGATCAAGCTCAAGCGCGCGTCCGAAGAGACCGGCTGCACGATCCTCGGCAAGGCCGAATTCATGAACCCCGGCCAGTCGGTTAAGGACCGGGCGGCGCTGTTCATCATTCGCGACGCGCTGAACTCCGGCCAGTTGAATCCCGGGGGTACCGTGGTGGAAGGGACGGCCGGCAATACCGGCATTGGCCTGTCGCTGGTCGGCAACGCGCTGGGCCTGAAAACGGTGATCGTGATCCCGGAGACCCAGTCGGACGAAAAGAAGGCCATGCTACGCCTTTCCGGGGCCGAGCTGATCGAGGTGCCCGCAGTCCCCTACAAGAACCCCAACAACTACGTGAAATATTCCGGCCGGCTCGCCGCGGAATTGGCGCGGAGCGAACCCAACGGCGCGATATGGGCCAATCAGTTCGACAACGTGGCGAATCGCCAAGGCCATATCGAGACGACGGCGCAGGAGATTTGGCGGGACCTTGACGGCAAGTTGGACGGCTTCATCTGCGCGGTCGGGACCGGCGGCACGCTGGCCGGCGTCTCCATGGGGCTGAAGGAACACAACCCGGATGTGGTGATCGGCCTCGCCGACCCCATGGGCGCGGCGCTATATAATTTCTACAAGCACGGCGAGTTGAAATCCGAAGGCAGCTCGATCACCGAAGGCATTGGCCAGGGCCGCATCACCGCCAACTTGGAAGGGGCCAAGGTCGACGCCGCCTACCAGATCCCTGATGCGGAGGCGCTGCCGGTCGTATTCAACCTGTTGAGCGAGGAAGGTCTTTGCCTTGGGGGGTCCAGCGGCATCAATGTGGCCGGGGCCATCCGCCTGGCCAAGGACCTGGGACCCGGCCACACCATCGTCACGGTGCTCTGCGATTACGGCACGCGTTATCAAAGCAGGCTGTTCAACCCAAAATTCTTGCGCGAAAAGGGTCTGCCCGTGCCGGGATGGCTCTACCGCGCCGAGGCCGCGGCGCCCAGCGTGTTCGTCTAGTTGAAGAATTGGAGAAGAGACTTTGTCGACGCCGAAGACATGGCTGATTGAGACTGATGAGCTCGAGCGCGAGCTCGATGCGCCCGATTTTGTGATCATCGACGCCACCTGGTACATGCCGGGTGAAGCGAAGGATGCCCGCGCGGAGTATCTCGCCGAGCATATTCCCGGGGCGATCTTCTTCGACATTGATGAGATCGTCGATACCAGAAGCGCCCTGCCCCATATGCTGCCGCCGCCGGAGAAATTCTCGTCGCGCATGCGGGCCATGGGCATCGGCGACGGACAGCGTGTCGTCGTCTACGACCGGCACGGCATGTTCAGTGCGCCGCGCGTGTGGTGGATGTTCCGCGTCATGGGCGCCGAGGATGTCAGCGTCCTGAATGGCGGCTTGCCGAAGTGGAAGCGCGAAGGCTGTCCGCTGATGACCGGCGAGCCGGCGCAACGCACCACGCGGCATTTCACGGCCCGGCGCAATCTCGATCTCGTACGCGACGTCGACGACATGAAGGCGCTGATCCATGACCGGTCCGCGGCCATCATCGATGCGCGTTCGCCGGAGCGGTTTGCCGGCAAGGCGTCCGAACCGCGCGAGGGTTTGCGGTCCGGCCATATCCCTGGGTCGCAGAATATCCCCTATGGCGCACTGCTCAATGAGGACGGCACGCTGAAGTCGCCCGACGAGCTCAACACGGTGTTCGAGGCGGCCGGTGTCGATCCGCACAAGCCGGTGGTGACAAGCTGTGGGTCCGGCATCACCGCATGTGTGCTCGCGCTGGCGCTGTCCGAGGCCGGGCATCGCCGCACGTCGGTCTATGACGGCTCCTGGTCGGAATGGGGCGCCAATGAGAGCCTTCCCATAGAGACCGATTAGCACCGCAAGGCGTTTCACCCGCCGCTGCCAAAGGCTCGCATGAGCAAACCCACCAAGACGACGCAGAAGCAGGACACGCGGCTGGCCCATGCGGGCCGCGATCCCGCGCGGTATCATGGCTTCGTCAATACGCCGATCTACCGCGGGTCGACGGTCCTCTACCCCACCATGGCGTGCCTCGAGGCCGACGATCAGGATTTCAGTTACGGCCGCCTCGGCACGCCCACGGTCCGCGCGCTCCAGGACATGCTTTCGGAGATTGAGGGCGGCGATGCCACCCTGCTCACGCCATCCGGGCTGTCGGCCATATCTGCGGCCCTGCTCGCCTTCGTCTCTGCCGGCGACCACATCCTCGTGTCGGACAGCGTCTATCGGCCGACGAGGCGCTTTTGCGACAATGTGCTGAAGCGGCTCGGCGTCGCCACGACCTATTACGATCCCCTCATCGGTGGCGGGATCGCAGCGATGCTGACCGACAAGACACGGGCCGTGTTCACCGAGTCCCCCGGCTCGCAGACCTTCGAGGTTCAGGACGTCCCGGCCATCGCGCAAGCCGCGCATGCGCGTGGCGCGGTTGTCATCATGGACAACACCTGGGCCACGCCGCTCTACTTCAAGCCCTTCGCGCACGGGGCCGACGTGTCGATCCAAGCGGCCACCAAATATATCGTCGGCCATGCCGATGCCATGCTCGGCGCCATCACCACGTCGCCCGAAACGACCAGGGCCGTCGCCCGCACCCATGACGAGCTCGGACTGTGCCCCGGCCCCGAGGATGTCTATCTCGGTCTGCGGGGCATGCGGAGCTTGAGCGTCAGGCTCGAGCGCCATCACGCATCGGGGCTCGCGATGGCCGAATGGCTTGCGGCGCGTCCCGAAGTGGCCCGTGTGCTGCACCCGGCGCTGCCCAGCGATCCAGGGCATGCGTTGTGGAAGCGGGACTTCACCGGCGCGTCAGGTCTGTTCTCGATTGTATTGAAGCCGTGCCGCAGGGAGGCGCTTGCCGCCATGCTCGACGGGCTTGCGCTCTTCGGCATGGGCTATTCCTGGGGCGGCTATGAAAGTCTGATTTTGCCGTTCAACCCGAGCACGTATCGTTCTGCGACGACGTGGCAGAGCGAGGGGCCGGCTTTGCGTCTCCATATCGGCTTGGAAGACATCGAGGATCTCAAAGCGGATCTCGACGCCGGCTTCGCCAGGCTTGCGGCGAAGGCCTGAGCCTATCAGCTGAAGTGATAGAACACCGCGAGCGTCATCGCGTAGACGATCAGCACGAGGGCTGAGTCGATCCCCATGCCGAAAATTGTGCGGCGTGAGCGGATCAACAGTCCGGCGAGATAGATGGCCGTAACCAGCACGCCTGACACCAGCGCGAAGGCCGTTGCCTCGTCGATGGCACCGAGGATCGGCGCGCCGCTATAGGCAAGGTCGGCCGGCAGCACCAGCGCCACCATCAATAGATTGCTGCCGAAGATGTTCGAGATCGCCATGCTGTGGGCGCCGATGCGCACGGCTGCGATGGTGGTGCTCACCTCCGGCAGAGAGGTGGCGCTGGCCAGAAGCGTGACGCCAATGAAGCTCGAAGCCAACCCGGTCTGCTCGGCGATGGCCGCCGCACTCGCCGTCAGCGCGAGGCCGCAGATCAGGATCACGGCGCTGAGCAGGGCGAAGCCCCAGACCAGCGATGCAAACGGGGCGCGGTCCAGGTCCTTCGGCACGATCTCGCCGATCAACGGTTCGGCGGTCTCAGGCACCTCGACGGGCACCCACACCTCGTCCTTGTCGTAGGCGCGCAGCATGAAAATGATGCCGACATAGGCAAGGCCGAGAAACAGCGTGCCGAGGCCAACGCCGAAGGGCAGCGAGAACTCGCCCACGGCATGAAGTCCGAGCAGTAAGGCCAGCAGGGCAATGAGTAGGGTCGCTTCGAGCGCCGAGGCGGGGCCGCGGGGATACGAGGTCAGCGCCACTGCGGCAAAGGACACGTCGGCGATGGCGAGGATCGCCGTCTGCATGGTGATGCCGCCGAACATATTGCCGAGCACGAGTTCGGGTTGGCCGGCAAGGGCCCCGTAAAGCGTCGTCACCATTTCCGGCAGCGAGGTCGCGGCGGCCACGAACACGAGCCCCATGAAGGCCTGACCTATGCGTTTGCGGTCGGCGATGGCGTCGGCATAAATGGCAAGCCGGCTGCCGGCGAACCAGACGCCCAACGCCGCCAGCACGAAGACCGCGAGCGTGATGGGGATAGGCAGTTGCGCGAGCGCCGTGATCAAGTCGGCAATCCTGTCATCTGTGCCGGAGAGCCCCCGCGCCGACCGGTCGTAGGGGCTGGGATGCGAGGCCGGATCGGCCTCGGCTTATAGGTTGGTTAGCAAGCTCTCTCCAAGGGCGCAGAGCGCCGCGGCCAATTGGTTTGTTGGTCCACCCTATCGGGCCTTCTTTTTCTTCGTCTCGCTCGTCTTGTTCGTCTTGCTCGTTGCGGGGGCAGGTTCGCTCAACCGGTAGGCCGCCAGCGTATTGTCCAGCATCATCGGGATCAGGACGGTCTTCGTCGGCGGGAAGAAAGTCAGGTCGGCGCTCCCCTGATTGAGATCGATCAACCGGTCCACCTTGCCCTTGGCGTCGATTTGATAGAGCGCGCCCGCGGCCCAATCGGTGACGAGGTAGATGCCGGGTGCGAGGGGCTCAAGCCCGTCGAGATTGCCCACCGGCTCCCCCTGCCCCAGATTCTCGATGGTCTGGTCCTCCAGGTTCACGGCAAGCAGGCCTGCGTGTTCCTGCTTCTGTCCTTGGCCTGGCATCCGGCCGAAAGACGCGACGATGAGCTTGTCGCCTTGCACGAGGAGCCCGTTCGGACCGTTCAGATCGTCATTGGCGAGCCAGGGCTCGAACATGCCGTCGTTCAGACGCCAGATCGTGTTCATCGGCGTGTCGGAGACGTAGACCGTGCCGTCTTCGGCGATGGCGACGTCGTTGAGGAAAATGGCGCCCTTCGCTTTGTGACGTTTGGCGACGCGTCCCGCGGCGGCGTTGACCTCGACGAGTTCATCCACGTCGGCGACGTAGAGCGTGCGGTCGCGCAGCGCCATGCCTGTCGGCGCATTCAACCCCTTGAGCCACACGCGTTCGAGGATCGTACCGTCGGGCTTGATCCTGGTGATGAAGCCGTTGCCGTCCTTCTGCATGACGGCGCCGTTGATGTTGCTGACATAGAAGACGTCGGTGACCGGGTCGTATACGACCGATTCCGGCTGCGCCAATCCCTTGGCCTCCCACAGCAGCTTGGGCTCTGCGGCGGCGGCTGTGCCGGCAAGGAACACGGTCAGAACGAGGCAAAGAAGCGGACGCATCAAGTCCCCCTAGTGGAAAACGGGCTAAGCTCGCAAGACGCGAGATGGCGGTCCCGGCAGGATTCGAACCTGCAACCCTCTGCTTAGAAGGCAGATGCTCTATCCCTTGAGCTACGGGACCCCTCTTCTTGCCGGCATTATAGCCCGAAACGATGACTTTCAGTGGGTCCAGCGATCGGGCCGGCCGAACTTGAAATTCTCAGCATAGGATTTGGGCCGGAGCTTGGTCGTGTTCGGCTCCTCCACGCGAAAAGCGATGCCGTTGCCGGTGGCAAACGCGATCGCTTCATCCTTGGTGGCAAAGCTAATACGGACCTGACGTCTCGTATCGCTGGAACTGGTCCAGCCCATCAGGGGCTCGATGACCCGCGGCTGGTCGGGCAAATATTCCAGCACCCATTCGCGCGAGGCGGCCTTGCCCTGCTGCATGACGTTCTGGGCGGGCTTGTAGATGCGGGCCGCCATGGGCTTGCTCTCCGTTAGGCCAATTTACGAATGGTCGGGGCAGCAAGATTCGAACTTGCGACCCCCTGCTCCCAAAGCAGGTGCGCTACCAGACTGCGCCATGCCCCGAATCAAACGTTGGCCAATGGCTGAGGCATTCGGGCAGACCCGGAACAGCCATGCAAGACCGAACATAATTGCCCTCGCCGCCGCAGGCTAGTGCCAAGGCGTTAAAGCCGCATGTCGACCTTAAGGTTGCGTGCCCTCGCTCAGCCCGGGATAGACCACGCGGTCTCCCCGCTTGAGGCCGATTTTGTCAGCCTGCCCTGCATTCAGCTCCAGCACGCCGCCGACCTCGCCGCCCGATGGGATCAGGTCTGTGGAGAAAGGCTCCGTATTCGCCTGGATGCGATGCACACGGCCGTCACCCGAAATGAAAATCATATCGAGCGGGATGACGGTGTTCCGCATCCACATCCCCACCCGCTGAGGCGGGTCGTAGAGGAAGAGCATGCCGGCCGTGTCGGGCAGCGTGCGGCGGAACATGAGACCGAGCGCCCGCTCGCCATAGGTCGTTGCCACTTCCACCTGGTAGCGATGCTCACCGCTGTCGGTCTCAAGGATGAGCTCGCGGGTGCCGGCGGCCATGCCGGCGACGGGCTGCATCATCAGCGCGATCATCATGAGCGATGCGCCGGCAATGCGCTTGAGCGAAACGCGTGTTGTCAGTGAGAGGCCAGCCCGTTCGCACCGTCGGGCTTGAGCTCCGCCGCCATCAGCCCTTTCGAGCCATTGCCATAACGGACCAGCAGCGACTGCCCTGGCCTGAGCTCGGTGAAGCCGCATCGGCGAAGCGTCTCCATATGCACGAAGATGTCCGGCGTCGACGGGCCGCGCGTCAGGAAGCCGAAGCCGCGGAGGCGGTTGAACCACTTCACCATGGCCCGCTCCCAGTCGCTCTCCGGGTTCACGACAACGTGAGTCCGCTGTGGCAATTGCGAAGGATGGATCGCGGTGGAATCGTCGATCTCGAGAATGCGGAATGCTTGCAGCCCCTTCGGTCTGCGGAGCACTTCGCAGACGACCCGCGCGCCTTCGTAGGCGGTCTGATGACCGTCGCGCCGAAGACATGTCACATGCAGGAGAACGTCAGGAAGGTCTTCGTCCGGTACAATAAATCCATAACCCTTCGACGCATCGAACCACTTGATCGAACCTGAGACCTCGAACACATCGACTGTGGTATCCTCGTCGCGTTGAGTATGTTCCTCCTGATGTGGCGGTTCTTTCGCCTCCATGCCGCATTCCCCCGCTTAAACTTCCATCAGTCGATCCGACGCCCCACTAACGAATCGACTGGAACACTCTCTTTTGAACATAGCATTGCCGCCTAACGTGGCTAGTGGAATTTTCCCGCGCGCGCGCCCTTCTCCACAATCCGCACCGACGTTCGCCGCGCCTCCGTAGAGACGCGCGCAAGCACCTGATCGACAAGCAAAACTCTCGATGTTGTAGAGCGCGGTCGCGGTCCGCAGCGACAGATGCGGAATCTAGATGACGACAGTGCAAACGGCTCTGGTACCGAGCGAATTCGTGTTCGGAGTCGCATTGGCGCTACGCTGTGGGCGCCGTGCAACAATTGCGAAGCGATTTGCATTTTGGTCACAGGTTCGACAGCGGAGCGTCACGCTTGCCAGGCCCGCGCGCTCCGCTTTAGGGTCGCCCAGCTTCCAGACAACCCGGTAAGGAGACCCTCCGATGAAGTATCTGCACACCATGGTGCGCGTGTCCGATATCGATAAGTCGCTCGACTTCTACTGCAACAAATTGGGCCTCAAAGAGGTCCGCCGCATGGACCACGAACAGGGCCGCTTCACGCTTGTGTTCCTGGCGGCGCCGGGCGACGAGGACGCCCAGATTGAGCTCACCTACAATTGGGATCCGGAACCGTATGACGAAGGCCGCCATTTCGGCCACCTCGCTTTCGAGGTCGACGACATCTACGCCGCCTGCGACCGCCTGATGAAGGGCGGCGTCACGATCAACCGGCCGCCGTGCGACGGCTACATGGCCTTCGTCCGCTCCCCCGACAACATCTCAATCGAGCTGTTGCAGAAGTGCGGCCCGAAGCCGAAACAGGAGCCTTGGGCGTCGATGGAAAATACGGGGAAGTGGTAGCCGCAGGTCAAAGCTACTGGCCGCTGGCGCGAAGTGGTACCCCCTAGGGGAATTGAACCCCTGTTTCCAGGTTGAAAACCTGGCGTCCTAACCATTAGACGAAGGGGGCGTACCGCTTTGAGCCCCGTCATATAGAAAGCTTTTCCGGCGCCCGCAAGAACGCTGGTTATGCGCCCTCCCCGTGGGGCTCGGCGGCGTCCTCCACGATCAGCTCCACACTCTCGCGGCCCTGCCACATTGAACGGCGCAAATGCCCGGCCACATGCAGTGTCGTGCCTTCACCTTTGGCGAACAAGTCACCGAGCGGCGTGCCCGCCACGCGGAAGGCGCACGCCTCGATACGGCCGCCGTCGGCGGCAAGCAGCGTGCAGCGAAAATGGGCTTGGGCCTGCCCCATGGCGCGGAGGCGGGTGACGCGATGGGCCGGGAACACGAAGCGCGGCTGCGGGTAGCCTGACCCGTAAGGCCCGGCGCGCTCGAGCAGATCGATCAGCTCAAGCGTCGCGCCACGGGCCGACAACGCCCCGTCCATGGCGAGTTCGCGGCGCGCGGAGGCCTCCACCACAGCTTGCGCCATCCGGCTTTCCAGAAACGCGCGTGCGGCGTCATGTTTGGTCCGGTCCAGGGTGAAGCCGGCCGCCATGGCATGTCCGCCCCCTTTGAGGAGGTGTCCTTCCTGTACGGCCGCCCGGACGGCGGCGCCGAGATCCACGGACGGGAGCGAACGCGCCGATCCCGTCGCGGTCCCGTCCGCCTCGAAGGCCATGACGAAGGTCGGGCGGTGATAGCGGTCGGCGACACGGCCGGCGACCAGCCCGATGAGTCCCTTGTGCCAGCCTTCGGCGCCGAGAAAGATTAGAGGCAAGCCCGGCGTGGCGGCGAGGTCGGCTCCGGCGCGGGCGAAGGCCTCCTCCAGCATGACCTCTTCGATGGCTTTGCGCTGGGCATTGAGGGCCTCGAGTTTCGCGGCAATGGCGCGGGCTTCCACCTCGTCGTCGCTGGCGAGAAGCTTGGCGCCAAGGCCCGACGCACCGACCCTGCCGCCGGCATTGATGCGAGGGCCGAGGATGAAGCCGAGGCTGTAAGACGTTGGCGCTTCGTCGAGCCGGGCGGCATCGGCGAGCGCGCGCAGGCCGGCATTGTGCCGGAGCCGCAGCACTTTCAGGCCTTGGGTCACGAAGGCGCGGTTGACGCCCTGGAGCGGCACCACATCGCAGACGGTGGCAAGCCCCACGATGTCGAGCAGGCCAAGCAGATCCGGCTCGGCGCCGCCTTGGTAGTGGCCCTCCCGGCGCAGCACCGCGACCGTGGCCACGAGAAATAGAAACACGACCCCTGCCGCGGCCAGGTGTCCTTGGCCCGACAGATCGTCCTGCCGGTTGGGGTTGATGACCGCGACGGCGTCCGGCAGCTCCTCGTCGGCCTGGTGGTGATCGAGGACGATGACGTCCGCACCGGCGGCGTTCGCGGCGGCGATGGCGTTTGAGGAGGTGGTGCCGCAATCGACGGTCAGGATGAGGCGAGCCCCCTCCTCCACGAGCCCGGTGAGCGCCGCTGGCGTCGGTCCGTACCCCTCCGTGAGGCGATCGGGGATGTAGGTGAGGCAGGTGCGGCCATGGGCTCGCAGGAAGCGCTCCACGAGGGCCACGGAAGCCGCACCGTCCACGTCGTAGTCGCCGAACACGGCGATGGTCTCGCCTGCGCGGATGGCCGCCGTGAAGCGCTCCGCCCCGCGCTCCATATCCTGCAAGCGTGCCGGATCGGGCAGCAATGTCCGCAATGAGGGATCGAGATAGCGGTCGACGGTGTGAAGTTCGGCGCCGCGGGCGGCGAGCACCCGGCCTAACAGTTCCAGCAGACCATGGGCTTGAGAAATCGCCGCGGCGGCAACGCTGCGTGCAGGATCGAGGCGCTCGACCCAACGGCGTCCGCGCCCGGAACAGTCCACCCCAAGCAAAGCCGGCGCGGCATCCTTCTCGTCGTATTTCCGTGCCGCCGTCATGCCGTGCCACTCGCCTTGAGCTTGAGAGAAGCCGCGAGTGTAGCCGATTCGTTCCGGCTCCTGCCCGTCAGTCGAACTTGCCAACGTCGGGGTGCTCGGTCCTGATCCAGCGCACGGTGCGGGTCGAGGCCCGCATCACCACCGAATGTGTGAACACGGCGTCCTTGGTGAAGCGCACCCCTTCGAGGAGCGAGCCGTCGGTGACGCCGGTGGCGCCAAAGCTGAGATCGCCGGACACCATGTCCGCGATGGCGTATTTGCGGTCGAGATCGGAGATGCCGGCGGCACGGGCGCGGCCGCGCTGCTCCGGGTTCAAGGCCACCAGCCGGCCCTGCATCTGTCCGCCGATGCAGGCCAGCGTCGCGGCGGCGAGAACGCCTTCCGGGGCGCCGCCGATGCCCAAGTACATGTCGATGCCGGTCTCCAGGGGCTTCGTCACATGGATCACCCCGGCGATGTCGCCGTCGGTGATCAGGCGGAGCGCGGCGCCGGCCGCACGCATCTCCTCGATCAGCTTGCCGTGGCGCGGGCGGTCGAGAATGCAAACGGTGAGTTCGCTGACCGGGCTGCCCTTGGCTTTGGCGAGAGCCTTGAGGTTCTCGGCCGGCGTGGCGTCGAGGTCGACCAGGCCGTCGGGAAAGCCGGGTCCAATGGCGATCTTTTCCATGTAGATCGCCGGCACCCTGAGCAGGCTGCCGTGCTCGGCAACCGCCAGCACCGACAGCGCATTGGGCAGCGCCTTGGCGCATAGGGTGGCACCTTCCACGGGGTCCACGGCGAGGTCGAGCCTCACGCCATCGGGCGAACCTGCCCCGATCGTCTCGCCGTTGAAGAGGATTGGGGATTCGTCTTCGTCGCCCTCGCCCACGACGACAACGCCTTCGATGGGCAGGCGCGCGATTTCCCGATACATGGCGGCGGCGGCGCCTTCGTCGGCGGCTGCCTCGTCGCCGCGCCCCCGCCAGCGGGCGGCGGCAACCGCGGTGGCTTCGGTAACGCGGACGATATCCAACGCGAGCGCGCGGTCGAGTTCGGTTCTGGCCGTCCCCTCTGACACGTCCGATCCTCCCTGCTCTTTCGCGCAAGCGCAGCCGCGTCGTTGTCTTTACAGACTCTCTATCACAGTTTTTCGATGCGGATCATTTGGGGCTTGGCATCGACATGACCGTCTCGCTCGATCCCGGCCAGGGCTTTGCGGACCGCGGCTTCGGTCGTCTGATGGGTCACCAGCACGACGGCCGCCCGGGCGTCGCTTGCGCGGCTGCGCGGCCGCCGCTGGACGATGCTCTCGATGGAGATCTTCTGCTCGGCCATGCGCTGGGCGATCGCGGCGAAGGCGCCGGTCCGGTCGTGGACGGACAGCCGGATATAGTAGCCACCCTCATGGGCGCGCATCTGCGCCTTCTTATAGGGCTTCAGATCCTTCGCGCGGATGCCGAAGGGCGGCAGAATGTGGCCGCGGGCGATGTCGATGATGTCGCTCATCACCGCCGAGGCGGTGGGACCGCCGCCGGCGCCGGGACCGATCAGCATGACGTCGCCGACGAAATCGCCGTCAATGGCGACACAGTTCGAGATCCCGTCGACTTCGGCGATCGCGGTGTGTTTGGGCACCATGGTCGGATGGACGCGCTGCTCGATGCCGCTGTCGGTGCGAAGCGCCACGCCGAGCAGCTTGATGCGGTAGCCAAGATCGGCGGCGGCCTCGATATCGGCGGGCGTGATGGTCTCGATGCCCTCCACGTAGACGGCGTCGAAACTGGTACGGGTGCCGAAGGCCAGGCTCGTGAGCAACGCCAGCTTATGCGCGGTGTCGAAGCCGCCAATGTCGAATGTCGGGTCGGCCTCGGCGTAGCCTTGCGTCTGGGCTTCCTTCAGGACGTCGGCAAAGCTTCTGCCCTCCTGCTCCATGAGGGTCAGGATGTAATTGCAGGTGCCGTTGAGGATGCCGTAGACGCGCGAGATGTCGTTGCCTTGCAGGCCTTCGCGAATGACTTTGACCACGGGAATGCCGCCGGCGACCGCCCCCTCGAAATTGAGGGCCGCGCCATGCCTCTCGGCCAGCGCGGCGAGGCTCGCACCGTGATGGGCGAGCAGCGCCTTGTTGGCGGTGACCACATGCTTGCCGGCGCGCAGCGCGGCTTCGACCGCCTCCTTGGCCACGCCCTCCTCGCCACCGATCAACTCGACGAAGACATCGATGCCGGGATCGGTGGCCAGCTTGACCGGATCTTGTACGAAGCGGACGGCCGAGAGATCGGCATCACGCTTCTTGCGCTTGTTGCGGGCAGAGACGGCGACGACCTCGACAGGCCTGCCGGTTCGCGCGGCGAGCGTGTTTCCACGCGCCGCAAGGAGCCGCAACAGGCCGCTGCCGACAGTGCCGATGCCGGCCAGTCCAAGCTTCAATCCATCAGCCATCGGAAGAATTCAGAACGTCCGGTTCGCCTTGGAGGCAATGGGAATGACGTTATGCAGCGAATTTGCTGAGTCAGTGAGGAATTTTCGGATATTGCGCGCGGCTTGGCGAATCCGCTGCTCGTTCTCCACCAGCGCGATGCGGACATAGCCCTCGCCGTATTCGCCGAAGCCGACGCCGGGCGATACCGCGACGCCGGCCTCCTCGAGCAACATTTTCGAGAATTCGAGCGAGCCGAGATGGGCGAACATGTCGGGGATCGGCGCCCAGGCGAACATCGTCGCGGGCGGCGATGGGATCGGCCAGCCGGCGCGCGACAGCGCATCGACCAGGCAATCGCGCCGCCTCCGGTAGACACCGCGGATCTCATCGATGCAGCCTTGCGGTCCGTTGAGGGCGGCGGTCGCGGCGACCTGGATCGGCGTGAAGGCGCCGTAGTCGAGATAGGACTTCACCCGGGTCAGCGCCTGAATCAGCCGCTCATTGCCGACCGCGAAGCCCATGCGCCAGCCGGGCATGGAATAGGTCTTGGACAGCGACGTGAACTCGACGGCGATATCCATGCCGCCGGGAATCTCGAGAATGGACGGCGGCGGCTCGCCCTCGAAATAGATTTCGGCGTAAGCGAGATCCGACAGCACGATGAGATCATTCTTCTTGGCGAAGGCGACGATCTCCCGATAGAAGTCGCGGCTGGCGACGACGGCGGTCGGGTTGGCCGGGTAGTTCAGCACCAGCACCGAGGGCTTGGGCACCGAATGGCGCACGGCCTTGTCGAGCGACACCATGAATTGCGAGTCCGTGCTCGCCGGCAGATGCCGGATCACGCCGCCGGACATGATGAACCCGAACTCGTGGATCGGATAGGTCGGGTTCGGCACGAGGATGACGTCGCCGGGCGCGGTAATGGCCTGCGCGACGTTGGCGAAACCCTCTTTCGAGCCGAGGGTGGCGACCACCTGCGTCTCGGGATTGAGCTTCACGCCGAAACGGCGGTCGTAATAGGCCGCTTGCGCCCGGCGCAAGCCCCCGATGCCCTTGGACGCGGAATAGCGGTTGGTGCGGGGATCCCGGACGGTCTCCACCAGCTTGTCGACGATATGCTGCGGCGTGGGCATATCGGGATTGCCCATGCCGAAATCGATGATGTCGTCGCCGCGCGCGCGGGCGCCGGCCTTGAGCTTGTTGACTTGCTCGAAGACATAGGGCGGCAGTCGCTTAATTCTATGAAATTCGTCGTGCACGGATGTTTGTCCCCAACGATCGGCCAAAGAGCTAAAATGGGAGTCTGCAGTTGAACCACGAAATGGGGCCGCCGGGCAAGCGGATCGCGCATGGGACGCCGCCCGTCAGCGTTGATTCTAGTTGCTTTTTGGCGGACCGCCGTCGCCCTGCTCGAGCTGCTCCTGCTGGCGCTGCTTGTCCTGCTGGAGTTCGGTGATCGCGGCCTTCTTCTCGGATTTGGTCAAAGTTCGATCATAGCTGCGGACGAGATCGGTGAACCGCTTCATCGGCTGGCCGTCGGTCATCGTATCGGCGCAGCCGCCAAGCCAAAAGGCAGGCAGCATCGCCACGACGCAACATGTTGATCGTAAGAACATCGGTAAGATGTTGGCTCTTGTGGACTTTCCCCTGGCGATTGACATCGCCTGACGCTTATATTGCATAGCACAATGGATGGTCACGCGGAAGCTGCTGCAGGGGGTTAGTCTCACTTCAACCCGGCAGGAGCGTGGTCAAGTGGTTGTAACCTAAGGACAAATTCATGCAGGAACGAAATACGAGCGCCGGGGAAACCGCCGCCGAGGGCTGTCCAGTCAGCCAGATTGACGAGTTTGCACAGAATATGGTCCGCCTCTTCGACCAGGGGACAAAAGTTTTCTCGACGCTCGCCGAGCGCAGCACCAACGGCGGCGGCCCTTACAGCATGTCCTCCGAGGTCGGCGAGGCCGCCAAAACGCTTGGCGAGATCGCCCGCGTTTGGGCCGGCGACCCCGGCAAGCTGGTGGCGGCGCAAGGGGATCTGTTTCAGAGCTATGCGGACTTATGGGGCCGGTCCGTTCGTCGATTCCTCGGCGAGGACGTCGAACCCGTGGCTCAGCCGGAGCCCGGCGACAACCGCTTCAAGGATCCCGACTGGTCCGACAAGCAGTTCTTCGACTTCTGGAAGCAGGCTTATCTGATCACCTCGCGCTGGGCCGAGGATACCGCCCGCAAGACCGAGGGGGTCGACGAGCGGACGCACAAGAAGGCTATGTTCTATCTGGAGCAGATGCTGGCCGCGCTGTCGCCGTCGAATTTCGCCTTCACCAACCCGGAAGTGGTGCGCGCCACGATCGCCACCAATGCCGATAACTTGGTGCAGGGCATGACCCAGCTGGCGCAGGATCT
Organism: Methyloceanibacter sp.; assembly: GCA_035528655.1. Taxonomy (GTDB): domain Bacteria; phylum Pseudomonadota; class Alphaproteobacteria; order Rhizobiales; family Methyloligellaceae; genus Methyloceanibacter. The sequence goes on from DATKYG010000053.1 coordinate 55,038, forward strand.
CAATCAGTCGGGCGACCTGTTGCGCATCAGCCAGACGGACCTCGGCGCGTTCAAGGTCGGCCGCGATCTCGCCGTCACGCCCGGCAAGGTGGTGTTCCAGAACGACCTTATCCAGTTGATCCAGTATGCGCCGACCACGGAGCAGGTGTATGAGCGCCCGCTCATCATCGCGCCGCCGTGGATCAACAAATATTACATCCTCGATCTCAAGCCCGAGAAGTCATTCGTCAAATGTGCGGTCGATCAGGGCTTCACCGTGTTCATGATCTCTTGGGTCAACCCGGATGCCAGTCTCTCCCAGAAGACCTTCGAGGACTATATGCGCGAGGGCATTCTCGGCGCCGTCGAGGCGGTGAACCGCCAACTCGGCATCCATCATGTGAATGTGCTCGGCTACTGCGTCGGCGGCACGCTGCTCGGCTCCACCCTCGCCTATATGGCGGCCAAGGGTGACGATCGTATTGCCTCGGCGACGTTTCTCACGGCGCAAGTCGATTTCACCGAGGCTGGCGATCTGCTGATCTTCATCGACGACACCCAGCTCACCTCGCTCGAGGAGATGATGTCGGAGCACGGCTATCTCGACGGCGCGCGCATGGCGAGCGTGTTCAATATGCTCCGGCCGCGGGATCTGATCTGGCCTTACGTCGTGAACAACTATCTGCTGGGCAAGAAGCCCTTCCCGTTCGATCTATTGTTCTGGAATGCCGATTCCACGCGGCTGCCGGCCGCCAATCATGCCTTTTACCTGCGCGAATTCTATCACGAGAACCGCTTGAGCAAGGGCGAGATGGAGCTTGGCGGGGTGAAGCTCGACCTGTCCAAGGTGAAGATCCCGATCTACGAGCTGTTCACCCGCGAGGATCATATCGCACCCGCTGTCTCGGTGTTCCGGGGGAGCAAGCTGTTCGGCGGGCCCGTGCGCCATGTGATGGCGGGGTCGGGGCATATCGCCGGCGTGGTCAACCCGCCGGCCAAGAAGAAGTATCAATATTGGGCCGACGGCGGTGCGGCGACCTCGCTCGAGGAATGGACCAAGCGGGCCACCGAGACGGCCGGCTCCTGGTGGCCGGACTGGACGAAATGGCTGGCGACACAATCGGGCGAGATGGTCCCGGCGCGCGATCCCGCAGCCGGACCGCTCAAGCCGATCGAGGACGCGCCCGGGTCGTATGTGAAGGGCGAGAAGTAGCCGCTTACGGAAAAAGCGGTAGCTGCTCGAGCGCGGTGGTCTCGTCGAGGCCATGCATCAGGTTGAAATTCTGCAAGGCCTGGCCGGCAGAGCCCTTGACCAGATTGTCGATGGCCGACACGACGATGGCGCGGCCTTGCAGCCGGTCGGCGAACACGCCGATATGGCAATAGTTCGAGCCGCGCACATGCTGGGTCGCCGGGATGACACCCTCCTCCACCACGCGCACGAAGGGGCTCGTGGCGTAAGCGTCGTCGAGGGCTTTCCGGAGGTCGCCGGCGGTCGCCTTGCCGGCCAGCCGCACATAAGAGGTGCAGAGCTCGCCACGGGTCATGGGCGCCAGATGCGGGGTGAAGTTCACCATCACGGGGACACCCGCCGCCGCCACGAGTTCCTGTTCGATCTCCGGGACATGGCGATGGCTGCCGATGCCATAGGGCGACAGCCCCTCGCCGGCTTCCGAAAACAGAATGTTCTGTTTCAGCGTCCGCCCGGCGCCCGACACGCCCGATTTGGCGTCGATGATGATGTCCCGGCTCTCGATTAGCCCGGTCTGCACAAGCGGCCGCAGCGCCAGCAGCACGGCGGTCGGATAGCAGCCTGGACAGGCGACCAGACGCGCCGATTTGATCGCGTCGCGATAATGCTCGGTGAGCCCATAGACGGCGCCGGCGTGAAGCTCCGGGGAGCTATGCTCGCCGCCATACCACTCGGCGTAGGTGCCGAGGTCCCGCAGGCGGAAGTCGGCCGACATGTCGACCACCTTCACCCGCTCAGGCAGCTTCTTGATCTCGGCATGGGCGGTGCCGTGGGGCAGTCCGCAGAAGGCCACGTCGATTCCGCTCCAGTCCACCTCGTCGGCGGTGACGAGCGCCGGCACATCGAGGCTGGCAAGATGCGGGAAGACTTGCCCCAACGCCTGGCCGGCATGGCCCTTGGCGATCAGCGCGGCAATCTTGATGGAAGGATGTCTGGCGGCGAGCCGAATCAGGTCGGCGCCGGTATAGCCGGAAGCGCCGAGCACTGCGGCCCGGATGAGTTCGGTGACCATGGTCGTGACTCCCTAGAGTCCGCCCGAATTGAGCAAATGAGGTGTGGGGCCGCGCCACTCGTCATACCAGCGTAAGCCGGTATCCAGCACAATGACCAAAGAGTCTCAACTGGATTCCGACTTTGGCCGAAATGACGGAGATGGAAGCTGAGGCGATTAGCGCTTCGAGAACTGGAAGCTCTTTCGGGCCTTGGCCTTGCCGTACTTCTTACGCTCGACGGTGCGGGCGTCGCGGGTCAGGAAGCCTGCCTTCTTCAGCACGCCGCGGAGTTCCGGCTCGAAGCGCGTGAGCGCCTTGGAGATGCCGTGGCGCACGGCACCGGCCTGACCGGACAGTCCACCACCGCTGACGGTGCAGACGATGTCGAACTGATCCTCGCGCTGCGCGGTGACGAGAGGCTGCTTCAGGATCATCCGCAAGACTGGCCGCGCGAAATAGGTGACATGGTCCCTGCCGTTGACCGTGATCTTGCCGGGTCCCGGCTTGACCCACACGCGGGCGACGGCGTCCTTGCGCTTGCCCGTGGCATAGGCGCGGCCTTGCGCGTCCACCTTCTTCTCGTAGACGGGTGCGGCTTCGGCGACGTCGCCCTTGAGCGGCGCCAGATCTTCAAGCGTCATTGTCTCGCTCACGGTCACGCGCTCCTTGCATTCTTGGGGTTGAGGGCGGCGACGTCGAGCTTCACCGGGTTCTGCGCCTCGTGCGGATGCTCCGCGCCGGCGTAGATCTTCAAATTCTTCATCTGCTTGCGCCCGAGGGGCCCGCGCGGAACCATGCGCTCGACCGCCTTGTGCAGCACGCGCTCGGGGTGCTTGCCGTCGAGGATCTTCTCCGGGGTGCGGCTCTTGATGCCGCCCGGATAGCCCGTGTGCCAGTTATAGACCTTGTCGGCGCGCTTATCGCCGGTGAACACGACCTGCTTGGCGTTGATGACGATGATATTGTCGCCGTCATCCATATGGGGCGTGAAGGTCGGCTTGTGCTTGCCTCTCAGCCGCGTTGCGATCAAAGCGGCGAGCCGGCCGACCACAAGGCCGTTGGCGTCGATGAGAATCCAGGACTTGTCGATGTCCTTGGGCGTGGCGGAGAAGGTTTTCATGGTCGCGTGCACTCGAAGGTCTTTCAAAAGATCGGCGCTTCTAACGAGAAGCCCGCAAGGGGTCAAGCGGAACGGAATGTCTTATACACCTCAATGCCTTAGATATGTGGTATTATGGCACCGGCGCGAAAATGACTGTGAGGCCTCGCGTTTCTCAAGTGTTTTGCTGTAAAGCCGTAATCTGGCAGTGAGGCAACGGATTCCCGAAAATGGCAAGCCCTTCCGCGCAAATTTCACCTGAGAGCGGCGTTCTGCTCACCGAGCATCGCGGGCCGGTCAGGGTCATCACCCTCAACCGGCCGCAAGCCTGCAATTGCCTCTCCATGGACCTCATGGCGGCTCTGCATGCCGCCGTAGCTGAGGCGGGCCGGGACACGGCTGTGCGCGTGGTCGTGCTGACGGGCGCGGGTCCAGCCTTCTCCTCGGGCCACGATCTGAAGGAGCTGACGGCGCACCGCGACGATGGGGACCGCGGCCGCGCCTTCTTCGCCGCGACCATGGCCGCCTGCGCCGAAATGATGCTCGCCATCGTGCGCTCGCCCAAGCCGGTCATCGCCGCGGTGAATGGAATCGCCACGGCGGCCGGCTGCCAGCTCGTGGCGAGCTGCGACCTCGCCGTGGCCGCCGTCGATGCGCGCTTCGCCACGCCGGGCGTCAATATCGGACTGTTCTGCTCAACGCCCATGGTGGCGCTCAGCCGCAACGTGTCGCGCAAAGGCGCCATGGAGATGCTGCTCTTGGGCGAGATGGTCGGGGCCGACGAGGCGCAGCGGCTCGGGCTCGTGAACCGCGTGGTCGAGGCCGACCGTGTCGTGAACGAGGCGGTGGAACTCGGCCGCAAGATCGCCGCCAAGCCCGCGCGCACACTCAAGATCGGCAAGGAAGCGTTTTACAAGCAGCTCGAAATGCCGCTCGAGGACGCTTACGCGTACGCCGCGCAAGTCATGGTGGAGAACATGCTCGACGGCGAGGCTGAAGAAGGCATCGGCGCCTTCCTCGACAAGCGCGAGCCTAACTGGCCGCGCTGACCCTTAGTAGCTTACGGACAGCGCAATATTGGCGAGATCGACGTCCTGGCCGGTTTCCTCAAGTTGCCCCTTGCGGTATCCGAGCGTCGAGCCGAGATGCCCCTTCTCGTCCAGCGCGAGGGTGAGCGAGGTGTCGAGTAACTCGTAGTCGCGTCCCGAAAGCCAGTCGTAAAGCCACCCATAGCTGATTTCGTAGTGGATGCGCTGGATTCACCATGGGACAGAGTCGAGCTTCCTGCCGTCGACAGCCAATGTCACCGTCGGCCCCATGCGGAAGGCCTCGTCATGGTCGAAGAAGATTGGCTGGAGACTGGCATCAGACAGATCGCTCACATACTCCGCTTGGATCATGGGGCTGAGAGAAAAGACCAAGTTGCGCCCCAGCGGAATCGGCGTGCCGAAATACGAAAAGATCGTATTACCGCCTTCGGGATTCACGCCGCCGATGGGCTGCCATGCGAGGTCGATCGACCAGTTCTTCGACTCCGCGCCGAAGCTAGAGGCCAGCGCGCCGCCAATGTCGACAAATTGGGTGGCACCAAAGACATTGGCAAAACCTGCCTCGAACGCCCCGCCATACGTTAGGTTATCGATGTCTTCTGTGGTCTTGGTCGAATTCGAGGTGCGGTCGAAATTTATGTAAGGCGCCAAGGTCAGGGTATCGATATACGCCGCATCACGCTGAACCTCCCCGTAATGGACGAAGGAGGCGGCCACAATGCCGTGTGCCGACCAAACTTCGTTGTCGCCGACGCGATCGTCGGCCCAGGCGAATTCCGCTCCCGCCGCATCGGCAAAGGGCGCCGGGTCGGCAAAGCTGCCAATCGCGTTCCGGGAGCGTCTGACGATAAGGTGTGTTTCGTTGCTTGCCGTTAGAGGATCGTCTGTCGCGACCGTCGTGGCGGTCAACGCGGGACTGCGTCGCTGCGTCGGCTCGACAGCGGCCTCGATGATCGGCGTACGGGGCGGGACAGGCGCCGGCAAGGAAAAGCTCGCCTTCACTGGAAATGCGTCGTAGCAGGCGAGTTCGTCGGGTTGCAATGCGCCATCACTCTTCGCGTCGCAGCGTCGGAAAGCGGGATTGGCGACATGGAGGTCGTAGACGGCCTCGCTGGCGAAGACACGACGATTGAGCGGTTGCGCGTCCGCGGCCGACAACATGCTTAGGACGCAGGCAAAGGCGGTCGCGGAAAAGACGAACTGAGACATGACGGTCCCCCATGTACTTCTACGGTTGTCAGGTGTTCTTGGCCTTGGACCTCCTACGCGCCGGAGCTTTAGCAGGGCTCGCTTTTCGTCGCGGCTTGCGTGCGGCCTGCCGCTTCGGTCCGGCGAACTTCCCTACCGACGTGGTATCTAGGCGAGTGCTCAGATTCGATACGGCAATGATCTTGTTGAGCTTGGACCAGATGGCATTGACGAGGTCGTCAACCATCTTGAGCCCAGGTATCTCTCGCGGAGAGAGCATCGCGTCGATCTGGCGCATCCAGCTTAGTTTGATGAAGACATTTGCTAATTGGCGCCAGGCACGGTCGGAGTACGAAAATGCCTTGCGCGCGTTTGTTGCTGGCTTGAGGTCAGACACCGGCGCGTGAAACACATCATGGAAATACCGGATTACATGCGCGCGAATGGTTTCTTTCGATATTGAAAGCAGTTGCATTATGGATCCCTCCACAACCCATTCACAACCTTCGAGTGTGCGTGGGCAATGCACAATTTCAATATCGACGCAGCGTGCCTCGGTTACGTGCCAAGGGGTTTCATGACCAGCGCCACCAGCGCCGCGCAGTTCGAGACCACGAGCTCATGATCCACGACAGCTACACGGATGCCTATATCCGCGACATCCTCGTGCAGTACCGGGTCATCGCCATGGTGGGCGCGAGTCCGAACGCGTCGCGGCCGAGCTATTTCGCCATGAAATATCTTCTGGCCAAGGGCTTCCAGGTGATCCCCGTCAATCCCGGACATGCGGGCAAGACGATCCTCGATCAGAAGGTATTCGCCACGCTCGGCGACATCGATCAGCCGGTGGAGATCGTCGATATCTTCCGCAATTCGGAAGTGGCCCTTCCCGTGACGCGCGACGCCATCGAGATCGGCGCCAAGGTGGTGTGGATGCAGCTCGGCGTGCGCAACGACGAGGCGGCAGCGCTGGCCGAGGCCGCCGGACTGAAAGTGGTGATGAATCGCTGCCCCAAGATCGAGTATGGCCGGTTGTCGGGCGAGATTTCCTGGGCCGGAGTCAATTCCGGCGTGTTGTCGTCCAAGCGTCCGATCCTCGGCGCCAAAGGCGGGCAACAGCGCGCGCTGCGCTCCGACAAGGTTTGAGCCGACGCACGCATGTCATTGCGGCGCAGCCCCTCCCTGCTCTGATATAGTTCGCCCGCGTCACAGTGAGGGATCTAGGGAGACAGCCGATGTACGAAGAACGCAAACCGGGTTTTAACACGCTGGCTATTCATGCCGGCGCCCAGCCGGACCCGGCCACCGGCGCGCGGGTCACGCCAATCTATCAGACCACGTCCTTTGTCTTCGACGACGTGGACCACGCCGCGGCCCTGTTCAACCTCGAGACCTTCGGCAACATCTATACTCGCATCATGAACCCGACCCAGGCGGTTCTGGAGGAGCGCCTGGCCGCGCTCGAGGGCGGCACGGCCGCACTCGCCGTCGCCTCGGGCCACGCGGCCCAAGCGATCGTGTTCCATACCCTGCTGGAGCCGGGCGATGAGTTCATCGCCGCCCGCCAGCTCTATGGCGGGTCGATCAACCAGTTCGGCCAGGCCTTCGCCAAATGCGGCTGGACGGTGAAGTGGGCCGACACCACGGACGCGGAGTCGTTCCGCGCGGCGGTCACCCCAAAAACCAAAGCCATTTTCGTGGAGTCGATCGCCAATCCCGGCGGCATCATCACCGACATCGCGGCGATCTCCGCGGTCGCCAAGGAAGCGAGCGTCCCGCTCATCGTCGACAACACGCTGGCCACGCCCTATCTCATGCGGCCCGTTGAGCATGGCGCGGACATCATCGTGCATTCGCTGACCAAATTCCTCGGTGGTCATGGCAATTCGATCGGCGGCGCCATCGTCGATTGCGGCACGTTCGACTGGATGGGAAGCGGCCGCTATGCGTCGCTGTCGTCGCCCTCCCCGAGCTATCACGGCATCAGGCTGGCCGAGACCTTCGGCAATTTCGCCTTCGCCATCGCGTGCCGCGTGCTCGGTTTGCGCGACCTCGGTCCGGCGATATCGCCGTTCAACGCCTTTCTCATCCTCACCGGCATCGAGACGCTGCCGTTGCGCATGCAGCGCCATTGCGACAACGCGTTTCAGGTCGCCACCTGGTTGGTGGCCCACGACAAGGTGGCCTGGGTGAACTATGCGGGGCTCGTTGAAAATCCGTATCACCGCCTCGCCAAGCGCTACTGCCCGGACGGGGCTGGTGCGGTGTTCACCTTCGGGCTCAAAGGCGGCTATGACGCCGGCATCGGTCTCGTCAGCAACGTCAAGCTGTTCAGCCATCTCGCCAATATCGGCGACACGCGCAGCCTGATCATTCACCCGGCCTCGACCACGCACCGCCAGCTCTCGGATGAGCATCGCGAGCGTGCGGGTGCTGGCCCTGAGGTGGTGCGGCTGTCGATCGGGCTGGAGAATGTCGACGACATCATCGCCGATCTCGATCAGGCGCTTGCCGCCGTTTGAGCTCCCGGTGCCGGAAGCGTGTCGTGGCAAGCAGTCCAGAGATGGAAGAGTGCTGCGGCGAACACGGCGATGGCGCCGGCTTGATGGGCCAGGCCGAGCTCGATGGGCACGGCGAGCAGCAATGTCCATACGCCGAGTGTCGCTTGCAGCAGGCAGAGCACGGCGAGCATCAAGGAACTGCCTATCAGCGTTTGCTCGGCACCTTTGAGCGCGAGCCATAGGGCTTGCGCAATGCTGGCAACCACCAACGCATAGCCCAGCATGCGATGGTCGAACTGCACCGTGAGCGGGTTTTCGAACAGGTTCAGATACCAGGGTGAGGCGTCGCCGAGGCCGCTCGGGATAAAGGCGCCGTTGATCAGCGGCCAGGTGTTGAAGCCGAGCCCCCCGTCGATCCCGGCCACCAGGGCGCCCGCCAGCAGTTGCAGGAAAACCAGACCGAGCACGGCGGCCGCGATCCAGGCCGCGGCGCCGAACCGCGCATGTTTCTGTTGTGCGCCGAGCCCGAAGAGCAGCCACAGCGTGGTGCCGAAGATCAGGATCGCGACTCCAAAATGCGCGGCAAGCCGATATTGGCTGACATCGGTGCGGTCCACGAGGCCGCTCTTGACCATGTACCAGCCAAGCGCGCCTTGCAGGCCCCCAAGCATGAAGAGTCCCAGGAGCCGGGGCATGAGGGTGCGCGGGATATAACCGGCGATCCAGAAGACAACTAACGGCAGCAAAAACACCATGCCGATGAAGCGGCCGAGAAAGCGGTGCGCCCACTCCCACCAATAGAGGGTCTTGAACGCCTCGAGGCTCATGTCGCGATTGATCTCGGTATATTCCGGGATCTTCTGGTAAGCCTCGAAGGCCGCTTGCCAATGCGCCTCGCTCAGCGGCGGGATGGCGCCGATGATCGGCTGCCATTCAGTAATGGACAGGCCTGAATCGGTGAGCCGCGTGGCCCCGCCGACGAGGATCATGGCGACGATGAGAAACGCGACGACGCCCAGCCAGATGCGCAAAGCCCGGACATGCGGTGCCGGCATCGCCGGGGCTCGCGTGCCTGTGTTCAGGCGCTGGGCGGCCACTTCAGTCATGTTGGGCTTGATAGCGGCCCTTAGGCCGCAACTCAATCGCCCGCGCCCTGCCCCGTTGCCGCAGCATCGCGCTTCTGGCCGGAGATCCCATTAGATGCGCGCACGATCCCGCAAACTGATCGGCACCGTGGTGCTGCTGGTGCTCCTCGTCCTCTACGCCTGGGTGGCGTCGGCGATCGGCGCGGGCCGTATCTCGGTGGCGCCAGCCTGGGCCCAATTCGCCTATTTTCTCGTGGCGGGCCTGCTGTGGGTGGTTCCGGCCGCTGTTTTGATCAAATGGATGCAGCGGCCGGACTGATCGGTTAGGCGCCGACGCGCCTCAGGCGGCGTTGATTTGCTGAAACCCGTTCCACAGGGCGAACGGCGCACCCGAAAGATAGAGCGCGGTATAGGTCAGCGACTGATAATCGCCGTTGAGCGAGACCCGCGGCAACGCCGTCAGGTGCTGACGGTGGTCGGCGAACAGCATTCCCTTGCGCGTGGTCACCGCCGTCTTGAAGCCAGCCTCTTTCGCCAAATTGAAATCGCGCGGGCCGGCGCTGCCGGGATCGCCGTAGGGAAAGGCAAAATGGGCCGGGCGCGTGCCAAGCTCCTTGGCGATACGGTCGGCGCTGCCGACCATTTCTTCCATCGCCTTCGTCTCGGGCAGCTTGGCGATGGCGAAGTGATGCTCCGTATGGGCGCCGATGGTGACCAGCGGATCGGCGGCCATGGTCCGGATCTCGTCCCAATTCATCACCTGTTCGCGGCACTCCGCGCTCAGGCCCACGCCATAGCGATGGGCAAGCTTGCGGACCACATCGCGCTGAACCACGTCATCGAGGCCGCGCAACCACCAATAGATCTCCTCGAAGGCATGATCCTTGTCTGCATCAGTCGCCGTCGGCAAGCGCCAGGTCTCGCCCTGACGGCAGACGGCAATCTCGTCCTTGGCACGACAAACAATTTCCTCCAAGGCGAGCCACCATAGCTCGCCGTGTCCGTCCGGATAGGCGGTCGGCACATAGAGTGTCAGCGGCAGTCCGCGCCGTTTGAACATGGGATAGGCGCATTGGAGGTTGTCGCGGTAGCCGTCATCGAAGGTGAAGCAGACGAAGCGCTTGTCGTCTTCGGCTTCTAGACGGGCCACGGCCTCGTCGAGGGAGATCACGTCGAGACCGGCCTCCGATACTTGATCGAGCACTGACTCGAGGAACTCGGGCGTCACGTCCAAGATGCGATTGGGTGCGAAGGCCTTCGGCGTGGGCGGGGCCGGACGCACATGGTGAAGGGTGAAGATCACCCCAACCCCTTGGGTATAAGGCGCAAGCAGGCGATGGGCGCCCGTATGGTACAGGCCCGCCATCGCTGCCTTCATCATGGCGGTCTTTACATTGCCCACGCCGCTCTCCTTCACCGCTTGCCACCAAGAATTAACCTGGCTCTGCCATGGTCGCCGAGCCAAGCGCGCATAGTGACGCTGGTTCCTTGCGAAACGATTGCCGGGCCGGATTTGGCCAAAGCTGCCGTGCGGCATCGGGACGCTCTTTGACGCGCAAGGTGGGGCCGTGAGATAGGGATGGTATCGACGCATGACTTCCACGGCCTTGCTTCGTCCTGACACCGAAATCGCGCAACGGATGATCGCCCAAGACGGGCCGATCTCCGTGCAGACTAGCCTCGGCACCATTTCTCTGCGGATGACTCGCGACCTTCAGGGCCTCAAGGGGCTCTGGGAGGCCATGCAAGCGGCGGCGCCATGCACGGCGGCCCAGACCTATGATTGGGCACAAGCCTGGACGAAGACTGTGCTCGGACCGGCGGGGCGCGAGCCGGCGGTTGCCGTGGGCTATGGCGCCGACGGTGCGGCCTTGTTCCTCTGGCCTTTCGAGATCGGAACGGCGTTTGGGCTCCGGGTGATGAAATGGCTCGGCCAAGACCATGCCAATTACAACATGGGGTTGTTTCTGCCGGCAGCGGCGGAAGGGCTCTCGGCGAAGGACATCTCCCGTCTCTTGCGGGAAGTGGCCAGCCAAGCGGGCGCCGCGGCCGCGATCCTCGACGCGCAGCCCGTGACGTGGGATGGCGTCGCCAATCCTTTGGCAAAGCTGTCGCATCAGCAGTCGCCCAATAGCGGCTACGCGATCCGACTGAGCGACTTCACCGCACTTTACGAAAGCCGATTCAGCAAGCGGTCGCGGACCACCCTGGAACGCAAGGAGCGCAGGCTGCACGAGTTTGGCACGCTTCATTACGGATGGGCCGAGACCCGCGACGAAAAGCTCGCCTTACTGGAGACGTTTTTCGCTCAGAAGAGCCGGCAGTTCGCCGCCATGGGTATCAAGAACGTCTTTGACGTTCATGCACGCGCCTTCTATCGCGAGATCGCCCTGCTGGATGGCGACAATCCCAGCCGGCTCAGGCTCGGCTATCTGAAACTGGATGACAAAGTCCTGGCGACGTTTAGCGGCGCCGTCTGTCACAAGCGGATGGGCGTGGTGTTGTCTTCGCTCGCCGAGGGCGACACCCAACGGCAGTCTCCCGGCGCGCTATTGATGCGGCATCAGATCGCCGAAGCCGCCGATGCGGGGCTGGCGTATTTCGACCTCGGCGTGGGCAAGGCGCGGCACAAGGACGAGTGGTGCGATGTCGTTCAGGCGCTGTTCGATAGTTTCATCGCGTTCAAGCCGCAAGGGCTGCTGTTGACGCTGCCGTTGTCGGCCATGGCGCGGCTGAAGCGGGTGATCAAATCCAACAGCCGACTGTGGTCGGCGGCGCAAGAGATGCGCACGCGGCTGCTGGGGCGCTAGGCATAGCGCCCGTGATCGTATCTCAGACGGCGGCGATTCGATTGAACAGGCCCGCGCGGCGCTGCTTGCCATTGCCTTCATAGACAACGACCGGACAGCCGAGTGCCTGGTATGTGGACAAGGCCTCGTCCGCGCTGTCGATACTTCCGCCTCGCGGCAGCACGGCGACCATGGCCGGTAGCTCGAATTTAAGGGCCGGCATCAATGCCTGCACTGCGCGCAGATCCGCATGCAGCACGACGCAGCCATAGGCTTGTGTCAGCGCCTCGAACACGCGCATGAAGCGATCCGGTTCGGGGGCCGCGCCCGTCACCGTGGGATTGCCCGCGGGGATCACCTGCAAAAGCGTGTCCTCATCGATGCGGATGACATCGGCGAAGCTGGCGCGGCCCACCGCCAGATCGGCGAAGCCCGGCACGCGCGGCATGCCGAGCGGTCCTGATACGGCCGAAGAGCCTTTGGCCAGATCGACAAGCACAACCTGCTCGTTGCGATCGACAAGGGCGCGCGCCAGTCCGATCGCAGCCAGGGTGGCATCGGCCTTCGGCGAGACGCCGGCGACAAGAAGCGCACGCGGCAAGCCGCCAGTGGCCAAGGCGAGTACCCGGTCGAGCACCGCATCCAGCGACGTCAAGACGGGTCCGACATTGCGTCTGCCGGTTTTCGGCGCGGCGGGTATCGCCGCCGGCGCGTCGATCTCCGATGCCGCAATCCGTTGGGTCAGATAGTGACGAAGGTCGTTCGGACTGAGCGCGGCCATCTCGGCACCTCCTGTCGTTGACTTGGCGGCTTCGTTGCCGTCGCCGCTCATCTTGGCGGCGGCCCGGCGAAAGCGGTCGAAAAATCCTTTGGCGTGACGCGGTTTGCGCTCTTTCGCCGGCGCCGCGTTGTTGCGGCCGTCGGCAAATTCGCGCTGGAGCCGGTCGAGAAGCCCAGTGGCGGCCGGCTTGGCACTTGCCGCCGCTGTCTCCGTAGCCCCGGGCTCTGGCGTTGGCGCGGTCTCTTGTGTTGGTACGGTCTTCGGCGTTGGCACGGTCTTCGGCGTCACCGTGACCCTGGGCTCTTGCTTTGCGGCAGGCGCCGTGTCGGCGACGGTCGCGACCGCTTCTACGCGCTGTGATTTTTGCGTGGCCGATGCCGGCTCGGCGGTCGCTGCCGCCGGCGTGTCTGTCACGGGCGTCGGCGCTTCCGTGGCTTCCGGCTTGGCCTGGCTACCTCGTGTCGGTCTGACCCGGAGCCAGCTCGGCTTCTTCGGCGGCTCCTTGGCGCGCCAAACGGTCGGCCGGAGGGGTGCCTCGGTGTCGCTGTCTTCGATCTGCGTCTCAGCTCGCGTTTCGGTCCCAATGTCTGGCTTGCTGGTCACCGCATCGCTCTGACGGACGCTGGCGGGGGCTGCCACCGGAATGACCACCGGCAGCTTGCGTGCCGCCGGAACCGTAGCAGCGCGCGCTGCCGGTCTCGGGTTGCGCGGCGCGGTCTTGGCGACCCGCGCGGCGGCTTCCACCGGCCTCATTAACGGCGCGGGCATCGGCTGAGCCGGTTCGGGATCTGTCCGCTCGGGACGGCGGCGGCGCTTCAGCCGGGGTTCGCGCTCGCGTACCGGCGCGTAGTTCGCGGTTCCGGTGATGAGTTCGCGGGCGAGGATATAGGCGAGTGCGAGGAGCGCGGTTGCGGTGGTGACGAGGAGGGTGAGCGGTCCGCGCTTGGGGAAGGACGGCAGCACGGATGCGTGCGCGCGTGAGACGATGGCGGCTTGGGCCGGCAC